>NZ_KI271281.1 GCF_000469385.1 Leptotrichia sp. oral taxon 879 str. F0557
AAATAGTTTAAAATATTCATGCGTTTGTCGTGTATCAAGAAAATTACAAATGAAAAACTAATATATAAGTGTTAAAATACACTTTAGTTAAATTTATTATTTAGATAATGGAAAGAGGTTAAAAGGAATAAAAATGAAAAAAAAATTAAAAATTGGCAAAAAAAGTAAAAAAATAGTTATGGCTGTAGCATTTTTGACAGTTTCAGCTCTATCATTTTCCAATGGAGAAGATTATTATGATTATAAATCACTTTTGATTGGAGATGTTAATGGAAATATTGTAAAGGAAGATAACAGTTTGGCTATAAGGCCTTTGGCATCGGTAACCAAAATTATGACATCAATCTTAACATTGGATAAAATAAAAGATGGAACAATTTCATATGATGACAAAGTGACAGTTTCATCAAAAGCGGCTTCAGTTCCATATGGAATAAAGCTTATAGCTGGAAAACAATATACAGTAAGGGATTTATTAAAAGCGACTATTATAAAGTCATCAAATAATGCAGCGTATGCACTTGCTGAATACGTAGGAGGAAATGTACCAAATTTTGTACATTCGATGAATGAGAAGGCAAAAAACTATGGATTAAATTCATTGAGATACTGCTCTCCACATGGGTTGCCACCTAGTTATACAGGTTCATGTATGGATCAAGGAAATGCAAAAGACCTATATAAGCTTGCTCAAATAACATTAAAAGACTATAGTGAATATTTAAATTTTTCAAAAAACAAGACAGATTATGTAGATAATGGAAATACAAAAGTAACTTCCACAAATAGTTTGTTAGGAAATGTGCTAGGAGTAGACGGTATAAAAACAGGTTATCATAATGCTGCTGGTTCCAATATAGTTTTAACTGCAAACAGAGGTAATGATAGAATGATTGCTATTATTCTTGGCTCAAACAGAGCAAAGGATAGAAACGCTATTGGAGCCAAGGAAATAAATGATTATTATGCCAATGGACATGTAAGAAAAACAAGTATGAATAATAATAACACAAGACATGTTGAAAACAATGATACTAGTAGCGCAGAGACTAGTAAAAATTCTAAAGGAAATAATAAGGTAGAGCAATTTTTTAATATGATTTTTGGAAAAAATCATAACAATTCAGCTGGTAAAAAAATGAAAATAATAAATAAGAATGATGTCGTGGCTACAGCGACAATAGAAGATGTTAAGTATAATCTTTATCCAACAAAGGATGTAGAAATAACAGCAACTGAGCGACCAAATCTAACTTATTCAGTAAATCTTAATTCGGGGATTACTAAGGAAAGTCGTGGAAAAATCGTAGGAACATACATTGCAACTGATGGAACATTGACTTACAGCGGAGAATTGATTATGAAATAATATAAACTAAGTTTGTTTATCATAGTTTAATTTTAATCAAAATTAGACTTTTTTAATCCTAAAAGAAGAGAAAGGAGACTAAAATGTCTATCGGTGTATTTGATTCAGGAATTGGTGGACTTACAGTCTTAAAAGAAATCAGGAAAGTATTGCCAAATGAGAGGATATATTATCTTGGAGATACAGCAAGAGTTCCTTATGGCGAAAAGACGAAGGAGCTTATAATCGGATATTCGAAGGAAATAGTTGAATTTTTACTAGAAAAAGGGGTAAATGCTATCGTAGTTGCTTGTAATACTGCTACAGCACTTGCCTTGAAAGAATTGAAAGAAATTTTTAAAGTACCGATTATCGGAGTGATAGAAGCTGGAGCAAGAACGGCAATAAATACGACAAAAAATAGAAAAATAGGAGTTATAGGGACAAAAGCAACCATAAAATCTGGTAAATATGAAGAAGAAATAAGACACTATAGAATAGATGTAGAAATCTTCCAAAAAGCATGTCCACTTTTTGTTCCAGCAGTAGAAGAAGGAATTTTGAGTGGAAAATTGGTAAATCAGATAATAAAGACTTATCTTGATGATTTTAAAGAAAAAATTGATACATTAATATTGGGATGTACTCATTATCCACTTTTAAAAGATGCAATTAATAAATTATATCCTGATATAGAAATAGTAGATCCAGCAAAAGAAACTGCATTAGATTTAAAAGACATTCTTAAAAAAGAAAAATTATTAAAAAATGATGCTCCTAATGAAAAAGTAAAATATTATGTTACGGATGGTAAGGAAAAATTTAAAAAAATAGGAATTATGTTCTTAGAAGAAAACATACAGAAAGTGGAACTAATAAGATTATAGTAATCCTATAAAATAATAAATTTTAGTAAAAAAAGGAGAATAATGTTTGAATATATTTCTGGAAAATTAACAGTAAAAAAAATTGATTACGTTGCTATAGATGTAAATGGACTAGCTTATAAGATTAATATTTCTTTAAAAACATTTGAGAAAATAGACAAAATAGGAGATATAGAAAAGTTATACATTTATACAAATGTTAAAGAAGACGATATATCTTTGTATGGCTTCAAAACACAAAATGAGCGTGAACTGTTCAAAGCGCTGGTAAGTATAAGCGGAGTAGGACCAAAACTTGCAATTGCAATACTTTCAACATTTAATTTAAAAGAAATCATAGATATTGTTACAGAGAATGAATCAAAAATTTTTACCAGAGTTCCAGGATTAGGAATTAAAAAAGCTCAGAAAATAATTTTAGATTTAAAAGATAAAGTGAAAAAACTGGATATAATAGAAACTATCGAAGAAAATAGCAATATATTAAATGGTAAGTTAATAACAGCAGAAATTTCAACTTCGCATATTATATCAATGAAAGAAGATTTGAAATTAGCTCTCGAATCTTTAGGCTACACAAACACCGATGTCTCAAAATGGATCACAGATAATGAATTGGGTAAAATAAAAAATATAAGCGACGCCATAAAAATAATTTTGCAAAAAATTCAAAAAAAGTAGTTGACAAAAGGGAG
>NZ_KI271282.1:0-37204 GCF_000469385.1 Leptotrichia sp. oral taxon 879 str. F0557
ATAAAGTAGTATATAATTTTGTAATTATATAATATAAAGTGGTTTTTCAAAAATGGCTAAGTATGCACGATTTAAGGAGGGCACGATAAAAGTATTTAGCTGTTTTTTTCCAAAAAATTTAAAATAAAAATTTGAGAAATAAAAAAACCTATTTACTAAGTATTAAAATGGATTTTAGTAATAGGTTATTTTTTTATATAAAAGAATCTGCTATTTCCTGAAGCTGTGAATTATCAGCACCATCTAAATATGCCTTTATAATATGTTTACAAGCCAAGTATCTTTTTTCGTAGCTATTTGATTTTACTGTAATATATTGAATATGATATTCTTTATATAATTTCTTTAATAAATTTTGGAATTTTTCACGTCTGTCATTGTCGCCAATTGAACGAAGGCCATCATTTACCCAAGTAACATTATTTTCAAGTAAAATCGTCAGGTCAAATCTGTAATTTTGTACAAATTCGCGAACTATTGGATTGTCCCGTTTTTCATAAGTTAGGCAAAAAGCCAGGGTCGCGATATAATCTGTATCAATTAATGCAAATTTATTAGCATTTCTTGCAGCATATAAAACATTTGACTGATGTCCAAAAACGATTTTTTCGTAGTCAGAATACTGTAATGATTCTTCATCTCCACCCAATTTTTCAAAAACATATTCACGTCCATATTCCCAAGCAGAAGTTGTATTAAAAACATTTGCAAGTTTGTCTATCATTACACTTTTTCCGCTGCTTTCTCCTCCACAGATTGTAATAATAGGTATTAGATGCTCTCTTACTTCACGTGGCAAGTAGTTCCAATATTTACTAGGATTTTCACGTATTTGCTTGGAATTAACATTGTATTCTATATAATTTTTATCTATGGATCTAGTTTCTGAACCAAAATGCTTTAAATTGTACTCTTTGTCTTCATCACGATTGCTAATGAATATCACATCATTTTTCCAGTCTATTTCGTTTTCATTTTCCATTTTTTCTCTTTTTTCAATTTCATTTTTTAAGGTTATAGCCCATTCTTCCCAGTTATCACCTTGCTGAGAAAAGTTATTTTCATCCAATAAAAATGATGAAATATTTGACTGATTTTTAAATGTCTGTTTTACAAAACGTAATCTGTCCTTTGGTGTGATTTCCTTCACAAAACGGGAGTTAGAAGTAAGAAGATCATCTGCATCATCAGAATATGAGATAATAACATATAATCTGTCTACAATTCCGCTGGCCCTTTGAATAAAGTTTACATGCCCAATGTGAAGTGGAAAAAACTTTCCAGTAATTATTCCTATTCTCTTCATTATCCTGTATTTCCTTTTCTAAATATTTTAAAATAAAAATCTATAATATAGTTTTGGTAAATTTTTATTGAGTTTAAAATTAAGAATATTTAACTTTTAGATTTACACAATTTCATAAGTTTAATAAAGCAAATATATTTAAAAAACTTCCATATTTTAAATACAGAAGTCTTTCATAATTTAATATTTGTTTCTTTTAATTTATTCTTCCATTTATTTATACTTTTCTTCTTTAATATTTTTTATTAATTTCGCAAGAATTCCGTTTAAGAAGTCTTTTGTGTCATTATATGAATATTTTTTTGCGATTTCTAAAACTTCATTAATTGCGATTTCATATCCAATATTTTTTATCGTAATTTCATAAAAGGATACTTTTAATAAAACTTTTTCAATTGTTCCTAAACGTTCATACGTCCAACCTTCTAATACATCCTTTATTCTTTCAATTAAAATATTCTCATTTGCAATTATTTCAGTAACATAACTTCGTAAAAAATTAACTTCCTCATCTTTTTTTAAGCTTTCTTCATTAATTACGTCATTTATTCTCTTTTCGATATTATTGTTAATTAGCTCATATTCAAAAAGGAGTTTAAAAATCTCTTCTCTAATTTCTCTTCGTGTCATTAATTTTCCTTTCCAGATGGAGAAGTTTTAATTTCTGTATTAGTTTGATTTTCCAAATTTGAGATTATGTTATTGTTATTTTTTTGTATATTTTCTTTTTGATTAGTTGGAGAGTCAATAATTTTTTTTTCAACAATTGTTTCTCCTAAAACTTTTTTCAATTTTACTTTACTTTTTTTCACAGTAATTCCAGTTGAATGAAAAACATATTCAGATAATTTATTTTGAATTTCTGCAAGTTTTTCGTTTAAGTTATCGACATTATAAGTATCTACAGTAGCTTCAATAACAACAGATTTTCCTTTTGGATATGATTTTACTTTTGAATTTTTAATGATTTCCTGTCCATTTAAGAAGTCTTTTGATGTTTCATTTATTGTTTTTATGGAAACTTCTATTTCTCCATTTTTATTTTTTACTTTTCTATTTTGAGAATATTTTGTAAGTTTATTAATATAAGAAAGTAAAAATACTACTAAATAAATTATTGACAATAGTCCAACTAAAATTTTAAAATTTAAACTACTTAAATCTATAAAACTATCTAATTGTCCTAAATAATCAGTCCTAAACAGAATATCTGATATACTTGAAAATACAATACCAATAAATCCAAGTATTACAGATAATCTTGCTAAAAATCCTAATATTGCAATCATTAATATATACCGACAAAATACACTGCATTTTAACTTTGTGAGTTAGATGAAGTGTATCTGTCAGTTTCTCCTTTCCTAATTGAGTGAGTATGCTCAAATATTATTAATAAAAATTTATATTTAAATTTAATAATACTTGAGTCTATTATGATTTTTATTCTTCAATTTCTGCAGTTTCTGTTACAGGAGCTTGAACAGTCTCTTTTTTGTCTTCTTTTATAATTTTTTGAATATATACGTTTACTTCCTGAACTTTTAATCCTGTCATTTCAGTAATTGCTTTCACTACTTTTGTTTGGATTTCTCCGGCTAATGCAGGTAACTTGAATCCCATTTTTGCAACGATGTATAAATCTAATGTACATTCAGTTTCTCCAACTTCTACTTCAATTCCTTTTCCACCTGAAGATACATTTTGGAAAAATTTAACAATTTCATTTTTAGAAGTTCCACCAACAAGGCTGTGTACTCCTTCAATTTCTGCTACTACTGATTCTGCAATAGTCGCTACTACTTCCTGAGATATATTTACATTTCCTAATTCGTTCATTTCTAATTCCTCCTATTTTTTATTTTTTATCAAATAGTAATCAGATTATTTAATTAATAATATGATTTTTATTGATTTCAAAAATTATTATCTAGTTTTTTATTAATTATTTACCAAGTGCATCCTTAAAATGTGTTTCAATAAAGTTTGTATAGATTGTTCCTTTTTTAAAGTCTTCGTTATCAAGCACTTTTAAGTGAAATGGTATAGTTGTATCAATACCTTCTATAATAAATTCATTTAAGGCACGTTTCATTCTTGCGATAGCTTCTTCCCTATTTTTTCCTTTTACGATAAGTTTTGCTATCATTGAATCGTAGTAAGGCGGGATTTCATAATTCTGATAAGAATGAGAATCGATTCTTACTCCAATTCCACCTGATGGAATATATGTTTCTAGAACTCCTGAAGATGGAAGGAAACCATTTTCAGAGTCCTCTGCATTAATTCTACATTCTATTACATGTCCGTTAATGTTTATATCTTTTTGAGAAAAACTTAATTTTTCTCCTGCGGCTACTCTTATTTGTTCTTTTATCAAATCTACACCAGTGATTTCTTCACTTACTGTATGTTCTACCTGAATTCTTGTGTTCATTTCCATAAAATAGAAATTCATGTTTTTGTCAACAAGAAATTCCAATGTTCCAACACTGTCGTAACCAATTCCTTTTGTTAATTTTGCAGCGAATTTCCCCATTTTTTCACGTGTTTTTGCATCAATTCCTGCTGATGGAGATTCTTCTATTAATTTTTGGTGTCTTCTTTGGATAGAGCAGTCTCTTTCTCCAAGATGGACAACGTTTCCAAATTTATCTCCAATAACTTGTATTTCAACGTGTCTTGGTTCTTCAACATATTTTTCAATATAGACATCTGGATTTCCAAAAGCCGCTTTTGCCTCATTTTGTGCAGCGATAAAATTTTCTACAAGTTCTTTTTCATCATGGGCGATTCTCATTCCTTTTCCGCCGCCTCCTGCAGTTGCTTTTATCATAACAGGATAAGTTATCCATTGTGCAACTTTTTTGGCTTCTTCAACATTTGGAACAATTCCATCTGACCCTTTTGTTATTGGGACTTTGTGCTTGATAGCAGTTTCCCTTGCTGTTGCCTTGTCTCCCATCATACTGATTAGTTCAGGTTTTGGACCAATGAATACGATGTTGTTTTTATCACATATTTCAGCAAATCTTTGATTTTCTGCTAAAAATCCATATCCTGGGTGAATAGCTTCACTTCCTGTAATTTGTGCTGCTGAAATAATATTTGGTATTTTTAAATATGAGTCTGCACTACTGGCAGTTCCGATACAGACAGCTTCGTCAGCAAGTTTTACGTGAAGTGAATCTTTATCGGCTTCTGAATAAACTGCAACTGTGGCAATTCCTAACTCTCTTGCTGCTCTAATTATCCTAACAGCAATTTCTCCTCTATTTGCTATTAATATTTTTTTAAACATTAATATTCCATCCTCCTAAAAGATTTCTGTTTCATAAAAATAATTTTAATTAATTTCAATTTTAAATAGTTCTTTTGCAAAGTCAACTGGTGAGCCGTCTGCCACTAGCACTTCCTTTAGAATACCATTTACATTAGATTTTACATCATTATCAATTCCTATTGTATTTATTTTTGCAAGGACTTGTCCTTTTTTTACTAAAGTTCCAGGTTTTGAACTTATTAACTTTATTTTTCCTACATTACTTGATTTAACAATTTCTTCTACTGGTAATGTAGCTACAAGAGTTTCTTTTTCAACCTTTTCTGTTACAGGTGCTACATTATTTGCGATATTTTTAGTTTCAGAATTTGTTAATGTAAGTTTTACTTTTCCATATCTTACTTTTAGTTCTGCTATATCTTCTTTCTTTAGAACTTTCATCAATTCCTGAATATCTTTAAGTTCCATATTCCCTCCTTGTATCTTATTTTATAAATCAAACTTTTAATCGCCAAATTTATCACAAAATTATACATATAATTTTATCATATTATAAGTATTTTTTCAATTTTTTCTTTTCTTAGTTCTGTTTTTATTATACCATATTTTTTTTGAAATTTTATTATATAAAAAAATTATTTTCTGTATTGATGAATTAATATAATCTTGACTTGTATCGTTTTATTTAGGGATTATATTGAATTTGAAAAATAAAAATTGTTGCAAATAAATGAAAAAAGGTATAAAATATATCCACACTTTTGTAAAATTGAATAAATTTTGAATTTAAACTGGATTTTTGTGGGAAGGAAAAAATGAAAAAAGTAGTTATTGGGCTTACAGGTGGAATTGGAACAGGAAAAAGTACAGTTAGTCAAATTTTAAAAGGAAAAAATTTTCCAGTTATTGATTTAGACATAATTTCTCATGAAGTTATTAAATTTCCTAAGGTTGTGGAAAAAATTGTAGAAAATTTTGGTAAAGAAGTTTTAGAATATAATAATACTGGAAATTGGATTGTTTCACGTGAAAAATTAGGAAGAGTTATTTTTGGAAATAGAGAAAAAAGACTTATTTTAAATTCTGTTATGCATCCAGAGATTTTACGTATTATGCGAGAAAAGATTCTGGAGTGTAAAAAAGAAAATAAAATTATTTTTGTGGAAATTCAGCTTCTTTTTGAAGTTCAATGGGAAAAGGAATTTGATTACATTTTGCTAGTAAGTGCAGAAAAAGAAACGCAGATTAAACGTATTTTAGCTAGGGATAACCGTAGTAAAGAAGAGGCTTTGAGTATTATAAATTCACAAATGTCTTTGGATGAAAAAAAGAAAAGAAGTGACTATGTTATTGAAAATGACGGAAATATTCAGGATTTGGAAAAAAAAGTTGATGAGTTTTTGAAAAAAATAGAATTTGAAAATATACTCAAACCTATTTTAAATTAAACTGCTAAATTATATAAATTTAAGGTTTGAGTAAAATAGTCATAGCTTTTCAGTTTGGTTTTAAATAAGTTTTACTATAAAATCTAACTTTGAAATAATTTGTAAGAGTAAGCTTTATTATAAAGTTCTCTAATAAAGGATGTAAACCCAATATTTTCAAATGATTTAATATATAATTTTTATTTTTTAAATAGAATTTAGTATAAATTAATCCGTCGGAGCTTTTTTTTCTGTGCTGGTAAAACTGTTTGAGCATAGCGAGTTTTTTGTCAGTGCAGAAAAATGTCGTAGACTAGCCATAGGTTATTGCGAGCAATCTTGCCAAATATTTTTAATTATTAGGATGAATCTTTATTGCAAGGTAAGGATTTGCGGCAATGAGCAATCCTACGAAAATAAAATAGAAAAAAATTGAATGATTATGAATTAACTGTTGAAAAACCTTATTATAAAAATTTGTTCTAATTTTTAAACGAGGTTTAGTATTAAATAAATTTATTTTAAATATATTATTCAAAAATTTGTAAAAGTATAAATAATGTAAAAATTAAGAGGTGAAAAAATGAAAAAAGTATTTATAATATTGGGGATATTTTTAGTAGTGCTTATAGGGTGGCTTTCTGTACCATTTAATATTCTTGTTATAGGAGTAGATGCGTATGCTAATCAGCCGACAGAAGGTTCTCGTAGCGATGGGCTAGTTGTTATAAGAGTTGTGCCTTATCTGGCACAGGTAAAAATGATTTCGATTCCACGTGATACGTATGCAGAGATTCCTTGTGAAAATTATAAGCAGGATAAAATTACACATTCACATCATTTTGGTGGCGTGCAATGTACAATTGACGCTGTGGAAAACTTTCTTGATACAAAAATTAATTATCATGTAAGATTTAGATTTGAAGATGTTATGAACTTAACTAATTTGATTGATGGAGTCGATGTTGTTTCAAATCACACTTTTAATCAGGACTATTTTGATCAGGAAGTATTTCATTTTAATCAAGGTCAAGTTTATAATTTAAGAGGGAGAATGGCACTTGCCTATACAAGACATAGAAAAAGTGATACAGCCTTTAAGCGTGATGAACGTCAAAGACAGGTTATTCAGGGAATTGTGAAAAAATTAGTCGCACCATCTGGATGGAAATATATTCCAGAAGTTTATGGATATGCAAAAGAAAAGATGGATGTTGCAGTAAATCCAATTAAAGGATTATCAGTATTACCAGCATTTTTACTAAACAAAAAAATTGAGCAGTATGAGATTACTGGAGATGGAAGAATGATTAACGGAATCTGGTACTTTATTCCTGAAGAAACTTCAGTGGAAAATGCAAAAGATGAGTTTAAAAATTAGAGAAATAGAAAATTATAGAAAAAAAGAGGTGAAGCATGGAAATAAGCAAGTCAGAATTTGTGAAATCAGCAGTTGTGGAAAAAGATTATCCAGAATTTAATAACACTGTGGAATTTTCTTTTATCGGAAGATCAAATGTGGGAAAATCTTCACTGATAAATTCACTTACAAAAAGAAAAAATTTGGCAAGAACTAGTAAAACGCCAGGAAGAACACAATTAATCAATTATTTTTTGATAAATAATAAGATTCATTTTGTAGATTTGCCAGGATATGGGTTTGCTAAAGTGCCTGAGACTGTGAAAAGGAATTGGGGAAAAACAATAGAAAGCTATCTTGTGTCAAATCGTGAAAAAGTAGTTTTTTTATTGCTGGATTTGCGTAGAGTTCCGTCAAATGAGGATATGGAAATGTTAAAATGGTTAGAACATTTTGAAATTGAATATTATATAATATTTACAAAAGCTGATAAATTGTCAAACAATGAAAAATTTAAACAGCTAAAGGAAATCAGGAAAAAACTTGTATTTAAAAATGAAGATGTATTTTTTTATTCTTCATTAAAAAATACTGGAAGAAAAGAATTGCTTGATTTCATAGAAGAACGGATTAATGAGGGAAAATAAGAAATTAAAGAGATATAAAAATGTGTAATTACTCAGTTTTATTTGAATAGTTACACATTTTTTATTTTCCTAAATTATAAAAAAATCAAATCTAATTTTTAAGTATCCATCTTAAAAACTTTTGTAATTTTATACAAAATAAATTTAATTTCATAAATTTTCTGATTTTATACTCGAACCCATTTAAAATTGAACTACTAGAAATTATATAATTTAGGGTTTGAGTAAAATAGTCATAATTTTTGAATTCTATTTTAAACTAGTTTTACTATGCTATTTTACAAGTATTAAGACTGCTTGTTATTAAAAAATTCTTTTTTTAACTAAGTTTAGTGCTATTTATTTTCGTCGATAATTTAGTGCCTCCAATAAATGTTCCTTTTTTATGTTTTCTTCACCATCTAAATCTGCTATTGTTCTGGATACCTTCAAGATTTTATCAAACATTCTGACTGACAATTTTAAATTATCAATGGCAGATTTCATAATTTCTTCGCTTTTTTCATCTATTTTGCAATATTTATTTAACTGTTTCTTATTCATATCTCTATTTAGAGTATTTGAATTAAAACGTTGTTTTTGTACTTCACGAGCTTTTATAACTCTTTTTTGAATTTCTTTGGATTTTTCTGATAAAGATTCATCAAAAATTTCATCTTTTTTTAACTGATACATTTCTACATATAAATCCATTCTATCGAGAAGTGGACCTGAAAATTTTTTCTGATAACGTTTAATTTCTTTTAGACTGTCATTGCATAGTGGATTATCAGGGAAATATCCGCTGGGAGTAGGATTTGAAGCAGTTATTGTAATATTTTTTACTGGATAGGTTACACTTAGGTTTGCTCTTGAAATAACGATTTTTCCATCTTCCAGAGGCTGTCTTAACGTTTCCAATGTTTTTCCTTCAAACTCTCCAATTTCATCTAAAAATAATATTCCATTTAGTGCCAGCGTGATTTCTCCGACTCTGTTTGCACCGCCTACTAGAGCTACTTGTGTAGCTGAATAGTGTGGAGCTCTAAATGGACGGTTATGTATTATTGGTTCACTTTGGCTTAACATCCCTGAAATACTGTAAATTTTTGTTGTTTCGATTATTTCTTCTTCGGTCATGTCAGGTAAAATTGTATTAAATCTTTTTGCAAGCATTGATTTACCTGAACCAGGATCGCCTATTAGAAATACATTGTGTCCACCAGCGGCTGCAATTTCTAAAGCCCTTTTTGCAAGTAACTGCCCTTTTACATCTGAAAAATCAACAGTCTCATCTAAGTTTTTATCTTTTTCTGATTTTGAAGCATTCATTTCGACAGCTTTTTTACACAATGTTTTTATATCAATTTTTCCATTTAGAAAATCTAGTAATTCTGTAATTTCATCAACAGGAATAATTTCTACACCTGAAATTAATTTTGCTTCATTATAATTTTCCATTGGGACAACAACGCCTGTAAAATCTGTTTCTTTTGCTAAAATTGTGGCGTTTATTGCTCCATTTATTGATTTTATCTTTCCATTTAAGGAAATTTCTCCTAAAATTAGATATTTTTTTAATATGTCTATATTTGAAATATGCCCTGTATTCACAAGTATGCCTAAAAATATGCTTAAATCAAAATGGCTGCCTTTTTTTCTGATATTTGCAGGTGACAAATTCACCAGGACACGTCTGACAGGAAATTCAAACCCCACATTTTTAAAACAGCTCCTAATCCGCTCCTTGCTTTCAGAAATCGCCTGATCCCCCATTCCAACTATATTAAATACAGGCAGCCCTCTGGATAAATCAACCTCTACTTCTACAACATAAGTATCCACACCCATATAGCTGCAACTAAATAAACTTATTGCCATAACCCCACCTTTTTAATTTTTTATTAATAATTAATTATAACATTTTTTATATATTTTGTAAATAAAAAAGAGAAAATCTTTTTACAGATTTTCTCAAGATATATGTAATAGATAATTTTAATGACTTTGTAAAGAATTTTAATTATGATTATTATTTTAAGTATGCATTTAACATCCATAAATCTTTTTCATATGTACTGATATACTCATCAACTAATGCAGATGTTCCATAGTCATTTTCCTCATCAGCCGCTTCTTTTACTTCTTTCACTAATTTTAACATTGTTTCAAATTCTTTTTTTACATCAGCTACTGCTTCTGGAATAGAGATTTCTTTATTTTCAGCTTCTTTAATAGTTGTAACTGCTAAATAGTCTTTTAATGTTCCTAGAGGACGACCTCCTATTGATAAAATTCTTTCTGCAACGTCATCAATTTGTTCATTTATTGCATCATAATATTCTTCCAATTTTTCATGAACAGAAAAGAATCCATCACCAACAATGTTCCAGTGGTAATTTTGAATCTTTCTGTAAAGTACGTTCAAGTTAGCTAAGTAAAGATTTAATTTTTCAACTGTTTTTGACATTTTTATCACTCCTTAATTTATAATATTTATATATTTGTAATAATTACAAATTTATTATACTAAAAAATAATTAAGTTGTCAACACATTTTTTTCAATTTTAGTATAATACTTGCAAACCTACGTTTTAATTATACCTTGACAATTAATAGAAATCAATTTTTTCTGATAATTTATTTCAAAAATTTGAACAGTAAAAAATTAAATTATTAAAAAAGTAGAAAAATACAATCAAAGGGTGTATAATAGGAGAAAACAAAAAATTAATATTGAAAGGGATGAAATTAATGAAAGAAAAAACAGGGTTAGTATTAGAAGGTGGAGGACTTCGGGGGATATTTACAGCAGGAGTGCTAGATTTCTTTTTGGAAAAAAATATTGAATTTAATAGTTGTATAGGAGTATCTGCAGGGGCTTGTCATGCCTGCAGTTATTTAGCAAAACAGCATAAAAGAGCATTTAATGTATCGGTAGATTATTTGGATGATAAAAGATATTGCAGTTTATACAGCTTAATTACTACTGGAGATTTGTTTGGAGTAGACTTTGTTTATGACGAGATTCCGAATAAATTGAATCCAATTGACAATGAGGCGTTTATGAAAAATAAGACAAAATTTCAGGCAGTGATTACAAATTGTGAGACTGGAGAAGCGGAATATCCAGAAGTTAAAGACTTCAACAAGGACACTGTTTATGTAAGGGCTTCAAGCTCTTTGCCGTTACTTGCCAGAATGGTTAATATTAATGGAAATGTTTATCTGGATGGTGGAGTTTCTGATTCAATACCAATTAAAAAGTCTATAGAAAATGGAAATACAAAAAATGTAGTTGTCTTGACACGTGATAAAAATTATAGAAAAAAACAAAGTGCATTGGGTAAAATTACTGGGATAAGATATAAAAAGTTTCCTAAATTTGTAGAACTTATGAATACAAGATATAGCCGATATAATGAAGTGCTTGACTATATTGATGAGCTAGAGGCAAAAGGAGAGATTTTTGTGATTCGTCCAGAAGTGGAACTGACACTTGGGAGAATTGAGAAAAATAAGAAGAAACTTTTGGAAGTGTATAGTATTGGCTATGAAACAGCGAAAAAAAATTATGAAAAATTGAAAAAATATTTGGAAGAGTAATAATTTTTTAATTACTTGGTATTGAGCATTTATAAATAAGAGTTGAATTTGTAAAAGGAAAGTTTTGAGCAAGCTTGTTTAAATAATGCTTTGGAAGTAAAAAATAAATAAAACAGAAGAGGATAAAAGTGAAAAATGAAAAAATATGGTATGAGCTGGATGCTTTTGCAAAAACCTATTCTTCGATAATTAGTGAGGGAAGAACAACCTGTTTTCGCCTTTCAGCATTATTTTCTGAAAATATTGACTTGGAAATATTGAAAAATGTTGTAATTTCGCTTGAGAAGAAATATCCATTCTATAATTCGGAACTGAAAAAGGGAATTTTTTGGAATTATTTGCAGCAGAAAAAGACTCATTTTATGATTGAAGAGGAGAAAACTTATCCTTGTACGAATATACAGAAGGATAATCCGCTTAGAATCATTTATTTTAATAATAAATTGTCGATAGAAATAGCACATTTTTTGACCGATGGAAAAGGTGCGGCATTATTTTTTAAGGATTTGATTGAAGAATATTTGGAGAAAAGGTATTTTTTGGAAAATTTTGAAAAAGATAAAAAGAATAATTTAATTTACAAGACTGAAAAAAAGAAGAAAATAGAAATTGAAAAAATAAATAAAATAATTAATTTTGGGAAAAAGATAAATAAAAATGAAAAAGATTTTAAAAATAAAAAATCTGAAAAAAATTTTTTTGAAAAAACAAGAGAACTGCTGGGAAATGACAGTGGATTGAAAAATTCTCAAAAAAATGAGTATGTCGATCTTTATGAAAAGTATATGAGGAAAGTGAGCAAGGAAACTACGATAAAGTCAGCATTTCACTTGCCAATGAAAATACTGGAAAAGGGGCAGTACCATATTACAACTGGAGAAATTGATGTGGAAAGCTTGAAGGAAGAAAGTAAAAAATATGGGACTACTATTGGGAAATATCTTCTTTCAGTATATTTCAAAATTTTGCTGGATAGGTATTTTCAAGCCAAAAATCCAATTGTGATAGGAGTGCCAGTTGATCTGCGAAAAATTTTTGAAGAAACTACATACAGAAATTTTTTTATAAACATAACTCCTAGCATGGATGCAAGTCTTGGTGCATATTCCCTCTCTGAAATCATAACTTATCTGGATAACTATTTTGCCTTAAAAATTACAAAAAAAGAATTTTACAAAAGTATATACAAGGCAATGAATCCAATGCAAAATATAATAATAAAGTCTGTTCCATATTTGATAAAACGCATGTTTTTCCCATTTATATTTGATTATTACGGAGAACGGGGCTATACAACAGGATTTTCAAATTTAGGAATTTTTAAAGTTAATAAAAAGTATGAAAAATATCTAAAGGGATTCCGATTTTTACCGCCACCAAGCAAAAGGTGCAAAATCAAGATGGGAGTTGTAAGTGATTGTAAAAAGGTTTATGTAAATTTTGGAAATTTGACTGCAAATTATGATATTGAGAGAGATTTTTTTGTTTATTTAAGAAAGAGAGGAATAAAATCCAAAATTATTACTAATTATTTTTAAATATTTAATTGAATTTTTTCAAAATTAATATGGATGAAAATTATATTTTGAAAAAAATAGCACAACTTTTGAGTTCAGTTTTAAAGTAGAATTATTATAGAAAAAAGAGGATAAGTATGTATTGTATAAAATGTGGAGTGGAACTGGAAGACGGAGCGCAAAGATGTCCGCTGTGTGAAACGCCTGTTCCTGAGATAAAGGGGCTGGAAGAAAGGGAATTTGTAAAGGAATATCCGATGATTAATATAAATTTGTACGAAATGAAAATGAAGAAAGTTAAAAAGGCTGTTTTTTTATCATTTTTTACAATATCCATAATTTCGATTCTGGAAGTTCTTTTTCAAAATTTGATAATGTATGGAAAATTGGAATGGGGTTATTATGCAATTCCGTCTATTTTAATATTTGATTTAGGATTGTTTGTTTTTTTGGATTCATATAGAATGAGAACAAATCTATTTTTATTGTTAAGTGGATTTACGAGTTATTTTTTATTACTTGATTTTGGAGATAAAAAGTTGACTTGGAGTATAAAGCGTGGAATTCCTATTGTTATTGCTCTTTATCTTATTAGTCTTGTTTTTTCATATGTCTGGGATAAGCATAAGAGTGACAGATTAAAGATACTAAATTTTTTCATTTTTTTTGTTGGGATATTTCTTTTGATTTTGGAACTGATTATAAGTAAAAAGATGACTTGGAGCATATTTTCATCTATTCCATTATTTATTTTGAGTATAATGTTAAGATATGCGTATAAGTCTTATAAAGAAGAGTTTAAACGTAGATTGCATAGGTAATAAAAGAGGCTAGATATTTTTCTAGCCTTAATTTTTTTAGTATAAATCTAATTTATATGTCAAATAATATAACGGTTTATTTTGATTCTGCACCGCAAAGTCGTATTCATTAAATGCTTTTTTTGCTTGAGGAATATTTTTTTGAAGTTGTGCAGATAGACTGAATTTTTCTGTAATCATATTTGTAAAGGATTTTAATTTTTGTGAAAAATCTTCTTCCAGATAGATACTTTCCACAGCGTAATTTTTTCGTAATCCTAAATCTTTTGCCATTATTTTTATAACTTCATCAAGACTTGCAATTCCATCAACTAAATTTATATTTTTAGCTTCATCTCCAAGCCATATTTTACCTTGTGCATAATTTTCAAGAGTATTCTCATCAATTTTACGGTTTTTAGAAACACGCGATTTGAATTCTTTGTATGTTTCTTCCATTGATTGAGTAATTTTAGCACGCGATTCTTCAGATAGTGGGGCAAAGCTGTCAGAAATATCAGAATATTTACCTTTTGATACTGAATTTGAATGAACTCCGTATTTATCCTGTGCATTGTAAAGTTTTGGAATCATTGAAACTACTCCGATTGAGCCTGTAATTGTGGCATTGTTTGCAAAAACTTTATTTCCAGCCATTGAGATGTAGTAACCTCCAGAAGCAGTAGTGTCAGACATTGAAACATAAATTGGAATATTTAGTTTTGTAAGTTCCTGATAAATTATTTCAGAAGCAAGCGCTGAACCTCCGCCTGAATTTACCCGAAGGACAATTCCCTTTAAATTTTTAGTCTGCATTGCTTTTTCAACTTTTTGCAAAATGTTGTCAGGTGTAATAACACCTTCGGTAACTCCGTTTGGATCGTATAGGATTGAACCTTCGGCATAAATTACAGCAATAGTTCCATTTCTAGGATTTCCAATGTTCTGATCTTTTACTTGTTTTTCATAATAATCAGTAATATCTGCAACGTTATCTTCACGAATATTTAGACGTTTTGTAAAATCAGAAAAATGTTCTAGTTTATCAACTAGGTTTTTATCACGAGCTGCAAATGGTGTCAAGCTTGTATCAGTTCCATTTACAATATCGTTGTTTAGTGCATTTTTATCAATCTTACGATTTTTGGAAATATCAGTGATGAACTTATCATATCTGTTTTCTAGTATTCTTGTAAGTTCTGAACGTAATTCGGGAGTCATTTCATTTCCAGTATAATTTTCACCATAAGACTTGTAATTACCAATACGGACAACTTCCATATTTACTCCTAATTTATCAAACAACCCTTTATAATAAATATCTGAATAATGATAACCAGTCAAATCCAAACTAGCAGAAGTGGAAGGAACCATTATAACTTCATTTGCAATGGCAGCTAGCTTGTAGTTAGCGTTTGTAATATAAGCTCCAAAAGCATATATTTTTTTGTTGTTTGCTTTTAATTCTTCAAATTTCTTTGAAAGTTCCTCAATTTTTGAAGATGGTAAGTCTATTGTATCAAGTGCAATAATGACACCTTTAACTTGATTATTATTCTTTATGTCGTCTAAGCTCTGGAGAATATCCATGTATGATAAATTTTCTTCAGAAAGGAAGTTTCCCTTGACTTTATCTTCATTGACATTTGCAACGTTAAAAAGTATATATTCATAGCTTTTTTTTCTTTCATTCTTATTTTTAGAATTGAAAATCGCAATAGTGGAAATTCCAATAATAAAAATCAGAAGTATAAACAGAGCTGTTTTCAGAAAAAATGAATATGTTTCTTTTAATGTAAATATTAAAGCCTTTTTTAAAAAGTTCCAAAATTTCATTTTTTTATTTTCCTCCTTATGCATTTTTAAATATTTTGTATTAAATATGACAAATTATATCACTTTAATTAACAAATAGCAATAAATAAGTTTTTTACAGCTCCAGCATATCTAAACTATAATTTTTGTTTAATTATTGACAAAAATAAAAAATAATATATAATAAATGTAATTAATATAATTTTATAAAATAAAAAATTGATTATAAGGAGATTATTTAAAATGAAAAAACTTATCGTATTGGGAACTATTATCGTATCGCTTGCATTAAAAGCTGGATACTTAGAAGATGGAATATCATATTATGAAAATAAAAATTATTTAAAAGCAGAAGAGATGTTTTTAAAAGCTGTTCAAGAAAAAGATGGTAAAGTTGAAGCTATGTATAATCTAGGACTTTTGTATCAAGCTCAGAAAAAATTCGATAAGGCTGAGCAGATGTATTTAAAAGCTATCCAAAATGGACATATTAAAGCTATGAATAACTTGGGAGTCTTATATTATGAACAAAAAAAATTTGATAAGGCTGAGCAGATGTATTTAGAAGCTGTAGAAAATAACAACGTTGAAGCTATGAATAATTTAGGAAATTTATACAAAGATCAGAAAAAATTTGATAAGGCTGAACAGATATATCTAAAAGCTAGTCAAAAAGGTTATGTTGCGGCTATGAACAGTTTAGGAGTTTTGTATTATGATCAAAAAAAATTTGATAAGGCTGAACAAATGTATTTAAGAGCTAGTCAGCAAGGTTCAATTTTTGCCATATACAATTTGGGAAACCTATATTATTATCAAAAGAAATTTGATAAAGCTGAACAAATGTTTTTAAAAGCTAGTCAAGAGGGTGAAGTTGAAGCTATATATAATCTAGGGGTTTTATATTATGAACAAAAAAAATTCGACAAAGCTAAACAAATGTTTTTAAAAGCTATAGAAAAAGGACATATTAAGGCTACATACAACCTAGGAGTCTTGTATTATTACCAAGATAACCGTGTCAATGCAAAAAAATATATAAAAATGGCATCAGATGCAGGATATGAAGAAGCTCGGGAACTTTATAGAAAAATGTTACAGGCAGGATACTAATAAAATTGAAAAAATTTTAAAGAGAGAAAGTTTTTAGTTATTATCATAAATTATTTTACAACATTCAAATAATAATTAAGTATAAATTTTTCTACTTGCTAAATACCTAAATTTATGCGATAATTTAGCATATTTAAAAATAATTTAAATTTTGTGAAGATGGAGGTATGAAGATGAGCGATAGAATAGTTATTACAGTTATTGGAGCGGATAAATCAGGAATTGTTGCGAATGTATCGACAAAGTTGAGTGAACTTAATTTGAATATTATAGACATAACTCAAAAAGTGTTTGAAAATGATATTTTTGCGATGATTATGCTTGTGGAAGCTCCTAAAAATACGGATATAAAGGGATTGCAGGAAGAGTTTAAGGCGGTTGAGGAAAAGATTGGAGTAAGAGTTTACTTGCAGCATGAAAATATTTTCAAGGTGATGCACAGAATATAATTTTTCAGAATTTTTTGAGAGCAATTATTATAAGGAATTTAGGAGGGAAAAATGAATTTATTACCTGATGAGATACTGGAAACTATAGATATGGTAGAAATGCAGCACCTTGATGTGAGAACCGTCACAATGGGAATAAGCCTGCTTGACTGCATTGATGCAGATGCCGAAAAAACAGCAGAAAATATTTATAACAAAATTACGGAAAATGGAAAAGATTTGGTAAAAATCGCTGATGAAGTAGCAAGCAAATATAATATGCCAATTATTAACAAAAGAGTTTCGGTTACTCCAATTTCAATAATTGGAAATGCAACTAATGCCGAAGATTACACAATTTTTGCAAAAGCACTGGATAGAGCGGCAAAAACAATAGGAATTGACTTTATTGGAGGATTTTCGGCACTTGTGGACAAAGGTTTTACAAAAGGGGATGTTAAGCTGATAAACAGTATTCCGAAGGCGCTTTCTGAAACAGACAGAGTTTGCTCCTCTGTAAATGTAGGCTCTACAAAGTCAGGAATCAACTTGGATGCTGTAAAAATGATGGGAAAAACTGTAAAGGAATTGGCTGAACTTTCCAAAGATGCAGACGGATTGGCAGCCGCCAAATTTGTCGTATTTACAAATGCTGTTCCTGATAATCCGTTTATGGCAGGTGCATTTCATGGGGTAGAAAATCCAGATGTTGTGCTAAACGTTGGAATTAGTGGTCCAGGGGTTGTAAGACACACACTTGCTAACATTTCAAAAACGGCAAAAATTGATGAAATAACAGAAGCAATAAAAAAAGTAAGTTTTAAAATCACAAGAATGGGAGAATTAATTGGAAAAGAAGTTGCTGAAAGACTTGGGGTTGAATTTGGAATAATTGACTTGTCACTTGCACCAACTCCAGCAGTAGGCGATAGTGTTGGAAATGTACTGGAGGAATTTGGACTGGAAGCAGTCGGAGCTTATGGAACAACACTTGCACTTGCAATATTGAATGACGCTGTAAAAAAAGGCGGAGCAATGGCTGCAACTCGTGTTGGTGGCTTAACAGGGGCATTTATCCCAGTAAGTGAAGATCAGGGAATGATAGAAGCTACAAGCAAAGGATATTTGACACTTGAAAAACTGGAGGCGATGACTTGTGTATGTTCTGTCGGACTTGATATGATAGCTATTCCAGGTGATACCTCAGAAGCTGTAATTTCTGGAATAATAGCAGATGAAATGGCAATCGGAATGGTAAACAGTAAAACTACCGCAGTTAGAATAATCCCAGTTCCTGGAAAAAAAGCTGGCGATAGAATAGTGTTTGGAGGACTTCTAGGAGAAGCAGATATTATAAATATAAATAATTTAGATTGCTCTGTGCTAATTAATCGTGGTGGAAAAGTAGCTCCCCCAATTCAGGCATTAAAAAATTAATTTAAAAATATATTCGAACCCATTTAAAACCGAACTATTGAAAATTATATAAATTTAGGGTTTGAGTAAAATAGTCATAGCCTTTTAAGTTCGGCTTTAAAGCGGTTTTACTATACAACAAATAAAAAATGGAAAGTTAGGATTTACTCTTGGCTTTCTTTTTAAACTATAATTTAAAATAAGGAGTAATAAAATGTATCATATAAAAGATGAAGAATTTTTAAGAGGAAAAGTTCCTATGACAAAAGAGGAAATCCGTTTTGTAAGCCTTGGGAAAATGGAGATGAAAGATGATGATATTTGTCTTGACATTGGTGGTGGAACTGGTTCTGTAAGTATGGAAATGGCAAGATTTGCACGAAACGGAAAAGTTTTTGTAATTGAGAGAAATGATGAGGCAGTTGAGCTGATTCATAAAAATAAAGAAAAATTTGGATTAGAAAATCTTAATATAATAAAAGGAATGGCTCCAGATGGACTAAAAGATTTAAATACAAAATTTAATAAAATTTTTATTGGAGGTTCTGCTGGAAATCTGGTGGAAATTATAAAATATTCTTATGATAACCTTATTGAAGATGGAATTTTAGTATTAAACTTTATCGTACTGGAAAA
This sequence comes from Leptotrichia sp. oral taxon 879 str. F0557, assembly GCF_000469385.1. Lineage (GTDB taxonomy): Bacteria > Fusobacteriota > Fusobacteriia > Fusobacteriales > Leptotrichiaceae > Leptotrichia > Leptotrichia mesophila. Next base: position 19,335 of record NZ_KI271282.1, read on the forward strand.
TATATCTACGGCTGTTGAGGAACTTAAAAAATATAATTTTAAAGATGTGGATATTTGTCAGATTATCGTAAGTAAAAACAGAAAAGTTAAGGATTTTAATATGATGATGGCAGAAAATCCAATTTATGTGATTACTGCGAAGAAATAGTGATAGATTGTATAATAAAATGCAAAAAATTTATTACAAAATTGTGTGTATTTACAAAAATATGTTATCGTGTTATTATATTATATATGAGTTATCAAAAAATTTAGAATATGATAATTTATAAAGAAAATAATGTAAACACCTGTAAAAGCATTGGCTCAAAGTGTTCCAAATGTTATGATGAATGGGCATCAGGATTGGTAGAGCGGACTAGTTAAATTTGCAAAAGGAGAAATAAAATAATGGCTAAAATAGGTTGGATAGAATTAGGACAAATGGGGACTCCTATGGTAAAAATTTATTAAAAGCTTCTGTTGATGTGACAGTTTACAATAGAAATTTTGATAAAACTGTACCACTTGTAGAAAAAGGAGCTAAAAACACAAAAAATGTAGAAGAAATTTTTGAACAAAATGACATTATATTTTTTATGATTTCAAATTATAATGCGGCATTAGAAATTTTAAATGAAAATGTCTTATCAAAAATAAAAGGAAAAAAAATAGTAAATATGAGCACAATTTCACCTACTGAAAGTAAAGCTGTAGGAAAACTTGTTATTGAAAATAATGGAAAGTATATTGAAGCACCAGTATCTGGATCAGTAGGAGCTGCTACTGCTGGAGTTTTATTAATATTAGCTGGAGGAAATGAAGCTGATACTAAAGATTTATATTCAATTTTTGATATTTTAGGAAGTAAAACATATTATTTTGGAGAATTAGGAAAAGCAACTGGAGCAAAATTAGTATTAAATTCTTTACTTGGAATATTTGGAGAAGCTTATAGTGAAGTATTATTATTAGCACAAAATTTTGGAATAGATACAGAAACTATTGTAAATGCTATTTCAGATTCTAGAATGAGTTCGCCACTATTTCAGGAAAAAAAAGATATGTTTACAAACAGAGAATACCCTGCGGCATTTATGCTTAAACATATGACAAAAGACTTGAAATTATCAAATGAAGAAATCGAAAATAGAAAATTATCATTACAACTAATTCAAAATACAACTAAAAATTATTCAGAAGCATTAGAACAAGGTTATGGAGAACAAGATATGGCAGCTATTTTTGAAATCTTAAATAAGAAAAATGATTAATTAAAAGATAGGAAATCGTAAAATTATTAAAAATAAAACTTTTTCTTTTATTATCAATTTTTATATTTACTTTAAAGGCTGATTCTATATTTATTAGAACAAAGTGAAAATGTAATATTGAAGAAGAATTCAATTATGAATAAAGGTGTAATTGAGTTTAAAAAAGATGAAGAACTGTAACTTTTAAGACAAACAGTATAAAGATGGCAGAAAATCCAATTTATGTGATTACTGTAAAGAAATAATAAATAAAAATAATAATTTAAATTTGTGTAAAACTCTGAAAAGATATTTATTTATCAAGAATAATCAGAGAATTACACAAATTTTTTATATTATTTAATTTTATACACTTTACCAAATGACATTCCTACACCTTGATTTGAAATATCCCATCCATTCTTAGTCTTGCTTAACATTACAAAACCTGAGTTTTTCTTATATGTTTTAATTTTTGTAATTTCAGTATGAGCTACATCTGCTGTAATAGAAAAAACATCTTTTAAGTACAATTGTTCCTGAATTTTTGATGAAGATTTTTTTGAAATTTCGCTAATATTAAATCCATATTTTTGTTTAAATTTAAATCCAATAGTTTTAATAATAGCATTGTAATCTCTTTCAGAAAGATTTTTTACATTCGATTCATAAGAAACGGCTGCAACTGTATTAGAACGATATTCAATTTTCGTAATTATAAAAGAAGCGTCTTTAAACTGCTCTTCCATTAAAATTTTCATCACTTTAACTTCGTTTGGAGAAGAAAAGCCTAAAAACGCCGTAACCTCTTCGTCTGTAACTTGAAATAAATTTTCTGGACTTAGCAGCTTTTCAATTTGAGCATTATTTTTTTGCAATTCACTTTCACTAAGGCTGACTTTATTACTGCGAAAAACAGGATAACTGAATAAGAATGAAGATATAGCAAAAGTCAAAATAGCTATCAGTAATTTATTTTTCATAAAAATTCTCGCTTTCTATTTTTGATTTATAACTACGTTAATTATAGCATATTATTTTTGAAAAACAAGTTGGAAAATTATATTTGGTTTTATATGCTAGTTAATATAGGGCAAATTTTAACGATAGTGGAGCAGTTAGAATTTAAAGACATTGAAAACTATGAAAAAAATGAAAGTTATTCAAGGCATTTTGGAAAAATTATAAAATAATTTTGAATTCATTACAAAATATAAAAGTATTTTTTGTAAAAATATGATATAATTCTAAAAGATATAAATTCAGAAAAAGGAAAGATTAAAAATGAATAAACTAAACTGGAAAAGAATTTATGAAAAAGTAGAAGAAACTGATGGATTTAGAGTGTTTGTAGACAGGCTGTGGGCAAGGGGAATGAAAAAGGAAAATGCTAAAATTGATTACTGGGCTAAGGAAATTACACCTACAAAGGAGCTTAGGGAAGATTACCATAAAGGAAAAATTAATTTTGAGACATTTGCAGCAGGATATCTGAATGAATTAGAAAAAAATCCTGATTTTGATAAATTTTTAAAAATAATAAAATCTGAACTGCTTTTAAAAAATGTTACAATGGTTTTTGCAAGCAAGACTCCTGAAATTAGTCATATTCCGATTTTGAAAAAGTATTTGGAAAATAAATTATAAAAATAGGAGAAAAATATGATTGCAACATTATGTTATCTTGAAAAAGATAATAAATATCTGATGTTATATAGAAATAAAAAAGAAATTGATATAAATAAAGGAAAATGGATTGGCGTTGGCGGGAAACTGGAAAAGGGTGAAACGCCTGAACAATGCTTAATACGTGAAGTCTGGGAAGAAACAGGATATACGCTAAATAGTTATGAATATCGTGGAATTGTAATTTTTAATTATAATGAAGATGACCCCTTGTTTATGTATGTTTACACAAGCTCTAATTTTTCTGGTATAGAAAAGGAGTGTAATGAAGGCGATTTGAAATGGATTCCAAAAAATGAAATTTTAGATTTGAAATTGTGGGAAGGTGATAAAATATTTTTGAAATTATTGTTTGAAAATTCTCCATTCTTCTATTTAACTCTAAATTATGAAAATGATAATGTTATTAGTTCAAAACTGGAATTTAAAGAACAATATAGTTGTTTTGAAGTTTTTGTTCCAGAAAATTATGTGGAAAAAATTGTGGAAAACTTGAAAAAATATTCACTTTTGACAGAGGGATTTTATGCAGATGTATATTCTACAGCTGATGCGGTTGGGCATTGGAAAACGCTGGAAGGCGGGAGTCCTTTCGATGGGGAAGTTGGAAAATCGAGTGTAGCCAATGAAAAAATAATGAGATTCAGAGTAAAAAGAGATTTTGAAGAACTGGCGTATTATTTGGTAAAAGAATCTCATCCTTATGAAACAGCGGTAATTAATGTGTTTAGGATGAAAGTTTAAAAAATTTTTTAGAAAATTTATAAAAATAGGAAGGAAAATTGGTTATGAAAAAAATAATTTACGCAATTACAGTTTTTTTTACAATAAATTTTGGCTTGAATGCGTATACTTTGAGGGAAAATGTTCAGGAAACACTTTCAAAAAGAGGAGTGAAGCAAAGTGTAATTGATGAAACAGCGGACTTTTTGTTAGATTCAAGAGGTGAAATGTCTATTATTCCACAGCAAAATGAAATTGACAGTTTGATTGACAGAGCAGAAACGTTGCTGAAAAAAGATAAAAATAATATTATGATTAAGCAGTATCTATCATCAATGTATTTGAAAAAAGGTGGAAATAAGAATAATTTAAAGGCACAAAAAATAAATGAAGAAAACTTAAAAGATAAAGGAATTACTGATTTTGATAAATGGAGTGCAACAGGGCTATATTATTACCAAATAGGAGAAAAGAAAAAGGCTCAAGAATATTTTGACAAAATTAAAGAAAAATACAAGGAAAAGCCTGCTGTTTATAATTTAATTGAAATAGTGATAATGGATATTGATATATTGAGAGACAGCCAAAATTTTAGCCAACTTATCGTAGATACTGCAACTAATGAAAAAAAGATGAAAGAAATTCAAGAAATATCTAAAAAACAAGTTGAAAAAATGAAAATAGTTAAAGATTTCTTTCAATCAGAAGAAAACAAAAGAGAATTTGGTGTTGTAGATGAGTTAGTTTACTCTTTTGATTTGTTATTAAATCTTTCTAAAATTAATGAGATAATGCAAAAAGATTTGAAACAGGATGGAGAATTTAAAATAAAAACTATAAAAGAAGCAACTGATTATTATTTAAGAAATATTGCAAATAATGAAAAAATGACAGAAGATTCAATAAAATACAATATAATATTGGAAAATATGTATTTGAGAATAATGGTAATATTAGTGTCAGATGATGAAAAAGAAAGTGCAGAATTTTCAAAAAAATTAGAAAAAAGTAAACTTTATAGAATATTTGAAAAACTGGAAAAATAAGTATAAAAAATCAGATATGAAAAGGAGAAAAAATGAGAACAGCAATTTACTGTGTAAGTAAAACTGGTTATAAAACTTGTTTAAAAATAAAAGAAAATGTGTATAAAAATTTGCATATTTATGTTTCAGGAAGAGTTGCTAATTTATTAAATCTTGAAAATGAAAATATCGAAAATCTATTTATTATAAATGAAAGAGTGCCGATTTTGCTTGAAAAAACATTTAATAAATATGATTTACATATATTTGTTGCAGCAACTGGAGCTGTTGTAAGAATAATTGATGGAAAATTTAAAAGTAAGGATACTGATCCTGCGGTAATTACTGTTGATGACCATGCCAATTTTGTTATTTCACTCCTTTCAGGACATCTAGGAGGAGCAAATGAAGAATGTGAGAAAATCGCACAAGGAATCGGTGCTATCCCCGTAATTACAACTGCTTCAGACGTAGGCGGAAAAATAGCTGTAGACACATTTTCACAAAAAATAAAGGCAAAATTAGAAGATTTGGAAGGAGCCAAAAGAGTTACTTCACTAATTGTGAATGGAGAGAAAGTTAGCCTGCATTTACCAAAAAATATTGTAAATCACGATGAAAATAGTGCTGGAGCAATAATTGTATCAAATAGAAAAAATATTGAAATTTCAAAGGTTATACCAAAGAATATTTTTATCGGAATCGGTTGCAGGAGAGGAATTAGCAAGGAGCATATTGTAGAAAAATTAAAATATGTGATGGATAAACAAAATTTAGAGCTTTCAGCTATAAAAATGGCAGGATCTGCCTGGGTAAAATCTGATGAAATTGGACTTATTGAGGCAATGGAAGAACTTGGAATTCCAATTAAATTTTTTGATAAGGAAGAAATATTAAAAGTAGAAGATTTAGTTGAAGAACGTTCAGAATTTGTAAAAAATCAAATCGGAGTATATGGTGTTTCCGAACCTTGTGCATTTTTGGCTTCTAGCGGTAAAGGAAAATTTTTAGTAAAAAAAGTGAAATTAGACGGTATGACATTGTCTATTTTTGAAGATGAATTGAAGGTTTTGTAAAATTATTATTTTGATTGTAAAATAATTTGATAAGATATGATAATTTTATAAAAAAATAAGGAATTACAAAGATAAATAATTTATAATTTAAGGAATTGAAAATATAATTTTTTAAAAATGAAAGGAAGAGAGAAAATGAACAAAAATGGAAAAATTTATGTAGTGGGAATTGGGCCTGGAAAAAAGGCAGACATGACTTTCAAGGCTTATGAGGCAATGGAAAAAAGTGATATTATTGTAGGTTATAAAACTTATACTGACTTAATTGAAGAATATTTTCCAAATACTGAAATAAAAAGTTCAAGTATGATGAAAGAAGTTGACAGATGTATTGAAGTTTTGGAACTTGCAAAATCTGGTAAAAATGTTGCTTTGATTAGCAGTGGAGATGCTGGAGTATACGGTATGGCTGGAATAATGTATGAAGTAATCGGAGAAAATGACGATGTGGAAATCGAAGTAATCGCAGGAGTTACAGCAACAAATGCTGCAGCCGCAATCGTAGGAGCTCCAATTATGCACGATTATGTAACAATCAGCCTAAGCAACCTTCTAACAGACTGGGAACTAATAAAAAAACGTCTAGAATTAGCTGCACAAGGTGATTTCATCGTAAGCTTATACAATCCAAAAAGTAAAGGAAGAACAACACAAATTGTTGAAGCACAGGAAATTATGCTAAAACACAAACCAAAAGATACGCCAGTTGCAATCGTAAGAAATGCAGGACGTGAAACTGAAGAGCATGAAATCACAACACTTGAAAAAATGCTTGATTCTGAAATAAATATGCTTACAATTGTATTAATCGGAAATTCAAATACATTTGTTAAAAAAGGAAAAATGGTTACACCTAGAGGTTATGATAAAAAATATGAATATTAATACTTTTTAAAAAGTTAGAAACAAAATTTGAGAATATACTCGAATCCATTTAAAATTGAACTGCTAGAAATTATATAATTTAGGGTTTGAGTAAAATAGTCATAATTTTTGAGTTCTGTTTTAAACTAGTTTTACTATATTTATAAAATAAAAAAATTGGACTACCATATATTAAGTTAGTCCATTTTTATTTTCAAATCTGTAATTTTTATTTCTTCTTAAACCATTCAAACACTTTTTTCAGCGACAATACAGGTTTATTTCTTACAATTTTTTCATTTCCAAGAAAATCACGCATTGTCTTTAGTGTTTTTCCAGCATTTTTTACAACAAAATTATACGATCCAGCACTTTTAGTATCTATGAAAAAACCACGAATATATTTGTCTTTAAAAAAAATCTGTGCTCTTACTCTTACAATTTCCTCCCAAGGAATCTGAATATAGTCTTCGGGATTACGGTTATTATAAAATTCAAAGGCTTTATCACCTACAAGTATATTTCCATTTTTATTTCCAATCATTCCCGATAAAGAATTTGCCTTTGTAGTGAACAACACTTTTGTATTCATTGAAATAGCCACTTTTATTCCTCATTTCTTTAATTCAAATTTATATATAAAATTAGAAAAAAGTTGGCTTTTTAGTTCCAACTTCTCTCCTTTACATAGATTTTCCAATTATTTAATTAGTAGTAATTCTTTATTTTTAGAATATTTTAACTAAATGTCCTAAAATTCCAACTAAGAATAATCCAAAGATAATTAGAATTGGACTTATTTTTTTCTTTAACAACCACATACATAGGAATGTTAATAATAAAGCCGCTAATCCTGGTACTAGTTGATTTAAGTTATCTTGTAAAGTCGTTACTTTTTCTGGAGAAAGCGATAATCCTTTTGCTACATCTCCAAGAATTTTTTGTAACTGGGTACTGTCTATAGGTCCTTTTGGAAATTCTACATAAGCCCCTTTTGCTAAAGGAACTTTTGATACAACCATTGGGAAATTAATTGTTGTCCAACGTTGAACTAGTATTCCCATAACGAACATTCCTAAAATGGATGCTCCTTTAGTAATTGTTTGTAATAAACCACCTGATAAATCTTTTGTAATTTCAGCACCTTTTTGGTAACCAAATTCTTGAGTATACCATAAAAAGGCTATACGTATTACATTCCATACAATAAAGAAGAAGAAAGGTGCTATAAGTGATCCACCTGCTGCCAATGAAGCTGCAATTGCTCCTAAAATTGGACGTACTGTGAACCAGAATACTGGATCTCCGATTCCTGCAAGTGGTCCCATCATTCCAACTTTTACCCCTTGAATAGCTGCATCATCAATTTTTGCTCCATTTGCTCTTTCTTCTTCAAGAGCAAGAGTTACTCCTAAAATTGGTGCAGCAATATATGGGTGAGTATTAAAGAATTCCATATGTCTTTTTAAAGCTGCTGAAGCATCATCTTTATTTGGATATAATTTTTTCAATGCTGGGATTAAAGAATAAGCCCAACCTCCATTTTGCATACGTTCGTAGTTCCAAGAACCTTGAAGAAATTGAGAACGTAACATTACACTACGACGATCTGATTTTGATAATTTTATTCTATTATTTTCTGCCATTTCTTGTTCCTCCCTTATTAATAATCGTTTAAAATGTCACCTAGCGGATCTCCAGAAGAAGATGCTCCGCCATCTCCGCCACCGTTACCTTTATTATTTGTAACATTTAAGTAAATAATAGCTGCACATACACCTATAATACCAGTTGCAATCAATGTCAATTCATTTAATGGTGCTAATGCAAAACCTAGGAAGAAGAACGGCCATACTTCTTTAGTTGCCATTAAGTTAATAACCATTGCATATCCTACTGCTACAACGAATCCACCACCAATTTTCATTCCATCAGTAAACCATTCTGGCAATAATTTAAGAGCATGTTGAATAACAGGAGAAGGTATAAATAACAATAATAGGGCAGGGATAGCAATACGTAAACCTTGACATGCAAGTGCAACCATATGCCATAATTCTACACCTTTGAAATTTCCTTTTTCTGCTTCTCTATCAGCTTGGTGAACAATAACTACTGATAAAGTACGAACAACCATAGTTAAAACTAACCCAGCTGTAGCAAGTGCAATCGCTGTACCAATCGCTACAGTTTGACCTGCAGCATCAAATTTTCCAGCTTTAACAAAAATAATTGCCGAAGCTACAGAAGCAAGAGCCGCGTCTGGAGCAACTGCCGCTCCTACATTTGCCCAACCTAAAGCCATTAACTGTAAAGCTCCACCTAACATAACACATTCCTTTATATGCCCTGTCGCAACTCCAACTAATGAACACGCAATAATTGGCTGATGGAATTGGAACTGATCAAGGATTCCTTCCATTCCTGCTAGAAATGCGACGATTAATATTAAAATAATTGATAAAATATTAAAATCCATAATAACCTCCTAAAATTAAAGTTTTAATCCTTCGTTTTGTTTTTCTGAAATTAGTTTAAATAAGTCTGCTCTCTTGTCAGCAGCAACTTTTCTTACATCAAATTGAACACCTAAATCTCTAAGTTTCTTATAAGTGTCAACATCATTTTGATCCATTGAAAGCACATTGTTTACCATAACTTTTCCAACACTATGTGCCATTGATCCTACATTTAGTTCTTTAATATCTACACCTTTTTCAATTACATAAAGTGCATCCTGAGGATTTTCAAATAACAATAATGCTTTTGTATTTCCAAATCTTGGATCTTTTGAAACTTCTACTAATTTGTCAAGTGGAATAACATGTGCACGTACACCTGGAGGCGCTGCCTGTTCGATTAATTTTTTACGTAGTTCATCTTTTGAAACTGTGTCTGAAACTACAATTATTCTATTTGGATTTGTTGCTTTTGTCCAGCTTGTTGCAACTTGTCCATGTAACAAACGTGTATCAATACGGGCTAGAACAAATTTTATTTTCCCATCTCCGATAACTGTTCCTTCTGGAATTGCTCCTTTTGGCGTGTCGTCTTGAGCTGCTGCTTTTGCTACTGTTTCTTTAGGCTGTAATTCTTCAGGACGAACCTTGACTTGATCTCTTCCTTCTGGAACAATAGCCTTTGCTACTTCATGAGCTGTATTTAAGTCTTCTCTTTCTGATAAAGCCGCTAAAAGCATTGGCAAGTTAAGTCCTGCTACAATTGCTCTTTTTTCAGGTGCTTCTTCAAAGAAACGATTTGATTGGTTGAATGGGCTTCCTCCCCATAAATCAACTAAAAATAGAACTTCTTCAGTTCCTAATTTCGTAATGGCATCTTGAATTTTTTTATATAAGTCATCTGGTCCTTCACTTGGCATAAACACAACTGATTCCAATAATTCTGCTTCACCTAGAATCATTGAAGCCGACTGCTTTATACCAGCTGCAAATTCACCATGACTTGCAACGATAATTCCTACCATCTTGAGCCTCCTTTTAGATAAAATTTATTTTTATGTTTTCACTTTATAAAATTACAATATTTTTATTTTATAGCAAAAGTGAATAACCTCATATTATAAGTGTACCACATTTTTTTTGATTTGCAAGCATTTTATAAGAAATTTATAAAACAAAATTAATGGATATTGCTCTTTAGTACATTTTTTATAATTTATAATATTGGAATAAATATAATTTGACATAAAAAATAGTTTTTATTGATGTGTATATACAAATAAAATGTAACAGGAGCAGATAAAAATCAGAATACTAAAATCATAAATAAAGGATTCATTTGAATTTTTTATACAAAGAATAATAAATTAACTTATTAGATATTTTTGATTTTATAAAGAGCTGTCCTCATATACAATTTAAAGAAGCTCTTTTTATATTATTTAATAAAATAAATTTTCTATTGAAAAATTTTGACTAAACTTAACTGGTTGAAATTCGATTATTTCATAATCTGCTATTTCTTCAATATAAAATGGATCTTCATACAATATTTTTTTTGCTTCTTCTAAATTGTTAGAATTAAACAAGATTACTCCTCCTAATTCAGGAAAACTTTTCTTCCCTGTACATATAAATTTCCCTTTTTCAAAATATTTGTCAAGATATTCTAAATGAGCCTCTAAAGCCTTTTTATATTTTAAATTAGCAATAAACATTCATTTTCAAATATTTTATATGCCATGTACTTCTGGGGCATAGAAAATATTAAATTAAGGCAAAAATGGGAGAAGACATTATATTGCTTGATAAAAAAGACGAATTTAGAAAAAACATTGCTAAATAATTTCGTTAAAATAAAGAATCAGATATATTCATAGCATTTTATCAGAATGTCATGTTTTTTTAAAAAGAAAAAACTTGCATTATTTTTTAAAAAGGTATAAAATTAATTTGATAGCTAAAATATTTGGATTTCAGAGTGTTTGTTACACTTTTGAAATAATTTTAAAGTGAATCTTTAAAAGTTTATCAAAAAACTTATTTTAAAATTATTTTAAATAAAAAAACTTCAGAAATCAAAAATAATAATGAGAGGAGATGGACTAAAATGACTCTAGTGGAAGGAAAAATTGGAGAGAAATTTTTGCTAAAAGATATTGATGAGAGGACATTGGATACACGATTATTAAGTTTGGGAGTTTGCAGAGGCGACGCATGTACAATAGAAAATATTGCAAATGGAAATATTTTAATAAAAACAGTGGAAACAAAAATCGTAATCAGTACAAATTTAGCAAATCATATTCAAATTGAGGTGGTAAAATGATAAACGTAGCATTTGTTGGAAATCCTAACGTAGGAAAAACCGCTTTAATTAATCAAATCTCACATGCAAGTTTAAAAATAGGAAACTGGCCAGGAGTAACAATAGAAAAAAAAGAAGTTTTTTTTAAGATAGGCAATGAAGATATAAAACTTATCGATTTGCCGGGAATTTACAATTTATCAATAAATACTCCTGAAGAACGTGTTTCAAGAGATTTTTTATTAAATGAAAAAGTTGATGTAATAATCAATGTTATGGATTCGACATCGCTTGAGAAAAATATTTACTTAACAGCTCTATTAAAGGAACTTGGCATTCCAATCGTTATGGCACTTAACTTTGAGGATGAATTTAAAAGAATTGGTTATAAGCTGGATGTGGACAGATTTCAAAAGCAGCTTGGTATCCCAGTAGTCTTTACAAGTGGAAAATCTGGAAATGGCGTAGATAAGCTTATGGAAAAAGTAGTTGAAATTTCAAAACAAACTTTATCAGAACATAAACAACACAGACTTTTATTCGAGAAAGAAATTGAAAGTAATATTGAAACTTTGAAAAATAAATTAAAAAATGAGAAATCCTATAAAAAAATACTAGAAAGATACTCTGTTGACTGGCTTGTTATCAAAATTTTAGAAAATGATACAAATGTAATAGCAAGAGTAAAAAATGAATTTGGGATCAACTTATTAGATGTTGGAAGTCTTGAGAAGAAAAATCTTGAGGAACATTATAGAATTGAAGCTGAAGACATATTGGCAAGAGCAAGATACGGAATTGTGCGTGGAATTATTTCAGCAAACTTAACAAGAGGTACTGGAAATAAATTTGCCTTGACAGATAAAATTGATAAAATACTTCTAAATAAATTTTTGGGCGGAATCGCATTTCTTGCTATAATTTATGCAGTGTTTGTTATTGTATTTGATGGAAGTTCGCCCTTTATTGACTGGATTGACGGGTTTTTTAGTGATTTTGTAATAAAATATGTAGGGCATGCTATTGAAGGAGTTCCTGACTGGCTAAGCAGCTTTGTGCTGGAAGGGATTCTTGCTGGAGTAGGTTCAGTCTTGACATTTGTTCCGCTTATGTTCTTTATCTACTTTTTTATGGCAATTCTTGAAGAAAGTGGGTATATGGCACGTGTAGCGTTTATTTTGAATAAAATGATGACAAAGGTTGGGCTTTCTGGAAAAGCATTTATCCCAATGTTAATCGGTTTTGGATGTACAGTCCCAGCAATTTATTCTACAAGAACATTAGAAGATGAGAAAACAAGAAGGCTGACAGGGGTTATTGCCACTTTTATGTCTTGTGGCGCAAGACTTCCAGTCTATTCTCTTCTTGCGGCAGCTTTTTTCAACAAACAGGCAGCCTTAGTTGTAGTTTCAATTTATCTTTTTGGAGTATTTATGGCTCTTTTTGTGGCATTTATACTAAAAAGGTTCAATTACTTCAAGGGAAATAACACGGAACTTCTAATAGAATTGCCTCCATATAGATTACCAAGTGCAAAAGTTGTATGGAACAATATGAAATCAAAAACTTTTGCCTATATAAAAAAAGCAACCATAGTAATTTTAGGAATTCTGTTAATTATCTGGTTTTTCCAATATTTTCCAAATAAAGGAGATGCTGAAAATTCTTACTTAGGACAAGCAGCAAAAGTTGTTCAGCCTGTTTTTAAGCCAACTGGTTTTGGTGATAGATGGGAACCTGTGGCTTCCATTGTGCCAAGTATCATAGCAAAGGAAACTGTTGTAGGATTTTTAGGGCAAATTTTATTGTCAGAGGAAAAGGATGAGCAACAGGAATATAATTTTGCAAATGACTTAAAAGAGCAAGGAATTGGCCTAGGAAATGCTGTACTTGATTCTATAAAATCTTTAGGACATATTGCGACTTTCAAAATTTCAACATTGGAAATGAAAAGTCAGAAAGATCTCGATGAAGATGCTGGAGGAAATATCGTTCCAGCAATTAGAAATCTATGGAATGACAAATATGGTCCAATAAGAGCTTATTCATTTATGTTGTATGTTCTTCTTGTAGTGCCATGTGCTGTAGCAATGGGAGCATTAAAACAGGAGTTTGGATGGAAATTATTAGTATTCCAAGTATCAATGTTATTAATCTTACCTTATGCTGCATCAGTATTATTTTTTAATATCGCACGATTATTTGTATAATTCTAGAATTATTGTAATTTAAATATATTTTTAGATTAAAATATAATTTTAAAATAATTTTTCTAAATAAAATTTATTATTAATCATACAATCTTGAAAGGATAACAAAATATGGTAAAAACATTCATTGTTGCTGTGATTGCAGCTATAATTGTGCTTGCAGTCTTTAGAAAAATATATAAAGATTATAAGAAAAATAAAAATTTTTGTGGAACAGATTGTTGTAGCTGTTCAGGTGCTTCAACCTGCAATTCACATAGAGAAACAGAAGATAATAAGAAATAATATAGTTTGAGTATTATTTTTTCAAAGTTTAAAAAAAGTATTTAAAAATTTTATTATAAGAATCCTTCTGTATAATTATATCTGACCAATAGAAAAAGTGAAAACTTTTTTCTTCAAAACTCCTTTTTAAATATGCTATCACAAGGGTAGCATATTTTTTTTGCCATTTTTTTACAAAGCAAGGTAATACAGTACCAAAAAGATATTCAGTTACCTTTTTCATTTTTTAATATTTTTTATTTATTTGTGATTTTTCCAAAAAGGGTACTCATTTACCTTATCCGTTGGACTAGCGTTGGACTAAAACTAATGTCAAGAAAAAAGCCTATAATTAAGGCTTTCTATGAAGTTTTTCTAAAATTTAAACTATTCATTGATAACTTTAGTTTTTGTTTATCTGTTTGAATATAATATTGTTTTGTTGTCGCAATATTTTCGTGTCCCATTATATCTGTTATCACAATATTATTTATTTTTTGATTACTCATAAGTGTCGCTAGTGTTTTTCTGCAATCGTGAGGTTTATGTTTATTAATTTTTAAAGTTTCCAATGTTTTATAAAATTTCTCACGAAAATAATTTTTTCTTAAAGGCTTATTCTCATTCTTTTTTTTACTGAATATCCATTTATCATTGTATATTAAATAATCTGTTGGACTGTTCTCATAAAGCTCTTTTATAATTTCAACTATATCTTTATGAATAGGTATGCTTCTATTTTTCCCTTTTCTAGTTTTATTTCCACCGTGTATAAATCCCTCATATAAATCTACATTTTCCTTTTTTAATTCCACAGTTTCCTCGATTCTCATACCTGTGTAAATCATAATTAAAATATATTTTACCCATATTATATCTGTGTTTTCCCATAATTTTTCTATTTCATCATAATTAAAAGGTTTTTTTTCTTTGATTTCAGTTTCTTTTGGTAAATTTATAAATTCTGCTCTATTTTTTTCCAATATGTCTATTTCTCTCGCATAGTCCCAAAAAATTTTTAAAAATCCTTTTGTTATACTTTTAGTTGAAATACTACAATTTAAATCATTTATTAGATTTTGCAATACTGGAGTGCTAATATCTTTAAAAACCAGATTATGTAATTCTTTACATCGTTTAAAACTATTGATGTAACTGTTCAAAGTATTTTTAGCAACAATATCTTTTTTACTGTTTTTAAATAACTCAAACAAATCTTTAAATTTAATTCTATGATTTTCTAAATTGTAAGGATTATTAAAATATTTATTTAATATTTCTGTTGCTTCCTTTTTAGTACTGAAATATCCCAAAGAATGTCTTTTTTTAGTTACAGGATTAGTAACTCTAACTCTAAAAGGATTCGTTCTATTTATTTTAACTTTTGTTATACTCCCTGTACCATTTGCATTTTTATACTTTTTCATATTTTCTCCATTCTGAAAATCCAACTAAAAAGCATTATCTGCTCTATAATTTTAATATTATTTTTCTTTTATTGCAATATATTTATTTAAAAAAATATCTGTACCAATTCATCATTACTCAATTCTAACAATTCTTTTAATTCATATATTTCTGATTGTGTAAAAAAATTTTTTCCATTCATTTTTTTATTAAGTCCACTTTCTGATATATTCATTTTTTTTGATATTTCTTTATAGTTCAATTTCTTTTTTCTAATTCTACTTTTCAATGTATAGTATATTAGTCTCTTATCTTCTAAATTCATATTTACCACTCTACTTTCTCTACTTTTATTAGTATATTTTTAGCTAAAATAAGTTAAAATAAGTTGCAAATTTTTAAATATTACGTTTTTTAATTTTTAACTTGTATTTTAGATATATTTTCTGTTTATAGTTTTTAATAATTTAAAAATTTATTTCATAAAATTATTTTATTTGATTCGCTATTATCAATCGAAGGGGCTAAGTCTGACAGGAAGTATTCTTATTCTTTAAATTTACTCCAATGATATATTCTTTTCCTTTTTATAATATTTAGATAAATAGAAAGAATTGTCTTATTTTCATCATTATCAAAAAAATTTTTCAATCTTTTCTTTTTAGAATGAGTTAAATAAGATACAGTTTTTTGTATTTTTTCTTCTGTACCTAATTTTTCTAAATGAACATTGGTTTTAAATCCATTTAGAATATTCCATTTAGTCTGTATCATTTCTTTTAATTCTTTCATTTTAAAATGTTTGTATATCCCTTTTATTGTAAATAGTAGAATATGTAAATGAGGAAGAAAAGAATTTCTTTCAGGATTGTAGGCTATTTCCATTACTCTTAAATATCCTTTTACAGTCTTTTTTAAAAAAGGACTTTTGACTAATTTATTAAAGTTTGTCCTTACTACATTTAATTCATTTTGTAATCTACTTTTATCATCAATTTCAACATTTTTTCCATTTATTGTCAGTATAAATATCAAATATCTATTTTTAAAATTTTCTATTTTCTTCATTATTTCAAAATATTTGGCACTTCTGTCTATTTCATCACATATAGGACAGCTTCTTCGTTTACATCTTAAATTTTTAGTAAATTTCATTGAGTTTTCGTGGCATTCAATATAATTATTAAAACAGGTATTAATACTGCTGTATTCAGATTTTGATATTATTTCGTATTCAGAATACCATTCAAGAGCCTTTAAATAATAATTTTCCTTCTCTTCTATCACTTTTTCTGTATCTATTTTCATCAATTCTTTTCTCCTTTCTTATCTTCTTTTAATCTAAATTTCCACAAAGGACATTTATTATAGGGACAGTTTAAGACTTTTTCCTTATCATCATCCCAGCATTCAAGACAATGCTTTTCAATTGCCTCTTTTTCTAAACTTTTATTTTTCATAAAATTCACTCCTTTTAAAATTTCTACCTTTTCTTTTGGAATAAACTACATTTTTTTATTGTTATTTTTTTATAATTTTTTTCTATTTTGTTTAATACTAATTAATAATAGAAGAATAATTTTTGTATCTAAAAAGATGTGTTTTAAAATAAATTATACTTTTGTATTACAATATAGTTGTACCACTATTTTTAAAATTTGTCAATATCTTTTTGGCATATTTTTTTAAAAATACATCTTTTTGATTAAAAAAATTATTGAAATTTTGTAAAATTTATTATATAATTATGGTACTAACAAAGATTGGAGAGAAATTATGGAAGAAAATAATAAAGAATTGAATAATAAAATTTTGGGAGAAATAATAAGAAATTATAGAAAAAGAAAAGGGCTGAGTTTGGAAAATCTTGCCAAGCAAATGGATATAACAAAATTAAGTATACAAAAATATGAAGTTGGGAAAAGAACAATACCATTTAATACTTTGCTTGATTTTTTTAGAATACTTGAGATACCTTTAAATGAATTGGAAAAATTTTTTAAAAAAGAAGAAAAGTCAGAGATAAGAGAAATTTTAAGTGCTTTATTTAAAGAAAATAAGAGAATAACAGCTATAATATGTTTTATTGATTATTTAGAAAATTTAGGATTTTCATTCAATGTGATAAATTCGATAGATGAAGAAAACGGATTGATTTATGGAGATATAGAAGACGCTATAAGAAACCCTAAAGTGATAACTGTGCGAAGTCCAAATAAAAAATATATATTTTATATTGGAATCAAGGATTTTCTTTCATTTATAAGTCTTCGTTCAGAAAATAATATAAATGATTTTATAAATTATCTTGAAGTATATCACTTAGATAGAAGTGATACAGGATATGATGATGAAGAAATAGAAAGAATGGAAAAAATATTTAAAAAAGTACCTTTGAAAAAACCAAGTATTTTTAAAGAAATTATTGAAAAATTGAATGAGAAAACTAAAAACAAATAAATTTGCAACAAAATACAGGGCCTTTCATTTTTTAGAGGCCCTGTCTGATTAAGATATGCACTTGTAACTCCGTATAAGCCCCGTAGAGAGCATTTAAACTCATTTTTGATTTTCCCCCCTTGAATAACAAAAATAAACTCTTAAATCGGCTCTTAC
>NZ_KI271282.1:37304-41288 GCF_000469385.1 Leptotrichia sp. oral taxon 879 str. F0557
AATGTCGAATTTTTTTATAAAATTAGAGATTTTTATTCTTACAATTTCTTGTTAGACTGTTTTTAAAATTTAGTTCTTATTTTACCAGATTTTATTTTATTAGTACTATTCTCCCATAACATTTTCAATGTTTCTAGTTAATTTATCTTCTTCTTTTTTAGAATCACTATTATTATCTATTTGATTTATTGTGTCATCAATTGTTCTTTCTATTTCTCTTTCATTAATACTTGATTGTTGTTTTTGAGTCGATGTAATGTTCTTTTTATTTTTATGTAAATTTGTTTTATTACTTGATGATTGTTGTTTTGGTTTTTTTATTTCAGTTTCTAAATTAGTTTGTGGTTGTGTAGTTTCAACAGCAGGTATATTTGGAGTTTGTAATTGTTGTTTTAATTGTTCTTCTTGTTTTTGTTCCAAGTCTTCTATTTTACTTTGCATATTTAAAATATAGAATATTCCGCTAAAAACAATAACCATTGATAAACTAATAATTATTGCTATTAAAATTTTTATTGTATTATTGTTATTTTCTGACATTTTAATTTTCTCCTAAATTTTATTTATTTTAATATCCTGCTAATACTAATCTGTTATAAATCTCTAGTGCTTCTTCATTTCCTAAATCTGCCGCCATTTTATAATATTTTTTAGCACTATTAAAATCCTTTGCAGCTAAAGAGAATGTTCCTAAAGCAATCATTGAAGCCACATCCTTATTTTTTGCTCCTTCCAAAAACACTTTTGTAGCTTCTCGATATTTTCCCTGATTAATATAAGCTATTCCTAAATTAAAGTATGAACTGTTATTTTGTCTATTAGACTTATAATACCTATCTATTTCGCTGTTATAAAATTGTTTTGCCTTATACTGTGAATTTGCATTATTCCAATAAGTTCCTTTATAATAACAACCTGCCAATGGTTCTATTTTATTCGGATCATTATTAAAAATATGTAGCCCAACTTGTCTCATTTGTGCAATTTTTTGCAAATACTCTTTATATGCGTCATCTACTTCAATATATGTTGCTTGTATAAACGGTTTATTTGTTCCTGGCACTATTCCTTTATCAACTTTTACAATTTCATTCACAGCATTACAATATTCAGATTTTAACCTTTGATATGAAGCCTGAGTATTTACTCCAATCATACCTTTTTCATAACCAAGACTTCTTCTAAAGAATGTAGACTTTTGATTATTCCTTTTTAAATATTTATACCCAGCTATAATTTCATATTGTGGTTTTGATACAACAATTAAATCAATAGGTTTATTACTATAATGATTTCTGATTGTGCTTTCTAAATCTGAAAATCCTAAATTAAAAACTATAAAAATTGTTAAAAATAATATATTTTTCATAAATTTCCTCCTAAAATTTTAATTTTTTAAATCAACTTATCTTATATCATCATTCCCAAAATATTGAAAAGCCACATAATAACCATCACTTGTATCATAAACATTCATTATTGCACGACTTCCAGGATCAAAATAAATTCTTTTGGAATCACTAACTGGTTTAGAAAGTCTTAACCTGTCAAATCCATGATATGTTGTTATTACTCCATAAAAATCTTCTCCATCAATTACACACTTCTCGTGTATTCTCATAATACCGCTATTTTTTGTATTGTACTTTGATTACTTTTTCCTGCATTTAAATTTTCTCCTTGTCTTTAGATTAATAATCACCATAGTCATATTCTCTTTCATATTCTTTTTCAGAAACAGTTGGAATTCCTAGAGTATTTCCATATACTTCTATTAAATCATTTTTAACAATTCTACTTTGCCAAACTTCTCTCATTTCCCTATCAGTTATAGGAAAAATAGAACCTGTATCTGCAGCCATTCTTGAAATAGGATCTATAATTTCGACATTTAAAATTCCAGTATCTGAATTATAAAAAATACCTTCCGAACCATTTGCGGCATACATCAGTTTTTTGTCTACATCATATTCATCCAAGATAAGATGACTATTGTGATAAACGGTAACATTTCTAAGTTTATCACTTCCTATTCTACATAATTTTGCTTTAAATTTAATTCCATCTTTTGTTTTAGTTGATTTGCCAATTCCCAAACAATAAACATCACCTTTTCCAAGACTTTCTGCTTGTACTATAAATGATAAAATAATAATTCCTAACAATATAATTTTTTTCATCTTAAATCATCTCCTTCAAATTTTATAAATTATTTTTTTAAATACGTTAATCACATTTAGAAAGTTCTTTTCCTTTCAATTTTCGCAAATTATTATAACTATTATATAGTTTGTCATTAGTATTTCCCATATAAGCGTCTATTGATACATTTCCATTTAGAAAAAATTTAAATCTAGTTTGTGTTCTGTTTCCTCTTCCTTCATCTATCGTTACTCCATCTAACAAAAGATTTCCATTTTCTTCTTCTTTTACTCCTACGATGATATTTGGATGTCTGTCATCGTATGCAAATGTATTTTTAGTAATAAAAGCACATCCTCCTTCAATTTCCCATTTACCTATATATTTTTCAGGAACAAAACTATCTTTTTCAGAATAGCTATATTCTCCTTTAAGTGTTCTATCATATCTTCCACAGTCATCACTAGAATCAACTACCAATTTCCCATTTTGTAAAAAAGCGATTTTTAAAGTACAGTTATATCCATCATCACCTTCATAATCTTTATAATGAGTGTCTAAAGGAAAATCAATAATTTCATTTTCAGCTATATCTAAGTATCTATCAATTTTAAAAGTGCTAGTATGAACATATCCATTCATTGCAGTTATAAAATACCCTTTTTCACCATCATAGTCATAACGTTCAATATTAATTTTTTTATCATTTGCACCATTATAAGTCCCTTCTTTTATTTCATTCGCTATTCCAATTACTGATATTAATAAAATTAATAAAAATATTATTTTTTTCATAGTTAATTAGTCTCCTTTCAAAAATTAATAAACTGTACATTCTGCTACACTAGAAATTTGGTCTCTTATACTTTCTGGTGTAGGTGTAAATTTAGCAACACTTTTACTGTTTATATAAACTTCTATATTTTTCCCCTTTGAAATTGCTTTAACAAATTCATCCCACTCCACTTCTCGTCTCCATCCTCCTTCTTTAGCTTTTAAATCATAATATGCATTCCCATCCACTAAGAGAGCAAAATTTTCATAAGTATATTTTTTTCCATTATTATTGTAAAAAACTGCTTCAGTAAGTTTAGCATCGTTACTATCACACTTTACCTCTAACTTTTGTCCTTTTTTATCAAAAATTTGATAGTTTAATATTCCACTACCAAACCCTACTGTCCATACATTTGGTATCACGTTTGATAAACTTATAGTTTCTACTAATAAAAATAACATTATTAATAAAATAAATTTTTTCATTTTAAATCTTCTCCTTCAAATTTTATAATAGTCATTTGTAAAAGTTTATAAAAACTCATCAAATTTATTATTCTTTAATTTTCTCTATTTCTTGCTACCCAAAATACTATCATTGTCTAATTTTATTAAATTTCTATTTAATACATATTATTACCCCCAACTAAAATTTTAATTGTTCTATTATTATTTCCTTCCATTACTTACATTAAATTCAAAATCACTCAACTCATACTCTTTCCTAATAAACTTCATTTCCTCAATAGTAAAATTACTACTTCCATTGATTTTTCGTGAAAATGCTGAAGGAGTTATTTTTAGCTTGTGTGCCAATGTTTTGTTGTTGTCTTCGTGTAAACTCATTTTTGATTTTAAAAGATTCTTTTTCATTTTAAATCTCTCGTCTTTTGCTAATTGGTAAAATAATTATACCATAAATTAAAAGTTTGTCAAGACAACTTCAATTAAATTGATAAAATATCAATTTTATGATTAAATTTATTAATTTTAAAGTAAAATTATTATGAAAAATTTAGGAAAATAATGGATTATTCTATTCTTGTACAATATCTGCTATTTTAT
>NZ_KI271283.1 GCF_000469385.1 Leptotrichia sp. oral taxon 879 str. F0557
AAATTAAATCTAAGTCCTGTGGTAAAAACATTATTATTCCCTTTACCTTTTCCACTGTCAACAGAACCGTCATAGTTTACATACCATCCAAATCTAGAATTTACTTCTGTCAATGCTCCAACTCCAGTCCATGTCTTGTTCTTAGAAAGTCCGATACCTTTTACCTTAAACGTTGCTCCAGGCAGTCCAGTATATCTTGCATCAAAGCTCAAATCCTGCTCATTGAAAGATCTCTGATGTGTTATGTATCCCTGGAATGTAGTCTTGCTTCCACCGTTCCAGCTTACAGCCTTTCCAACTCTAAGACCAACTAGTGCTGCTGTCTGATTGTAGTTCTTTTTATCAGCAGTCAGTCCAAACTGGCTCTTCTCTTCAGAGAATGAACCTCTTACAACTGTATCGTGAGTCAATCCCGCAAACGGTGTTACAACAAAGTCACCATTATCATTTTTAATGTCATATCCTGTTTCTAGATATCCAGAATAAACTTTATCATTATGATTAATTTTTGCTCTAGTAAAGTCATTATTGCTTAAAATAATATCTCTTTCAACATCACTGTCAACAAATCCGACACCAAAACGACCTTGCAGATAGAAAGGAACATTTTTGTTTCCTAATCTTCCGTATAATGAAACTCCAAAGTTATTAGCATCAGATTTTCCACCATATCT
>NZ_KI271284.1 GCF_000469385.1 Leptotrichia sp. oral taxon 879 str. F0557
TACAGAAACAAGAGAAGAAAATTTTCCATGAGATAGATTCTCGTTGATTTGTGCAATTTATAATTTTGAACTATAGGTTTCAATCAGGTCTACTAAACTCCATCTAATTAACAGAATGAGTCTATTGATGAAGAGTTATGCTTTTTAGCAGTTCATCTGTAAAATGGAATTATAGTATCACAAACTCGTCAACTACAGCATTTAGTGTCTTGAATATCCTGTTGTTAGATCTGCTTTTTTTAGTTCAGATTTGTGGTGTAAATATGCTATTATAATGTTTCTAAGCATCTTTAAATCTTTTGATTTATGTTATGTCTAATTGGTTCAATATTATACCTCTTTTATTTCATTTGTGCTTAGTAATTCACCTTTTCCTTCTCTTTCCTTGAACCGTTTCAGAAACTCCTCTTCCTCTTCAAATGTCATATTTTTATGATTTTCACTCTTTGGTCTGTTCACAAACTCCTTGTATTCTTTGCTCTGAAAAATATGATTATCCATTTGCTCACAACTTTATGATGAACATCTAAAATTTTAGCTATTTCCTTGTTCTTTTTGTCCATATCTCTTATATTTTCATTTTTGTTTTTTATTATTTTTCTAATTATTCTTATTTCGTATGTTTTTATCATTTTCAGTACTCTATTTATTATATCTCATTATTTTCAGTTAGTTTAATGGGTTTTAGTATTATTATTTTTTCCATAATATATGGTATCTCAAATTAGAATTTTATCTTAAATTTTTATAAAAAAAGACTGTCTCATAATTATGAAACAGCCTTGTCTTTGTTAATAATAAAAAGTTTAAGATTATTAGTTATTTTGTCTGTAATAATCCCATTCATCAATTTGTGTACCATTTCTAAATTTACATACACCTTTTTCGTTACCATTACTGTCTTTAACAGTAATAGACTTTCCACCTTTATCTACACAGAATTTTGCAGCAGGATTTGGTGTTCCTATAACTTGTTTTTCGAAGTCTCTAGTAGTATTATTTTGTCTGTAGTATTCCCATTCTTCTACGGCTGTTCCGTCTTTTAGCTTGCAGACTCCATATTCACCTTTTTTACCTTTAACATTGATAGATTGTCCACCTTGTTTTTGGCAAAATTCTGAAGCAGGATTTGGTGTACTTACTACAGGCGGTGTAGAATTATTGTTATTGTGATTTCTATTTTTTCTCACAGTTCTTGCCATACCAATAACAGATAACATAACCATTATTCCAGCTATAACAATTTTTAAATTTTTCATTTCTAATTCTCCTTTTTATTTTAGTATATTAATTATTTATATCATAAAAAAATTTGTTACTTTTATGATTATTATTATTTTTTACTTAAAAAGTATTTGTTAAATTACTCCCACTCAATAGTTCCCGGTGGCTTAGAAGAAATATCATACACGATTCTATTAATTCCATTTACTTTGTTTATAATCTTATTTGACACTTCCTCAAGGAATTCGTAAGGCAGTTTTGACCATGTGGCAGTCATGAAGTCGATAGTATTTACTGAACGAATAGCTGCTACGTATTCATAAGTTCTTTGGTCGCCCATAACTCCGACAGTTTTTACAGGCAGTAATGTTACAAATGCTTGATCTACTTTGTCGTAAAGTCCTTTTTCCATTAGTTCTGTGATAAAGATGTCGTCGGCTTCTTGAAGAATTTTTACTTTGTCAGGAGTTACTTCTCCGATAACTCTGATTCCAAGTCCTGGGCCTGGGAATGGATGTCTTTTTATAATTGTGTCAGGCAGTCCAAGTTCATGTCCTACTTTTCTTACTTCATCTTTAAATAATTCTTTTAAAGGTTCAAGTAATTCAAATTGTAAGTCTTCTGGCAATCCTCCTACGTTATGGTGAGATTTTATTGTGTGCGAAGGGCCTTTTATAGATTGAGATTCGATTACATCAGGATAGATTGTTCCTTGTGCTAGGAATTTTGCACCTTCCTGTCCTTTAAGTTTTCTGATTTCTTCGTTAAATACTTCGATAAATTCGTTTCCGATGATTTTTCTCTTGGCTTCAGGTTCGTCTACACCTTTTAATTTGTTTAAAAATCTGTCTTTTGCATCAACAAAAACAATGTTTAAGTCAAAGTGTTTTTTGTAATATTCAAGAACTTTTTTTCCTTCATCTTTTCTTAGAAGACCGGTATCTACAAACATACAAGTAAGCTGGTGTCCGATTGCATTGTTAATTAGAACTGCGGCAACTGATGAATCCACTCCACCAGAAAGAGCAAGCAGTACATGTTCATCTCCAACAGTTTCTTTGATAAATTTTGTTTTTTCAGTAATAAAACTTGAAATTTTCCAGTTTCTTTCACATTTACAGATGTTAAATACAAAATTTTCCAAAATTTGTGTTCCACATTCAGAATGGACTACTTCTGGGTGGAATTGAAGTGCATAAATTCCGTTGTTGTTTGTAATTGCGGCGACTGATGAATCTGTTTTTGCAATAATTTCAAAGCCTGTTGGCAATTCTGTGATGTGGTCGTTGTGGCTCATCCAAATGTTAGAAGATTTTTTTACTCCTGTAAACAAAGGATTATCGTTATTTTCTACTTCTAATACAGCTTTCCCAAACTCTCTTGAATTTGCCTTTTCAACTTTTCCTCCGTTTAAGTGTGTGATTAATTGCATTCCATAGCAAATTCCCAAAATCGGAAGATTTAAGTTAAATACTTCAGGATTTACAGTTGGAGCGCCTTTTTCATAAACTGAAGCAGGACCTCCTGAAAAGATGATACCTTTTACCTTTTCTTCTCTATTTTTTATTTTTTCAATATCAATTAAAGGCACAATTTCACAATAAACTTCCATCTCTCTAATTCTTCTGGCAATTAATTGGCTGTATTGTGAACCAAAATCGATAATAATAATTTTCTCTTTCACTTTCCACCTCTATCTATTAAATTTTTTTTATAAAACATAATTTTAATGTAAATATTTTAGCATTATTTTTAAGTTTTTTCTATATATTTTTATAAAATTTAATTTTTAATTTTTTAGTTAAATTATTTTTAGAATGTGTCTAAAATTTTAGACAAATATTTTTGAGATTTAATTTTTTTTCTTTTATTTGCTTATCTTAAAAGATTATAAAAAATACAAGAAGCTAGCAATTTTAGGCTTCTTGTATAGAGAAAACTTATATATAAAAATTATCTAAAAGATAAATGTTTATATTCTTTGTTCAGTTCTTGAAATAATATCATTTTGTGTAGTTCTGTCAAGTGTAACAAATTGAGCGCAGTATCCAGCAACTCTTACTATTATATCTCTATGTTTTTCAGGTTCAACTTGTGCTTGCTTTAATGTTTTTCCTGAAATAATGTTAAATTGAATATGCCATCCTTTTGAACTTATAAATGATTTTATTACATTTACAAATTTTTCAAACTGTTCTGGAGTGTTTACTAATTCTGGCGGATATTTTTGATTCAATAACTGTCCACCTGTAATCATTAGAGTTGGCAATTTATTTACAGAATTTAGTACTGCTGTTGGACCATTTGTGTCAGTTCCTTGAGTTGGTGAACCACCTTCAGCCGCTGGTGTATAGGCATATCTTCCATCTGGAGTTGCACCGCTCACTGTTCCCATTGGTACATTTGATGAGATTCCAGATGTAGAAACTCCGTAACCACAATTAATAGGGCCTCTTCCATATCTTGTATTATGATATTTTTGAATTTCATCAATATATGTCCAGTAAATATTTGTAGCAAATACATCCACTTCATCAATATCATTTCCATATTTAGGTACTTCTAACAATATTTTTCTAATTCGTTGTCCATTTTCTCCAGCATAATTTGTCTGAAGGGCATTGTAAACTTCTTCTTTTGTTAATATTTTATTATCAAAAACAATAGTTTTTAGAGCGTATAGTGAATTTGCAGCATTTGCAATTCCCACTTGAAGACCTGAAATGATGTCATAAACAGCTCCACCTTCTTTTGCGGAAAGTCCTCTGCCAATACAGTCATCAATAAGGCTTGATAATAAAATATCAGGGAATTCTTCCAAATGTGTATCAGACAATGCGTCAAGTGCTACTGATAATTTTGTATAGTGTTTCATGTATTTTTTCCATGCTTCCCACAAATCATCGTAAGTTTCATAGTCAGTAAGTTTTCCAGCTTTTAGTAATTGAAGTCCAGTTCTAGCATCATAGCCATCGGTCAACACAAGTTCAGTTGCTTTTACAAAGTTTAAGAAAGTCATACCAGTACATCTATATCCCCATTTTCCAGGAACAGCCACTTCTACACATCCAACCATTGAATAATTGTAGGCATCTTCAATTTTTACGCCTTTATTTAACAATGCAGGAACTATTATTTCATCTGTATGCATTGCAGGCATTCCATAACCTGTTGCGGCTACTTCGGCACATTTTCTAATAAATTTTTCTGGAGAATTTATGTGAAATCTTGCTGACAGGTTTGGCTGTGTAAGCTTATTTTCTCCAACACTTTCCAGTATTAAATAGCTTAATTCATTTGTAGAATCTTTTCCGCTTGGAGTCGATCCTCCTATTGTAACATTTTGATAAGTTGGATAACCTGCACCATAACCAGAATGCGAAGTTGAACGGACTTTTATTACAGAGTAAAGTTTTACCCATAGACATTGCAGCATTTCTTTTGCAAATTCTCTGTCTAAATCACCTTCCAGTACCTCTTTTTTGTAAAGTGGATATAAATATTGATCCACTCTTCCAAGAGAAGCTGAATGTCCATTGCTTTCAATCTGAATTACTAGATGGATAAACCAGATTGCTTGTACTCCTTCCCAAAATGTCTGAGCAGGATTTTCTGGTACGTTTAGACAATTTTTGTGAATTTGAAGTAATTCTTCTTTTCTTTGGGAATCAGTTTCCTTTTCAGCAAGTTCCTTTGCCAAATTTGCAAATCTATGAGCAAAATTAATAGTTGCCTGTGCTACAATTTGTACAGCCTTTAAGAAGTCGATTTTATTGTATCCGCCATAAACTGTAATGTCTACTTTTTCCATAGAAGCCTTAGCTTCTTCGATGACACCTTTTAGCCCTTTTGTCAAAACCTTTTTAAAATCAGGAACAATGTGTCCGTCACCAGAAGTCATATTTCCTTCTCCGTGAATAATTTTTGCGATTCCAGCTTCTTTTATTTCCTGAGGCATTTGAGCGTGAGCTTTATCCTTTAATGTTTTTCCACGCCACCATTCGCATATTTCAAGTAATTCTGGAATTTCTTCTTCAGGTATTCTGAATTTATCTCCGTCTCTATGGTCAAAGTTACCTTTTGTCTTGATTTCATCAATAATCCAGTCTACTGCATATTCTGGGAAAAGGGGAGCAGTTCTCTCGTCTACAGACTGATTTCCTACGACAAGTTCCCCATCTTTTATATAAATTGTCATATTTTCTAAAATTTCCTTAACTGCATAAGCACGAACAATATATTTTGATTTTCCTTCGTGTTCTTTGTATGCTTTTGTCAAAAGTCTTCCTCTTTCGACACTGACACCAGGAAATTTTGATAAAGCCGATTCTCTTAATTTTTTTACTCTTTCGCTTTTCAAAACAAATTCTTTCATTGTTTTTCCTCCATTTTTTTATTATCTTTAATTTTCGTTATCCATATAATTTTGCTTTCAATCCGTAACTGTTCATTATGCCTACAGCGTTATCTAGTTCCGCTTGTGTATGTTTTTCCAACGTTTTCATAGGATATTCACGACCTAGTTTTCTATATTTTTCTAATCCCATTGTGTGATAGGGGAGAATGTTTACTTCTAGAAGATTCAATTTTTTTAGGAATTCTGCTGTTTGACGAATATTCTTCTCGTCATCATTAATTCCTTTTATAAACGGAAATCGCATAATGATTTTTTTGTGCCATTTTGAAAGTTTTGTAAGATTTTCTAAAATAATTTCATTTGAGACAGAAGTGTATTCCTTATGTTTTTGGCTATTTAAGTGCTTTATATCAAATAATACAGTATCTGTTAGTTTTGCTAAATTTTCAAGATCCTTGTAATTCCCATATCCTGTCGTTTCTATGGCCGTGTTAATATATTCTTCTTTTAACTTTTCAAAAAGTTCTATTGCAAAAGCTGAATTTACAAGTATTTCTCCGCCACTCAATGTAACACCGCCACCAGAATTTCTATAAAAGTTTTCATCTTTCATAACGATTTCAAATACTTCTTCCAATGTCATGTCTTTTGCAACTTGTTTTAGTGAATTTGCGGCAGGACAGCCAGAACATGGATTTTTGTTTCCTTTGTAAAGAGAGCCATCATAATCCCAAAATTCATTTTCCAATTTTTGCGTTTCAGGATTGGAACACCACAGACATCTAAGTGGACATCCTTTAAAATACACGACTGTTCTAATTCCTGGTCCATCAAATGTAGCTCCTCTTTCAATATCTGTAACTAATGCTCTCATAGATTATCTCCCTCTTTTTCTTTTTAAAAAATCTATAGTTTCAAATTGTTTCTTTCTATTTCGATTTTATCCTATTTTTGAAAATTTGTCAATAGTTTTATTTAATTTTATAAAAAATTATAAAAAACCTGCAATATAAATATAATTGCAGGGGAAAATGTTTTTTCGTTTTGGGGTGTTATCTTCTGCTTAGGATGTAGTAAATAACCACAAGTTGAACTAATATAAAAACTATATCCCGTTTCATTGGACATCACCCCAAATCATAATATGAATTAGGTAACGAACCTAAAAATGTTATAAAAATTTAATACAAAAAAACTAGCCCAAATTGAGCTAGCTCTTGTCGTTGTTTTTTCATATTATGATTGTTTTCTTGTATAACAATTATACTATAAAAAAAATAATTATTCAATCAAAAAATTTTCAAAAAAATTAAAAAAATAGATTGACATTTCTTAAATTATATATTAAAATTGTATCGAAATAAAACGAAACCAATTAAAATATTAAACTATTTGATATAAAAAACAAAAGAAAGGATGACAGAAATGCAATATTTTATTGATACGGCGAATTTAGAAAGTATAAAAAAAATCAGTGATATTTTTCCAATAGCAGGTGTAACTACAAATCCTACTATTATTGCAAAGGAAAAAAGAGATTTTAAGGATATTATAAATGATATTTTTGATATTATTGGAAGAGATAAAATTGTGCATGCACAGGCTGTGGGAAGTACAGCTGAAATAATGATAAAAGAAGTGAAGCTTCTGCATGATACTTTTGGAGAAAATCTTTATACAAAAATCCCTGTAACGCCTGAAGGTATAAAAGCTATAAAAAATTTGGCAAAAGATGGATATAAAATTACTGCAACAGGTATTTTGTCACCTCAGCAGATAATTATGGCAGCTGAAGCAGGAGCAGAATACATGGCTCCATATATCAATCGTTCTGATAACATTGGCGAAAATGGAATTGAAATTGTAAAAGATGCATATAAAATCCTTGAAATGACTAAAAAAACTGATGAGGAAAAACTGGCACGGTACAAAAGAATTTTTGAGCCAAAAATATTAGGAGCTTCATTTAAGAATGTAAGACAAGTTCATGAAGCAATTTTAGCTGGATCAAAATCTGTAACAGTAGCTCCAGACGTTTTTGAAAAATTAATTTATCATCCTTACACAGACTGGAGCATGGATACATTTAATTCAGACTGGGAAAAAGTTTATCGCCAAAAAACATTGCTTGATTTATTATAATTTTTGAAATTTAAAAATAGAGTTTTTCTCAATTTAAAATTAAAAGTTTTACGTGCTTGCAATTATTTTTTAGATATGTTATAATCAAAATGATAAAAATAAATTATTAAAAAACAAAAAATCAAAATAAATGGAGGAAAAATTAAAATGGCAAAAGCTAAAT
>NZ_KI271285.1:0-931 GCF_000469385.1 Leptotrichia sp. oral taxon 879 str. F0557
TAGTTCAGTTTTAAACAGGTTTTACTATATATTACGATAAACTAAAAAATGTAAAAACTCATCATAATTTCATGTTAAAATGTTAGTAACGACAAAAACATTAACGAAAAGAAATATATCATAAGCCATAAATATTTTACCATAAATGAAAGAATTTGCTAAAAGAAAATTACAAAATTTCTAAAATTACTCAAATCCTTAGCAGGTACAGGTCCACCATCTACCGTGAAATCAAAAGAATTAATGGAGAATACTCTTCTGAGAATGCTCAAGAAAATGCCAATGCAAAAGCTGCTAATAAAGGAAGAAATTCAAAAATTACTGCTGAATTGAAAAATCTGATAGAGGACAGGCTCTGCAAGACTTAGTTACCTGAACAAATTGTAAAGGGGAACTATCATTTAAAACTATCTACAACTGGCTGTACAGTAATTTTCTGGATGTTTCCCTGAATGTCTTGAGAAGAAAGGGAAGGAGAGCGAAAGCTAAGGAGACAAGAGGAAAATTCAATATTGGGAAGTCAATTGGCGACAGACCGGAAGAAGTCAAGAAAAAAGAAGTTTTTGGGCATTGGGAGCTGGACTCGGTAGTTTCAGCAAGAGTAGAAAGCAAAGCCTGCTTTGCAACATTTGTGGAATTGAAGACACGATTTTATATAGCAATAAAGATGAAGGATAGAAGCAAAGATTCAATGATGAAAGCAATAAAACAGCTGACAGCCTGTATTCCAAAAGGAACATTCAAGACTTTCACATCAGACAGAGGCAAGAAATTTTTATGCTGGGAATAGATTTTTATTTTGCAGATCCTTATTAACGGTCTTCTAAGGGAATTTTACCCCAAAGAAGACCGACATATCAAAAATAGATACAAAAGACTTGTTAAGAACCTTAATGTTGATAAATTCGAGACCAAGAAAATGTTTAAACTA
>NZ_KI271285.1:1031-4489 GCF_000469385.1 Leptotrichia sp. oral taxon 879 str. F0557
AAAAATTTTTACACGAAATTAGTTTTAAAAAAAAATTTGGTAAAATGTTGCAATTTATGATAATTTTTAGCAGTTCAATTTTAAATAGACTTGGAAACATAGATTAAAAACCTAAAATTTTACCAACTCTTTCTTTTTCATTTTCCCATTCTTTTCCGTAGTAAGCTTTCAAGTAAATTTCTCTTAATTCTTCCATTAGCGGGTATCTTGGGTTAGCTGGAGTACATTGGTCATCGAAAGCATCTAGCGACATTTCATCTACAGCTTCCAAGAAGTCTTTTTCAGGCACTCCCCATTCTTTAATGCTTGCTGGAATTCCTATTTTTCTATTTAATTCATTAATTCCTTTAATTAAATTTTCTACTTTTTCTTCTTTAGTATTTCCGCCAAATCCTAGATAATCGTTCATTTCAGCGTATCTTTGCATTGCATCAGGGTATCTGTATTGAGGGAATAATCCCATCTTTGTTGGAGCCTCAGCTGCGTTGAAACGGATAACCTCTTCAAGAAGCATAGCATTTGCAATACCGTGTGGAACGTGGAATTTTCCTCCAAGTTTGTGTGCAAGCGAGTGATTTATTCCTAAGAATGCATTTGCGAAAGCCATTCCTGCAAGACATGAAGCATTTGCCATTTTTTCTTTTGCTTTAATTGCTTTTGAACCTAATTCTACTGATTCTGGCAAGTATTTGAATACAAGTCTAGCTGCTTCTTTTGAATAAGGTTTTGTGTATTCTGTCGCCATAACTGAAACATAAGACTCAAGAGCATGTGTGAATACATCAATTCCAGAAGCTACTGTAAGTCCTTTTGGCATTGTAAGCATAAGTTCAGGATCGTTAATTGCTACGTTCGGTGTCAATGCGTAATCTGCAAGAGGGTATTTGATTCCAGTTTCATCATCTGTAATTACAGAAAATGGAGTTACTTCCGAACCAGTTCCAGCCGATGTTGCTACTGCAATAAATTTAGCTTTTTTACCCATTTCAGGGAATTCAACAATTCTCTTTCTAATATCCATAAATCTCATTGCCAAATCTCTAAATCGAAGTTCTGGATGTTCATACAATACCCACATAATTTTAGCGGCATCCATTGCAGAACCTCCACCAAGAGCAATAACGACATCAGGATTATATTCAAGCATTGCTTTTGCTCCAGCCTGAGCTGAACTTAATGTTGGATCCTCTTTTACTTCTGAGAATATTCTATAATCGATATGTATGCTGTCAAGCACTTTTGTAATATGTTCTGTGTATCCTAATTCAGCCAATACTTTATCCGTTACGATAAATGCTTTTTTGTGGCTTCCTTTCAACTCTTCTAAAGCTGTTGGAAGCGATCCATATTTAAAATAAATTTTTTCAGGAACTTTAAACCATAACATATTTTCTCTTCTTTCTGCAATTGTTTTTACGTTTAATAAGTGTTTTACTCCTACATTTTCTGACACAGAATTTCCTCCCCACGAACCGCATCCAAGTGTTAATGACGGTTCTAATTTAAAGTTGAATACATCTCCGATTGCTCCAAGTGATGCTGGCATATTGATTAATGTACGTCCTGTTTTCATCAGTCTTCCAAATTTATCTATTTTTTCTTTTTCTGCTAAATTAATGTATAGTGATGAAGTATGTCCCAATCCTCCAAGTCTTACTAACTCATCAGCTATCTTAAGTCCATCTTCAAAATCTTCCGATTTGTACATTGCAAGTACAGGTGATAATTTTTCGTGTGCAAATGGTTCTTCAATTCCAGTAGACTCAACTTCCCCAATTAACACTTTTGAACTTTTTGGAATTTCAAACCCTGCCATACCTGCAATAATATATGCACTTTTTCCAACTATATCGGCGTTTAGATTTCCATTTATAAATAATATTTCTCTTACTTTATTTAGTTCTTCGTCGTTAAGGATATAGGCTCCCCTGTTCAAAAATTCAGCTCTGACTTTATCATAAATCTCTTTATCTATAATTACAGATTGCTCTGTTGCACAAATTACTCCATTATCAAATGTTTTAGACATCAAAATATAATTTGCAGTCATTTTTATATCTGCTGATTTATCAATTACAACTGGCGTATTTCCAGCTCCAACTCCAATTGCAGGAGTTCCTGATGAATAAGCAGATTTAACCATTCCTGGTCCACCTGTCGCAAGTATTAAGTCAGCACTTGCCATAAGTTCTCTTGATAGTTCTACGCTTGGTTCGTCAATCCATCCAATTATATCTTTTGGCGCTCCGTATTTTACTGCTGTTTCCAAAGCAATTTTAGCTGTTTCAATAGTTGCTTGCTTTGCTCTTGGGTGCGGTGAAAATATTATTGCATTTCTTGTTTTTAATGATATTAGTGTTTTGAACATTGCTGTTGAAGTTGGATTTGTTGTTGGTACAATACCTGCAATAATCCCTATTGGAGTTGCAATTTTTTTAACTCCGTAAGATCTGTCATCTTCCAACACTCCACAAGTTTTTTCGTCTTTATATTTGTTGTAAATGTATTCAGAAGCAAAGTGATTCTTAATAACCTTATCTTCCACGATTCCCATTCCAGTTTCTGCTACTGCCAAATTTGCCAAAGTAATTCTTTCATCATTCATTTTTTGAGCCACTTTTCTAAAAATTTTGTCGACTCTTTCCTGATCAAATGTTGCAAATTCTTCCTGAGCTTTTCTAACTCTTTGAATAAGTTCCTTTAAACTTTCTAAATCCTTAACTACTGCCATTTTTCCTCCTATAAATAAAGCATATATTTTGTTACATTCCTTATAAATTATATAATACTCTATTTTATCAAAAAACTCAAGTGTTTTTTTTCACTTTCTCATTATAATTTATATTTGTATAACAAAGTTTATATCAAAAACTAAAAAAATCCAAAATTTACAAATACATAGAAATGTAGTATAATAATCAATATACGTAATAAAATAGGCTTTGTAAACCAAAATAAATATAGAAAAAAAACACTTAAAAATCATCCAAGTTTTAGAATATGTTCCAATTTATAGAAATATGTTGAGAAAAGAGCACAAATTAAGATTGAGAGGTATATATCACAATGAATAAGGGGCTGTCTCAAAAAGATTAAAATTTTGAGTTCAGCTTCTTTTTTGTCTAAAAAAAAACCGAGATAAAATCTCGGCAAAATGGTATAATTGAATTATGACAAATAACAATAACCATTCAACTAATTGTACTACATTTTTTCCAAATTATCAATTATTTTTGCCTATGGACACGACAAACGCATGAATATTTTAAACTATTTCTTTATATTTATCCATTTTTTTAACAACAGCATTTCTATATATCAAAAAATAATTTTAAATATCTTCTTATATCTAATGATATGATATATCTTTTTATCCTTCTGCTAAATTTCTTTCTGAACGGAAGTTCTTCCAGTATTGAGATTACTAATTTCCTTAGAATATTTAAGTTTCTTGCCGC
>NZ_KI271286.1:0-6328 GCF_000469385.1 Leptotrichia sp. oral taxon 879 str. F0557
TTTATGGGATAATAGTTCTGGCTGTTACATTTTGTAATATAATTTCTGGGCATTTGATAGGAAAAGCAAATAGAAATGATGAGAAATCACAGGAATCATTAAAAATAAGGATGAGATGGCTAAGTATTGATATAATTATAAAAATTATGGGGTTAATAATATCGTGCACCTTTTATCCGCCTGCAATGATGATAAGTGTTTATATTACTTTACTTGGAATTGTATTTCCCGCACAATATAAGGCGGCAAAAAGAAGAAGGGAAAAATAGAAATATGAAATTTTTTCAGCTTATTCCTAGTGGACAGTTTGGCTTAGAAAATGTAGCAGAAGAGTTTGGGATAAGTGGAAGGGCTCTTCAAAGAAATCTGTCAGCAGAAAATACCAGTTTTAATCAGATGGTAAAAGATATTCAAAAAATGATGACCTTCAACTATTTAGAAGCAAAGGAACTTTCAATAGATGAAATAGCCTATCTGGTTGGATATACTGAAACTTCTTCCTTTTATCGGGCATTTAAAAAATGGACAGGGAAAACAGTATCGCAGTATCAAAAAGAAAAAGAATAAATATAAAATACGCCATAAATTTGGCGTATTTTTTTTGCAAAATTATAAATTGTATTGATTTTTTTCAAAAAGATTATGCTCTAATTTTTATCAATCCATTCTAGTTCAAATTCATAATCGTATAGCTCCATTTGTAAATCTGCTGCTTGATCACACAGATCTTTAAAATAAGGACTTTCTACTTCTAATTTTTCATCATACATTTCTTTTTCGATTTCATGGATTTCTTTTTTTAATTTTCGTATTTTCTCTTTTAATTGGTGTTTCTTTATCTGTTTTTCTTTTTCCTGCTCTTTTTCATCTAGATCTTCAAGTTTTTTATTTAATTTTGAAATATTAGCATTTTTTTTATTAATATTCCCAAAGAGAATATATAAAATTATGATTATAGCTATTAAAATCATGGCTGCTCCTAATAAAATAGCATTTTTTATTTCAGTTCACTTATTATAAATAATTTTTACCTAAAACTGTATTGTTATTTTTTATTGGGGGAAGCAAAGGGCTTTTTTCTTTTGCACGTTCCCATAAAAATTCACCTAAATCGTATTTATCTTCTCTTTCCAGATCCAGTTCAGTTTCAATTTCATTTTCTCTTTTTTCAAGTATAAGAGTTCCTATATTATGATTTAAAATGACAGTTTTTCCTAAAGCGGCAAATTCTGCCCATCCTTTATCAAGAGCTTTAGCTATCTGTTCTCCTGTGTATAGATTACCCACTCCAATTAATGGAAGCTTTCCGTTTATTCTATCATGAATCTGCTGTATTGCAGTTTTTTTAGTATCTCCTCCACTATAAGCATTTATATAAAAATCTGGAAGTGAAACGTGTAGATATTGTAGTGGTTTTTTTACAAGTTCATCAATCAATGCGAAAGTTTCAACCATTGTCAAACCATTTTCTCCTGGCTCTTCAGGTGAAAAACGGTATCCTATGATGAATTTGTCAGCGTTATGTTTATTTTTAACTTTATTTACTTCATCTATAACAGCTAAAGGAAATCTCATTCTTTTTTCAATATTTCCTCCCCATTCGTCAGTTCTTCTGTTAGTTATTCCTGAATAAAACTGCTGGATAAGATATCTGTTTGCACCATGAATTTCTACTCCGTCAAATCCAGCCTGAATAGCTAAATCAGCAGCATTTCCAAACGCCTGTATAAGTTTATCTATTTCATCAGTAGTTATTTCTCTTGCTTTTGTTTCGCTATCATAGCTAGGAGCAATTATATCATTTTTATTTACATTTGGAAGGGCAAGTCTTCCGCCGTGATGTATTTGTAAAATTGCCTTTGTACCTTGATTACGTAGAATTTCTGCTACTTTTCTTAAAGATGGCAAATGTGTTTCATTGATAGCTTCGGGCTGTCTTGTGAAAGCTTTTCCACCATCAGCAACTAGAGTAGCTTCTACTATGAACATTCCTATATTTTCTCCACGTTTACTCATAAATTTAAGGTCTTCTTCTGAGAAAGTTCCGTCTTCATTGGCAACAAATAGAATCATAGGGGTCACTACAAGTCTATTTTTAATCTCTACTCCATTATTTAATGTATATTTTTCAAAAATTTTATTTGAATTCATTATGTCACTCTCCTATTTTAAGTTATATATAATCTTATCATATTTGTATATCTAAGTAAAGGAGAAAATAATTTGGGATATAGTAAGAATTTTTTTAAAAAAAAGTTTTAATTAAGAGCAAATTTTTAAAGTAGTTATTTCTATTTTTTATGCTTCGCTTTATTAATTTTAAATGTTGCCCTTTTTTTCTTTTTGTTGTATACTTTATAAATCATATTAGTTTTTTAATTTGATTTTTTGAAGTTAATTAATTGTATTTTGAAATTTTTAATTATTTATCACAAATAAAAAAATAACAAATTTTCTAAAATTTAAATAGTTTGAGAAAATTCTAAATAAAGGAGCGAAAAATGAACTACAAACTTGTATTAATAGACTTGGATGATACACTTTTTGATTATCCTAAAACAGAAGAAGCGGCATTTAGGAACACTTTCAAAGAATTGGGATTTTTTGTGGAAAGTGAATTAGGTAATGCGAAAAAAAAAGAAATTTATGAAAAGATAAAAGATAGATATAAAGATGTGAATTTGCAGTTGTGGAAGGATTTGGAAAAAGGGGCTGTGGATAAGGATAGATTAAAGGTTGTAAGATTTGAAAAAATAATTGAGGAGTTTGACTTGAAATATGATCCGCATGAAATGAGCGAACTTTACTTGAAAAAACTGGGAGAAGGGATTTTTCCATTTGAAGCAACTGAAAAACTATGTGAATATTTACATTCAAAATGCAAAGTTGGAATTGTAACTAATGGAATAAAGGAAGTACAGCATTCACGAATAGAAAATTCAACAATTGCAAAATACATTGATAAAATTATCATTTCTGATGAAGTTGGTGTAAATAAGCCTGATAAACGAATATTTGAATATGCAATGAATTATTTTGAAATAATGGATAAATCTGAAGTTATAATGATAGGTGATTCATTAGGAGCCGATATAAAAGGTGGACAAAACACTGGAATTGATACTTGCTGGGTAAATTTACGAAATAATGTAAATGATACTGGGATAGTTCCAAAGTATGAAGTGAGAAAGTTGGAAGAGCTGTTTGAAATATTATAAATTTATAAGAAAAATAAAAATTTTTTGTAGTAAAATGACTAGAGGGTCAGTTTTTTGGAAGCAAAAAAATTAATTTTAATGATAAATTTGAAAAAATTTTGTAAAAAGGAGGATGAGATAAATGACTGAAAAAAGAAAAAATTTTTTGTTTTTAATTATTTTTCTTTTGGTAAATAGTTTTGGGATTTCTGAAAATTTAAAAGATGAAAATTATTTTGTGCTAAAAAAAGATGAACAAAATTTGCAGGAAAGCAAAAAAGACAGTAAAAAGGAAGTTTTGGAAAATGAGCCTAAAATAGAATCGGATAGGGATATTTTAAATAAAGAAAAAAAATTAGAAAATAAAAAAGAGATAACTTCTCAGGAGAATAAGAGAATTGGGCTGGTGCTTAGTGGGGGAACAGCGAAAGGGCTTGCTCATATTGGGATATTGAAGGTACTGGATGAAGAAAAGGTGCCAGTGGAATATGCGACTGGAACGAGTATGGGAAGCATTATTGCGGGAATGTATAGTGTGGGATATACGCCGCAGGAAATAGAAGAAATAGCGATTAGTATGGATTGGATGGGGCTTTTTAGCGATAAAATCGAGAGAAAGGACAAGGGGGCTATAAGAAATTCAATTGAAGATAGAAATAGTACGGTAATTCCAATGAAAAATTTTATGCCAAAATTACCTAGTGGAGTAGTTGGAGGAAAAACTGCGAGTCAAAGGCTGAATGAAATTTTTTATGGAGCAATTGGAATACAGGATTTTAGGAAGTTTCCAAGAAAGTTTGCGGCAGTTGCTACTGATTTGGAATCTGGAGAAGGTGTTATGATTGATAAAGGCTCGATTGCAACGGCGATTAGAGAAAGTTTGTCATTGCCATCAATTTTTGCACCAATTCGGGCTGGAAAAAGGCTTTATATTGATGGGGGAGTTACACGGAATTTACCTGTGCAGGATGTGAAGGTGCTTGGGGCGGATTATACAATTGGAGTGAATGTAGGAGACGGATTTACAAAAAGAGACGAGTCTAAAATAAACTTGATTGATGTAATTACAGATTCGACAACAATTGCTGGAAGACAGGAAGTGGAACGGCAAATTCGTATGCTTGACTTGTATATGAAGCCAGATTTGGAAAAATTTGAGTCTTATGATTTTTCAAAGGTAAAAGAACTTATTGCGGCTGGAGAGAAAATTGCAAGAGAAAATATAGATGAAATTAGAAAATTATCAAATCCTGAACTTTTTGAAAAATTGGAAGAAAAACGGAAAGAGTTTAGACGGACTTGGAAGGATGAGTATAATATTTCTGGAGTTGTAATAGAAGGTAACAAAAAATATAAAAAAGAATATTTTGATAAATTTTTGCCTAAAAAACTTGGTGTTTTAAGCAGGCTGGATATGGAAAAAATTGTTAATAATATTTATCAGAATGGTGATTTTACAACGGTTTATTACGAAGTGAAGGACAATGATCTAATAATAAATGTTCAAGAAAAACCAAGTGACTATTTGACACTTTCGGGAAATATAAATAACGAGGACTTGGCAACAGTAAATGTTGGTTTTCAGGGAAGTAAAATTATAAATAATACAAATGTCAGATATTCAGTAACTGGAACGGTTGCAAATGAATATGGGGCAAGAGGTAAGGCAACTATGGAACTTGGAAAAGATTCGAAAGCCTTGATTTACAGCGAATTTGAATATAAACGTGATATTATAAAAAATCAGAAATACAATAACGGATATTTCAACTTTGAAAACAGAAAATTCAAAATCGGAGCAGGAATTGGATTTGAAATGTATAAAAATCTGTTATTCTCAATTGGTGGAGGCTATCAGATTTCAGATGTGACAAAACATCAGAATAATTCTGAAAATGTAAGAAAAGCCTTTCCATATTATGAAGCTAAGCTAAATTATGATACAAGAGACAGCCTTAATTTTGCAACAAAAGGTACTTACTTTTTCTCAAATTATACTTTAGCAAATTCAAAAGAGGCTAAATTTAACTCATTAAATGCAGGTGGAGAAATTAATATACCGATTGGCGAAAAAATAACAATTACTCCAAGGGTATCGTATTTGACAACAGATGGAAGCAATATTCCAGAAACTTACAGACCAAAAATGGGAGGAATCCGAACAGCTGACAATTCATTGGAATTTGCTGGAATGCCAGCAGATAAAATTCGTGGGAACAGTATTTTTATTGGAAGCCTAAAAGCTCAATATAATTTGTCAAAACTTGTATATTTAGATACAACTTACTCAAGGGCAAACATTTCTCAAAAAGCCTACAGCTTCGGACATGAAGAAAAGGAAAGCTATAAATTTGGGCTTGGAGTGAAAGCCTTGTCAATTCCACTTTACTTTGGATTTGCAAAAGTTCCGGGAGAAAGCTGGAGGTATATTATAAACTTTGGATATTCGCCAGAATAATAATTTTGGGAATAGTAAGCAAAACGAAAGAAAAATCTTTTTGATATTGAAAAAATATGATAGAATAAAATTGTAAAATTTAAAAAATACGAAAAATTAGGAGGAAGAAATGAAAAAAATACCAGAAGCAGTTGGACCATATTCAGCCTTTAGAAAAGCAGGTGACTTTTTGTATATCTCAGGACAAATTGCAATAAATCCTGAAAATCAGCAAATTGAAGCTGTTACAGTAGAAGAGCAGGCAAGACAAGTTCTTGAAAACTTGAAGGCAATCTTAGAAAACAACGGATTAACAACAAAAAACGTTATAAAAACAACTGTATTATTAGACAACATCAATGACTTCGGAGCAGTAAACAGCATTTATGCAGAATACTTTACTGAACCATATCCAGCAAGATCAGCCTTTGCAGTAGATAAATTACCAAAAGGAGTTTTGGTGGAAATTGAAGCGATAGCTTATTTTGGAGAATAATTTTTAAATGAAACAGATGACTTTGGGGAAACTTGAAGTTATCTTTTTTATTTTCGTAGGATTGCTCATTGCCGCCTTTTTATTTTCGTAGGATTGCTCATTGCCGCAAAACCTACAACCATGGCTAGACTCCGTCTTTTATTTGTCCATCTCCGAAACTCCTCCTTGCAGTCGTCAAACAGTCGTAGCTGAACAAAT
>NZ_KI271286.1:6428-52320 GCF_000469385.1 Leptotrichia sp. oral taxon 879 str. F0557
AAACAGTCGTAGCTGAACAAATAAAAGCTCCGTCAGTTTATTAAAAGAAAAAATTATATTTTAATTATTTTGAAATACTAGTTTTTTATCTTTATATTGGAAAAATTTGTAATAAATTAGTTATTTAAATGGGGTTTAGTATAAGATATTTGATTTGAAATTAAAAGGTATCTTTGAAAATAAAAATAGGATGGATTGGTGTTGATAAAGATAATGAAGAGTTAATATTTATACCCGTAGAAATACAAAATA
This sequence comes from Leptotrichia sp. oral taxon 879 str. F0557, assembly GCF_000469385.1. Taxonomy (GTDB): domain Bacteria; phylum Fusobacteriota; class Fusobacteriia; order Fusobacteriales; family Leptotrichiaceae; genus Leptotrichia; species Leptotrichia mesophila. The sequence goes on from NZ_KI271286.1 coordinate 6,681, forward strand.
AATAATTAATGAGAAAGGAATAAAAATATGAGTTTAGTAGCAGGAAAATTAAAATATCAAAGAGGTTTGGAAAGATTAGAGAAAACAAATATATCAAAAGAAGAAATAGAAGAACCTTTGAATTACATACAAAATAAAAAAGGGGATCAATTTTCTTGTATGGAAAGTCTTTCAAGAGGTTTTTTACAATTATCATCTAAAAATTTATTAATAGAAAAAAATATCAAAGAACACAGATTAAATTGTTATATAGGTGGAAAGTTACAAATATTAGGTTGCGATAGAGATAGCAGGTTATTCACTCAGACTTCTCAAATGTTTGAAATGCTGATGTCTAATAATCCAGATTTTATAACATTTTTCAAAAATAATATGGATATGATAATGCCTGATGATTATGACAGTGAAAAAAATAAATATGGATATTTAAAAAATGATTATGGATTATTTTTCTTAATTCGTGTAATTCCTCATGCAATAAGAGGAGATTTTGAAGAAGTGAAAAAAAGATGTGATGCATATTTGAAAAATCCATTGAAAGACAGTTATTATAGATATGGGGAACTGCACTATGAATTTTTAGGTGCTCTGGCAGATAAAGATATTGATGGAATGAAAAAAGCAATAAATGGAATGATGGAACAGAAGGTGGCAAGAAAATTTTCAAATGATAACAACCCAAATTATGAATTTTACTTGCATGTATATGTCATAATATATGCCAAAATAGCCTTATATCATGGAATAGATTTAGAAATAGACCATGAAGTGGCACCAAAAGAATTGATAGACAACACACCGCTAGAAAGTTACGAAGATCCGTATGATTTTATGAAAGATTTTGATTTAGCAACAGTAACTCCGAAAGAATGGAAGGAATGGAAAAACAGCTGGAATTTGAATTTTTAACATAAGAAAATTAACTAATTAAATAAATTATGAACTGTTTTTTTTACATGAATTTATGTACTTTTTAATTTCAATTCGTTATGTCACGTTTTTAGAATTTGTTCAATAAGAATGATTGAAAATCTTTGTTAAAAGTGATAAAATTATAGATATAATGCTAAAAGATAGATTAATTTAACAAATAAAAAATGAGGGGGATAATATGCTGCATGGACTGGCTATAATTATTTCAAGCTGGATAATTCCGTTTGAAAGGCTGCATTATCTGATAATTATTGTATTGGGAGTATCTGTGCTGTTGTCGGATAAATCACCGAATGCGATGCTTGCCTGGATTTTTACAATTTTTACATTTCCACTTGGAGGAGCGGTTTTGTATCTTTTGTTTGGGATTAACTGGAGAAGGAATAAGGTAATTTCTAAGAAGATGAAGGGGGAAGAAAAAAAGCTGTATTCAAGGATTTTTAATTTTATGCAGCGGGATGTGTCGGATATTTTTAGATCACAGGACTTTTTTTATTATAATCGTCTTGAAAATGTCGATGGAAACACAGCTAAAATGACTGAAGCAGAAATAAAAGCTACAATACGGAATCAGATTGATACAATGATAAAAAATATTAATTTAGGCAGTCAGCAAAGTGAACTTGTAAAAATGCTGTATGAGGCTGAAGGTACTTTTTTGACTAATAATGATTCGTATAAATTGTTTTTTCATGGGAAAGAAGCATTTGATTCGATTATTTGTGATATAGAAAATGCAAAAAGTACGATTTATATGGAATATTTTATTTGGAGAGCCGATGAACTTGGGGAAAGAATAAAAAATGCACTTTTGAAAAAGGCTAAGGAAGGAGTTAAAATAAAACTGCTTTTTGACGGAGTGGGAACTTGGAAATTGCCTAGAAAATATAAAAAAGAACTTAGAAACGCTGGAATTGAGATAAGATGGTTTTTAGATGTTAAATTTTTTATTTCCAAGATGAATTATCGTAATCATAGAAAAATAGCGTTAATTGATAATAATATAGTGCATACTGGCGGCATGAATGTAGGGCAGGAATATATAGACGGTGGAAAGAGATTTGACAGCTGGAGGGATACGAATATTCGGATTACAGGAGAAATAATTGGGCAGTATCTGGCAATTTTTGTTACAGATTGGCTAAACAGTGGTTGGAAAGACGATTTTATTGAAGATATAAAAAAAGAGGCAGTTCACGAACTGGAAGAGCAAAAGCCGATAGATAAACAAGAAAAACTGGAATATTTGATGCAGGTTTCATCAAGCGGGCCTGACACCGAATGGACCACTTTGAAATATCTGTATTCTAAAATGATTGCAACGGCGAAAGAGGAAGTGCTGATTCAAAGTCCTTATTTTGTTCCCGACACTGATTTGATTTCACAGTTAAAGATGGCGGCTCTTTCGGGAGTAAAAATAAAGATAATGGTTACAGGAGTGCCGGATAAGAAAATGCCTTACTGGATAGCAGAAACTTATTTTGCGGAATTAATTGAAGCAGGCATTGAGATTTACCGTTATACAGCGGGATTTTTACACAGTAAAAATATTATTGTGGATGAAAAAATATCAACACTTGGAACATGCAACTTTGATATGCGGAGCTTTGAAATAAATTACGAAGTAAACTCGGTATTTTATAATCAAGAAATTAGCAGAGATTTAAAGGGACAGTTCATAGAAGATTTGGAAGTGTGTGAAAGGTTTGACGAGATAAGGCTAAAAAAGGTTACTTTTTTTAAACGGCTAAGAAATTCTGTGTTTAAGCTGATTTCACCGATAATGTAAAGAATATGGCGGGTATAGGAAGGAGTAAAATGGAGAAGAATTTTACAAAGGATGGACTGATACTTTTAAATAAAAGCAAAGGGATAAGTTCGTTTGGGGCGATAAATCATTTGAAAAGAGTGATAAAGGCCAAAAAAGTAGGACATGCTGGAACCCTTGATCCAATGGCCGAGGGACTTATGATTGTTATGATTAATGATGCTACAAAATTTTCTGACAGTTTGATGAAAAAAGATAAGGAATATTATGTGGAAATGGAACTTGGCTATAAGACAGATACTTATGATTCAGAAGGGACAGTTGTTGAAAAATATACTTCTGAAATTAATATAAGTGATTCTGAAATAATACAGGCTGTAAATAGTTTTAAAGGCAAGGTAAAGCAAATTCCTCCAATGTATTCCGCAATAAAAATTGACGGTAAGAAACTTTATGATTTGGCAAGAAAAGGGATTGAAGTGGAAAGAGCCGAAAGAAATGTAGAAATATCAGAAATTAGAGAAATAAATATAGTGCATCCAGAAAAAAATTCAGAAAATGCTCAAAATATTAAAATTTCATTTTATGCAAAAGTCAGTAGTGGAACTTATATCCGTTCATTAGTTTACGATATTGGAGAGAAATTAGGAGTTTTTGCCACAATGACAAGACTTGTGAGAACTAAAATTGATAAATATGTTATCGAAGATGCAATTTCATTAGAAAAAGTTGAAGATGAAATTGAAAAATTGAAAGAACTTGTTCGAGGAAAAAAAGAAATTGACTCTTTTTGGGCTACAAAGGATGATGTTGATATATGGGCTGAAAAAATTAGTGAAATAGCCAGTTTTGTAAAAATAGAGGATGTGCTGGATTATTTTGGAATAAATGTTTCTAACGAGAAGTATGGAAAGTTGAAAAATGGTATGACAGTTATTGATACGTTTAAAAAATTTGAAAACATAGGTAAAGAAATCAGTGAAGTAAATGTGAGAGAAAATCAGAAATTTAAGGTATATGTGAGAAATAGGAGTACAAATATAAGAGAGTTCAAGGGAATTGTGAAAATTGTAAATATTAGAGGAGATAAAATCTATTTGAAGAGAGATAAATACTTTTTGTAACTTTCAGAACTGAAAAGTGGTGATAATGATATATGAAAAAATCAAATAAATATGTATTTGATATTGAAGTTTTTCCAAATTACTTCTGTATTGTCTTAAAAAAGTTAAATGATGACAAAATATTGATTATTGATTCAGATAATTTTAATCGTCAGAAAAAACTTTTATATGACATAATTTCTAAAAATGTTTTAATCTCGTATGCAGGACACGGATTTGATGATATTGTGATTAATAATCTTTTAAAATACAGAAATTCAAATGTAAACAGGAATAAATTAAATAGTGAAATAAAAATAATAAGAAATATGCCAAAGGATGAATATAAAAGTGAAAATCATGAATTTTACTCTTATGACCTGGCTTACGAATACAACTTGAATCTTGGAGTAAAAGGATTTGAGTTTAATTGTGGAGACAGTATTGAGGAACAGGATTTTGCCAATTTTAATTACGTAATTAAAAAAAATATATATGATGAAATTGTGGACAAAGTAATTGACTATTGTCTACAGGATGTACTGGCAACAGAAAAGATGTATAATTTTATAATAAAAGAAAAAAGCAACTGGGATGAAAAGGAAAATCTTTTGAATATTATTACAAAAGGAAGTTATAGCAATAGTATGAAGCTTAAAAATAAGATAAAGTATTTGAAGTACAATAATGACAAGCTGATAACTTTACTTTTAGATAGCGGATTCACAAATGCTAGTCAGTCTGGAATAAACTATTCAAAAAAAGTAAAGATGAATGATTATGACAATTATCTTCAAAAAAAGGTATATAAATTATCAATTCAAAAAGATTATCTGTATGAATGGCTGATTGAAAGTAAACTTTTAATTGAAAAGGATAAAAATATAATAAAAAAAATACCAATAGATATGCTTTTAAATTCATCATTTGCAAAACATACCTTAAATAGATATAAAACAAGTATCATAAAACGGTTAAAAAGAATTTTTGCAAAAGAAAATATAGAAATAGTTGCGGTTTTTGAAAACGATATTTTTATTACAAATATAAACGGTAATATTCTGAATAAAATAAAAAAGAAGATAGCTGTTCAATATAAAAATATTTTCGATATAAAGGATGTTGATAACTTCCTGAAAAATAAAAGTTCGCTCTTATATAGGATAGGCAATGAAGTTATAGGAACCGATGAATTTTACTACAGCAAGTTAATTATGCCAAGAAATCATATTTGGATATCAGAAGTTTTGAAACTATATTTTTGGGAAAAAAAAGAAATAGCAGTGGCAGTAGAAGAAGTTTTTTCCAAAAATCCAGATATATTCTTCATATATGCTTCTGTTTATGAAGATATCTATGCCTGTGATGAAAATGGAAAGATAGACTTTGAAAGTAATGAAGTGTTGTATAAATTTAGAAAATATCGACTATATTTTTCAAAGACGGGACTATACAAGGCAGTTATGCAGAAACAGGAAAAGTATTATGAAAAATACGGTTTTGGAGATATAAACAGCAATTTATACAAAATAAGAAAAGTTGAAACAAATGTAAAAGACTTTGTCAATTATGATGATATTGACTTGAGAAGCTATGTTGACTACACTCGGAACTATATACAAAAATATTTTGAATAGCGTATACGGAAATCTTGCATACAACCTTTAGGTGTGATATAATAAAAAATAAAGAAATAAGAAAGTAAATAAATAGGAGAAACATGAGGATTTTAGGGATAGATCCTGGTACAGCAATAGTAGGATACGCCGTTGTAGATTATGAAAATGGTAAATATGTGCCACTTGATTATGGCTGTATTTTTACGGATAAAGATGAGGATATGCCAGTAAGGCTGGAAAAAATTTATGATGAACTGGAAAATATAATAAAATTATGGAAACCGACTGATATGGCTATCGAAGACTTATTTTTCTTTAAAAATCAGAAGACGGTAATAAAAGTTGGACAGGCTCGTGGAGTTATAACTTTAGCAGGGCAGAAAAATAAGCTGAATTTATACAGTTACACTCCACTTCAAGTAAAAATGGGAATTGCAAGTTATGGTAGAGCTGAAAAAAAGCAAATTCAGGAAATGGTAAAATTAATATTAAAATTAGAAGAAATCCCAAAACCTGATGATGCTGCGGATGCACTTGCTATAGCAATTACTCACATTAATTCCAAAATAGGATTTGGTGGTTTTGATAGAGGAGATAACATTACCAAAAAATTAAATAAAATTACTTCTAATCGAATAAAACTGGAAGATTACAAAAAATTGATGAAATAAATAGATTTGTATGGTAAAATAAACTTGAATAGAAAGAATGGTAGATAAAATGAACATAGTTCTATTAAATCCAGAAATTCACGTAAATACAGGAAATATAGGAAGAACTTGTGTCTTAACAAACACAAAATTACATTTAATAAAACCTCTCGGTTTTGAACTGGATGATAAGAAAATAAAACGTGCGGGACTAGACTACTGGAAAGATGTACAGCTTTTCGTGTGGGAAAATTGGGAACACTTCTGGCAGGAAAACATCGAAAACAGCAATGCAAAAATCTATTTTGCAACAACAAAAACAAAACAGAGATATACAGATGTGAAATTTAATGACAGCGATTATATAATGTTTGGGCCTGAATCACGTGGGATACCTGAAGAAATATTAAATAAATACAAGGAAAGCAACATCACGATTCCAATGCTTCCCCTTGGGCGTTCACTGAATTTGTCCAATGCTGTCGCGATCGTGCTGTTTGAAGCTTTGAGACAGAATAATTTTGAATATTAATTTAAGCCTTATAAAATTAAAATAGGTGAGAAAAATAGAATTGGAGAGAAAATGAAACAATATCTGGATATGGTTAAGTATGTACTTGATAATGGGATAAAAAAAGAAAATAGGACAGGAGTTGATACAATTTCTACTTTTGCTTATTCATATAAAGTAGATTTGAGCAAAGGTTATCCCCTTTTGACAACAAAAAAAATGTATTTTAACTCAATGTTGCACGAACTTTTCTGGTATTTATCAGGAGAAGAGCATATTAAAAACTTGCGAAAAAAGACAAAAATATGGGATGCCTGGGCAGATGAGGAAGGAAGGCTAGAAACGGCTTATGGAAGATTCTGGAGAAGATATCCAGTACCTGAAATTTCATTAGATGGAGAAGTTTTTGCTGATGAGAATAATCCTTGGGTGACTAGAGAAAAAAATGGACAGCTTGTATTTGACCAGATTCAGTATATTATTGACACTCTAAAGGAAATGAAAACAAATCCTAATCACAAAAACGGAAGAAGAATGATAGTTTTAGCTTGGAATCCAGGGAATGCAACAATTAGTAAATTGCCACCGTGCCATTATACTTTTGCCTTTAATGTTCTTGGGAATAAACTTAACTGCCACTTGACTCAAAGAAGTGGAGATATTGCACTTGGGATACCATTTAATCTAGCTTGTTATTCATTGCTTACAATGATGATTGCAAAAGAATGTGGATATGAAGTTGGAGAATTTGCTCACACAATAATTGATGCTCATATTTATGAAAATCATATTGAAGGGCTAAAGGAGCAACTGACAAGAGAGCCGTTAAAACTTGCCAAAATTAATATTGCAGATAAGCCATTTAATGAATTGACATTCGAGGATATTACGTTAGAAGATTATGAAAGCCATCCTGTAATTAAATTTGAAGTTGCGGTTTAAGAATGGAAAAGTTTAAGAAGTAGTAGAATATAGTAAAATCAGTATTTTAAACTAATATATAAAGTTAAATAAAAGATAATGGTTTTTCTATATTTTATTACTTCGATTAAATTATAAAATTAAGGAGTATAAAATGTATAGCATAGTAGTTGCTGTTGGGAAAAATAATGAAATTGGAAAAAATAATCAGCTTTTGTGGCATATTCCTGAAGATTTGAAAAAATTCAAAGAAATTACAACAGGAAAAACAGTTGTAATGGGAAGACATACTTATGAGAGTATAGGTAAGCCGTTGCCTAATAGAAAAAATATTGTATTTTCAAAATCATTTTTTAATATAACTGAAGAAAAAGATATATATGAAACAAAAACTACAAAACTAAAAATATGTAATGATTTTTATAAGTTTGTTAAACAATATGAAAATGTAGAGGAGGAAATTTTTATTATTGGAGGAGAGCAAATTTATAAAAAATCATTAGAATTAGAAATTGTTAGTAAAATTTATATGAGTTATATTGATTTTTCTGATACAGCTGCAGATGCTTATTTTCCAAAGATAGATTTGGATAAATGGATAACTTTGACTGAGGAAAATCACGATGGATGGAAATTTTGTATTTATGAAAAAATTAATGGATAAAACAGATGAAAATCTGAAAAGGAGAAAACGATGCCTAGACTTAAGTTTACGAAAGAAGTGATAATTGAGGCTGGATATGAGTTAATGAAAAAAGAAGGCTTCCAAAATGTAAGTGTCAGAAAAATAGCAAGTTATCTGAAGTGTTCTACGGCGCCTATTTACTTTAACTTTAATACAGTAGATGAATTAAAAGAAGAAATTATAGACAAGTGTAAGGAAAAATTAAAAAAATACTTATATGGAAATTATGCTGAAAGAAAAATATTGAGTGGAGCAATTGGTTTTGTGATATTCGCTAGAGAAGAAAAGGAATTATTTAGGACAATTTTTCTTGATACAACAGAAAGATTTGAAAAACTTTACGAAGTAACACTTGGAGAGTTCTTGACAAAAGAAAATCTACTGGAAAGTTTTCCCGCATTAGAGGAAGAAGAGGCTAAAAATGTCATAAATAAAATATGGTATTTTCTATTTGGTTATGCAACTATGCTTTGTACAAGACTTGATAAAAATTATAGAAAAAATGAGACTAATGAAGTTATAGAAAATAAGATTTCCGATATAGTGAAACATTTTAAAATGCAAATATAATAAAAATTTAAATATCTACTAATTTAATATGGAAATTATAAATTAAGATTTAATCAATTTTGGTTAATTTGATTTGATAAGGATTGGTGTAATTTAAAAATAGTGGGAGAGAAAATGAATAAATATAAATTTTTAGGTTCTATTCTTCATCTTGTATACAGGATATTAAGTTTTATAACTAGAAAAGAATATTTTTATGCAGATGGCGTTAAAATAAATGAACCTAACATCATTGTTTTTTGGCACAGAAAAATTTTTACAGTATGTAATGCTACACGAATTATTGACAAAAAGGCTTCCATCGTAAGTGCCTCAAAGGATGGAGAAATCTTAGCAGAATTACTTAGAAGAGAAGGGAATGAATTAATACGAGGTTCGTCGAATAGAGACAATATAAAAAGTTTAAAGGAAGCTATGAAATATGCCAAGAAAGACTATACTCTTGGAATTGCGATTGATGGTCCGAGTGGTCCTATTTTTGAGCCAAAAGCGGGTGCAATTTTTATAGCACAAAAAACAGGAATGCCGATTGTTCCAGTCAGTTCTTACTGCAGTAAAAAATGGATTTTTAAAAATATGTGGGACAAACTTGAAATACCTGTTCCATTTTCTAAATGTGTTCATTATGTTGCAGAGCCATTTTACTTAACAAAGGAAATAACTTTAGAAGAGTCGATAAAATTAGTAAAAGAAAAAATACATCAGGCTGGAAATAAGGCATTTGAAATTTACAGTGAAAAATATAACAAAAATAAGAATGTTGAATTTAATGAAGAAAGTTTTAAATAAAAAGATAAATTTTTAGATATTGATAAATTATAAAATTATAGGGAGGAAAAATATGTCAAAAGCATTTTACATAACAACGCCAATTTACTATCCTAATGCGGTACCACACGTGGGAACAGCGTATACAACAATAATTTGTGATGTTGTTTCCCGATACAAAAGGTTAACTGGTGAAGAAGTTGGCTTTATGACTGGAGTCGATGAACATGGGCAGAAAATTCAGGAAGCAGCTGAAAAAAATGGATTTACGCCACAGCAGTGGGTAGATAAAATGTCTCTTAATTTCACAACTTTATGGGAAAAGTTAAATATTTCAAATACAGATTTTATGAGAACAACACAAGAAAAACATTTGAAAACTGTAAAAGAAATAATAAAGAGGGTACATGACAAGGGAGATATTTATAGAGGAGAATATGTTGGTAAATATAGTGTTTCTGAAGAAACTTTTGTACCTGAAAATCAGCTTGTTGATGGAAAATATATGGGAAAAGAAGTCATTGATGTAAAAGAAACTTCATATTTCTTTAAATTATCTAAGTATGAAAATGCACTGTTAGAACATATCGAAAAAAATCCTGATTTTATAAAGCCTGAAGGTAAGAAAAATGAAGTAATTGCCTTCATAAAACAAGGGCTTCAAGATTTATCAATTTCAAGAACTACATTTGACTGGGGAATACCATTAGAACTAGAAGAAGGGCATGTAATCTACGTTTGGTTCGATGCATTGAATATTTACTTGACTGGTGCAGGATTTTCGACTGATACAGAGCAGTTTGATAAATTCTGGACTAACGGAACTGTAAATCATGTTGTTGGAAAAGATATTCTGAGATTTCACGCTATTATCTGGCCTGCGATGCTAATGTCGGCTGGAATAAAGTTGCCTGATACGATTGCAGCACATGGATGGTGGACTGTAGAAGGTGAAAAAATGTCAAAATCACTTGGAAATGTTGTTAATCCAGAGGAAGAAGTTGAAAAATACGGACTTGACGCTTTTAGATATTATCTGATGAGAGAGGCGACTTTTGGTCAGGATGCTGATTATTCTAAAAAGGCAATGGTTCAGAGAATAAATGCTGACTTGGCAAACGATTTAGGAAACTTGCTTAATAGAACGATTGGAATGCAAAAAAAATATTTTAATTCAGAAGTTGTATTAAATGAAGTTGAAGAAAGTTTTGATATTGAAATTAAGGAATTATGGAAAAATACATTGATTGATTTGGATAAGCATATAAATAATTATCAATTTTCTGAGGCATTAAAGGATATTTGGAAATTTATTTCAAGAATGAATAAATACATTGATGAATGTGAGCCTTGGAAACTTTCAAAGGATGAAAGCCAAAAAGATAGATTGTCAACAGTCATGTATAATTTAGTGGATTCACTTTACAAAATTGCAGTGCTTATTTCACCATTCATGCCAGAAACTGCACAAAAAATGATAAATCAGTTAGGACTTGAAAAAGATATTACAAAATTACATTTAGATGATATAAAAGAATGGAAAAGTTATCCCTTTGGAAATCGGTTAAATGAAGCAGTTCCGCTGTTCCCAAGAATTGAATTGGAAGAGGAACCTAAAAAAGAATACAATGAGGACTTGAAAATTGAAAATCCAATTACAATAGATGATTTTAATAAAATTGAAATAAAAGTTGTTCAAATTGAAAAAGTAGAGAAAATTGAAAATGCGGATAAATTGTTAAAATTTATTGTAAATACTGGAAAAGAGAAGAGGCAGATTATTTCAGGAATTGCAAAATGGTATCCAAATGAACAAGAACTAGTTGGGAAAAAAGTACAGGCTATACTGAATTTAAAACCAGTAGAATTAAAAGGGGAATTATCACAAGGAATGCTACTGACAGCAACTGAAAAGAAAAAAACGAAACTTATAATTATTGACGATGAAATAAAAATTGGAACTACTGTGAAATAGCAGTATCAAAAATCAATAACTCTAGGTTTATCAGATTCTAAGTAAAAGCGGGGGGAAATTTTTTTACGAATAGGAAATGTGATAAAAGTATGAAAAAATGGATATATATAATAATTGCATTATTATTTTCAGTAGCTTGCTCAAAAACAGATGCTGGTTATGATGCACTTGAAAAAGGACTTATTGGAATTCTTGAAAAAAAGGATTATGAATATATTATGAAAAATATAAATGAATCAGCAAAAGCTGGAAATGAAGATGTTTATGGACTTGCCTATACTTATCTAGCTGAAAATGGAACTATGTTCTTTAATAGATATATGAAAAAAAGTAAAGGTCTTGCTGAATATTATCAAGCACTTTTGCTTCAGCAGACAAATGGAGACGAAAGTCAGATCATAGACCTTTTGGAAAGTTCTGCAAAACAGGGAAATGTAAAAGCCTATTATGTAATAGGAACTATATATGAAAATAAGCTTGAATTTACAAAGGCACAGGAATATTTGAAAAAAGGAAGAGACGCTAATGAAATTTATGCACTGTATTCTTATGAGTATAACAAAAATTTGATGAATTTTTATAAAAGGATAGAGGAATTAAATAAAAAATTAAATAATGGAAGTATTTCTGTGGAAGAAAAAAAGGAACTTGGAACTTTAGTTTTGGAAAAAGTTTCTAATATTGAAAAAGCCTATGATATTTTAAAAGATTTTTTGTCTGAAAATTACTCGCCTGCACTTTACGCAAAAGCAAAATTGTTGGAAAATGATGATAAAGAAGAGGAAGCAGTACAAATTTACAACCAGATATTTTCACAGAATAAATATTATCTTGCAGCATTTGAACTTGCTTCAAGGCTTGTAAAAGGGGAAAAGAATTATGATCTTGCATTAAAAATACTGGAAGATACAAACTCAGACGAAGTATTAATTCTCGGATATAAAGGATTTATCTATGAAAATTTAAAAGATTTTACAAAAGCAGAAGAACTTTATCAAAAAGCTGCAAATAAAAATGATATTGATGCAATGAATTATCTAGGTCGTCTATATGAGACTCAAAAGGAAATAAAAAAAGCAAAAAATATTTATAGTAAAGCATATTTACTAGGTTCAATCTCAGCTGGATATAAACTTGCTTATATTCTAGAAGATATGGAAAAAGAGAAAAATCCAGTAAAAGCTGAGGAAAATCAAGTAAAACAAAGCAAAGAAGCAAAAAAAATACTAGAAAGACTTGCAAGTAGCGGAGATGATTATTCAATGGTTGACTTGAGCCTTTACTATCCTGAAACTGACAAGATGGTAAGAATTCTGAATCTACAGGCTGCTGCAAAACTTAATACAACAGCCTTTTACAATCTAGGAGTTTATTATTATAATCAAAAAAATAAACAAAAATCAAAATTCTATTTTAAAGTCGCTAAAGAAAATGGCTATGATATTGGAGAAATTTTTGATGCTTATTTAGTAAACTAAATGAAATATTAGAAAGAGAGAATTATGAAAAAATATATCTTATTGTTGTTAAGTATGATTCTAATGACTATAAGCTGTGGAAGGGATGCTGTCGCTAAAAGAATATTTGAACAGCATATGAAAATTATTCAATCTGGAGATATGAATAAGATAAAAAAATGGGATTCATCAATGAATATTCCTGAAATTGGAATTGTACTTGAAGGATTTAAAAAAATTACCTACAAAATAAATAAAGTTGAGACAAAAGATAAAACAGCCACAGTAAATGTTACTATAAAGTATCCTGATTATAGCACTTTTGGAAATGAATTTCATAATATGATTACTGAAAAATATAAATCTTCAAATATAGCTTCAGAATCAGAGATCGATAAGATAGTTGTTCAGGAAGCAACTAAATTCTTTAATGAGAAAATAAAAGAAAACAAGTTATCTTATAGTGAGAAAACAATAAATATAATTTTGGAAAAACAAGGAAATAACTGGGTTTTAGATGGAGAAAAAAATTTAGAGTTTATTTCTATTTTAACACTTGGATTAGATAAATAAAAATAAATATTTTGACAGAAAATTCTAATAACAATAGTGTATAATTACAAAATTGTATAAACAATAAAAAATTAAGAAAAAGGAGAAAACATATAAAATGAAAAAAATAATTTTAATGATGTCATTGCTTTTATTATTTGTGGCATCTTGTGGAAAAGAATTTAGTGTTGATGTAGATGGGAAAGGGAAAGTTCCAAAATTTGAATTGAAGGAGTTAAATAGCAATAAAACTGTTAATAGTGAAAAAATTATGAACAATGGTAAAAAAACATTAATGATTGTTGCTGCTGAATGGTGTCCACATTGTAAGGAAGAATTGCCTGAAGTTCAGAAATTTTATGATGCAAATAAAGATAAAGTTAATGTAGTAGTTGTATTTACAAATTCTCAGACTGATTTAGGGAAAACACAGACTTATGTAAAGGATAATGAGTATACATTCCCAGCCTACTATGATGAAAGTGGTTCAATTGCTCGTGGTTTTGCAGTTGATGCATTTCCATATAATTTAAAAATAAATAATGGTAAAGTTGAAGAAAAGCTTGATTTGCCAGTTGATTTTGATTCATTAACAGCTTCGTTTGCAAAATAGGAAATTTTTGAAAAAATGAAGTTGGAAGCCTTTACAAATAGAAAAATATGTGATAGAATAACATTTGAATTTATACTATGAATATAAGTTTGCCGCTATATTCTTGGTTTAAATAATAATTATTAGGAGGAAAACAATGGCATTAAAACCAAAAAAAGAAATTATTGAAGCATATGGAAAAAATGCTCAAGATACAGGATCTGCTGAAGTACAAGTTGCACTTCTTACAGATAGAATCAGTCATTTGACAGCTCACTTAAAAACACATCCTAAAGATGTGCATTCAAGAGTAGGATTACTAAAAATGGTTGGTAAAAGAAGAAGATTATTAAACTACATCAAAAATAGAAACGTTGATGATTATAGATCATTAATCGAAAAATTAGGAATCAGAAAATAGTAATTAAGATAAAAGAGCGTATTTTATGTATGCTCTTTTTTTAAAAATAAATTTTTAAGGAGTTTAAGAATAAGATGAAATATAAAATAAGTGAAGAAATAACAGGATTTTTTGTTATTTTGATAAAAAAGATTTTGTCAATTTTTTCTCTTAAAACAAGATATAGAATTTTTGAAAGTTTCGGGATGGCAGCATATTATCTTATAAAAAAAAGACGTCTACTTACGATAGATAATATAAAAAATGCTTTTCCTGAAAAAAATGATAAAGACATTGAGAAAATTGCAAAAGAATCATATAAGACAATGGGAAAGATGATTATGACTTCTATTTTTTTGGAAGAGATTACACGAGATGGGAATACTGTTGTAGAAAATGAGGAGCTAATGAGACAGGCTTGTGAAAATAATGAAAAGGCTGTTTTAATTGTTTCGCTTCATCTTGGCGGATTTGAAGCTGGCAGCAGAATGAGGGATATAAGAAAGTTTTATGCTGTTTTTAGAAATCAGAAAAATAAAAAAATTAATGACTTGATGACAAAATGGCGTGAAGAAGGAGGTCTTAATTCCTTGCCGTTACATGATAGTGATAATTTGAGAAAAGCAATAAATGAAAAATCAATCATTGCTCTTGCTTCGGATCATTATGGAAAAGATGTGGATGTGAAATTTTTTGGACGTGAAACAACTGGAGTTGCAGGACCTGTTTTGCTTTCTATGAAACATAAAATACCAATAGTTCTTGCGTATGCGGTGTTTGATGGAGATGTAATACGAGTTAAAAATAAGAAAATTATTGAAATAGAAAAGCAGGAAAAATTAAAGGAAACAATGCGATATAATATGCAAAAAATTTATCACGAATTTGAGGAAATTATTAGAGAATATCCAGAGCAGTATATGTGGCAGCATAAAAGATGGAGAAATAAGAAAAAATAGTGGAAAAAAACGAAAAAATTTATTTTTTCTAACTTGAATATGTGAAAAAATTGTGATAAAATTAAATGACGAAGTTTTTGGAGGAAAATATGAAAAAATATTTATGTCTATTTATTTTGTTGATTCTTATGAGCTGTACCAGCCTTACTGCCTCTGAAAAAAAAGTAACTCAAATTGAAGCTAAGACAATTAGCTCTCAAATAATGCAAGTTACAGAAGAGTTAAAAGATGCTGCCAGTTCAAACGAATATAATAAATTAAAAGAAGTTTTTTTACCTACATTTAAAAATAATATTATTGTAAAAAAAATGCAAGAATACGATCTTTCGGGATTGACATTTGTTTTTTCTGATGTTAATGTCGTATCTAAAAATAGGGCAAATAGTGTTATGGTAGTTAATTTTGCCACAGCAAGCAATTATTATAAACTAACTTGGAAAAAAACAAATGATAATACTTGGAAGATTTCAAATGTAGCTGAAAAAAAATAAGAAGGGAGAAAAATGAGCATATCAATAGCGATTTTGTTGATTGTTATTTTTTCTTTTTTAACTTTTTTTATAGCTTATTTTTTTGGGAGTTCAATTTTTAAGAAAAAATACGGAGATTTGAACGAACTGGAATTAAAAATCGTTGATGCTAAAAGAAGACTTGAAACATCAAAAAAAGAAGTTGAAAGAGAAATTGAATCGTTTAGAAAAGAAGAAACACTAAAAGTAAAAGAAGAATTGTTAAATGAGAAAAAAATAGCAGATGACGAAATAAAGAAAATGAAATCAGAACTTGCTACAAAAGAAGAAAGAATTGCCAAAAAAGAAGAGACATTAGAAACAAAAATGGAACGGTTGGAAGAAAGAGAAGCTAAAAATGAGAAATACCGTGAAAAATTGTTCCGAAGAGAAAAAGAACTAGAAGAAATGATTGCAAATGAAGAAAAAGAATTGGAAAGAATTTCAGAACTGACACAGGAAGATGCAAGAAAAATTATTTTAACTAAGTTGGAAAATGAACTAGATCACGATAAAGCTGTATTAATAAGAGATTATGAACATAATTTAGACAGGGAAAAAGATAGAATTTCAAAAAGAATTATTTCAACAGCAATTGGAAAAGCTGCTTCAGATTATGTTGTTGATTCTACAATTTCAGTTATTCAGTTGCCAAGTGAAGAAATGAAAGGTAGAATTATTGGACGTGAAGGAAGAAATATAAGAGCCATTGAAGCTGCAACAGGAGTTGATTTAATAATAGATGATACACCTGAAGCAGTTGTGCTGTCTTCTTTTGATGGTGTAAGAAGAGAAGTAGCTAAAATTGCACTTGAAAAATTGATTTCAGATGGACGTATTCATCCAACAAAAATAGAAGAAGTTGTAGCAAAAGCACAGCATGAAGTAGATGAAAGTATATTAGATGCTGCAGAACAGGCTATTTTAGAAGTGGGGATTCCAACATTGCCACGTGAAGTATTAAAAGTATTTGGACGTTTGAAATTCAGAACATCTTTTGGGCAAAATATTTTACAGCACTCAATAGAAGTTGCACATATAGCTTCAACTTTAGCAGCAGAAATTGGTGCAAACGTTGACATTGCTAAAAGAGCAGCATTATTGCATGATATAGGAAAAGCATTTTCACATGAGCAAGAAGGATCACATGCTATAAATGGTGGAGAATTTTTAAGAAAATTTTCAAAAGAAAGTGAAATTGTAATAAATGCTGTAGAATCACATCATAATGAAGTAGAGCAATTAAGCATAGAAGCTGTATTAGTACAAGCAGCAGATTCAATTTCAGCCTCAAGACCAGGAGCAAGACGTGAGACATTATCAAATTATTTGAAACGTCTAGAACAATTAGAGGAAATTGCTAATAGTCATGAAGGAATTGAAAGCTCGTATGCAATTCAGGCTGGAAGAGAACTAAGGTTAATCGTTCACCCAGATAATATTGATGATGATAAAGCTACAATACTAGCTAGAGATGTAGCAAAAGAAATAGAAGAAAAAATGCAATATCCAGGACAGATAAAAGTTACTGTTATTAGAGAAACTAGAGCTGTGGAATATGCAAAATAAATAAAAATGAACTAAAAGAGAGCTTATCCATTAAAAATATCTTTTTTAAGATAATTTTTATTCAGGAGGCTCTTTTTTATAGTAAAACCAACCTAAAAAGATTAAAATATCAAAAAAATAAATTAAGAAAAACTATAAAAAAATTATAATATGTAGTATAATAAATATTAGATAAATTTGAGATGCAAAGGAATGATTTTACATGAAATTTTTAATAATTGGTGATATTGTCGGTAGACCAGGTAGAACTACATTGTTTAAATATTTGGAAAAAAGAAAACAGAATTATGATTTTATTATTGTAAATGGAGAGAATTCAGCTGGTGGTTTTGGAATAAATGTAAAGATTGCAAAAGAAATGTTTAATCGGGGAGTAGATGTCATAACTCTTGGAAATCATAGCTGGGATAAAAGGGAAATCTATTCATACATAAATGAACAGAAAAATTTGATTAGACCGATAAACTATACAAAGGAAGCACCTGGAAGCGGTTATACAATTGTTGAAAAAAATGGAGTGAAAGTAGCAGTTATAAATGCCCAATGTAAAGTATTTATGCCACCAATTGCTTGTCCATTTTTGGCGGTTGAGGAAGTTTTGCCACAGATTAAGGAACAAACAGATATAATCATTCTTGATTTTCATGGAGAAGCCACTTCAGAAAAGCAGGCAATGGGATGGAACTTATCTGGAAAAGTGTCAGCAGTTTATGGAACTCATACACATACACAGACGGCAGATGAAAGAATTTTGCCAGGAGGGACTGGATATATTTCAGATATAGGGATGACTGGAGGACATGACGGTATTCTAGGAATGAATAGAAAAGAAAGTATACAAAGATTTAAGGACGGAATGCCAACAAGATATTCTGTATGTGAAGAAAACTTGAGAATCAATGGAATTGAGCTGGAAGTGAATGAAAAGACCGGTAGGGCATTATCAATTAAACGTGTGAACATGGGATATGATGAAATATAAAAAAAGGAAAATGAAAAAATGAAATGGATAAAAGTAAAAGTAGATTATTTTTCGGATAACTTAAAAGAAACGAAGACAAAATTAGTAAATATGTTTGATGAAATTGGAATTAAACAGATAGAAGTTATTGATTACTTTTCTGAAAATATACTGGATTATAATGCTAATTTTGCAATAAAAAATGATGTTTGGAGTATAATTGGATATGTTGTTGATAATAGATTTGCAAATACAAAATTAAATATTATTTTTAATAATTTAAAAGAATTTCAGAATTCAGATACAGAGTTTATGTATGAAATTTACACAGCTAAATGCAATGACGAAGACTGGCAAGATGAATGGAAAAAATATTTCCACACTGTAAATATAACTGACAACATTGTCATAAAGCCAAGTTGGGATAAGTATGAACCAGAAAATAATGAAATTGTAATCGAAATTGATCCAGGGCTTGCGTTTGGGACAGGAACACATGAAACTACTTCGTTGTGTGTAGAATTTTTAGAGAAATATTCGGAAAATAAAAAGAAATTAATGGATATAGGCTGTGGCTCCGGTATTTTGATGTTGATTGGGAAAAAATTAGGTGTGAAAAAGGTTGTTGGAATTGATATTGATGAAAAAGTTCGAGATGTTGTTTTGGAAAATTTTTCTAAAAATGATATAAATGATAATTTTGAAGTGATAATTGGAAATTTGGTAGATGATGTCAGTGAAAAATATGATTTAGTTGTGTCAAATATTTTGGTAGATGTTCTGGAAAAATTGCTTGAAGATATAGAAAAAACTCTGGAAAAAGGTGCAACTGTTATTTTTTCTGGAATTTTGAGTGAAAAGGAAGAGGCATTTGTGAAAAAGGCTGAAAATTATAATTTGGGACAAGTTGATAGAAAAGAAAAAAATAACTGGGTTTCACTTGTTTTTAAATATAAAAACTAATTGATTTAAAGTAGAAAAATCTCGTTATTTTTGTGAAATAGTCAAAATTTTCAATTTTAAAATAATTAAAATTTAAAAATAGAAAATGAAATAAAAATAATAAAAAAGAAAGTAGGAAGAATATGATAATTGCTATTGATGGTCCTGCTGGAAGTGGGAAAAGCACTATCGCAAAATTGATTGCAGAGGAGCTGGGACTTGTTTATCTTGATACAGGAGCAATGTATAGGCTTGTTACGTTAAAGGTTTTAAATGATGGAATTTTGGGTAATTTAGACAAAATCATAAAAATGCTGGATGATTTGAGAATTGATATTAAAGAAAACGGATTTTATCTAGATGATACAAATGTGAGTGAGGAGATTAGAAAACCTATTGTTTCGGAAAATGTATCCGATATTGCAGCGATACGTGAGGTTCGTGAAAAAATGGTCGATTTACAGAGAAAATTTTCAGAATCGAAAAATGTGATTCTAGACGGGCGTGATATTGGGACAATTGTTTTTCCAAATGCGGATGTAAAAATATTTTTGATTGCAGATGCCAAAGAAAGAGCGAATAGACGTTATAAGGAACTTGTTGCAAAAGGGGAAAATGTTAAAATTGAAAAAATTTATGAAAATATTTTGAAAAGGGATAAAATTGATTCAACAAGAAAAGAAAGTCCACTAAAAAAAGCTAATGATGCAATTGAAGTAGATACAACTTCTAAAAATATTGAGGAAGTAAAAAATGAAATTTTATATATAATTAAACAAAAGAAGTAATAAATTTTTTTTATACGAAAAAATTAGAATCTTATTTTAAACATATACATAAAAGCATGAAATTTAATAAATAATTTGATTTTATTTTTAAAAAAATTAGAAAAAACATAGAATGATAAAAAAATGAAAAAAAATCGAGAAATTTAAAAAAAATACTAGACAAATACTGAAAATAGTGTATAATAGTTTAGTACTTTAATTAAAGAAGAATAATTTGGAGGTTTGATTAATATGTCAAAAAAAGAATTTGTAGATGCTTATGCAAAGCTACAGGAGAAACTAAAAAAAGAGCAGAAGAATTGGTAAACCAATTTTTAGAAACTGTTGAAGAAACATTATTAAAAGGAGATTCTGTTCAATTTGTTGGATGGGGAACATTTGAAGTAAAAGAAAGAGCTGCAAGAACAGGAATTAATCCACAAACTAAAAAAGAAATTAAAATACCTGCTAAAAATGTTGTTAAATTTAAAGTAGGTAAAAAATTAGCTGATAATGTAGCAGAAGGAAAATAATTTTTACTTTGCAAATTAATAAAAGGCTATTTCTAATGTAAATTCATTAAGAGATAGTCTTTTTACTTAAAATTAAATTAAAAAATGAGGAAGATATGATTTTATATAATTTATTACGAATTCTACTTTATTTTATAATATCTATTCTGGCAATATTCAATAAAAAACTGTTAATTTTTTTTAAATCACGTCTATTTCAAAAAATGGGAAATGATAGTTTCCTTAATAGTAATAAAGAGACAATACTTATCCATTTCTCGTCAGTAGGGGAGTTTAATCTAACACAGGAATTAATTGAAAAAATATTGAAAGATAAAAAACAGAAATTAATTCTTTCTGTTATGACAGATACTGGATTTTCGGCAGTTAATAAAAAATATTATGAAAATAAGAATATTAAAATATTTTATTTTGCACTTGATGATTTTTTTGCAATCCGTAAAATTTATAAAAAATATAAAATTAAAAAAACAATTGTTATAGAAACAGAGATTTGGCCAAATTTATATTATTTTGCTTCAAAGAATGGAGAACTATTTATTGTCAATGGAAGGCTTACTGAAAAAAAATTAAAATCGTATCTTAAATTTAAATGGATTATAAAGAAAGTAATAAATTATGCTAAAAAAATAATGGTGCAAAGCTTTCCTGACAAAGAGAGATATGAAAAATTAGGAATTGACAAGAATAAAATCAAAGTTTATAAAAATCTGAAATATTCGATTAAATACAATAAAATCACGGAAGAACAGATAAAAAAATATCATGAAACAGTTATAGATAAAAATAAAAAAGTAATTGTATGTGGAAGTACACGTCCAAATGAAGAAAAAATTTGGTTGGAAGTATTTAAACAGATAAATATTAATAATGAATATCAATTAGTACTTGTACCAAGACATTTGGAAAGAATTAGTGAAATTGAAAATATTATTTTGGAAAATTTTTCAAAAGATGATTATTTGCTAATTACACAAATTGAAAAAGATAAATCAAATTATAAAATTCAAAATTATAAAAAAATAATTATAGTTGATAAAATGGGAGTTTTAACGGATTTTTATCAGATGGCAGATTTTGTCTTTGTTGGTGGAACTCTCACTGATATTGGGGGGCATTCGATTTTGGAGCCACTATATTATGGTAAAAAGCCAATTATTGGGAAATATTTTCAGAATATAGAGGAAATTGTGAAGTATGCTAAAGAGCTAGGATTTATTGAAATTGTGGAAAACGAAAATGAAATTATCGAATATTTGAAAAAATCTGAAAATATTGATACAAAAACATTTTTTGAAAAAAATAATGAGATAGATAAAATTTTGAAAGAAATTTTTGGTTGATATTATCTAAAATTTTATGGTGATTCTATTTTAAGATGAAAATAGAAGGCTAGACTCTGACTTTTAAGTTGAAAAAATAATTTTAAAAATAAGGAAAATAATTAAAAATGGAAAATACGAATAAAATTGAAATTATCGGAAAAAATGGACAAAAAATAAAAATTACAGAAGCTGAACAGAAACGAAGGAATAAAATAAAAAAAGTAAATGATGAATTTAAAAAAATTAATGCTGAAAAAAGTAAAATTATAAATGAAAAAGAGATTTGGAAGTACTTTTTTGAAAAGCCTAAAAAAAATTATAATAAATATATGTATGAAATGCTTGAATTTCCTGAGCATTTGATGTATAATAATAAAAGTGTTGATGAATATCGTGGAAAATGGAATGAGTTTTTTCAAAATAATAACGATATTTATTTAGAAATTGGCTGTGGAAGTGGAAATTTCACTGTTGTAAATGCACAAAAATTTAAGGACAGAAACTATATTGCTTTAGAATTACGATTTAAGAGACTTGTTTTAGGTGCAAAAAAATCTAAAAAAAGAAATTTAAATAATATTCTGTTTGTAAGAAAAAGAGCAGAGACAGTATTGGATTTTATTGGAGAAAACGAGATAACAGGAGTTTACATTAATTTTCCTGATCCTTGGGAAGGTGAAGAGAAGAAAAGGGTAATAAATGAAAACTTGTTTGTAAGACTTGATACTATAATGAAATCAGGTGGAATGTTATTTTTTAAGACTGATCATGAACAATATTATGAAGATGTCCTGGAATTAGTAGATAGACTTGATAACTATAAGACTATTTATCATACGAAAGATTTACATAATTCTGAAAAAGCAGATGAAAATATTAGAACTGAATTTGAAGAAATGTTTTTAAGCAAACATAATATGAGTATCAAGTATATTGAAATTAAAAAAGTTAAATAAAAATTTAAATTAATAAAATATTGAAAGGAGATTAAGTATAAGAATAAATCTTAGATTATGTAATGGTTAGAAAACTATTAATCTAGATTTCTTATATTAAAAAATTATGGAAAATAAAAATACATATAATGAAGTACTTTACAAATCTAATCCATTTAATTACACTATACCAGCATTACTAGAGGCTCAAGGAAAGTTATTTGGATTGACACCAAAGGATTCTAGAAAAGCTAGAGTCTTAGAATTAGGATCATCGTTTGGAGGAAATATTATAACACAGGCGTTGTATAATCCTGAAGCTGAATTTATTGGAGTTGATTTGACAGCGGAACAAGTAAAAAAAGGAAATGAAGTTATTGAAAAAATTGGATTACAAAATATTAAATTAATTGAAAAAAATATTTTGGATATAAATGAAGATTTTGGAAAATTTGATTATATTATCGTTCATGGTGTATTTTCATGGGTTCCTGAAATTGTGAAAGAAAAAATTGTGAAAATATGTAATGAGAATTTAGCTGAAGAAGGAATCGCTTATATTTCTTATAATACATATCCTGGATGGAAAGAACCTGATAAAATACGTGAAATGATGATTTATGCCAACAAGTATTTTCCAGAAATTTCATTAGGAGATAAAACTCAACGTGGAAAGACGTTTATTTCAATTGTGGCAGAACAAATGAAGAGTTACATAGATATTATTGAGAAAAAAGGAGATTTCGTTCATCAAATAGAAGAAATTTTAGGAATGCAAGATTATTATGTTGGACATGAGTACTTAGAAAATTTCAATAAACCAATTTATTTACATGAATTTGTAGATCTATTAAAAAAAGAAAATTTAGAATACATCTCAGATATTTCATTAAGATTATCTATTATAAGTGTATATAATGAAAGTACGAAAGAAAAGTTGTATCAGTTATCACAAGGTAATAATGTAATAAAAGAACAATGCCTTGATTATATACTTGATACTAAATTTAGAAGATCACTAATCTGCAAAAATAGTCAAATAGAAAAATTGAATTTTACTGAAACCTTCCCTAATGATATAATAGATTCATTTTTATTAACATCAAAATTTACAAAAGAAGAATTAGAAACTTTAAATGAAGAAAATATAAAAATGATAATGCTTCATTTTTTAGAAATACCAAATAAAAGTTTTAAGATTAATGATGCTATAAAATATTGGGAAGAAAATTCTCAAGAGGAAAAAACAGAAGAAGAGAGAAATGAAATTATCATGAATCTAAGAAAATTTGTTTTAAATAGTATGATTAATGGTAAAATAAAATATTACTGTTCTGAAAATGAAATAATAACTTATGAAGAAAATAAAGTTTATATTCCTAAAAAATTTAGAAATTATATAAGAGTTTTAACTATTGGAGAAGGAGTAGGAGCGATTGGAATTGGAAATTCTAGAAATGAAATAGTAGGTGATATAAATGATGTAGATGTAATTGTTGCAGATATTTTATCAGAACCAAAAACAGAAGCAGAAGCTATAAAAGAACTAGAAAAAACAAATATTTATAGAACAATGCCAACTGGAGAAAGAATACAGATAACTGCTAAGGAATATTTTCCTGAAAGTATAAAAAAATTAGAGAATCTAGGATACTTTGTTAAAAAATAGTGGAATAGAAATAATGAAATGTGACAGGTAAAAATATATACTTATCACATTTTTTGTTTTGTTAAAAAAATAATAAAAATTATAGTAAAACCCAGTCAAAACAGAGAGTTTTTCATGAAATTTCCATTAATTTATGAGATTTATAATTTTGGATTATAGACTGTCGAACAGGGCTAATATAATTTTATTTCTAAGTTACTTTACTTTATAATCAAAGTAATTTTAAAAATAAAAAGTTTAAAATAAGACGTGTACTATATTTAAAACTAACTTTTAAATAATTATATGAAAAAGAAATAAAAGGAAAGGAATGTATATATAGTTATACAACTTTTATATACTGTCATATATATTTATGAAAGAATTACAAAAATTTTTGGAATTAGAGAATATAATTAAATTTTTGAAAACTAATATATTTAGACTGTTTATAATCTTTTTAATTATAAAAATTGGAAAAATATTTAAGACTAGAATTGAAAAAATTTTGAAAATTATAATGGAAAAGTCAAATGTTGATAAAAGTTTAGCTTCATTTTTACTTTCAATTTATTCTATTTTATATTATTTTATTATAGTTTATTCTTCTATTGGAATTCTTGGAATTAACACATCTTCCATCACAACTTTTCTAGGAGCGGCTGGGATAATTTTTGGGATTGCTTTTAAGGAAACTTTGGGTAACTTTTGCGGTGGACTTATAATTCTTACATTTAAGCCATTTCGAGTTGGTGATACAATTGAGTATAATAATTATATTGGTACGGTTAAAAAGATTGAGCTTTTTTATACAAAAATGTTAAATCCACAAAATGAGCTTGTAATAATTCCAAATGGAATAGTTACGAATACGGAAATCCGGAACATTAAGCAGGATGGGGAGCGTAGGCTTGATTTGAAAATTGGCGTTTCGTATAAGAGTGATATTCAGAAAGTAAAGAAGGTCTTAGAAAGAATAGTGAAAGAAGAAACGATGGATGAAGTAGAAGAAACTAAAATAAAAAATAACTTGCTTGCAAAAATTCAGAATACAATATTAGAAAATAAAGAAAAAAGTAAAGTCAATTTATTTTCAGCGATTTTTTCTAGAAAAAAAATGAAGGAAGCTGAAGATGAAGTAACTAAAAAAATAGAAGAAGAAACTTCCAGAAATAGTAAAAATATGCAAAATACTGTAATATTGAAAAAAGATAGCGACGAGGATAAAAAGATGATTCTAGCTTCAAAAGATTCTATTATTGGAGTCGGAGAATTAGCTGAATCTGCGATAATTTTCTATATTTATGTTTATACACGTTCAGAAAATTATTTGAATCTTAAGCTAAAATTAAATGAAAAAATTAAGACTGAGTTTGATAAGGCTGGAATTGAGATACCTTATCCGCAAATGGATGTACATATAAAAGAATTTGAAAATAAGATGTAAAAAATGTTTAATCTAAATATTTTTAATTTTATCAATTTAATGTAAAGTAGTTAAAAATAATAGAAAAATATAAAAGGAGAAATTATGGAAATAAGGAGATTTTTGAATGATAATGCGGTACAAAGTAACTGTTATGTGATTTCTTATGGTAATGATTGCTACGTTGTAGATCCTGGTCAGGAAAAGATGAATGAAGTTGTTAGTTATATTAGTGAAAATAAATTAAATTTGTTAGCAATACTTCTTACTCACGGTCATTGGGATCATATTCTAGGAATTCCATCAATATTGGAATATAAAAAAGTTCCAATTTATATAAGTGAAGGCGGATATGAATTTTTGTTTAATCCTGAATTGTCACTTTTTGTTTGGAGAGAAGGAAAATTTGAATTAGATAAGGAAAGTGTTCAAATTGTAACACTAAGGGAAAATGATAAAATTGGAAAAGAAGGGAAAGTCCCTGAAAGCTGTCTAGAATTTAATTTTGAAATAATTGAAACGCCAGGACATAGCAGAGGGGATATTTGTTATTACGATAAGGTAAACAAGATATTGATTTCTGGAGATACAATGTTTCAAGGGACTTATGGAAGAGTAGATTTACCAACTAGTAATCCTATTGAAATGGGAAAATCATTAAAGAAATTATTGGCATTGGATGAAGATATCAAGGTTTATCCAGGGCATGGTTTTGATACTACAATTGGTCAAGAAAGAAGATATTATTAAAGTTATGATTTAAAGAATAAGGAAAAAAATGAAAATAATAGTTCAAAGAGTAAATTTTGCAGAAATATTTGTAAATAATAAATTTAAAGGGAAAATTCAAAAAGGAATAGTTGCATATATTGGAATTACTAACGGAGATTCTGTAAAGGATATTGATTTTTGCATTGACAAATTAATTAATCTGAGAATTTTTGATGATGAAAGTGGTAAACTAAATTTATCAGTAAAAGATATAAATGGAAATCTTCTAATTGTAAGTAATTTTACAATTTATGGAAACACAAAAAAAGGGAGAAGACCAAGTTATACTGATTCGGCACCAGCTAGTGAAGCTTATGAAATTTATAATCTTTTTGTAAAAAAACTGGAACAGACAGGAATTAGATTTGAAACTGGAGAATTTGGACAATATATGAGAATTATTTCTGAAAATGACGGACCTGTAAATTTGATAATTGATTCAAAATAATTTTAGAGAGGAGAAAAGATGGTACGAAAATCAACTTTTACTATGGCATGCATGCTGATGACTGTAGGATGTGCTAATTTACAGACAAATGAAACAAGTAAGGGAAAAACTGGAGAAACAAACAATAATGATTTTTCATCAAAAAATAATTTAGGAAATGAAAATATTACTATTGAAATTATAGGAGGAAAAAAAGAAAAAATAGAAAATCACTATTCTACTTCAAACAATAGTTCAGAACAAAAAAAGAGTGCACATAAAAGTACAGATACAGTTAGAAAGTCTGAAAAATATAGTGAGTTAAATGAAAAAATAGATGATTTGAAAGTAACAAAGTTATTTGATGAAAATAGACTTGTTGATCGTTCAATGCCAAATTCACAATTGGTATTACAAAAATTATCTGAATTAAAGAGAAGACATCAAGAAATATTGTTAAATGGTACTTTTAGCCAAAAAAAAACAGTAGAGTTGCAAAATCAATTATTAAAGGCATATAGTAATTGGAAAGGTACAAAATATTCGCTTGGTGGAGATTCAGAAAATGGAATGGATTGCTCAGCATTAACACGTAGAGTTTATCGTGAAGTTTATGGATACGAACTGCCAAGACAAACTGTGCAGCAAGTAAAAGTAGGAACTCATGTTTCAAAAGAAAATTTGAAACCTGGAGATATTGTGTTTTTTAGACCAGAAGAAAAAAACAATCATACAGCAGTTTATTTAGGAGATACGCTTTTTATTAATGCTTCAGCTTCAAAAGGAGTTGTAATCTCAACTTTGGAAAATACATACTGGAATAAATATTTTAAATACGGTGTGAGAATAAGAGAAGTTTAATAAGATTTAAGAAATATGTATTTTTGGATACATATTTTTTATTATTTCATTTTTCATATTGAAAAAGACATAAGAATAGTGTATTATATATACATTAGATTTAGGGTAATGTAAAGAAATAATCAAATTTTTAGATATAGAACCTTAATCAAAAAAGTTTTTAGGAGGAAAAATAATGAAAAATTACAAAGTAGCAATTGTCGGGGCAACAGGACTTGTTGGAAGAACATTTCTAAAAGTATTAAAGGAAAGAAACTTTCCAGTAGAAAAATTATACCTTTATGCTTCAAAAAATTCAGCTGGTAAAAAAATTGAATTTAATGGAACAGAATATACTGTTATGGAATTAAAAGATGATGCAATAGCTGAGGATATTGATGTGGCTTTATTTTCAGCTGGTGGAGCAGTATCGCTTGAATATGCTCCAAAATTTAAGGCAAAAGGTGCAGTTGTTATAGACAACAGCAGTGCTTGGAGAATGGATAAAAATATTCCGTTAATAGTTCCTGAAGCAAATCCAGAAGCGTTAGAAAATCATCCAGGAATTATTGCAAATCCAAACTGTTCAACAATTCAGGTGATGCCTGTATTAAAAGTTTTACAAGAAAAATATGGATTGAAAAGAGTAATCTATTCAACTTATCAGGCTGTGGCAGGTTCTGGACAGAGAGGACTTGATGATTTGGAAGCTAATCTAAAAGGAGAGCCTTCAAAAGGATATCCGCATCAAATTGCATTTAATGCATTGCCACACATTGATGTTTTCTTAGATAATGGATATACAAAAGAAGAAGAAAAAATGATTAATGAAACTAGAAAAATATTGAATTTGCCAGATTTAAAAGCAACTGCGACTTGTGTGAGAGTACCAGTTAGATATGGGCATGCGGTATCTGTAAATGTCGAATTAGAAAGACCATTTGAATTGGAAGATGTAATTCGTGCATTTGAGGAAAAAGAAGGAGTTATAGTACAAAATGATAGTAAGAATAATGTTTATCCAATGCCGATAAATGCTCAGGATACTGATGAAGTTTATGTTGGAAGAATTAGAAGAGATTTTTCAGCAGACAATGCTTTGAATTTATGGGTTGTAGCAGATAATATAAGAAAAGGTGCCGCTACAAACACAATTCAGATAGCTGAAACTTTAATAAAAAAAGGAGCATTATAATAAAATATGAAATTCAGTACAATAAGAAATAAAATATTAATATTATTAGTTTTTGTTGCAATTTTCATAACAGGCTATAGTGATGATATAAAGGTTGGGATGGAGTGTGGATACGCTCCTTTCAACTGGTTTCAAAATGATGCTAAAAATGGTGCTGTAAAAGTTGATGGAGGTTATTGTGGGGGATATGACGTTGAAATAGCCAAAGTTATTGCAAAAAAATTGAATAAAAATCTGGTAATTGTAAAAACAAAATGGGAAGCATTGCTTGGCCCTGCACTGACTTCTGGAAAAGTTGATTTAGTTATAGCGGGAATGTCTGCAACGCCTGAAAGACGTCAAAGTCTAACATTTTCAAAACCATATTATGAATCAGATTTAGTAGTAGTTGTGAAAAAGAATGGAAAATATGCAAATGCCAAATCAATTAATGATTTTACAGGAGCAAAAATTACAGGGCAATTAAACACACTTCACTATGATGTTATTGATCAGATGAAAGGCGTACAGAAGCAAACTGCAATGGAAAGTTTTCCAGCTATGATAGTAGCGTTAAATTCAGGGAAAATAGATGGATACATATCAGAAAGACCTGGAGCTATGGCGGCTCAATTTTCAAATCCTAATTTAAAATTCATTTCATTTGATAAAAATACAGGATTTAAATACGATACAGAAGAAGTGAATGTAGCTATTGGAATGAAATTGGGAAATACAGAGCTGGAGGAAAAAATCAATAAAATATTAGATGAAGATTTAACTCCTAAAGTACGTCAACGTATTATGGAAAAGTCTATACAAAATCAGCCAAATGAAGCCTCACGTTCATTTTTTGGATGGGTAATATTTTTTATTAAAAACAACTGGATGACATTTGTGAAAGGTACAGCTTCAACACTGTATATTTCAATTACGGGTACAGTAGTTGGATTTTTCATTGGATTACTGGTTGCATTATTAAGGTATTCAGAAGCAGAAATTGATGGACAGTCTCATAAGTATAAAAAAACTGGATTAAAATTTTTAAACTGGTTTTCTTCAATTTATATTGCTGTATTTAGAGGAACCCCAATGATAGTACAGTCAATGGTAATTTATTACGGATTATCACAAGTATTTCATATTAATCTGTCACCAATGGTGGCGGCACTGTTTATTGTATCAATAAATACGGGTGCATATATGAGTGAAATTATACGTGGAGGGATTGATTCGATTGATAACGGACAGTTTGAAGCGGCAAAAGCTATTGGAATGACGAATTTTCAGTTGATGCAAAGTATCATTTTTCCACAGATGTTTAGAAATATTTTACCAATGATTGGAAATGAGCTTATTGTAAATATTAAAGATACATCTGTATTAAATGTAATAAGTGTTACTGAACTGTTCTTTATTTCAAATTCTGTTGCGGGAACTTACTCACGTTATTATGAAGTATTTATTATAACAAGTGTGATTTACTTCTTCTTAACGTTTACATTATCATTAATCTTAAAACAAATCGAAAAACGAATTGACGGGCCTCAACATTTTGAAATTTTAGATGATGCTAATGGGGAGGAGAAATAATGAGTAAAAAAGTTATTGAAATAAAAAATATTAGAAAAGATTTTGGAAAGAGAACAGTTTTAAAGGATGTAAACTTTGATGTTTATGAAAAGGAAGTTGTAAGTATAATTGGTTCGTCTGGAAGTGGAAAATCAACACTTTTAAGATGTATAAACTTACTTGAAAAGCCTACTAGCGGACAAGTCTTAATTCATGGAAAAGATGCGATGGCAGGAGATGTGTCACTTGTTACATTGCGAGAAAAAGTAGGAATGGTATTTCAGCAATTTAATTTGTTTAATAATTTAAGTGTTTTAGAAAACTGTGTAATTGGACAAATGAAAGTTTTGAAAAAGTCAAAAGACGAGGCTGAGAAAATAGCAAGAGAATTTTTGGCAAAAGTAGGAATGGAACGTTTTGTTCATGCAAAGCCAAATCAAATTTCTGGTGGTCAGAAGCAACGGGTGGCAATAGCAAGAGCATTGGCGATGCAGCCAGAAGTTTTGTTGTTTGATGAGCCAACATCAGCACTAGATCCTGAAATGGTTGGAGAGGTTCTAAAAGTAATGAAAGATTTGGCAAAAAGTGGACTTACGATGATTGTTGTAACGCATGAAATGGATTTTGCCCATGATGTTTCGAGTCGAGTTGTATTTATGGATCAAGGTATAATTGTGGAAGATGACAAGCCTGAAAATATCTTTGAAAATCCAAAACATGAAAGAACTAAAGAATTTTTGAGTAGAATGTTAAGTAAATAACTTGGGAGTATTTATAAATTAATACTAAAAAAGTATTAAAACTAAAAATATTCCTTGAAATTTTTTAAAAAATAGTGTAAAATAGTAAAAGTTAAAAAAACTAAAAATAAAAAATTATTAGAATTAAGGAGAAAAAATGGCAAAAAAGAAAGCTGAAGATATTAAATTAACTTTAACAGATGAAGAAAGAGAAGGATTAGACAACGAGGGGATAAAAAGAGTTTTAACTAATAAAGCTGTTTTAGAAGCTGCTAAAAAATATAAATTTACTGATGAAGAACAGGAAGAATTTGATTATCTCGTTGAAAATGAAAAACATAAATTCTTTGTTGCAAAGGCAATTGAAGACAAAATTTCTGTAAATGAAAATGATGTTACAAAATTATACACTGACAACAAACCTAGTTTTGATGCACAAAATATTCCATTTTCTCAAGCAAAGGAAATTATTCAAAGAGATTTGTTGAATCAACAAGTTGCTATATTAGAAGCTGAAGAATTAAATAAATTAGTTGAAGAAATGGGTGATAGTGTAGAAATTACAAAAAAAGAACTATTATTCTCAAAAGGAAATCCTGATATAATTAAAACTATAATTGTTGGTAAAGTAATCGGTAAAAAAATGGCTGATGAAAAATTTGAGGAACAAGAACAAAATAAAAAAGATCTTGAAATCATTAAAGATAGTGTATACATAAACTATTACTTAGACTTAGAAGTAAGAAAAAATGTAAAAGTTACTCAAGAAGAAATTACTGAAATTTATGAAAATGAAAAAGTAAAATTAGGAAATGTAACACCAAATAGCGCTTATCAACAAATTGCCAATGGATTATTAAATAATAAGGCAATTGAAGAAAGAAACAACTTAATTAACAAAATTGCTGAAGAATATAAAGTTGATGAAGTTGCAAAAGAATATACTGAAAATGAAGAAAATTAATAAAAAATAAATTATGATAAAAACTTGAAGAGTAGTAAATTTACGAAATTCAAGTTTTTTTGTTTTACAATTATTTCTTTATTATTTATAAAAATGTGGTAAAATTATTTTGTAGTAAACTTTGTTAAAAAATAGAAATTATAAATTTTGCGTAGATTTCAAAATTATTTAATTTTAATAGTTTGATATAAAAAATTTGAAAATAGTAAATTTTTTGGGAAATGGAGAAATTATTATGAAAAAAGTATTCTTAGGAATAAATATAATTTTATTGTGGATTACGATTTGGCATTTTTATAAATTTCCAATAACTGAAAATATGAGTTTGTCTTTGCACAATAAAAAAATTTATAGAAGGCTGATATTTAATACAATTGATTCGCTTGTTAAAGATAAAAATGATTTATTATTTAATATTAATTTTGGCGGGGAAGAGCAGGATGATGTAGGAAGAGCGTATGTGAAAGGATTGATGAAAAAAGGAGATGTGTGGATAGGATATGTTTACTATTTTGATGAAATTATAAAAGAAAGTCCAGCTTATGCTAGCAATCCACCAAATGGAGATGGATTGGTAGTGGAAGAATACGTAAATAAACATTCAGGATATTTTTATGTAACTTCAAATGAGACTAAATATCATTTAACAAAAGAAGAAATAATGAGAAAATTTAATTTAAAAAAATTAAGTTTAAAAAGTCCTAGATTTTTTGTAGATAAGTTTGGGACGGATAGAGAATTGTCAAATTGGCATAAATATACTTATGAACTGCCACAAAGCAAATTAAAGGATGAGAAAGATATAAAGAAGGCAAAGAATATTGAAAAAAGAATAAAAAAGAGAAGAGTTTTTTGTGTATTGAGTTTAATTCTTTGTTTAATATTGCAAATATTATTTTTAGTAAAAAATAAAAAGGAGACGATACATAATGATTAATTTTATAGAAATAACGAATGAACTTTTTAAAAATAGCTTTGTAAATAAATTAACTGTAGAAGTTGTTTCTCTCAGATTGCTACTGGCAGTTGTCTTTGGAGGAATTGTTGGATATACACGTGAAAAAGACAATAAGCCTGCAGGATTTAGAACACATATATTGGTATGTTTTGGAGCGGCAATTATTTCTATGGTACAGGATCAGTTGAGACTTAATATTCTGGAACTTGCCAGTATAAATTTAAAATTATCTGGGGTTATAAAAACAGATTTGGGAAGACTAGGTGCTCAAGTTGTAAGTGGAATAGGATTTTTAGGTGCAGGAAGCATAATGAAAGAAAAGGGTGAAACTGTTGGAGGAATGACAACTGCCGCTGGAATATGGGCAACAGGCTGTGCAGGACTTGGAATAGGATGGGGATTTTATAATTTAGCAATTCCAGCAATAGTATTTATGCTTGTAATAATAGTGATATTTAAAAAATTTGAGCCTAAAATTGTAAAAAAAACAAAACTTTTAAAATTTGAAGTAAAATTCTTGGAAGATAAAAATTATGCCAAAGGGCTTTTGGCAACATATGAAGTATTTAATCAGAAATTGATAAAAATAACACAAATAGATAAAAATGAGGCTGAGAATACAGTAATTTTTACTGTAAATATGGATGAAAAAATTGATATTTCTGATATAATTGTATCACTTTCAGCTATTAAGGCTGTGGAAGTTGTGAAAGAGAACTATAATTAAAAAAGGAGCCTTTGACGCTCCTAAATTTTTTATTTATCTCGATAATGTGAATCACATTGCCATATTTCTAATGTATCATAGTAAAACTTATTTAAAACCAAACTCAAAAGCTATGACTATTTTACTCAAACCATAAATTTATATAATTTTAACAGTTTAATTTAAAATAGGTTTGAGTATATTTACAATTTTAAAAACAATTCGATTTACTTCATCAATTCTGACACTCCAATATCCAACAAGATTTTCAGATAATTGTTCAGATTTTACTGTAGAATGATATTCATTCCTATCTATATTTTTAATTAAATTATTTATTTTTCTTATAATTTTTTTGTCCTGAGTTTGCCAATAGAGATATTCTTTCCATGCTTCATCAGACCATACTTTTTTCACTATTCCACCTCAATTAATTCGTGTTCTTTTAATGCAGTTTTTCCCTTTTTTACATTTTGGATTGATTGATTTAGACATTCCATATTTTGTTTGCTATACAAAAAGTTTAGATAATTAGTAATTTGGCTCTGATTTTTATATTATTATAAATTTTAAAAAATATTTTATATTTTCTAAATACCGTAATTACAGTCTTTGTTGAGTATATTATAAATTTTTTGAAAAAATGTAAAAAAATTTTCAAAAAACGATTGACAAAAATATTAAATAGTGATATATTATATTTGTTAGCAATCATATAAGAAGAGTGCTAATAAATAAAAATAATTTAAACTAAAAAAGAAGGTGATGTGTATGGAACAGAACTTTACGCAAAAAAGTATTGAGGCTATTTCAGAGGCTAATAACTTTGCGATTAGATATAGACATTCTGATATAAAGGTGGAACATTTGTTGCTTGCACTTGTGGGGCAGATGGATGGACTGATTCCTAGCGTGCTTAAGAAAATGGGAATTGATACGACTGATATGATTAGGAAAATTGAGGGCAAACTGGAAAGTTTTCCTAAGATTGAAGGCGGAAATAGTGAGCCAAGAGCGAATAGTGAATTAAATAGAGTTCTCGTTGGAGCAAGAGATATTGCAAAGAAAATGGGAGACAGCTATATTAGTACAGAACATTTGTTTTTGGCAAGTTATGATAATAACAGCTTTTTAAAAGATTATGGAATAAATAAGAAACAGTTTGAAACTGTACTTGAAAATGTAAGAGGAGGTAGAAAAATTATGACAGATAATCCAGAAAGTACATACGAAGCATTAGATAAATTTGGAAAAGATCTGGTTGAACTGGCTCGAAAAGGTAAACTTGATCCAATTATTGGAAGAGATAATGAAATCCGACGGGCTATACAGATTTTATCAAGAAGAAATAAAAATAATCCGATTCTGATTGGTGAGCCTGGAGTTGGGAAAACAGCTATTGCAGAAGGGATTGCACAAAGAATACTAAAAGGCGATGTACCAGAAAATTTGAAGGATAAGACAATTTTCTCGCTTGACATGGGTGCCTTGGTTGCAGGGGCGAAATATCGTGGGGAATTTGAGGAAAGATTAAAAGCGGTATTAGAAGAAATTGAAAAAAGTGAAGGAAGAATAATTCTTTTCATTGATGAAGTACATAATATTGTGGGAGCAGGAAAAACAGAGGGATCTATGGACGCTGGAAACCTTTTGAAGCCAATGCTTGCACGTGGGGAAATAAAGGTTATCGGAGCTACTACAATTGACGAATATAGAAAATATATTGAAAAGGATGCGGCACTTGAGCGTAGATTTCAGCCTGTAATGGTAGATGAGCCGACTGTGGAAGATACAATTTCAATCTTACGTGGATTGAAAGAAAAATTTGAGATTTTCCATGGAATTAGAATTACGGACAATGCTATAGTTACTGCGGCTACAATGAGTGACAGATATATAAACGACAGATTTTTACCAGATAAAGCGATTGACTTGATTGATGAGGCTGCCGCAAAAGTTAAGACTGAAATTAATTCAATGCCAACAGAACTGGATGAAGTGACAAGACGTGTTATGCAGCTTGAAATTGAAAAAGTGGCACTTGAAAAAGAAAAGGATCAGGCTTCTAAGGACAGACTTGTTATATTGGAAAAAGAATTGGCAGAACTTAACGAGAAAAAAGCCACATTTAAGGCACAATGGGAAAGTGAAAAGCAGGAAGTTGAAAAAATCCAAAATATTAATACAGAAATTGAAAAAGTTAAACTTCAAATTGCTGATGCACAAAGAAAAAATGACTATAACAAACTAGCTGAACTGCAATACGGTAAATTGCCGGAACTAGAAAAACAAAGGGCAGATGAAGAAGAAAAAGCCAAAAATCAAAATCCAGATGCAAATAAATTATTAAAACAGGAAATTGACAGTGAAGAAATAGCAGAAATTGTTGGAAAATGGACTGGGATACCAGTTTCAAAATTGTTACAGGGAGAACGTGAAAAAATCTTACATCTTGCAGAACAAATGATGAAAAGAGTAATCGGACAAGATGAAGCAATCGCAACAATAAGCGACACAATAATTCGTTCACGTGCTGGATTAAAAGATCCAAACCGTCCAATTGGTTCATTCATCTTCTTAGGACCAACAGGGGTAGGTAAGACTTATTTGACAAAAACTCTTGCATTTAATCTGTTTGATGATGAAAGCAATATTATTAGAATTGATATGAGTGAATACATGGATAAATTCAGCACCACAAGATTAATCGGAGCACCTCCAGGGTATGTAGGATATGAAGAAGGTGGTCAGTTGACAGAAGCAGTAAGAAGAAAACCTTATTCAGTAATTCTATTTGACGAAATCGAAAAGGCTCATCCAGATGTATTTAATATTCTGTTGCAGCTACTTGACGATGGAAGGCTTACAGATGGTAAAGGGAAAGTTGTAGACTTTAAGAATACAATTATCATTATGACTTCAAATATTGGAAGTGAAATCATATTAGAAGATCCGCAAGTTTCAGAGCCTACAAAAGAGGCTGTGTTAAATGAAATGAAACATAGATTCAAGCCAGAATTCTTGAACAGAATTGACGATATTATCGTATTTAAGGCATTAGGAAAAGAAAGTGTGAAAAATATTATATCACTTATCCTTGATGAAATAAACGATAAATTAAAGGAACAATACATAAAAATTGAATTTACAGACAAAGCTCTGGACTACATCGTAAACGAGGCTTATGACCCAGCTTATGGAGCAAGACCTCTAAAACGTTTTGTTCAAAAAGATATAGAAACTAACTTATCAAAAATGATTTTGAGCAACGAAGTACCTGAAAATAGTACGGTTGTGCTGGATAGTGATGGGGAAAAATTAATTTATGATGTGAAGAAATAAATTAGGGATTGAATAAAACTTTAAAATGTTTTTTTGGAAGAATAAGGAAGTATCAGAAATGGTACTTCTTATTTTTTTGTAAATAGATAAAAAATAATGGAGTGCCATAACGACACTCCATATAAAAAAGAATTTAAAAGAATTTAAAAAACTAAAAATCAAATATTTTATTGTTATTTATTAATTTTTACCAAGTTCATCCGCTACTAATATTGCAGCAAAAACATCATCGGCAGTAACTTTGAATGGCATATTATGAATTGTTTCACCTTCGGCTGTACTTGCTTCTGCCACTTCATACAGTCTTTCTTTAGAAACACTTCCCATTCCTAATTCATCCAATGTTGTCGGAAGTCCTACACTCTTACAGAACTCTACAACTTTTTTGATTTCACATAGACATCTGTTTTCTAGAACTAATTGCGTAATTGTTCCGAATGCAACTTTTTCTCCATGATACATGTGGTGTCCTTCTTCCAGAATTGTAAGTCCGTTGTGAATAGCGTGAGCTGCTGCAAGTCCTCCACTTTCAAATCCAATTCCACTTAAATAAGTATTTGCTTCGATTATATTTTCAACAGCTTGCGTAACTACTTTATTTTCTACTGCAATTTTAGCTTTTAAACCGTCTTGGAATAAAGTATCTTTACATAATTCTGCAATTGCAATAGCAGCTTTTGTAATGCCACCTCCAGCGATTGAAGAAGCATTTGAATCAACACAGGCTTTGGCTTCATAATAAGTGGCAAGTGCATCTCCAATTCCAGCGACAAGAAGTCTGGCAGGTGCATTTACTATTACATCAGTATCCATTATTACCATATCAGGATTTGCCTTTAAGAACAGGTATTCTTCAAATTCTCCATTTGGAGTGTAGATTACTGACAAAGCGCTGCATGGTGCATCTGTTGAAGCAATTGTCGGAACGATGAAGACAGGGATATTTTCGTAATACGACACTGCTTTTGCCGCATCAAGAGTTTTTCCTCCACCGATTCCAAATACTGCATCACATTTTTTTTCTTTTAAAATATCAATATTTCGGTTAATTTCATTTTTTGAACATTCTCCCCCAAAAACTTCAACATGGTAGTTAATACCTTCTTTTTCAAAGCTTTCAACAATTTTATCCTTAAAATTATCAAAAATAAATTTATCTACTAAAAGATATGCTCCGCTGTTACCACGTAATTTGTAATAAGATGCCAAATTAGAGATTTCATCTTTTCCTTGAATGTATTTTGATGGCGAATTAATAATCTTTCTCATAAAAAATCATCTCCTATAAAATTTAGAATTCTTTAATAATATTATAGTGCATTTTTTCACAAAGTCAATAGTAAAATTAAAATAAAAAATCAAGAAATTATTCAAATATAATGTTTAAAGTAACTTCCTGATTTTTAAATTTATTAAATTTTCAAAATGTTTTTCAATTCCTCTTCTAATTTAGTATAATCTGGCAAATGAAGTCCTTTGATTCCTTTATTTTCGGCGGCTTCAATATTTTCCTTCATATCATCAATAAATAATGTTTCTTCTGGAATTAATCCAAATTCATAAAGAAGAGTGTCATAAATTTTTTCTTCTGGCTTTAAAAGTTTGAAATAGCATGAAATTAGGCAGCCTTCAAATAATTTAAAGAAATCGTTGTGTTTAAAGACATATTCATATGAGTCCTTGTGGAAATTTGAAAGCACGTATAATTTGTATTCATAATGATCTCTTAATTTGTAAAGAAGTTCAATATTTTGTTTTATAGGCTTTAACAATTCAAAAAAGTCCTTGTCAAAAAAATTATCAATTTCAGTAGCCAAATGTGGACTTCTTTCCTTAAAAATTTTCTTAGCTTCAGGATAAGTCAAAGTTCCCCTGTCAAGCATTAACCATTCCTTTGTATTAATTACATTTTCATGAAATGCCACTCTTTTTTCTTTAGGTAATTTTTCTTCTAAATATGTATCTTTGTCAAAATTTATTAAAACATTTCCTAAATCAAATACTATATTTTTTATTTTTTTAGAATTTATATTTTCCATTTTGTTTGCACCTCTAACTATTTTTTATTTTATATTTTCTTTCTGTTTTTGATAATCGACATTTACAAAAATAATTGATATTAAAGATATAGAATATATTGCGGACAAAGCTGGGACAAAATTTTCTATAAATGCTTTAAATACCAACATTCCTATGTTTTTAATGTCTATATGCAACCAAATTATAAAGAACGCTACTACTATTTTAATTATTTCTTTTATAATAACAAAAGCAATATTTTCAATTAAAAAACAAACTATATATCGCCATCTGTTTGATTTGGAAACTTTTAAAGTGTATTTCAATGTTTTTCTCAAAGATAAATCTTTTGACATATGAACTTGTAAGAAATAAATAAATACACAAACCATAATGGCTGTAAAAATTAGTGTAATTAATAATATTTGACTGCTTAATAGAAATAATAGATAAGAATAATTATATTGAAAAAAATTCATATAAAAATTGCATATCGTTATAATTAAAATAGGTATTGAAATTATAATTACTGTAATAAATGCTCTTATATAAGATTTTAAAATATTATAGTTTTCTTTTTTATCAGTCAATTTAAAAATAATTTTTCTGTATAAAACCCAGTATGTTGCATATAGTGGGTATGTTAAAAAATGATTATAAAATATATATTTAGTATTCTCTTTTAAATCTAATTCCACATCAGTTTGTAGTCTATTTTCCAACATCGCAGAAATCAGTAAAATAGAAAAAATTAAAAAAATCCACCTTTTTTCTTTTTTTATAAAATACCGGAATAGTTTAAATGCTTCATTGAAATAATCAAGAATAGAGATATAACTGTTTTTTAACTTTTCTTTCAATATCTTCATTTCTTTCTCCCAATCCTAATTAATATTTATCCTTTTAAACAGGTATTTTAATCTGTTGCACATAATGTACATTCCTCTTAGATATAGAATTTATATATCAAAGTTTTTTACTCTGCCATAAAATTCTTCACAAAATTCAAAACTTCCTCAACTTTTACATCCGTACTTTCTCCAGTTTTTCTATCTTTCACTTCCACAATTCCATCAGCTGCACCTTTTCCAACAACTATTTTTAGTGGGAAACCTATTAAGTCGGCATCTTTGAATTTGAATCCTGCTCTTTCATTTCTGTCATCTAATACAGTTTCAATTTTATTTTGATTTAATTCATTATACAATTGTTCACCTATATTTACCTGTGTTTCGTCTTTTATATTGGCGATTATTACATCAACGTGGTAAGGGGCTATTGCTTTTGGCCATATTATACCGTATTCATCGTGGTTCTGTTCGATTGCGGCTGAAATGATTCTTGACATTCCCATTCCGTAACATCCCATTTTCATAATGGCTTGTTTTCCGTTTTCATCAAGAACAGTAGCATTTAGGGCTTTTGAATATTTTTCCCCAAGTTTGAAAATATGCCCAACTTCTATTCCACGTGCAATTTTTAGTACTCCTTTTCCATCAGGGGAAATATCTCCAGCTCTGGCAGTTCTGATATCTGCAACTAAGTCATATGCCAAGTCTTCAATATTTACGTTTACATAGTGATAATCAGCTTTATTAGCACCCAAAGCAAAGTTTCTTACATATTTTACAGTTTCGTCAATTACAACGTATAAGCCTTCTTTTTTCTCGTAAGAACCTGCATATCCAGCAACCAGCCCAAATTTTTTGCATTCTTCCTCGCTCATCATTTCAAGTTCTGTAGAAGCTCCGATTACATTTTTTAATTTTATAGGATTTACATCCAAATCTCCACGAATTAGGGCTAGCACAAATTTTTCCCCATCTTCAAGAATTTCCTTCAGCATTACTGCCTTTACAGTTTTTTCTTTAGGGATATTCAAGAAATTAGCCAGCTCTTCAATTGTTTTTGCATTTGGAGTTTCAACTAATTCTTTTGGAAGTTTTTCTTCACTGCTTTCTTTTAGTTCAATAATGCTTGTTGCTTTTTCAACGTTTGCCGCATAATCTGAAGAGTCGCTGTATAAAATGTCATCTTCTCCGCTTTCTGCAAGCACCATAAATTCATGCGAAGCATCTCCTCCAATAGAACCTGTATCAGCCTCGACTGCCCTGTAATTAAGTCCCATTCTTTCAAAAATTCTTGAATAAGTGTCTTTCATGTTTAAATATTCCTCATCAAGCGACTCCTGTGTTAAATGAAAACTGTAAGCATCCTTCATGACAAATTCCCTTCCACGCATAAGACCGAATCTTGGACGCATTTCATCCCTAAATTTTGTCTGAATCTGATAAACGTTAAAAGGCAGTTCCTTGTACGATGAAATCGAATCTCTTACAACATCTGTAATAACTTCCTCGTGAGT
Organism: Leptotrichia sp. oral taxon 879 str. F0557; assembly: GCF_000469385.1. GTDB lineage: Bacteria > Fusobacteriota > Fusobacteriia > Fusobacteriales > Leptotrichiaceae > Leptotrichia > Leptotrichia mesophila. Next base: position 48,637 of record NZ_KI271286.1, read on the forward strand.
AGGCCCAAGCGAAAATTCCCTTTCGTTTCTGTCTTTTAATCTCATAAGTTCAGGCCCGTAAGCAAACCAACGTCCGGATTCTTCCCAAAGTGAAGCAGGTTGCAGTACAGGCATAAGAAGTTCCTGAGCCCCTGCTCTATCCATTTCTTCTCTTGTAATATTTTCTATTTTTTTTAGAACTCTGTATCCAAATGGTAAATAAGTATAAACCCCTCGCGTAAGCTGTTTAATCATAAATGCTCTAAGCATAAGCTGATGGCTCACAATTTGAGCCTCTTTTGGTGCTTCCTTATATGTTTTTAAAAATGCTTTTGATAATCTCATATTTTCTCCTTCTATATTTAATTTTTATTGTATTGTAATGCTTATATTGTATATTTTTTTTGAATTTTTAGCAATAGTTTTTTGAAAAATAATGAGAAGACATAAAGATTGATATTAAAATAATATTTGAAATATTGAAAAAATAAAATGATTTTTATTGAAGTAATAAAAAAATTAGGGTATAATATTAAAGAGAATCAATAGAAAGGGGAGGTATTAATGAATAAAAAAAATGTAATTTCATTTTTGAATATGAAAGGTGGTGTAGGAAAAACAACACTTTGTAAAGAAATTGCATATTATTTATCTGAAAAAGAAAAAAAGAAGATATTGGTTATAGATATTGACCCACAATCTAATTGCACTCAATCTTTTTTTGAAAAGTTTAAGATATTTGAAGGAGAAGACATAAAGAAAGATTTGAATGAAAAAAGAGAAATACCTTCTATTCAAAATATTTTTAAAAGAACAGAAATTATTGATGAGAATGTAGAAAAAGAAAAAACTATATGTAAGTTATCAGATACATTAGATATTATTCCAGGCGAGCTTGAAACCATATTTATGGAAAGAGAAACTTCTGGAAGTGTAGAACAAAAATTATATAATTTTATTGAAGATTACAGAATAAAAGAGGAATATGATTTCATTTTTATTGATTGTCCTCCAACTTATTCTTTTTATACAATCTCTTCATTATTAGCATCAGACTATTATTTTGTTCCATTAAAGCCTGATATTTACTCATTATTTGGATTAGATTTATTAGAAAGAGTAATAAAAGAAATTACAAAAAGTTACAGAGCAAATTTTAGAATAAAATCAATTCAAAATTTAGGTGTAATATTTACAATGATAAAGGAAGAACAAAAAGGAAGAAAAATTCAGCGAGTTAAACAGATAAAAGAAAATAAAATGTTTAAAAATATGTATTTTTTCAAAAATAATTTTAGATACTATGATAAAATAAATACATCAAAACTTCAAAGTTTCATTTTAGATAGGAAAGATAAAGGTTTAATGAGTAATTTAGACGATATATGTCAAGAATTTATTGAAAGGATGAGTGAATTAAATGAGAGTAATAACAAAATTAGATAAAATTAAATCAATGAAATCAGAAGAAAATAAAAGATATGAATTATATGCAATTTTTTCTGTACTAATAATAGAAAAACAACATTTCAAAAGTAATCCTGACTTAAAAAAGTTTATATATAGCTTAGGATTCGATTTTAAAGAATATATTATGAAAAGTAGACCAATGATATTATCCAAAGTCTTAAAAACAATTTCATTATCAAAAAATGAAGAGATAATTCAATATTCGAATAAAATTTACGATGCAATTAAAGGATTAAAATCAGAAGAAGAAGTCATAAAAAATAAAAAAACCAGAAAAAATGGTGAAGAAAATTATATTGAAGAATTATTACAAAAATTTTCTAGAAATAAGTAGGTAATTCATGAAAAATAATAAATATTTAAGATTTTTAAATCAAAATTATAATTTTATAGATATTAATACAGTATCTGAAGTAACTAAAGAACAGTTAGAAAAACTATATATAGAAATAGAAAATATATTTGTAGTATTAGTATTAATAGAAAAAAATTGTAAAAATGAAATAAAAATTGATTTTATAGAAGTTATTACGAATCATTTAATGGGATTGTTGTTAAATATTCCTAATAATTTTTATCCTTCTATTAATTTCTGTTTTAGAGGAGTTATTGAAGGTAGTATAAAGTTCATTTATCAGAATAAAATAGAAAAAGATCAAAATTATGAAAATGTTTCAAAAATAGGTTATCGAAACTTAAAAGAAAAATTAAAAAAACAAATAAAAGAAGAGTATTTAAATACCCTTTATTCTTTATATTCTGAATATTCAGATGATTTACATATTAAGAATAAAAATAAAATCGATATATCAGATTCAATAAATGAAATTGTAAAAAAATTAGATTATAATTATGAAAAATTAATAAAAGATTTGAGACTTCTCTTTGAATCATTTATGAAATTTTTAAATATTGAATTTAAAGTGAATGAAAATAATTTTCCGTTAGAAGATAGAAAATATTTAAAGAAAAAATTATCTAATAGCAAATATAAAAAAGTTATGAATATAAAATATTAAAAAATTAGAAAAAAGGAGAGATTTACAATGAAAAAACTTATTTTATTGGGATTATTGGCATTTTCAGCTTTTGGAATAGCGGAGCCTTATAGAGATGAAAGAGGTGTGTTGTTTATGAGTGAGGAGGAATGGACAGAATTTTATAACAAAGATGGTCAAGAAGTAGCCGCTTGTGTGCCAATTGGATCTATAATTATGGAAGAAAGCTACATAAAAGATGGTAAGAAAATGACGCATACTTTAGCAGAAGTTCAACAAGGAATTAAACAATTTAATGAAATGCTAGGTGAAACTGGACTTCGTGATATTAATGGTAGAAAAGATAAAATCCACGAGTTTTACTACGCAGCAGTATGTAAAAGACCTACACAAAAGCAATATGATTTAGTAGGTTCTCCAACATTCAAAAAAACAATGGAGAGAATTTTTGAAACTCATAAAGTTATAGAAGAATAAATTATTAAAATTTCTAGTTTGGAAGAGAAAATTTATCAGAATAATTCTTTAAAAAATTGAGATTTTTTTAAATCGTAATGAGATAAATAACTTGACAAATGAATAAAATATGGTAACATATAATAAACAATGTAATTAAAAATGTTTGGAGGAGATATAATGTCAAAAAAAGAATTTGTAGATGCTTATGCAAAAGCAACAGGAGAAACTAAAAAAAGAGCAGAGGAATTAGTTAATGCTTTTTTAGGAACAACAGAAGAATTTTTAGTAAAAGGTGAAAGTATCCAATTTGTAGGTTGGGGAACTTTCGAAGTAAAAGACAGAGCAGCTAGAGAAGGAAGAAATCCATCAACTGGTAAACCAATCAAAATAGACGCTAAAAAAGTAGTAAAATTCAAAGTTGGGAAAAAATTAGCTGATAAAGTTGCTGATACTAAATAATAAAATATTTTATTTTTAATAAATTAAAGCTATCTTGAAGATTATTTATTTTTTCAAGATAGTTTTTTTATATATCATTTTATTTTGATTTATATACTCTTTTAAAATAGAAATAAATTTTTATAATAGAGTTATTTGATAACTAATTCACAATCATTAAACTTTTTTATTTTCGTAGAATTGCTCATTGCCGCACTTTTTATTTTCGTAGGATTGCTCATTGCCGCAAAACCTACAACCTATGGCTAGACTCCGACTTTTATTTGTCCATCTCCGAAATCCCTTCTTGCAGTCGTCAAACAGTCGTAGCTGAACAAAT
>NZ_KI271286.1:52420-80614 GCF_000469385.1 Leptotrichia sp. oral taxon 879 str. F0557
CTGAACAAATAAAAGCTCCGTCGGTTTATTAAAACTAAAAAATTATATTTTAATTATTTCGAGATACTATTTTTTTTTATCTTTTATCAAAAACATTTACAAAAAAAGAAAAAATCTAAAAATTATGGAAAAATATTTATTGATTAAATAAAATAAAAATTAAAGAAGATTTTATTTAATTTAAAAATGAAAAAATAAATCAAAAAAGTTATTAAAAGGAAATAATAATATTGCTTTAAAGAGAAAAAAATGTTATTATTTCATAGTAGGGAAAAATATTATCTAAAATTAGTTGAGAAGATAATATTTTATTAACTCAAAACTTTGGAATAGAATTAAAAAAATTATTTTGGATGTTTTGAGAAAATTTGTAGGATAGTAGGAAAGAGAGGAAAAATTAATGAAAAAATTATTGATTTTAATTAGTGCATTGACACTTATGGTTTTAAGCTGTGGGAATTCTGGTAGTGAGAATAAAGGTAGTAGTGGAGCTGGGACAAGCTCTAAGAAGTATAGAATTGGAATTACACAGATTGCATCACATCCAGCACTTGACAGTGCAAGGGAAGGATTTAAGGCAGCTTTTAAGGAAGCAGGAATTGAAGCTGATTTTGATGAGAAAAATGCAAATGGAGAAACAGCTAATGCAAATTTGATTGCCAATAACTTTGTTAGTTCAAAAGAGGACTTGATATTCGCGATTGCAACAAATGCAGCTCAACCAGCGGCACAAGCGACAAATGATATACCTGTTGTGTTTTCGGCGATTACAGATCCACGATCGGCTGGAATTTTGAAGGATAATGTGACTGGTGTAAGTGATAGAATGGATGTAAAACAACAATTGGAATTGTTAAAGAAATTAAGTCCTAACATAAAAACAGTTGGGGTACTTTATAATTCTTCGGAACAAAATTCAAAGGTTCAAGTGGAAGATTTGAAAAAAGCGGCAAAGGAACTAGGAATAAATATTGTTGAAAAAAGTATTGTTCAAGCAAATGAAATACCTCAGGCGGTAGATAATCTAGTTAGGGAAACAGATGCAATTTATTTGCCAACAGATAATCTTGTGGCATCTGTTGTAAGCTTGATTACAGACAAAGCAACAGCGGCTAAAAAAATAGTATTTGGTGGGGAAGCGGCTCATGTAAAAGGCGGAGCTTTGATCACACAAGGTGTAAGTTATTATGAAATAGGGAAAGAAGCTGGTAAAATGGCAATTGAAATTTTGAAGAACGGTAAAAAGCCTAGTGAAATTCAATTTAAGACAATGCCTTTAAATGAAATTGTAGTAAATGGAAAGACACTTGCGGCACTTGGAATTTCATTACCTGAGGATATAAAATCTAAGGCACAGGTTATTCAGTAAAATTTTGATAAAAAGATTTAGAAAATAATGGGAAAGGAAGAGAAATGAAAAAAATATTATTAGTAGTTGTAAGTTTATTAATGGTATTAGCTTGTGGAAATAAAAACAGTGATACTGTCAGTGGAAAAAATAGTTCACAGCCAGCTGATAATAAACAAGTTTTTAAAATTGGTGTAACACAGTTCATGGAACATCCATCACTTAATTTGGCAAAAAAAGGATTTGAGGATGCATTCAAGGAAGCTGGGATAAATGCAGACTTTGATGAAAAAAATGCAAATGGGGAAGTAACAAATGCAAATTTGATAGCTTCAAATTATAAGGTAGACAAAAAAGACTTGGTATTTGGGATCGCAACACCATCTGCACAAGCGTTGGTAAATAATATTTCAGATATTCCAGTGCTATTTTCAGCTGTTACAGATCCAGCAAGTGCAAAACTTTTGAATCCAAATGTGACAGGGACAAGTGATAAAGTAGAAAATATTGCAGTACAATTGGATTTACTTTTGAAAATAAAGCCTGATGTAAAAAAAGTTGGAGTTCTCTATAATCCATCAGAACAAAATTCGGCCGTTCAAGTTCAGGAAATTCAAAAAATTGCCAAGGAAAAAAATATAGAAGTTGTGTTGCAGGGAATAAGCAATTTTGGTGAACTGGCACAGGCTACTAAAAATTTATTGGGAGTAACTGATGCATTGTATTTACCAACAGATAATCTTGTTGTATCAGGGGCAAACTTTGTCGCTTCCGAAGCGATTGCAGCTAAAAAACCTGTAATTGCAAGTGAAAACTCTTCTGTAGAACTGGGAGCATTGTTCACAATGGGGCTTGACTACTACGCATTAGGAAAACGTACTGGAGAAATGGCAATCGAAATTCTTAAAGGGAAACCTGTTTCTCAAATTCCTTTTGAAACTTCAAAACAAATGAAATTATATGTAAATCAGAAGACAGCACAGGCATTGGGACTGGATATAAAAAATCCATTGTTTAATGGAGCTGAATTTGTAGGAAAATAAATAATAAATTAAATGGAGAGAACAGAAAAGAAAGAGAGAAAAAAGTTAAATGAATGAATTATTAGTATTTTTACAAAGTCTTCCAGAGGCTTTTAAAACTGGATTTATATATTCGATAATGGTTATGGGAGTGTATTTGACTTATAAAATACTGGATTTTCCAGATATGTCAGTGGATGGAACATTTCCACTTGGAGGATTTGTATTTGCAGCATTTGCACTGTCTAAAAATGGTTTTTTTGGAATAACAAGTCCGATTATGGGACTGATTCTTGCGGTTATATGTGGAATGATTGCAGGATATGTGACAGGAGCCTTGCACGTTTATTTAAAAATTAACGGACTGCTTTCAGGAATTTTAGTAATGACGGGACTTTATAGTATAAACTCCAGAATTGTTGGAATGCCTAATGTATTTATATCGCCAGAAAGAAGTATTTATGAAATAATTTCTTATGAAAAGAACTTTATACCTTTTTCAATTATATTTGTAATTTTACTTGTATTGAAAGGGCTTTATGACTATAAAATTAAAGAAAATAAATATATGGTTAGAAGTCTTGCTGTTTATACTATTTTTGTAATTGGACTGATAATTTATGTTGCAAATACAAAAGATGTAAAACTTATGCTTACAATACTTATCGCATTTATTATAAAAATGGTTATTGATTATATCTTGACATCAAAATTTGGATTTGCATTAAGAGCATTGGGGAATAATGAGCAGCTTGTAGTAAGTCTTGGGGTAAATGAAAAAAGACTAAAAATATTTGGATTAATGCTGGCAAATGGAGTTGTGGCATTAGCAGGTGCATTGTTTGCACAAAATATTAAAGTTGCAGATTTGCAGTCTGGAGTAGGAACAATTGTTATTGGACTTGCAGCAATTATTTTAGGACTTGGAGTATTGAAAAAATCACAAGTAATAAACGAAATTTCCATTGTTACAATAGGATCTTTAATGTATTATTTTATAATAAATCTAGCTTTGATGTCAAACAGCTGGACAAGAAATATGTATGAAGGGCTTCATTTCAGTGATAATGTTATAAAGATACTGGAAGTTAAACCAACAGATGTAAAAGTTATAACAGCGATAATTCTTGCAGTAATTTTATGGAATGAATTAATTCAAAAAACTAAAAAAGGTAAGAAAAAAGTAAAATTGATTGAGAAGGGAGAGGCAAATTAATGATAGAGTTAAAAAATTTACATAAAACTTTCTTCTCTGAACTGGGAACAGAAAAACAAGTATTTAAAGGCTTGAATTTCACAATAAATGACGGGGATTTTATAACAATTATTGGAAGTAATGGTGCTGGAAAGTCTACACTTTTGAATGTATTAAATGGACAAATCATACCAGATGGAGGGAATGTTGTTTTAAACGGAAATGATATAACAAATGTAGAACAGCATAAAAGAGCAAAATGGATTTCACAAGTTTACCAAAATCCAACAATGGGAACAGCTCCATCAATGACGGTGCTGGAAAATTTGTCAATGGCTAAAAATAAAGGAAAGCGTTTTAACTTTACTTTTGGATTGGATGTAAAAAATATCGAATTTTATAAAAAGCAATTGGCAAGTTTGGGACTTGGGCTGGAAAATCAATTGTTTACACAGGTAGGACTTCTATCTGGTGGACAAAGACAATGTTTGTCATTAATAATGGCAACTCTAAACCGTCCAGATATATTACTGCTGGATGAACATACAGCAGCACTTGATCCTCAGACTTCAGAAATAATTTTGGAAAAGACAAAGGAAATTATTGAAAAAAATAATATAACAAGTCTTATGATAACGCATAATATGCAAGATGCCATAACTTATGGAAATAGGCTTATTATGCTTCATGCAGGAGAAATAATTTTTGATATAAAAGGCGAGGAAAAGAAAAAACTGACGGTGGAAAAACTGCTTGAAATGTTTAAAACAAAAGATGCAAAGTTATCTGACAAAGATATATTTTAATTATAGAATAGCATTAAAACATAATCTGAGAAACTAGATGATAAAGTCAAAAGTTTTTGGATTATGTTTTTTTATACCTATAATTATTTTGTATAAAAATATTATTTAATAATTGATAAAAAGTATCTAAAAATATTTATGAGTTGAAGATTTTGAATGAAGAAATATTTTTTTCAAAATTAGATTTTTGCTTAGAACTTATAGAAGACATTTAATTTTTTATTACTTGAAGAATATTTTATAAAAGGAAATTATGAAAAATTTAAGAAATAAATAAGGAGAATTGTTGAAAGTTAAATTAAAATAATGGAAATTACTTTAAAATAGAGTTAATTTTATAAAAAGCTTAAAATAAAAACTCAGATATTTTAGCAAAATAGCCATAATACCTGAGTTAATTGAATCAATTTTCTATAAATTTTGTTTCAATAAATGTCCCATTTTTTCTTTTTTTACCTTTAAATAACTTTTATCCACATCATTTGCAGTAATTTCAATTTCTGTACGTCCAGCAACTTTAATCCCGTATTTTTCGAGTCCTTCAATTTTTTTTGGATTATTAGTTTTTAAAATAATTGATTTTATTCCTAAATCCTTTATAATCTGTGCTGCTACAGCATAATCTCTTAAATCATCAGAAAATCCCAATTTATGATTTGCTTCAACAGTATCATAGCCTTCATCCTGAAGTTTATATGCCTTTAATTTATTCAAAATACCAATTCCACGTCCTTCTTGACGTAGATAGATTAAAAGACCTTCTCTACTTTCTTCCAGTTCATATAAGGCTCTATGAAGCTGTTCTTGACAATCACACCGTCTTGAACCAAAAACATCACCGGTCAGGCATTCAGAGTGAAGTCTGACAGTGACATTTTCTTTATTCTTTATTTCCCCTTTCATAACAGCAATATATTCTTTATGTTCAATTTTGTCACTATAACCTGCAAAAGTAAAGTTTCCAAATTGTGTTGGAATATGAACAACTGCTTCGTTTTTAACTAATTTTTCGTTTTTTTTTATGTAAACAATTAAATCATCAATTGTAATTAATTTTAAATTATGTTTTTGGCAAAATTCAAACAAATCATTTCGACGAGCCATTTCCCCATCTTCTCTTAAAATTTCCATAATTACACCTATATCAGAAAATCCAGCAAGTTTAGATAATTCAACAGCAGCCTCAGTATGTCCTTTTCTTTCAAGAACGCCACCTTCACGTGCGATTAGCGGAAATATATGTCCTGGTTTTCTAAAGTCTTTTGCGGTTTTTAGAGGATTTGCCAAGTCTTTTATTGTTTTTAGTCTATCACCTGCAGAAATTCCAGTAGTTGTACCTTCCAGCGCGTCAACTGATACTGTAAAAGCAGTTCCGTAATAATCAGTATTGTGCTGAACCATTGGATTTAGTTCAAGCTCTTCTGCACGTTTTTTAGACATTGGGACACACATAAGCCCACGTGCCTCATTAATTATAAAATTTAAAGTTTCATAAGTTACTGCATCAGCTGGAATTACAAAATCTCCTTCATTTTCTCTCTCTTCATCGTCAACAACTACTACTGGAATACCATTTTTTAAATCTTCGATGGCAGCTTCAATGCTGTCAAAATTCATCTTTTTTTCTGACATTTAAAATCACTTCTTTCTTTTATTATATTTTCAATTAGAATCCATTTTTTTGTAAAAATTCCATTGTTAAATTTGATTTTTTTTCTTTATTTTCTATATTTTCAAAATTGTCAAACTTTAATATTTTTTCAACATATTTTCCAAACAAATCTGTTTCAATATTTACAAAATCTCCAGTTTTTTTCATTCCAACGGTAATATTTTCAATTGTATGTGGAATAAGTGAAACTGAGAAAATTCCATCATTATCATTTACATCAATTACTGTAAGGCTCGCTCCATCAATCGTTACACGTCCTTTTTCAACAATGTATTTCATATTATTTTTATAATTTTTATCCAGCTGGAATTCATACACTTTTGCAATCCCTTTGTCTGTAATTGATACAATTTTAGCCTCACAGTCAACATCTCCCATTACAAGATGTCCGCCTAAAAAAGTCATAAGTGTAAGTGACTTTTCAAGATTTACAATATCTCCAGCTTTAGCACGTTTTAAACCGCTTTTTTCAATAGTTTCAAACATTACATCGGCAGTAAAGTCATTTCCATTTAGTTTTGTAACAGTCAAACAGACGCCATTTACAGCAATACTATCCCCAATCTGTGCTTTTTCAGCGACTTTTTTTCCCCTTATTGTAATCTCGATACTTGCAGATTTTTTTGCAATATCAATAATTTTTCCAGTTTCTTCAACTAAACCAGTAAACATAATTTTCTCCTGATTTTTAATTTTTTATTTTAAATTATAGTAGAAAGTTAAGTTGTATTTATAACCAATCTACTAACTATAATTTTTTTGTAAAAATTCCATTCCAACATTTTCATCATAAACATTATATTTTACGTTTTTCAAAACGATGGCTCTATTCATATTTTTTTTATCAAATCCAGCAATAAAAGATTTTCCTTCAGTATCGCCTAAAATTTTATTAGCAATGAAAATTTCTCCAGCATCAATAACATCTTCTTCAAATGCTTGTGAAATAAGTGATTGTCCACCTTCCAGCAAAATTGAGTCAATTCCTAATTTTCCAATTTTGTCAAGGATTTCTTTAAAATTGAATTTTGTACCATTTAAAAATACAAATTTAACCTTGTTATTTTTAGAAAAATCTAACTGCTTTTCAGAATTTTTATTTTTTTCTGATGTAATAATTATGGTTTTTTCATCAATATTTTCCTTAATAACAGTATAATCTTTTTCAGTTTTTAAATGTGGATCAATAATTATTCTATATGGATTTACACCATTTTCAATTCTCGCAGTAAGACTTGGATTATCAGCTAGAATAGTATTTATCCCAACCATTATTCCCATAAATTTATTTCGGTAAAATTGTACTTTTTCACGTGCCGCTTCGTTTGTAATCCATTTGGAATTTCCTGTTTTTGTAGCAATTTTTCCATCTAGAGTAATCGCACATTTTAAGAATAAATATGGTAATTTTGTCATAATATATTTGAAAAACACTTGGTTTATTTTGTCGCATTCTTCTTTCAAAATATTTCCAGTAACTTCAATTCCAGCATTTTTCAATATTTGTATACCTTTTCCAGTTACTTTTGGATTTGGATCAGATGAGCCGATAACACATCTTTTTAGTCCCAATTTTACAATTTTTTCTGCACAAGGTGGTGTTTTTCCATAATGCGAGCAAGGTTCCAATGTAACATAAATTGTTGCATCTGACAAATCTTTAGAATTTTTTGAAGCTTCATCCAAGGCATAAACTTCGGCGTGAGGTCCTCCAAAATATTTGTGATAGCCAGTTCCAATAACTTTTCCATCTTGAACGACGATAGCTCCAACCATTGGATTGGGATTTACTGACCCACCCCCTTTTTTTGCCAGTTCAATTGCCATTTTCATATATTTTTCATCAATATTTTCATTCATTTTATTTTTTCCTTTATTATAGTAAAACTGATTTAAAACTAAACTCAAAAGGCTATGACTATTTTCTCAAACCCTAAATTTTATATAATTTTTAGTAGTTTAATTTTAAGTAGGTTTGAGTATAATTCATGATGCTATCAATTAAATTTATAATTTTATTTTTATCAAAATTTTCTGAAAATTTTACAAAAATATTTTTTATCCAATTTCTTTTATTAAATTAATCATTTCGATTACAGAAAATGCAGCATCTGCACCTTTATTTCCAGCTTTTGTTCCGGCTCTTTCAATAGCTTCTTCAATGTTGTTTGTAGTTAAAACTCCAAAAATTACAGGTAATTCACTTTGCAATGAAATTTGGGCAACTCCTTTTGAAACTTCTGAACAAACATAGTCAAAGTGTGGTGTAGAACCTTTTATAACAGCTCCAAGAGTAATTATAGCATCATATTTTTGTGTATTTGCTAATTTTTTTGCAATTAGTGGTATTTCAAAAGCTCCTGGAACCCAAGCAATATCAATATTTTCTTCAGAAACATCATTTCTTTTTAATACATCCAAAGCTCCTCCAATCAATTTTGAAGTAATGAATTCATTAAATCTCCCAGCTACAATAGCTATTTTTACATTTCTTCCATCAAATTTTCCTTCAAAAGTTCTCATTTTTAAATCATCCTCTCATTATTTAATTTTTTATTTTCATTTAAAACTAAAAAAGCCAAGAATACTAAGATTCAAGGCTTTTATATAAAGGTAGGTAATTTTAATTTGTAATTATTATAATTCTGAATTTTACATAAATAACTGAGTTATATACAACAAAATTATTTAATAAATTCATATTAAAAATTAATCATTTCACTTCTACCATCTAGACTGTAACTATCGGTACTGGAATTGCACCAGTTCATGTCGTTTTAATTTTATTTAAAATAAAAACAACTCGTGGACTTTACCACCGGTCGGGAATTTCGCCCTGCCCTGAAGTTTTAAATTTATTTTCTAAACTAATAATATCACTTTTTTATTATAATTACAAGCACTTTTTCAAAATAATATAAAATTTTTAGGAAAAAACCATTTTTTTATTGACAAAATTTAAAACATAAGGTATCATTATATAGATTAAAATAAAATGAATAAATATAAAAATATTAAAAAATATTTATATAAAATAAATTTTTTATTAATTAAAATAATAATATAAATAATAGGAGGAAAAATGAGAAAAATACTAAAAATTTCAATTTTTATAGTATTTATAGCATGTAGTAACAGTAAAAGTGATGAGTTGAAAGAAAATAGAAATACAAATGAACAAATGGCACAAATTCATACAATTTCGAAACAAGATAAAAGTTGTACTGAACTAGAAAAATATAATATTAATGCTGAAAAAATAGACTTGAGAAATAAAGGGTTGGAAGAGATAAATTGCGTTGTAAATTACAAAAATGCAAAAATTATTGATTTACGTTGGAATAGAATAAAGGACATAAAGCCGTTGGAAAATCTAAAAAAAATAGAAGTGTTGAAAATAAATTTTAATCAGATAGAAGATGTAAAACCGTTATTAAATTTGCCCAATTTAAGGGAACTATGGATACATAACAATAAAATAAGTGATATTAGAGGGATTGGAAAATTAGCAAAGCTCGAACATTTGGATGTAAGTTTTAATCCATTAAAAAATGGAGTTGAGGAAATTTCTAGATTAAAAAACTTAAAAAGGCTGGAATTACGTGAAGTTCCAAAAGAAATTGTGGATTATGTATATGAAAATTATCGTGATTTTATGATTCCTAAAAAAATATTTATAGAAGAAAGATACCCAGAACTTACTGCAAAAAGAGAAAATGTGGTAAAATATCCTAATTTTTCAGAATTTGAGAGCAAAATAAACGGTTTTGAGACAGTAAAGATTATAAAAGAACTTTCTACAAAGGAAATTGCACTAGATAAACTTCCGAAAGAGATTTACAAGATAGTTGATGAATATAATAGAAATTCTAAAGAAGCAGATGATAAAGTGGAAGGGGCAACTTTTTTTACAAATAATATTTACTCAATATACACTCTTACATATCCTTATGCTTATGCGGGACAATCAAATAGTGAAACTTTTTTTACAAAAAATGGAAAAATAATAGTAAAAGATATAGTAAATTTAGATTCACAATTGGAAAGTATTGAGGGAAATAATCTGTTTTTATCAATAGTTGCAGCAAGTGGAGGGACAAATTATGTGATAACGGATATGAAAAGTGAACATTTGTGGCGTGAGGAATTTAGGGATTTTGGGCTAGTATCACCTAAGAGAACAGGTAAAATTTTTATAACGGCTTCAAAGGAAAATGTTGTTAATGTAAGAGAAAACCATGGTTCAGATAGTTCGATAATTCATAAATTAGCGAATAACGTTACAGTTGAGGAAATCTCAAACGAAGGTGCCTGGAAATATGTGTATTTTTATAATAAAGATGGGGGATATTATATGAAAGGATATATACATAAAAGCCAGTTAAAATAGTTTATGATAAAATTAATTATAAATAAGAATATAGCAAACAAAGAAGGAATGTAATAATTTTATTTAAATTGATAAAATTAATTTTGTGAAAGTTTTAAGATTTAAAGGGGGAAATTGATTGTGGTAAATAGAAAATTTAATGGGGTAGATATTGGGGATAGTGCGGTTGCATTTTTTGAAAAATTAGCTAAGCTGGAAAGTGGAGGAAAATATGATTTAGCAGACCAAAAATACTATATTGGAAAATATCAAATAGGAACAGATGTTCTGATGGATATGGGATGGCTTCCAAAAGGATCAACTTGGGCAAATGCCAGATTTATTGGTGAAGGTGCCACAAAATGGAAGTTAACAGGAAAACAAAGTTTTTTGAATACTCCAGCAGCACAAGATGAAGTAATTATGCGTTCTGTAAAAATGAGATGGGCAACTTTGAAAAAACATAAGGATAAAATTTGTAAAAATATAGCAGTTCCTAGAAATGCAGTTTACAAAGCACCAGGAAAAGTAACAGCTTCTGAAGCAAGAGTAAAAACAATAATAATGAAAAAAAGAAATCAAGGCTATAAAGCAGAAGATTTGAGAGGAAAAAGTTTTTTGCTTACATCATCTGGAATGCTTGCTGCATCGCATTTATGTGGACAAGGTGCAATGTCTAATGCTTTGGAAAATAACTTTAAAGGAGTATGGGGAATACCAGTAGATGGAAATTCCATGCCTTCACTGCTTTATGCTGAAAATTTAGCAGGACATGACTTATCAGTAATTATTGGATTCAAGGATAATTGTGAAGTTGGACATAAAGTTGTGGAGAAAAATCATACTCAGACTGATAATAAAAATATAAATAAACAGGCTACAGTTCAGCAGAAACCTAAAAATAATATTTCAAATAATTCTCAATCAAAACCAGTACAAATGCAAAAACCTGTTTCAACCTCAAATACTACAAAAATAGAAAATGTTGAAAATACCAGCAAAGTGGGAGTATTCACATTTAATGGACAGAAATTTGAGGAAGTTTGGGATAGCGAAGAGTATAAAAGAGACAGAGCTGAAAATGGAAAAGCTCCTGAATTAGCCTTTGTAAATCCTGAAGAGTCTATTTTAAAGAGGCTGCAAGCTAAATTTCAAGATGAAAATCTTTATAATCAGGATTATGTAAAATATTTGGAAACTAAGACTGGGAAAAAGGTGCTGGAAGAGAATAATGAAGATATAAATATTATTTTAAAAATGTATGATGAGGCAACCAAAGATAACGAAAATATTGGGAATGTAATAAGACAGCATGGATTCGATATTTTGAGAGGAAGAGAAGAGAATAATGAAGTTTTGCGGATACAGGATATAGTTTATTATATTTATTCGTACCCTATTCCAAATAAAACTAGCATAGAGTCGCTGGAATACGTAATTAGCCAATATTCAGCAAAATACATTAAATTTCCTGATAAAAAGCCTGTAAATAAATTTAAGAAGCAAAATGATTATGTGGATAAAATACAAGGTGTGATTCAGATACATGTAAAAGATGAGGAAGTTAAGATTGAAAAAAATCAATTACCTGAAAAATATGATAAATATATACAAGGAATAAAGGATATTGATGAAATTATTATAAAAGTCAGTAAAAAACAGCCATCAGAATTGCAAAAATCAAGATGTGAAAATTTGATAAGAGAACTTGGAGAAAATGTATTAGAATACGAAAAAACATATTCTATAGATGAAAATGGAGTCAGACAGTTTCCTTTATCAAGAAGGTTAATTGACAATATAATAATTGAATTTTTGAAGGTTCAGACTGGATTTAAGGAAGAAAATGAAATTAAGTATTTTGATAATCATAAATATAGAGATAGTAATATAGTTAGAAATTATCTGTTATGGTATATAAAAAAACACAAGGGAATAGATTTACCTTCGAAAAGTGAAATGGGACTATTTGACAGGCTTCAAAAAATTGGAAAAGATATAAGGGTAACTACTGTTCTTAATGATTGGATAACTTCAAAGTCAGCAATAAAAGTACGGAATATCAGACAAATAAGTAATTTGATAGATGAAGTTTATGAAAATTACAGGGATAATTTGGACTTTGAAAAGGATAAAAGCATTATTTTGAGATTATTTAAAGATAGTAAAGAATTGCGAGATTATGCTGCAAATATTGATTCTATGGACTTGTATTCATTTTATAAATCATTTTATGATTTGCAGAATATTATAAATCCTACTGGAGAATTATTTGTAAATACTAACTGCATATTAAGGTGTACGCTTGGAAAGGATATAAGCAAGATAATAATAAATGAAGATAGAGTTATGCTTAGAGGAGCAAAGCAGGCAAATATAAATGACACAAATATTCAGCCTTTTAAATCATGTAGTGCTATCGGGATTTGTCAGCCAGCATTAATAGGGACATGGGAGAAAAATACAGATGTGAAAGTAAGAGACAAGCCTGCATTGCTGGATATTTCGACTATACAATGTATGCACGGTGGAATAATAAGTATTGATGATGCTGGACAAAAAGAAGTAGGAACGGCTGTTACCAAAATGGAAGAAGTTAAGGAAGCTGAGAGAGATGCAGATTGTCAATATAAGCTGTTAATAAATATTTGTAGCGATATAAATAATAATTTTATGCAGACACAGCTGAAAAAAGAGGCACAAAAATATGCTAAATGGAAAAAATATAAAGCTGGAGTAATGGACAATATGCGTTCTTACTTTTCAAAAGATGTAAAAAATATGCTTGGAATGAGAAAATTAAGTGAGTCTGAAAAGAAAAATAAAGAAAATTTTATAAAGATAAACAAAGCAAAAATGCAAATTGCAAATCAAGAAGTTACTACAGAAAAAGAAAAATATCTAAGAAAAAGAATCTATACCGTATTCAAAGAAGCTTATAAAAATGTAAAACAAAAGTCAGGGACTAAATTTGATACGAAAGGAGTAGTAAAAAATCACGGATTAAGCCTATGTGATTATGAAAGGAAAAATTTCTATTCTGCAAAAATGCTCCCAGTAATAACTTATGGTTATTTAATGCGAGCTGGAAATCTAACTATAACAGAAAATGCAAAAAAATTGATTGAATCAGAATTAAATAGTGATATAAACACTACAAATACAGAACAAATAAAATTACAAAACTACAAAATAAAAAATAATGTAAAACAGGCAAAAGCAGTTCCAAAACAAAGAATAAAATCATCAGATATATCAAACTGGATTGGAATAGGGAAAATGCTTTATACATCTACAAAACATGTTCCAACTGAGAGAGATATATTAAATGCTATAAGGAAAAATGGAAAAAGTGTGGCAGTGTGTCCGTTTAGTCAAGGGGTGTGGGATGAGACTCATGGTTCATCGAGTAGGATAAATGTGAATTCTAATAATGTTGCACAAAAAAATATACAAAAAAAAGTTGATAATAGTTCTGAAAAGGAGGTTAAGGTAGATACAAAGAGAAATAATTCGGTAATTCAAAATGAAAATAATAAAAATACAACAATAATAAATAAAATAATTCCTTCAATAGAAAAAACTCAAAATCCAAATAACAATTTGAATAAAAATATAAAAGAACAAAAACAAATTATTCAAAATGTTCCGCAAAAAAAACAAGAAACTAATGTATGTAAAATAAATAATTGTCCGCATAAAGAAATTGGAGAAAGAGCACCATGGATAAAAATTGCGGAAGAAGAAATGAAAAAATATAGAGGACAAAAAGAATCAAGTAAAAGTTTATACAGCAGAATACAGAAAACATATTTTTCTATGGCAAATTTTGGTACAGATAAAAATCCTACTAAAGTTGCATGGTGTGCAGCATTTATAACATACTGCATAAAAACATCGGGATATAAAAACTCATCAAATCCTTCTGTTGGAGGTTATGACTGGGGAGTTGCACCAAGACCAGGATTGCCAAAAAGAGGTTGGTTTGAAGGAGAAAAAACACAACCTTTTGTAGGAGCTATAGGAATTTTTAAATTTCGAAATGGATATAGTCATGTGGCTATATTAGTTGGAAAAAGAAAAAATGGAATGTATGTATTTTTAGGTGGAAATCAAAACAATGAAATTAATAAAACTGCTTTTGAGCCAAGTAGAATTGATTATTTTATGAAACCTAAAAGTTATATAGTAAAACCAGAAGAACGAGAATTGCCAATAATTATAGATTCACAAAATACAGGTACCGTAGGATAAAGGAGATAAAATGATAAAATTATTAATTAAAATAATAGTGCTGACTTTAATTTCATGTTGTGGAAAAAATAATGATAATTTGTTTAATAATATTAAATATAAGGAAAATACAGAAAAAAAACCACAAAAAATATTGAAAAAAGTAAGTTTTGATAATAAAAAAATGGATGATAAAACAATGAGTGTATCACTTAAAAGAATTCTTGACATTATTATTAAAGCTCGAAAAAGTAAAAATTATATATTAGAAAAATATGATAATAACATTTTTAAAAAGTATAGAGAATATTTTGATGATAATAAGAATAATAATGAATTTTTTGAAAAAACATCGAATATACTTTTAAAACTAGAAAATAAATTGGATAGCATGGGTTATAATAAAAAAATTGAAGAAACTATTAAAGTTAAAGATATTGAATATAGTTGTTCAATTCAGATAACAAAAAATCCTAAAAAATTAGGATATGTTAACGGAGATATATATGGAACCGTTATTTGTTCATCTGAAGATAATAATTCAATGGGGAGGTTTGAAGAAATTTATTTGACAAAAATAGGGACACAGTATTATATATTAGATTTATTAATTTCATAATTTTGTAAAAAAATAAAAATTATTTAATCTTAGAATTGAAGTATAAAACTTAATTTAAGCAATATAAAAACAAAAATTGAAAATAATAATATTGACAAAATCCAAATTTTATTGTATCATTATATTGGTTAAAAAATAATTAAAAATATAAAGAAGGGGGAAAATAAAGTTATTTGAAAAATTGTATAAAATTAGTTTAAATGGATTGCAAAAAGTTGATTTACAGTAATTAATTTTTATATGATACTAAGAATAACTTTAAAGGAAAAATGGGGAATAAGAATGTTATTAATCAGACTAATCGAACTATTTTATTTGAGGAAATTAATCCAGAGAAAATGGATATCTTGACGCTTATTAATGATGCGAGGGATATGGATTCGCTGGATGATGAGAATGTTATTGAAATTAACAGGCATCTTTTGGTTGGAAGTTTTAAAGAGTTTTTGGAAAAATTTGATCCGAAGGTGTATAGTTATTTTGATGCAGAGAGTCAGAGTATTAAGTATATTTTGAAAAAGCCGGAGGGAGTACCTGAAGATCTTGTAACAGAAATTAAGATTAATAATGGGAATACGTTTTTTAAGATGCTTAGTACATTGATTGAAGCTAGAAAGTCGCAAGGGAACAGGAATGTAGATTTTAAGTTTGAAAATATTTTGGAGTTAATTTCACCAAAAAAGGTTATTGAAGATATTAAGCAGACTAGAAAAGAGATTGCATATATTTATCAGAAATATGAAGAATTAGATGATGAGAATCCTAAAAAACTGGAATTAGGGGATAAACTTAACTCAAAATTTGAGGAGGCTTCAGAAAATTACAGCAATGTACTTGGAATGTTGCCACTTGCGATTGAAGACATAAAAACTCGACTTTTAATTGGAAGTGATACCAATAATTTTAAGTCTGAGAAAATAAAACTTGGAATGTTACAAGTGGGAGAAAAAGGGGAACTTGAAGTAATTGAGTATAAGCAGGAAAATCAGACGGCTCTTGCACTGATTGAAGAAAAAAATACAACAGCTTTAGTTGAGGCTTTCAGGGATGACTATGAAAATGTGACAGATGAGCCGAATAAATATATCAGCGATTTAGTTGTCAGAACATTTGTACCACTTGCAAAGACATTTGTAGATGTTGATCCTGAACAGGAAGTTGAAAATTATAATAATTATTTGGCATTTTATAAATCGGCACAGGAAGATTTTATAAAAATTGCAAAACCTTTGATTGAAAAAATATTAGGTGTAAAAATGTTTTTTGAACAGTATGATGTAAGAATGGGACTTATGAAACCGACTCTTTTAATTACAAATGTAAAGCCTGAAATGGTCGTAAAAGCTGGAAATAAAGATAAATTACGTGCGTTTTTGAACACAACTAATGAAAAAAATGATTTTGATAACACGGTATGGTTTGGAATTTATCCGAATGTTGATTTGGATACGAAAAAATCTGAGAAAAAAGTTCGTGAAAGATTTATGGGAACGAAGAATGAAGAGAAAACTGAAAAAAATACAATTGAAGTATTGACAAACTTAATGACTGTATTAGCAGAATATAGAGTTCAAGTATTTTTTAGTTTTGAAGGGAAGCCTGAAACTTCGTTTGATAATCTTGCTACAACAGGTGTAGATAAATATATTGAAAAAACTCAAATTCTTGAAAATCAGAGATATTCTGAATATTTGATCCCAGTAATCCCTAATTTTACGATAATTCCAAAGGATAAATCGGGTGTTATGCTGGATTATAAAATGAAATTTGAAGAAGAAACAGGGGTATCACTTTCAAAAGAACAGGAGGATTTGTTAAAATTCTGGATAGAAGGAGTGTATATTGATGCGGCTTATGTGGCAGCAGGGATAATTGGTGCCACACAATGTCCAAATTATCTAAAGGAAAGATTTTCAAATGTATCGCCACAATATCCGGGAGTACGTTTTGATATTGAGGAAAAAGATAATTCTTATCATACAAAAACAACAATGTCCAAGGAAATATCAGGATTTACAAATACAATAAAGGATAGAATAAATCAGTTTAACTATGGATTTGTATTTTCATCAGATAATGCAAATGTGGCACGTGAAAAAATACGGAATATAGTTGTATATAAGGCAAGAACTTTGCTAAAAAATCTAGATGGGGGCTATGAGCCACTTTATAAGACACTTACAACTACATATATTGAAAGAACGTTAAGATTTACAACAACAGACTTTAAGGAAGATAAGTTAAATATGTTTTTCAGTACAAATCCTGAAAGTCAGAAATCAGTCTGGTTAAAAGATACAAAATTTGTAAATGGAATCATGCAAAAAGGAGATGACTTATCCCATATAATTGATGTAGATAATGGTATTTGCCAGTTAAATATAACTTTTGCCGGAAACCTGAAAAATTTACAAGTTGAAATTAATAAAAATTAGTAAAATAAAAAAATGGGGGAAAGATGATTGAGAATAAATATCCTATATTTGGGCATGGGCAAGTGATAAGTAAGCAGGCACTTGATTTATTGAGGGATAATCCAGTAGAATTGACAGAACTATTGTATTTGGATAGAAAAGACGGAATAATTTTAGGATTTAATCTTATTACGGATGCAGAAAGCAAACGAGTGATAATAACAAAAGGAATTGTGAAATGCAGTGGAAAAATTTTTTGGATGAATGAGGATTATAAATTTGATATGCCTGAAATCGAGAATAGATATATTTTAAAATTAAAACTATTTTCAGATTTTGAGGAAAGAAAATTTTATGTTAGAAGTGCTGATTTTTCGTTAGAAATTTTAAATAATGCAGAAAATATTGAAATAAAAAATGAAGATGATGTTGAAATTGGATTTGATTTAGATAATCAATTAGAAATAAACTATGAGAATTTTGAAAATACTGGAAGAAAAAAAATCGGAGAAATTGAGATAACGAGATTTATTACAAGAGTTGGAGCAGAACTTAGAAATGATTATAATAGTTTTATAGATTTAAGACGTGACTTTAATTTGCTGGAGCTGATAAATACAAAATATTCTTCAAGACATGAATTAGGCACACTTCACCCTAAAATCTTGAAATTGTTTGGGAAAGAGGCTTCTAAAAAGGAAAATTTGGATATTTATGATGTTAATTTTTATGTAAATTGCTTAAATGGAAATGTGGAAAGAGATGTTATAATAGCGTATATTAATTTAAAGTTACAGATGGAAAATGAAAATTATAGTAATGAAGAGCTTTACCAATATCTAGTTAAAATTTTAGAAAATTTAGGAAAAGATAGAGAAATTTCTCAGAAAAAAAGAGTAATTCCAAGAAAAATTACAATTGAATAAAAAATTGAGATTTATTAATTTTCTAATTTCATACATTTATTATTTAAGTAGTTGAAACCAATTAGAACTACTTTTTAAGGAAATTACATAAATATTAGGTTTTAATACTTTGATAAAAAAGATTTTTAATATCTTCATTATTTAAATAAGATTTATTATTAGTATAAAAAAAACTCAGGCAGTTATAAAAAATATATAATTTAACTGCTTGAGTGAATTTTTAAAGATTAACTTAATGTAATTAATCAACTGTAAATATGAATTGATTTCCAGCGTATAGGCCTAATTTATTTTTATTTAGCTTAAATGTATAAGTGCCGTCTGTTAAGCTGTCATTTTTTTCATTGAAAGTCAAGTTTTTAGTATCAACTTGCATTCCATTTTCAGATTCACCTTTATAAGTTATCTTGTATTGGTTATTTTCTTTAGAAAATACTAAAATTCTATCTTCCATTGGGATTTCTTTACCAATAAGTCTATCTACATGCTGTAAAGTCTGGCTAGATTTCACTTCTTCTGGTTTTACTTGAGAAGGAGGTTGATTATTAGCATTTTCATTAATATTTTCAGAAGATTCTACAACTGGTTGTGCTTCCTGTGGGTTGGATTGAGAATTATTATTTGTAGTGTCGGCACTTTGCTGTTCAATTTGAATTTCATCCTGATCTTCATTTTGAGCCGCTTCTTTTTTTCCACAGCTCATTATTGCTAATATTAAAAATGTACTAATTAACATTTGTTTTTTTAAATTCATAAATTACCACATCCTTTTAAGTTTATTCTCAGTGTATATTTTATATTGTTTTTTAGGAAATTACAAGAGTTTTATTATAATAAATTCTTAAAAATAATTAAATTTTTGAGAAAAAAAGCTATTCTTTTTTAGAAAAGTGTGGTATAATAATAATAGATAACCAAAAGCAAGTAAGTGTAACAAAAAATATATATTTGTAACAGTAACAGTTGTTTGAGGTATAAAATTTTAGGAGGTAATACTTTGTTAGGTAAAGTAAAATGGTTTAACGACAAAAAAGGATTCGGATTTATTTCAGGAGAAGATGGAAATGATTATTTCTTGCATTTCTCAAAAATTAATAAAGAAGGATTCAAAACAGTTAACGAAGGTGAAGAAGTAAGCTTTGATGTAGAAGAAGGACCAAAAGGACCTCAAGCAACAAATGTAATTTCTCAATAATCGATTAATTAACTTTTTGTTTAAAGGAAGGCTATTTCAAAATGATAAATTTTGGAATGGCTTTTTCCTTTATATATGATTTTTATTTATAAAATATAGAATCTATTTTAAAATTAAACTTAAAATTTATAATTATTTTGTTAAATCTTGATTTGTCATTATTAGTTAAAAAATACTATATGGAAGGTAAGGGAATATTATGCTGGTAGATTATCATATGCACTTTGAGTATGGAAGTTATGATGAGGATTATGTGAATCCATTCTTTGAACAAGCAAAGAAAATGGGGCTTTCAGAAATTGGGATAACGGAACATACTCACGGATTTAAGGAATTTAAGGATTTATATTATGATGAGCTGATTTTGGATGAGAGTGAAACTGGGAATTTCCAGAAAAAATGGCTTGAGCAGAAAACAAAATTTGTGCATACATTGGATGAATACAGAGATTTTATAGATAAATTGAAATCAAAGGGGTATCCAGTAAAATTTGGAATAGAAGTGTGTAATTTTAAAAATCAGGAGAAAGTTAAGGAAATATTGTCTAAATATGATTTTGACTATCTGATTGTTTCGATTCATTTTATTAAGGGCTGGGGATTTGATTTCAGTGCTTTGAAGCATAAATTTACTGATGGAGATTTGGTGCAGATTTGGAAGGATTATGCAAAAGAGATTGAGGATGTGGCAAATACTGGAATGTATGATATTTTAGGACATCCGTTTAATTTGAGATTATTTAGAAATATTCCAGAAAAAAAAGATATCGACAGCTTGCTTGAAAGTACGGCTAGATGTTTGAAAAAAAATAACATGGTTGTGGATATAAACACAGGAACGTTTTATCGTTATCCAATCAAAGAAATTACTCCATATAGAGATTTTATGGAATATGTGAAAAAATATGATATTCCTGTGATTTTGTCAAGTGATTCACATTATTCTGAGCATGTTGGAATGAAAATAAAGGAAGCTGGTGAATATGCAAAGGAATTTGGAATTACTGAAATGGTAACTTTTGATAAAAGAAAGAGAAGAATGGTTGAAATAGGTTAAAAATAAAAAATAGGGATTGCCTCAGAATGCGAGATAATCCCTTTAATTTTATTAATTTTTTCTTTTCTTAATGTCTTCCCAGTCTAATGTAGTAGAAAATTCTTTCATAAATGCAATCAGAATTCCTAAAAATAATCCTAAGAATAATGAACCAGCTATAACCAGCTTTTTATTTAATGCAGGTTTTGTTACAGAATTTACGTATTTAACAACTGGATTTGAGTCATTTTTTAATAAACGGTAATATGCTAATCTTGATACTAATGTATCTGTTAAAGAGTCTTTTGTAGTCCGCACATCAATATTTTGTGTTAAAAAGCTATATTGTTGCTCTAATAATTTTATTTGTTTATCCAAAAAATTGTTTTTTCTTTCAAGCAGATAGCCTTGTGCAAGTATTGGATACTCTTTTGCAAAATTTTCTCCTTCAGCCTTGTTATTTGTAGTGAATTTTACTTTCACTGTTGGATCATTATTTTCTGACTGTGCTGTTAATCTTGTTGTCATTTCCTTAAAGAATTTATCCTCTGGCAAATTCACATTTCTCAAAGTTTTTGAATTTTTTTTCAAGTATGAGTAAAAGTCAAAGGAATTTAGTGAAAATTGTGAGTTTTCTCCAATTTCAGTAAGTACTTTATCATTTCCATAAAGTGTAATGTCTGATTTAAAGGATTTGTTCACAAAAACAAAAGCTGTAGAAAGTATCACAACTATTATCGTAGTTAAAGCGATTAAAAATTTATTTTTATAAATAATTTTAATTATCATACTGGCGTCAATTATTTGTTGATTTTTATTATCCATTTTATTTCCTTTCAAATTAAATCTATATCTTAATTCTATCAAAAAAAGTACAAAATGACAATGGGGAATTTAATAAAAATTATAAAATAAACCGAAAATATGATATAATTGGTTATAAATTTGAAAATATAAAGTAAGAAAGAAGGTTTTTAAATGTATATAAATCCAATTATTGAAGGAATTGAAATTTCTGATATTAGAAAAATTCATGAAAGATTAGTAAATTATAAAAATGTGATAAATATGACAATTGGGGAGCCTGATATCGATGTTCCACAGGAAGTGAAGGAAGCTGTGGCTTATCATGCTTTAAATAGCAGAATAAAATATTCTCCTGTGGGAGGGATGCCAGAATTAAGAGAAAAGATTGCCAAATATTATAACGAGAATTTTTCAGGAAACTATAACGCTCAAAATGTTTTGGTAACGGTTGGTTCTACGGAAGGGCTTGCTTCGGTTTTGAAAACTATTTTGGCAAAAGATGATGAGGTGATTATTCCAACGCCTTCATATGTGGGATATGAGCCATTGATTACGATTTCTGAGGCGAAAACTAAATTTGTTGACTTGGAAGAAAATAATTTTGTGTTGACAAAAGAAATTTTAGAAAAAAACATTACTGATAAAACTAAATTAATAATTTTGACATATCCGAATAATCCATCTGGAATTACGCTTGAAGAAGAAGAAATGGTTAAAATTGTGAAATTTTTGAAAGATAAAAATATTTATTTGATAAGCGATGAAATTTATGCGGCAATTACTTTTGAGAAATTTACTTCCTTTGCAAAATTTTCTGATGAATTGAAGGAGCAGCTAATTATAATTAATGGATTTTCAAAATCACATTCGATGACAGGCTACAGATTAGGCTATATTATTGCTGATGAAAAATTACAGAATCAAGTGAAAAAAGTTAGCCAGTACAATGTAACAAGTGCATCAACATTGTCACAATATGGAGCGATTGCAGCCCTTGATAAATGTTCTGATACGACGAAAATTTCTGAAATTTATAAAAAAAGAGTGGAATATTTTGTAAATAGACTAGAAAAATTAGGTTTTGAATGTTTAAAACCTAAAGGGGCATTTTATGTTTTTGCAACTTATAAAAATATTGAAAAGTTTAAAAATATGGAATCATTTGATTTTGTTCTTGATTTACTCGAAAAAACAGAACTTGCGATTGTACCTGGAATTACATTTCAAGTGGAGGGGTATGTAAGATTTTCGATTGTGCATGATATTCCAGTATTGGAAGAGGCTATAAAGAGGTTGGAAAAGTATATAAAAGAGAAGTAAAAATGATAATTTAGAAAATTGGAGAAATTAATGGAAAAAACGGAAAAGAAAAGTTTGAAAAAAGGAGACTTGATACAGTTAAAAATTGTAAATCTCGATACTAAGGGCAGAGCTTACGGATTTTTTGATGAAAATAAAATTTATGTGAATATTAATGCGGCAGAAAATCAAGTTGTTGAGGGAATTTTTGTAAAAAGACGAAGAAAGTATGAGCTGATACATTGCAAAATTATTGACTTTGCTGGGAGAAAAAATGCGATTTACAATGATATTGAAAGACAAAATGGAGGCTGTAACTACCAGTATTATACCTATGATGAGCATCTTGAAATAAAGACAGGGCATATAAAAAAAGAATTAGACAAGATTATTAAGTATGATTATATTTTTGAAGATCCTGTCAGAAGTGTAAAGCCTTATAAATATAGAAATAAAATGGAATTTAGCTTTGGAAATGCTACAAAAGGAGGACCTATAATTTTAGGGCTTCATAAACAGAACAGTTTTCACGATATTGTAGAAGTTGACGGATTAAAATTAATGGATGATAATTTTAATAAAATTTATGTTTTTTGTAATGAATTTTGTAAAAAGACAGGTTTTGATTTTTATCACAGACTTGATCATATAGGTTTTTTTAGAAATCTTGTAATTAGAAAGGCAGAATTTACAAAACAGATTTTGGTAAATATTGTAACAACGACGCAAATTAGTGAGATAGAAAAGAAAAAATTTCAAAAAGAGTTTAAGCAAGGATTATTAGCCTTAAATTTGGATAATGATTTTAAAATTACTGGAATTTTACACACATTTAATGATAATTTTTCGGATATGGTTATTTCTGAAAGCGAAACGATTTTGTATGGAGAACGTGATTTGACAGAGGAGATTTTTGGATTAAAATTTAAAATCAGTCCATACAGTTTTTTTCAGACAAATTCCCAGACAGTCGAAAAATTATACGGAAAAGTCTTAACATACCTTGAAGAAATTGAAAATATAAAAATTCACGAAGCAACAGTTTTTGATTTATTTAGCGGTACTGGTACAATTGGGCAAATTGTTTCAAAAAAGGCAAAGCAGGTTTATGGAATCGAATTGGTGCCAGAAGCGGTAGAAAAGGCTAATGAAAATGCAAAATTAAATAATATTCAGAATGCACATTTTATCTCAGGAGATGTTTTTGCAAAATTGGATGAATTTGATAATGATGGAATCAAGCCAGATATTTTAATTTTGGATCCGCCACGTGCTGGTGTAGGTGAAAAAACTATCACAAAGCTGGTAAAATACAATACTAAAAATATAATTTATGTGTCTTGTAATCCAAAAACTTTGATGACAAATCTGATAAAGTTTGGGGAATTTGGATACAGGCTGGTTAGGTGTTCGGTGGTGGATATGTTCCCGGTTACACCGCATTTAGAGGTTGTTTGCTTGCTGGAAAAAGTAGAACAGCAATGATAAGAAGTAAATAAAATAAAAATATTTTAAAACTGCACTTTTAATCTTGTATTTAAAGTTTAAGTGCAGTTTTTATATTTATAATAATATATTTTTATAATTTTTTCATTTCATTTGCAACAAATTCAACCAATGGACCAATAATTACCTGAACATCTGTTTTAGAAGGTTTTATAATTCCTGCTGCAACTTTTTTAATTTTTTTATCATCTACTAAAGTTGAATCTTTTACTTCTAGTCTTAATCGTGTAGCACAGTTATCTATGGAAACTACATTATCTTTTCCACCTAATGCTTCATATATGATTGTAGCTACTTCTGTATGACTATTATTTGAAGTTTCTATTTTTAATTCTTCTTCATTATCCTCTTCTTCTCTTCCAGGTGTTTTTAAATTAAAGGTTTTTATTAGTACTTTAAACAACAGATAATAAGCTACTCCAAATCCAAGTCCTAGAACTAACAACATAAATGGATTGTTAGCCATTGGCATTCCTGAAGTTAGTGAAAAGTCAATAAGTCCTGCACTAAATCCAAATCCAGCTGTCCAGTGAAACATTGATGCTATAAATAAACTTAATCCTGTTAAAAGTGCATGAACTCCATACAATAAAGGTGCTACAAACATAAATGCAAATTCAAGAGGTTCTGTCACTCCTGTTACAAACGAAGTAACTCCTGCTGCTAACATTAAAGATGCAATTTGTTTCTTTCTCTCAGGTTTAGCTTCCTGATACATTGCAAATGCGGCTGCTGGCAGTCCAAACATCATAATAGGGAAGAATCCTGCCTGATACATTCCTGTTATACCTTTTACTCCTGTTCCGCCAAGGAAGTTTTTAATATCGTTTATTCCTGCTATATCAAACCAGAAAACTGCATTTAATGCGTGGTGTAATCCTAGAGGAATTAACAATCTGTTAAAGAATCCAAATATTCCAGCTCCTAAAGGTCCAAGTTTTAAGAATGTTTCTCCTAAAGTTACTAATGCTCCAAATATTATAGGCCATACAAAGAATAATACAGGAGATAATATAAGCATTACGGCTGACGTCAATATTGGAACTAGTCTTTTACCACTGAAAAATGCAAAAGCCATTGGCAACTGCGTCTTATGAAATCTATTAAATATTTCAGCAGCTATTATTCCTGATAATATCCCTATAAATGCATTATTTATTTTTCCAAAAGCTAAAGGAACTTTGTCTACATCCACTTTTGTCAAAACTGCAACGGAATCTTTTGATAATAATGTAGTTATTACTAAGAAGCCTACTAATCCTGATAATGCCGCAGAACCATCCTTCTCTTTAGACATTCCAACTGCTATTCCGACTGCAAATAATATAGGAATATTCTCCAATATGGAAGCTCCTGATTTTATTAGGAAAGCTGCTGTAGGACTGTTTGCTCCCCAACCAACAGGATCAAGTCTGTAACCTATTCCTAAAAGTATTGCTGCAGCTGGTAATACTGCAACTGGCAACATAAGTGATTTACCAATTTTCTGTAAATACTTCATCATTTTTAACCAACTCTCTTTCTATTTTTTTGTTCATATTCTTCTATCACATAGGAATATAATTTTTTTTCATTATTATTATATCTTATTTTTATACTATGTCAATATTTAAAGAAAAAAATCTTAATGTTTTTCTATTTTTTTTCTAAGTATTTTTATTTTGTTTGAAATTTTTTATGTTATTTTTTCTATCAATATATGTTTATAACAAATCTAATAAGACTATTTAATATTTCAGTTTCCCTATAATTTAACATATTATTCACCTTTCTATAATAAGGATGCCTCAAAAATTTAAATAATCAATCTAAATTCTATTTCAAATATATTTGAAAAAATGTTACCATCTGCAATTTTGTTTATAAATTTATTATTTCCTTATTTTTTTTTAAGTTTATCCAAAAATACAGAAAAAACTTTACTCTAAAAATTGACATTATAATACATGTGTGGTACAATGATATTGTATTAAAAAGTATATTTTAGATTTGAACACTACTTTAAATTAAATAGATAAAATATGTAAGAATTATATTTTCAGTAAAAATAAATGGAAGGAATGATAAATATGAAAAAAATATTAATATTAGCTATAATGGCTTTAGGAATTAGTACAAATGTATTTGCTTGTTTTGGTAATAGTATGATTGAGAATATAATGGCTGATAAAATTATTCGTTCAAAAGAACTGGAAAACATAACAAAAGAAGAAATGAAACTTATTAAAAAATGTCGCATGGAGGATTCGTTAGCATATAAAATTGCCAGTTCAAAAACTCCAGAGGAAATAACAGAAAAAGAGATGAAACTTATTAAGAAACATGGATATGAGTTTTTGCTATCAGATGAATTTAGAAAACAAATAAAAAAAGAGATGACTAAAAATCTTGAGAAAAAGAAATGAGCAGATTTTTATAAGGATTAAAAGTAAAAAGAGCATTTTTTATTAATAAAATCTTTTAAATTTCTTCAAATGGAAAAATATCAAGGAAATTCTCTTGACAAGTGGGAGGAAATGATATATAATTAACTAATATGAGCCTTTCCCACAAAGGACCGTTATTCTATAAAATAGAGAATAAAAACAGGAGGAAACAAAGTGAGTAAATACACTGTAATGCAAAAAAAAGAAGAAGTTGTAAGAAATTGGTATGAGATAGATGCAGAAGGAAAAGTGCTTGGAAAATTAGCCACTGAAATCGCAGTAAGATTAATGGGTAAACACAAACCAAGCTATACACCACACGTTGATGGAGGAGATTTTGTTATCATTACAAATGCTGATAAAATCGCTGTAACAGGAAATAAATTATTAGACAAGAAATATTACAGACATAGTGGATATCCAGGTGGATTGAGAGTAAGAAGTTTAGAAGAAATGTTACAAAAACAACCTACTGAAGTAATCAGAAAAGCTGTAGAAAGAATGTTACCTAAAAATAAATTAGGAAGCCAAATGATTAACAGATTGAGATTATTCACAGGATCTGAGCATACACATACAGCACAAAAACCAGAAAGAATAGAGTTATAGGAGGTAAATTTTCGTGGCAGAAAAAATTCAATATTTAGGAACTGGAAGAAGAAAAACTTCAGTAGCAAGAGTAAGATTAGTACCAGGTGAAACTGGAGTAACAATAAATGGAAAAGATATGAGAGAATATTTTGGTGGAAGAGAAATCTTGGCTAAAATAGTAGAACAACCATTAGAATTAACAGAAACTTTAAACAAATACGGAGTAAAAGTTAACGTAAATGGTGGTGGAAACACAGGACAAGCAGGAGCAATTAGACATGGTGTTTCAAGAGCATTATTAGTAGCTGATGCTGAATTAAGAGGAGCTTTAAAAGAAGCTGGATTCTTAACAAGAGATTCAAGAATGGTTGAAAGAAAAAAATACGGGAAAAAGAAAGCAAGAAGAAGCCCACAATTCTCAAAAAGATAATTGTATTATTTTATATACCCTTGGAAACACTGGTTTTCAGGGGTTTTTATTTTGGAAAAAGTATGGAAAAGTAGAGAAATGTATGCCTACAATATACAAGCAATATACAAAATACTATATCTTTTCCACCGCTTTTCTCAGTTCTTCAATGTCCTTATGAGTATAAAATTTTTCAGTCGTTGTATAACGGTTGTGTCCGATCAATCTTTATTATTAGACCTATTCGACAACCTTGTATAAAGAATAATATCAGGGTACAATAATATTGGTGATGAAAATGATAAATAATGTTGAAAAAAT
>NZ_KI271287.1 GCF_000469385.1 Leptotrichia sp. oral taxon 879 str. F0557
AATGGGTTGAAAACATCTTGATAGAAAGCGAGGAGTTTTCTTTGCCCAAAAAAAGGGAACTTGTCAGGGACACTGAGATAGAAGCCGTAATGGTTGATGCTACGGAATGTGAAATTGAGTGTCCTAAAAAAAACAGCGGAAATATTATTCAGGAAAAAGGAAAAAACATACTATAAAGGCTCAGATAGTGGCAGACGAAAAGGATTTAAGTATACTCAACGTATCGTTTTCGCACGGGAGCGTTCATGACTTCAGGCTGTTCTGATGACTTGAATGAAGTTTCATATTTTGACGGAAATCATTAAAAATTCATTGATTCTAAAAAGCGAAAGGAATAATTCAATTATGAGAGAAAGAAATGAATTAATATGGTTTTTGCCTCTTTGTTTTGTTTTTCTATCTTTAATAATGATAAAATTTTGTACTCCTAGAATAAATGAAAAATACATTGTTGAGGCTATAAAAAGAGAAAATATAGAACTTTTTGTAGATACTAAAGGTACTGTACAAGCTAAAGATTTAATTAATATCGGACTTGATATTGATATGGGTGTTGATAATATTTATTTCAAACAAGGAGATAAAGTAAAAAAAGGAGATGTTATTATAAGGTTTAGTGATTATCAAAATTAAGACCTTATCAATCAATTAAATATCCGTAATGCTGAACTTGCTGTAAAAAAATCTCAATTGAGATATTTGCGTGAACAATATAAATAAGGAATGCAAGTAATGGATCAAATACAAAAATTATCTGGAGAAATAGCAAGTTTGGAAACTGATGTGAAAAAAATGTTTGAAGATAGTAAACTTGTTCAAAGAGTTATTTTTAGTCCAGCAGATGGATATATTGTAAAAATTAATGTAGTAAAAGGTGGAACAACAAATATTTCTACTCCTGTTTTAATATTAGTTAGGGACGATAACTTAAAAATTGTAACAGAGCCAATTGAAACAAAAAAACTTGAATATGTAAATATTGGAAATTCTGCTCAAGTAAAATCCTTAAATTTAACACAAAATGATAAAGAAAAAAAGGCGGATAATTCAGATAATTTTAAAACTTTTTCAGCTGTATTATATAAAATTAATGATACAAATGTTGAAAATCTTAAAACTTTGGAATTATTGACAAATTCCTTTAAAGATATTATTTTAAATGAGCCTCTTAATATCCGAATCTTTTATCAAAAGAAAGAAAATATTTTAACTGTTCCATTAAAAGCTGTTGTAAAGAGGAAAATTAATAATATTATAAAAACCTATATTTATTTTATAGATAAAGATAATAAAGTTACAGAAAAAGAAGTTTACACAGGTATAAATAATGGTGAAAAAGTTGAGATTTACGGTATAGGAATAGATAAAGGTCAGGAAATTATTGTAAATCCAGATGATAAATTACAAAATAATGTTATTGTAAAAAGAAGAAGTTTGGAAGATGAAGAACTGGCAAGAAAGAAAAAATTAAAAAAATTAGAAGTTGAAACAGCGAAAAAGAAAGAAGAAATTGAAAAAGATGAAATAGAAATTATACGATTGAAGAAAGGAAAATAAAAATTTTCAAAGATTTAACTATTCAAAATAGTTAGATATCATTACTAAATATATTGATAAGTGGAGGAAAAATGGGAAAAAATAAAAAATTATCATTTGATGATAATAATAATTTAAAAAAAATAATATATTGGTTAATGGTAAATTTTTTTGTTTTAACAGCTCTAAATTTTCACTCAGGAGTGCATATTAGGAAACAAGCTGAAAATATAGTGTACCTTTTTGTATTTTTATCTCCAACTTTATTTCAATTAGAAGGATTTAGAACTAAAAATATAAAAATAGAAAAAGTAATTTTATTTTTAATAAGTGTAATATTTTTCCAATTTGTTATTGGAATATTAAAAGAGTATCATTGTAAAATTTATTATAGTATATTAATATTATTTTATTCAATGTATATCTGTATGATTATATCTGAAATATGTAAAATGAAACATATAAAAGGGATAGGAAAATTATTTTTAATTCCCATAGTAGCAGTAAGTTTTGTAAATATTTTTTTAAATCTCTACTTGATTAAGTTTCCAAACTATAATTTTGGAAAATGTAAAAATGAGAATGAAAATATATTTAAATATATAGAAATTTTTATACATGGGTTAGCATCTATTGCCTTTTTATATCTTTATGTCCAAACAGAAAGGTCCAATTTATATAAAAATAGTGAATTAGAATATCAAAGATTAGGTAAAAATGATAAATTAGAAAATAATATCAATCGAAAAGATAAAATAATTATAAAAAGAATGATTGACAATAAAGAACGGAAAAAATATTTGTATGGGGTAATTGAAATGGAGGAGTATGAGTATTTATTTTTATCAAAGGATTTAGAGTTGGGAGTTTTAAGTAAAGAAATAAAAAATAAATTAAAAAAAGGTAGAGAACTTATAATAGATAATTTTTTCGGTAAAATACCTCAAAAAGTCCTTTTAAATATAGTTCCTAATAGTAATAAAATTACTATTATAGAAAAAAGGAATAAACTTATAAGAGGTAGAGAAGAATATTTAAAACAATTAAATAAAGAAATAAGAAATGAACGAAAATCTATTTTAGTAAGTGACGAATGGGGAAATGGTAAAACATTTTTTATAAGAAAGTTTATGAGTAAATATAATTCAGAATATGAGTTTATATATATAAAAACTCCGTATTTTAATACAAAGGTTGAATTTAGAAAAAAAATTCTATCAGAAATAAGAAGAGTATTTTTAAAAAATAAAATATTTTCAACTTCTGTGATAGAATTGTCAAAATATTTTAATGTGGAATTTAAAGGTATAATATTTAATTTTCAAGAAATAGATTATACAAATATGATTTCAAACCTCTCAGAAGAATTAAGAATGATAAATAAAAAAATAATTCTAATTTTAGATGATGTAGATAGAATAGATGAGAAAAAAATAGTACGTGAGTTTCTGGGGTTTGTAGGTGAATTAAATTTGGAATTAAATAATGAAATTACTATTATAACTATTTCTTCACATGAAAAATTAAAAGGAATATTAGAGTTAAAGGATAGTGACTATCTTGAAAAATATTTTGAGAAAGTGTTTTATTTAAAAAATCTAAGCGTTCTTGATAAAATTTCTTTTTTTGGAAAAGAGAATAAATTGAAAAAAGAAACTATTAGTAAAATAATAGAGTTTGAAGAGTTTTTAAATAATGAAGTAAAGAAAGTAGATGAAGAAAATACTGATCAAATAAGGGTAGAAGAAAAAAATAAAAATTTAAGAAATATAGAAAGGCTTATTAAAAGAATAAGGAATTATAAAATAAAAAATGAAGTTTATGAAGACATATCTATTATTTTTGATATTATAGAATTATTGTATCCAAATTTTTGGAAAGAAATAAAAAAAGAGGTTATAAATGAAAAAACCATAAATGAAAATGTTAAAGATGAGAGTCAAATAGGTGTGTACAATGTTATGAAGGAGATAAAGAAAAAAATTTGTATGAATAGGGAGAATTTATCGAATTGTTATATTTATTCAATGTTTGAAGCCAAAATATCTAACACAAGATAATAAAAAAGACTAACTATATAATGTCAAGTTTTTTTTTCAAAAAAAAACAAAAAATTTTTTTGAGGAATTTATTTAAATTTTTGCATAACAAAATAGGTAATTTAATAATTTAAATCACTTAAATGGTTAATTAATGATATTTTATGGATTTATGATTATGAAAATAATTGGTATATATTGCCACTACTGGATTTTGATACATTAGAACGAAAAGTTATAGATGGAGAAGTTGTGACGTATACAATTACTTCTGTACAAGTGTATCATGAAAAACATTGTCCAGATGGAAAGTTGTATTTTCAAAAATCAGAGATAAAAAATTATGGGATAAGCGATGCGATTCATTTGGGATTTGGTGAGTGGGTTGTTAATGAATATCAAAAGTTGATTGAAAGCTATAAAACTAAAATTTAATTTTCTAAATTAAATGAAGTGGAAAAAGACCATTCTTGTTGAGGAATTGAAAAATTATAATTTTTAAGTTTGATTTCAAAAGTGAAAAGGAGAGATTTTTTATGAAAAAAGTAATGATTTTGGTTACAAGTTTGATGGTTGTAATTAGCAGTTTTGCTGGTTATACGAGTGATATGATTAATAGAATGGAAATTAAAGAGAAAAGTGTAGAGAAATTATTTGACGGAAGTAATGTTGAAATTAAAGAAGGATCTTCAATGATTTTAGAGAGCTGGGATGATGAGTTAAATAAGGTTTACAAATTGTTAATGTCAAAATTGTCAAAAAAAGAACAAGTAAAACTTAGAAATGAAGAAAGAGCGTGGATAAAAAAAAGAGATAAAGTGGCAAAAGAAGTGGCAGATGAATTTTGTGGAACTGTAAATGGAAAAAAACTTTGTGGAACAGCTTATGGTTTGGAATACACACAATCATTGATTAACTCGACTAAAGGCAGAGCGATTGAATTATCTAAAAGATATGAAAAATTGAAATAAGTTTGGATAAGAAAATTTAGATATACTGAAATTTTTATTCAGATTAATTAGTTAAAATATAAAAAATATAATTCTTAAAGTTTACTTTTATATTACTTTTATTGTTTGTAAAAAAGGAGTTTTATGAAAAAAATATTGATTTTATTTTTGGTTATTTTTTCGTTAAGTTTTTCATTTGAATTAAAAAAAGTAAACTTTGAAATTACAAAAAATAAGAGTTTAAAATTATCAGAAGAGGAAATGAAAAATCAAAGTGAAAAAGTTGTTGAAGTTTTTAATAAAGAAATTTCAGATAGGATAGAAAGTAAAAATAAAGGTATTGGATATTCGGAAAATGCTAATTTGGAAACAGGTGAAAAAAATTTTAAAGTGAATGTACCTAATGTTTTGATGAATAACAAAGTTTATGAAAAAACAATTTATGAAATTGAAAAAATTAATTTTATTTCAAAAAACAAAGTAGAGATAATTTATACTGAAAAATCTCCGAATATTTTTGAAATTATGTTCTCTGAAGAATTTAACAAAAAACTTGAAGATAAAGTTTCAAAAGAATTGGGATATAAATTGGATAAGGAAAAAATTCAAAAATTGTCCAATGAAGAAAGACTGAAAGCAAATGTAATAATTTTGTCTGAATCTCAAAATGAAATGCTAAAAAGATTGGATAATAACGAATTTGAATACGAAACGGAAAAGAGAAAAATGATTTTGGAAAAAAATCAGAAAAAATGGGAATATAAAGATGAAGAAACATTAGAAAGTGATGGTTTTGATATTTTTGATTCTATGTTTGAAAATTTTGGAAAATAATTTGAATAAATGAGGATGAGGTATGAGTAAATGAAGAAGATATTAATATTATTTTTACTAACAGCAAGTCTTGGATTTTCTGCGAATTATAAGGTGGAAGTTAAACCGAATGTGAAAATTCAACAGTCAGAAATTGAGAAAAATAATGCAGGGATAGAAAAGGCGTTTGAAAAATTTGTAGAAAAACAAAAGGCTGCGGGTATTAGAGAGGCAGAATTGACTACACAAAGCAGTCAAAGACTTGGAATGATGTTAACTGATGGGATGGCAAAACAACTTGTTTATGATACACAATATTCTATAAAAAAAATTGAATATATTTCAAGTGACATTGTTAATTTAGATCTTGAAATAAAGATTCCTGAATTAGATAGTAGAAACTTTAGTGAAGATGAAATGATGAGAGAAGTTTCTAAAAGGTTTAAAGAAAAAACTGGGAAATCAATAGAAATTTTAAAAACTACACCAGAGAAAAATATAAAACCTGAATGGGTTTCAACGTTATTCCAACTAATGAGTGATTTTACAATAGAAAAAGTTAAGACTACAAAAATATTTACTTATCAAAATGCAACAATAAGTTTGAAAAAAGTAAATAATGAATGGATTTTTCATAGAATTGTAAAACAGTAAAATCAAAAAAATTAAATTTAGAAAGGAAATGAAGTTATTCTGAAATTTTGGAATAACTTTATCTTGTTAAAATGAGTAAAATAATTGATACGCATACGCACATTTATGATAAACAGTTTGAAAATGATTTTGATGATGTGATGAAAAGGATTGAAGATGAGTTGGAAGGGATTGTAAGCATTGGGTTCGATTTAGAAAGTTCACTTAAAAGCATTGAACTTGCGAATAGATATTCGTTTGTGAATGCAGTAATTGGAGTTCATCCTGTTGATATAAAAAAATATAATGATGAAGTGGAAAAAGAACTGGAAAGATTGGCTTTGACTGAGAAAAAGGTTGTTGCGATTGGGGAAATTGGGTTGGATTATCACTGGATGGAAGATCCGAAGGATGTTCAGATTGCTGGATTTAGAAAGCAGATGGAACTTGCAGAAAGGGTAAAAAAACCAGTTGTTATCCATACAAGAGAGGCTTTGCAGGATACACTTGATGTTTTGAAGGATTATAAAAATGTTGGTGGGATTTTGCACTGTTATCCAGGTTCCTTGGAAGCGGCAAAACCGTTTTTAGATAGATATTATTTAGGAATTGGTGGTACTTTGACGTTTAAAAATAATAAAAAGACGAAGGAGCTTGTGAAGGAATTGCCTTTGGAAAAAATTGTTCTGGAAACAGATTGTCCATATTTGACACCTGTGCCTTTTCGTGGGAAGAGAAATGAGCCGATTTATACAAAATATGTAACAGAAGAAGTGGCTAGAATTAAGGAAATTTCAGTAGAGCAAGTTATTAAAGTAACTACTGAAAATGCTAAGAAAATTTATGGAATGTAATGGAATTTAGAAATAAAATAGGAGATAAAATGTGTATTGAAAAAGAAAATAAAGATTTTAAAAATCCAATAGAATATAAATTAGAAAAAAAAGATGGAAATGCACGTGCTGGAGTTATAAAAACACCACATGGAGAGATAAAAACACCAATATTTATGCCAGTTGGGACACAGGCGACTGTGAAGGCGATGACTAGAGAGGAATTGGAAGAGATTAATTCTCAAATTATCCTTGGGAATACATATCATTTGTACTTGCGTCCAGGAGATGAGCTGGTAAATGATTTTGGCGGTCTTCATAAATTTATGAGATGGGATAAGCCAATACTTACTGATAGTGGTGGATTTCAAGTATTTAGTCTTGGAGATTTGAGAAAGATAAAAGAGGAAGGGGTTCATTTTCGTTCGCATTTAGATGGATCAAAACATTTTTTATCGCCTGAAAAATCTATTTCGATTCAAAATAATCTGGGAAGTGATATTATGATGGTGCTGGATGAATGCCCGCCAGGACTGTCAACACGTGAATATTTGATACCATCCATTGAAAGAACTACGAGATGGGCTAAGCGTTGTATCGAAGCAAATAGAAATAAGGATAGACAGGGGCTTTTTGCAATTGTACAGGGTGGAATTTATGAGGATTTACGGGATAAAAGTTTTGAAGAACTATATGAGTATGACTATGGATTTGCTGGGTATGCTTTAGGAGGACTTGCGGTAGGAGAGCCACGTGAGGATATGTATAGAATTTTAAAATATAGCACGCCAAAACTGCCTGAAAATAAACCACGTTATTTAATGGGAGTGGGAGAGCCCGTGGATATGCTTGAAGCTGTGGAGCATGGAATTGACATGATGGATTGCGTTCAGCCTACAAGAATTGGGAGACACGGTACTGTATTTACGAAGTATGGGCGTCTTGTCATAAAAAATGCGATTTATTCAAGAGATGATAGACCACTTGATGAAGGTTGTGACTGTTATGCCTGCAAAAATTATACGAGAGCGTATATAAGACATTTATTCAAGGCTGGAGAAATTTTGGGACAAAGGCTTGCAACATATCATAATTTGCATTTTTTGCTAAAACTTATGGATAATGCACGTGAGGCAATTATTGATGGAAGATTTAAGGAATATAAGGAAGAAGTGCTGAAAAATTATGCCATGGGGAAAGAAAGTGAATGGATAAAGTCAAAATCGATATAAAATTAGAAAATAAAATACAATAAAAAAGTGCTATTTATTTCATAACAAATATTTTTTTATTCCAGATAAAAAATATAAGTTAAAAGTAAATAGCACAAACATAAAATACTACATTTCTTTAAATGTCAATGTTTTTCCATCATCTGTCATAAAAATCAAACGATTATTATCTAATTTAATCTTTTTTGAATTTTTCAAAATATTCAAATACTGACTTTCAAGTCTCATAAAGTTATCTGGTCCTGCCATTTTTGTAGAGCCGATAGGTCCAACCATAATATTATCTGATGCCATTATGTAATTTGAAAAATAGTTGTTTACTCCTGAATCGCCATGTATTCTGTCTTCTGAAAAATTAAGAGTAATTCTTATTTCATTTGTTGTCAATATCTTTCTCATTTTTGTGTCAGAAATATCAATAAGTTTCCAGCTAGTATTCAATAATTTTTTTTTCAAATTTAAAAGAGAAAGTGAATCCTTGTCATTCTGATTAACTGTATTTGACTTTTTAAAAGTCCAAATATCGCCAGCCTTGTTAGTTAAAGTTAAAGTATCCTTGTTGTATTTAATCACAGGGTTGGATTGTAGAATATCAAAGAAATCCTGTTCGAGATTCATCAGATCTTGAGCACCTCCAATCAGAGTTGAAGTTATTGTGGCAGAAAGAGTAGAATCTCTGTTAATTTTATAATTTCCTGAATATCCATTAATTCCACCAAATCCATTAATCTTATTTTTTGAAAAATTAATAGTAACATTTGTATTTTCTGAAATATAAGAATTCCATCTATTTTTCTTAATTTGAGTTAATTTCCATGAAGTTTCATTTAAATTTGAAAGAGGAAGTGAATCCTTGTCATTTTGATTAACTGTATCAGGATTTTTAAAAGTCCAAATCTCTCGCTTGTTAGTTAAAGTTAAAGTATCCTTGTTGTATTTAATCACAGGGTTGGATTGCAGAATATCAAAGAAATCTTGTTCAAGATTCATTAGATCTTGAGCACCTCCTGTTAAAGTTGAAGTTACTGTAGCAGAAAGAGTGGAATTCCTGTTTAATTTATAACTTCCTGAATATCCGTTAGTTCCTCCAAATCCATTGATATTGTATTTTAAGAAATTAATTGTAACATTTGCTTTTTCTGGAATACGGGAATTCCGTCCATTTTTCCTGATTTCTGTCAATTTCCATGAAGTTCCATTCAAATTAGTGCTAATAGTGTCTCTTTTTTTCACAGCCGCATTCAAAAAACCACAGCACAAAAGAAGCATTGTAAAAATTCCAACTAAAAAAAATCTTTTTTTCATTTTAAAAACCTCTTTTCATTATTTTTTCTCTTTTCCTTTGTTAATTTAATACTATCATATTATCATTAAAGAATTATGAGAATTTTTAAAATTATTTATTTTTTATTTTTATTAATTGTACAATTTAAAAAAAACCTGCAGGTTATAATTTCCTGCAGATTTTCGGAGGCATAAAATGGCAATTTGTCATCTATTTGCTAAAGATTAGGTATAAAATCACAACCATAATAACAAAAACGACAATATCACCATTTATCATTACAATTCACCTCCCTCCATTTCGAGGTTGGGGGTAGCGAACCCCAAAATATTATAACATAAAAAAATACCTCCTTCAACTAAGAAGAAGATACTTTTCCCGCTATTTTTTACCTCAAAATGGAATATATACCATTGCTTTTTATAGATTAATTATAACACAAATTTTTCATTTTTTCAATCATATAATTTTTATTTTTTTATAAATTTATGATAAATCCAGTCAACAATAATAGCTATTGCATTATCCCCAGATACATTTGCTGCTGTTCCAAAGCTGTCCTGCGTTATATAAAGTGCGATTAGCAGTGAAGCTAGTGGACTATTTGAAGCGATTCCAACCATTCCTAGAAATGGAAGTGCTGACATTATTGCTCCTCCAGGTGCTCCAGGTGCGGCTACCATTGCGACTCCTAGAACTAGGATAAATGGGAAAACTTTTGTTACATCGTAAGCCATATTGTTCATCATAAGAACTGTAACAACACAGCTTGTTATTGTAATGATACTTCCTGCTAAATGGATTGTGGCACATAATGGCACTACAAATTCACGTATTTCAGGCGATGTTCCGTTTCGTTTTGCACATTCCAAATTTATTGGGATTGTGGCTGCTGAAGATTGTGTACCAAGTGCTGTAAAATAACCTGGAATTTGATTTTTCATACAGGTAAGCGGATTTTTTCCTGAAATTCCTCCAGCAAATACAAATAAAGCTGAAATATATAAAATGTGAAGAATTATCACACAGACAAATACTTTTAGGAAAATAGAAAGTGTCGTAAACATCTGTCCGCTGTAAGTCATGTTCATAAATGTTCCAAAAATGTAGACTGGAAGTAGAGGAATAACCGATGTGCTCAGTAACTTTGTAATTATTTTTGAAAACTCACGAAAAAGGTTGTAGGTAGTTTGTCCTTCACCATTATTTCTAAGCCAGCTTATTGAAAGCCCCATTATAAAGGCAAAAATGATTGCTGAAGTTACATCAAACATTGGTGCAAGAGGAATCTCGAAATAAGCTGTTAAAAGATTTTTCTCAGGGTGTTCTATTGCTGCAAAAGAGGCAAAACGAAGAATTTTTGGAAAAATATTAGTTGCCATAAGATAAGATAAACTTCCTGCCACAATTGTGGAAACATAAGCTATCAATGTAGTAATTCCCAGCAATTTTCCTGCTCCTTGACGTAAATCTGAAATTCCTGTCACAACAAATCCGATTATCATAAACGGAATAACAAAAGATAAATACTTGCTAAATAGCGACGAAAAAGTCACAAAAATCCTAATAACAGGACTTGGTAAAACTAA
The DNA here is from genome assembly GCF_000469385.1 of Leptotrichia sp. oral taxon 879 str. F0557. Classification (GTDB taxonomy): domain Bacteria; phylum Fusobacteriota; class Fusobacteriia; order Fusobacteriales; family Leptotrichiaceae; genus Leptotrichia; species Leptotrichia mesophila. The sequence goes on from NZ_KI271287.1 coordinate 10,911, forward strand.
TCCCAGTACTATACCAAGCGTTATTGCGATAATTAAACGTGGCACAAGACCGATTTTTTTCATAAATTTTTCTCTCCTTATGTATTTTTTGTATAACTAAAATAAATCCCACAACCCAACCTCAATATTATCAATTAACATACGGTAGTAAAATTTACAGTGATTTGTACAAATGTAACAATATTGGGATTAATTATAATTCTTGTAATTTCCCCGCACTACTTCATCTTGTAAGATATTTTTTCCCTAATATCCAAAGGTTTATGTTCACCTTAATAATATCTACACCTAAAATTTGTTTAAATTATATTTTTTTATTCTTTAATCAAATCAATAGTCCAGTTTGCCTGCTGTAATTTTGTATCAGTTTCACGAATTTCCTTAGATAATTTATCTAGCTGTTTTTGCTGTTCTGGAACATTAATCGTACTAAAAACCTTTATTTCTGTTGAGGAATAAAGATTTATTTTTTGGCTTGCAATTTCTATAAATTCACGTAGGATTCCTGCTTTTTGTGAAAGTGTGTCCTTTTTTGTAATTAATTCGACTAATGAAATTCCATCAATTTTTGAAAGAGTATTTGTTTTGTTTATTTTTATTATTAAATCATTTAATTGGGAAATTAAGTCGTCTAATTCAGTTAATAAAAATTCAGGATCTTCAGTGGGTTTTTCATTTTCCTGAACTTTAGCGTTATTATTAAGTCTTGTTTTTAATTGCGTAATTCTTTTTTGAATATCTGCACGTAAAATAAGAGCTTCAGCAATTTTCATTTTATTTATCCTCCAATTTTTATTTATTAGTACTTAAAGTATAATGTAAAAATTATAAAATGTAAAGGATATTTTTAATATTCTTTTTGTATATATAAAATAAAAAAAACTTTAAAAGATATTTTTTTAACTTGCAAATATTTGTTGTAATGGTTACAAAATTATGATAAAATTAATCAGGAAATTTTGGAGAACAAAATATTAATTACTAAAAGTTTGGAAAAATATAAAAAAGATTTAAATGGAGGGAATTATGGAACTATCAAAAGGTAAATTGCTGAATATTTACGAACGAATGCTTAGCATTAGAAATTTTGATTTAAAGGTAAATCAGCTTGTGAAAAGAGGAATGGTGCCTGGAATGACACATTTGTCAGTAGGAGAAGAAGCCGCGAATGTTGGTGCTATTGCGGCATTGAATGCTGATGATCTTATTACATCTAATCACAGAGGACATGGACAGGTTATCGCTAAAGGGATTGACTTGAATGGAATGATGGCTGAAATTATGGGAAAGGCTACTGGAACTTGTAAAGGTAAAGGTGGTTCAATGCACATTGCCGATTTAGAAAGTGGAAACTTGGGAGCAAACGGAATTGTTGGTGGTGGACACGGAATGGCAGTTGGTGCGGCTTATACTCAAAAAGTAAAAAATACTGGAAAAATTGTAGTTTGTTTCTTTGGAGATGGAGCCACAAATGAAGGAAGTTTTCATGAGGCTATGAATTTGGCATCAGTATGGAATGTTCCTGTTATATTTTATTCAATTAATAACGGTTATGGAATCAGTACGTCAATTAATAAAGTTACAAATGTAGAACATTTGTATAAAAGGGCTGCGGCTTATGGAATGCCAGGATATTTTATTGAAGATGGAAACGACGTGCTGTCAGTCTATGAAACTTTTGAAAAGGCTGTGGAGCATGTAAGAGAAGGAAAAGGACCAGTCTTCATTGAAAGCATAACTTACAGATGGTTCGGACATTCGAGTTCTGATCCTGGAAAATACAGAACAAAAGAAGAGGTTGACGAATGGAAGTTAAAAGATCCTAACTTAAAATTCAGAAATTACTTGCTTGAAAATAATATTGCGACAGAGGAAGAATTAGTAGAACTTGAAGAAAAATCAAAAAAACAGATTGAAGATGCAGTAGAATTTGCAAAAAATAGTCCAGAACCTACGTTGGAATCTGCATTTGAAGATATATTTGCAAATTAGAAAAGGAGATAGAAAATGGAAACAAAGTTGATGTCTGTAAAAGAGGCAATTATTACAGCAATGTCGGAAGAGATGAGAAAAGATGAAAATGTATTTTTAATGGGAGAAGATGTAGGAATTTTTGGAGGAGATTTTGGAACATCGGTTGGAATGCTGGAAGAATTTGGACCAGAAAGAATAAAAGATATGCCAATTTCAGAATCTGCAATTTCTGGAGCTGCGATTGGTGCGGCAATGACAGGGCTTCGTCCAATAGTTGACGTAACATTCATGGATTTTATTGTTTATATGATGGATAATATTATAAATCAAGCGGCAAAAACTAGATATATGTTTGGTGGAAAAGGGCAAGTGCCTGTAACATTCAGATGTGCGGCAGGTTCTGGAGTGGGTTCAGCTGCACAGCATTCACAGTCGCTTGAGTCTTGGTTTACTCACATTCCAGGAGTAAAAGTTGTTGCACCAGGTACACCTGCAGATGTAAAAGGGCTTTTAAAATCAGCAATTCGTGATAATAACCCAGTAATTTTCCTTGAATATAAAGCACAATACAATATGAAAGGTGAAGTTCCTACAGATCCTGAATTTATTATTCCGCTAGGAAAAGGAGAAATTAAAAAAGAAGGAAAAGATATTACAATTGTAACTTATGGAAGAATGCTGGAAAGAGTAATGAAGGCGGCGGAAATTGCAGAAAGTGAAGGGATTAGCGTAGAAGTGGTGGATCCTAGAACATTGATTCCGCTAGACAAGGAAATTATTTTGAATTCTGTTAAAAAAACAGGAAGAGTAATTTTAGTAAATGATGCTCATAAAACAAGCGGGTTTATCGGAGAAATTTCTGCAATTATTTCAGAAAGTGACACATTTGACTATTTGGATCATCCAATTGTGAGGTTAGCTGGAGAAGATGTACCAATACCTTATAATCACGCTCTTGAAACAGCGATGGTTCCAAGTGTGGAAAAAATTGTAGAAGCAATTAGAAAAGTAAAAAATAAACAATAAAAAATATATAGGAAGAAATAAAATAGAAAGGAAGAAGCTATGGAAAATAATGAGTTAAGAGCTACTCCTGCAGCACGTAAATTAGCGCAGCAGATGGGACTTGATCTTTTTCTTGTGAAAGGCAGTGGAGCAAATGGACGTGTTCATAAGGAAGATGTAGAAACATTTAAATTTGAAAAGCAAGTAAGAATATCGCCACTTGCTAGAAAAATAGCATTAGACCATAATCTTGAATTGGAAAATGTCGTTGGGACAGGGCATAATGGGAAAATAATGCGGGATGATATTTTGAAATTGATTGCTAAGCCGCAGGAAACAGAAGACTTGGCAAGACATGAAAAGGCTGTTGTTGCTGAAGAAAAAGCAGTTGCACAGCAGGATATAGAAATCGTGCCAATGACAGCAATGAGAAAAGTTATTTCAAAACGTATGACAGAAAGTTACCTGACTGCACCTACATTTGCACTTAATTACGAAATTGACATGACTGAAGCCATTGCACTAAGAAAGAAAATACTTGATACAATTTTAGAAAGTACAGGAAAGAAAATTACAATAACAGATATTATTTCATTTGCAGTTATAAAAACTTTGTTAAAGCACAAGTTTGTAAATTCAAGTTTGTCAGAAGACGGGACACAGATTATTCTGCATAATTATGTAAACTTGGCGATTGCAGTAGGATTTGACGGTGGACTTCTTGTGCCAGTTGTAAAAGGTGCAGATAAAATGACACTTAGCGAATTAGTTGTTGAATCTAAGAAGATAGTGAAAAAAGCATTAGATATGAAGTTGACACCTGATGAGCAAAGTGGAAGCACATTTACAATAAGTAATCTCGGAATGTTTGGAGTACAAAGCTTTAACCCAATAATAAATCAGCCAAATTCAGCAATCTTGGGAGTTTCTTCTACAGTTGAAAAGCCTGTTGTTGTAAATGGTGAAATTACAGTTCGTCCAATGATGACTTTGACGCTTACAATTGATCACAGAGTGGTAGATGGACTTGCGGGAGCTAAATTTATGCAGGACTTGAAAAATGCTTTGGAAAATCCAATCGCTTTATTAATTTAGCTTAATAAAAAATTTAGAATAAAACTTATGGAATTAGAAAATAAAAAATGTAAAATTATTTTAGTATAAGGAGTGAGATTAAATGGCTACTGAAGTGATAATGCCTAAAGCCGGAATTGATATGACGGAAGGGCAGATTATAAAATGGAATAAAAAAGAAGGGGAAAAGGTAGAAGAAGGGGAAATTTTACTTGAAATAATGACAGATAAGACAAGTATGGAACTGGAAGCTGAAGAATCAGGATATTTGATAAAAATAGTAAAAGGAGATGGAGAAACTGTACCTGTTACAGAAGTTATCGGATATATTGGTGCAGAAGGAGAAGTGGCTCCAGAGGCAGGTTCAGCAAATACAGCAAGTGCAGCTCCAGCACAAGCTTCACAGCCGAAATCAGAAAATGTGGCTCAACCTGCCCCTAAAAAAGAAAAGGCAGAAGATGAATTTGATGTTGTCGTAATTGGTGGAGGGCCTGCTGGATATGTAGCGGCAATTCGTGCAGCTCAACTTGGTGCAAAAGTGGCAGTTGTAGAAAAAAATGAATTTGGAGGAACTTGTCTGAACAGAGGATGTATTCCTACAAAAACATTCCTTAAAAATGCTGAAATTCTCGAAGGTATCGAAATGGCAAGCAAAAGAGGAATCATTTTGGAAAGTGAAAAATACACAATTGACATGCCAAAAGTTGTGCAGTTGAAAAATGAAATTGTTAAAACATTGACAAATGGTGTAAGAGGACTTCTAAAGAGCAATGAAATTAAAATGTTTAATGGAATTGGAAAAATCAATAAGGATAAAGATGTTGTTGTAAACGGAGAAACTGTTTTAAGAGCTGATAAAATAATCTTAGCTGGTGGATCGAAAGTCGGAAAAATCAATATTCCTGGAATTGAAAGCAACAAAGTTCTTACAAGTGATGACATTTTAGACATACAGCAAATTCCAAAATCACTTACTGTAATTGGTGGAGGAGTTGTCGGAATTGAGCTTGGACAAGTGTTCTTATCATTTGGAAGTGAAGTTACAGTTGTGGAAATGATGGATAGAATCGTACCAGGAGTAGACAGGGAATCTTCAGCTGTACTTAGAAAAGAGCTTGAGAAAAAAGGAATGAAAATATTAACTTCTACACAAATTAAGGAAATAGTTGATGATGGACACAACTTAACAATCAAAGTTGACGGACATGATGACATTGTTTCTGAAAAAGCATTATTGTCAATCGGAAGAGTACCTGATCTGGAAGCTATTGGAGAAATTGAGCTAGAAATGGAAAAAGGTCGAATCAAAGTTGATAAATATATGGAAACAAGTATACCTGGAATTTATGCGCCTGGAGATATAAATGGAATCAAGATGCTTGCTCATGCGGCATTCAGAATGGGAGAAGTTGCTGCTGAAAATGCGGTTCAAGGAAACCATAGAGAAATCAGACTTGAAACAACTCCATCGGCAATCTACACAGTGCCAGAAGTGGCAATGGTTGGATTAACAGAAGATGAGGCAAGAGAAAAATATGATATTAAAGTTGGTAAATTCCAATTTGCGGCAAACGGAAGAGCGTTGGCTTCAGGAGAACCAGCAGGATTTGTAAAAGTTATAGTTGATAAAAAATATGACGAAATTCTTGGAGTACACATTGTAGGACCATCAGCAGCAGAAATGATTAATGAAGCGTCAGGGCTTATGGCAATGGAAATTACAGTAGATGAAGTGATTAAGACAATCTATGCTCATCCAACTTACTCAGAAGCTCTGTTTGAAGCATGTGCAGATGCATTAGATGAAGCGATTCATTTACCTAGAAAAAGAAAATAATAAAAAAGTGAAATAAATTGAAATTTTGAAAGGAATTTTAAACATATGAAATATTATGTTAGTAAGTCAAATGATCCAGCATTTAACATTGCTTTGGAAGAATATTGCTTTAAGCAGCTGCGTGATATTGACGAAATATTTTTACTTTGGATAAATGAGCCAACAATTGTTGTAGGAAAATATCAAAATACAATTGAGGAAATTAACACAGAGTATACTCGTGAAAAAGGAATCCATGTTGTTCGTAGAATTTCTGGCGGAGGCGCAGTTTACCACGATTTAAACAATTTAAATTATACAATAATCTCCAATAAGCAGGAAGATAAGGAAGGTTTTAACTTTAAAGAATTTTCAAAGCCAATTATAGAAACTCTGGCAGAATTGGGTGTAAAAGCTGAATTTACAGGTAGAAATGACTTGGAAATAGATGGACAGAAATTTTGTGGAAACGCTCAAGCATACATAAAAGGACGTGTAATGCACCATGGATGCCTATTGTTTGATGTGAATTTTGGAGAATTAGGAAATGCACTGAAAGTTTCAAAGGATAAAATTGAGTCAAAAGGCGTAAAATCAGTAAGAAGCCGTGTTACAAACATACTTCCTCATTTGAAAGAACCGATCACTGTAAATGAATTTGGTGAAAAAATAATGGAATATATGAAAAAACAGTATCCAGATATGAAAGAGTATGTTTTTAGCCAAGAGGAGCTGGATTACATTGCCAAGAGAGCTGAAATTAAGAGAAGTTGGGAATGGAATTATGGAGAGTCGCCAGAATTTAATATAACTAGAGGAAAAAGATTTGAAAATGGTAAAATCCAAATTTTTGCCACAGTAGAAAATTCCAGAATTAAAAATATCAAATTCTATGGAGATTTCTTTGGTAAAAATGAAGATTTAAGTGAAATTGAAAATCTTTTGAAAGATACGAAATATACAAGGGAAGCTGTAAAAGAAAAATTAGAAATAGTTGATATTGGTGAATATTTTTCTAGATTTACAACAGATGAAGTTGTGGAAGTTATTGTTGAGTAGCAATAATACGTTCAAATTTTTAAAAAATAAACTAATAAATCAAGTAATTTTTAAGATTGATTTTAAAATATATCTTTAGTAAAAAAATAAGCACTTTGGAAACAGAGTGCTTTTTTCATAAAGAAGGTAAGATTGTATTTTTTACAGAAAAAAATAAGGCTAGATAGCCCTATTCAAATATTTTTTACATAGATATTTATAAAATTTATTTTCCACGAGGTATTTTGCCAAATTTGACATTAGAAATACCATTAGGAAGTAGATTAGAAAATCTACATGACTTGTCATTTCTCCCATAAATTTTTCAAATATTATGTACAGGGGTCTATGCAGTATGTATATTGAATAACTGATTCCTCCCAGGTAGATAAAAAATTTGTTTCCAAGAAATTTACTGAAAAATCCGTTATCTAAATACAGAAATACAATTAAAGGGATGAAAGACAACGAAATAGCAGTGGAATTATATGGGAAAAACTTGTTGTATGGAGCAAATAATAAGAAAATAATATAAATTATTGTAAGAAAAGAATATATATTTCTTTTTTTTATTTTTTTTATTTTATCATAAAGGAGCATTCCGAATGTAAAGGTGCTGATGTACATAAGAGGGTTATATTTTATAAATTCAAGAACTGTTCCACTGTTGGAGTTTAACTTAAAAAGATAATTGAAAAAATAATAGACGTAAAAATTGATAATTAATACAAAATATGTAAAATATTTATTTTTTCTAAATTGTAGCAGCGCTGGAAATAACAAAAGTAAAAAGGCCAGTACAGAAAGATACCATGCCGATGAATTGTAGCTTAGGGATCTGTTAAAAATCCATGACTGCACTAGAAGCATGTTATATATTATTGTACCTTTAAATTTTAATGTCAGTATGAGCGATAGGAAGTAGACAGGATAAAATTTAAAGAATCTTGTCTTATAAAAAATCTGAGTGTCAAGATTTTTGTTTGAATAAACATACGTTAAAAGAAATCCTGAAAGCAGAAAAAAGAAAAATACCCAGGCGATTCCATGTTCTAAAATGAAAGGAAGTTTTATAGGAGAAAACTGAGCATGTACTCTAGTATGGTAGTAAAATACTGACAATGCTCCAATAAATCTAAAAATTTCAAACTGATTATATTTTTTCATAATCACGCTCCTCGGAATATTTTGTATAGTGGATTATAATTTAAAGTGTAATTAATACATTGTATCATATTGCAGAAAAAAATTCAAAGACATGATAAAGCTTGACAGAGTAAAAAATATAGGAGTAGTCATAAAAGAATACAATAATCCTTTTTTAACTGCTTTTTTAAATTATTCTGCTTTGTGATATTTCCTTCAGAACTTTCCTCATTGGACATTCTTGTCATCTTAAATATGGAATGTTTGTGTTTCTTGCTTATTTTATTAACAATATCTAGTAAATATTCCATTCCTATTACCTTTTCCATTGAATCTATTCTTTTCCTGCTAAAGTACAGTTCGTACGCCTTTTCTCTGTTTTTCCGTAGTTTGTAAAGGAAATGTAGTATAACGCTTTTACCTTTATTTTGCTTCTTGAAAACGTTTTTGGTATGCTTGAGCATTCTTGGGATAGAAGAGATTCCATTCTTGAGTCTATGTAGTACTCTTTAGTATAGATTTTTTCTTATCTTCATCTGATCTTTTCCTCTCTAGATTATATTCTCCTTTTCCCTGAAATCTCATAAAAGTTTTCAAGCACTGTAAAATCATTTTTTTCAAGCTATTTGTAAAGATTTTTTGATATCTCCTTGTCTCTTTTAGAAATCACATCTATGGATTTTACCAGATGAAACTTGTCATAAATATATATCATCTTGTAAATCCTAAGTTCCCAAATAAAGTTGTCTATCCGTATCTCCCGTCAGAGTTCACAATCAGTTTCTTCTTGTTCATATTGTATTTCTTCTCAAGATAGTCAAACACATACTCCGATACTTCTTCAAACGGAACAGAAAGTAGGAAACATTATTACATGCATGTCAGCAAGCTTGTTCCTGCCCCTGTAGACTTCCTTAATCCCACGATGTATTGCAATCATCCTCATATATGTGTTTTTACTTCCTCTGCACTTCATCTGATCTTCATCAATCTCCATATATATTGGTGAACTGTCATTCTTTTTAAACCTTTCGATATCAAACTTTGGCATTTCAAAAGAATTGACAAGGTTATACATGGTAGTCCTTGAAACACTGTAAGTTTTTACAATAAATGAGGCTACAGTATGCTGGTATTCAAAAAGTATAGTAAAAATCAGCTCTTGGGAAAGCCGTCTGTACTGTTAAGCCCAATTTTTCATCAATATAGTAATGAATGCCTGTTTTCCTGTTCACGTATTTACAGTGCTCAAAAGTCACATGCCCGAAGACAGTTTTAATAAATCTTCTGCTTTTATAGTGAAACTTATACAAAACCGACCTAAAA
>NZ_KI271288.1 GCF_000469385.1 Leptotrichia sp. oral taxon 879 str. F0557
TTACTTCTTTCTCGTCCTGCTCCCTGTATTTTGTATCTTTTTTTTAGGAAAAGCAAGTTCAATAAGGAATGTTCTGAAGAAAATATCACATGATTAAAAAAGCGGTTAAAAAAGAATTATTATGTTATTTGATGAATGCCTCTATATTTTTTAGTATAAAGTATAATTTTTGTTTTTTAAATAGAAAATAGTAAAAATATTTAAAGAATAAATTTAATATGATTGTTAAAAAAATAATAAAACTTTCTTCCAAAGGTTGAAATATTGCCAAATATGTTTTAAAATATAGTAAATAAAATTTTAAGGAGGCAGAAAAATGAAAAGTTTAAAAGAGGATTTTTCTTTAATGTCAAGTTTGTTGATACCAGTAGCAGTGGCTATTAATTTTACAGGATTTACTATTGCAAAAATGTTAAATGTGCCATTATTTCTTGATTCGATAGGAACAGTTTTTATAAGTCTTCTGGCTGGTCCTTGGGTTGGATCAGTTGCTGCAATTATTACAAGTATAGTTACTGGTGGACTTGCACCTGAAAATTTGGCATTTATACCAGTTGGAATTTTGATTGCTGTTGTAATGGGAACATTGACTAGATTTAAAATGAAAAATTATGTTGTAAAAATAGTAGTTTGTACATTAATATTGGCGATAGTTAGTATTAGTTCATCTACTATAATAACAATTTTAATGTATGGTGGAATTACACCAAATGCAACTGGAGTTTTGACTTCATTTTTTGTAAAACAAGGGATAAGCTTAAAAGTTGCTGCAACTTTATCTAATTTTATTTCAGAAATTGGTGATAAAGTAATAACAGTTGTTATTGCGATGTTAATTGTTAAAAGTATGTCTGATAGATATTTGATTAAATTTAAGCATGGAGAAAACTATATTCATGGAACAAAATAGAAGTGGAGAAATAAAATGATAAAAAAATTTTTAGAAGGGCTGTATCCGCTTACAAAGTTATATTTTGCAATATCACTTATAATTTCAGCATTTTTAATCCCAAATGACTTTTATGGCTATGTGCTTGTTATAATTTGTGGAATTTTAGCAAGTTTTTATGGAAAAGGCAGGACTTATTTCAAAAGAGTTTTTATAAGTTTATTTTTATTGACTTTAGTTATATTTGCTGCACAAAGTACGTTATTTGCTTCAAATGAAATTGTAGCAAAAATTGGGATTTTTACAATTTATAAAGCTGGATTACTAAAAGCTGTAAAAATCACATCAAAGTTATGGGCAATCGTGGCTTCAGTTACATTGCTGACTCTTATAACTTCAATAAAAGATTTTACAGTAGCTCTTGAAAAAAAAGGAATAAATCCTAAATTTGCATTTATCCTTCTTTTAACTTTTCAAATAATTCCTGAAATGGGAAAACAGGCTGGCGTAATCTTGGATTCACAGCGTTCAAGAGGTGTGGAAACAGAAGGAAATATTTTTGTGAGAACGAGGGCTTTACTACCAGCATTTGTGCCATTAGTGCTATCTTCTATTTTAAATACTGAAGAAAGAGCGATTACGCTGGAGGCACGTGGGTTTTCAATTGGGGAGAAGCGGACAATATTGCATGATATAGAAGAAACAAAAAATGATAAAATTATGAAAATTATGCTAGCTATTTTTATAGTGCTATGTATTGTGTGGAGGGTTTTATGGGTTATTTCAAAATAGAAAATGTAAACTACAAATATCCGCTTGAAGAAAAACAAGCCCTGAAAAATATTAATATTGAGATAAAAAAAGGCGAATTTTGGGCTGTAATTGGAAAAAATGGGAGCGGGAAAACGACGTTTTGTAATATGTTGAGGCGATTTGTGCCTGATTTTTATAAAGGGGAACTGACAGGGAAAATAACGCTGGAAGATAAAGAACTGAAAGATTATTCTCAAAAGGAACTTGTGCAGAAAATTGGGTTTGTATTTCAGAATCCGTTTACACAGATTAGCGGAGTAAAAGATACAGTTTTTGAGGAAATAGCTTATGGACTTGAAAATTTAGGTTTAGACAAAGGAGAAATAATTTCCAAAGTTGAAAAAATATTGAAACTGCTTGAAATTGAAAAGCTGCGTGACAGAAATCCTTACGATTTATCTGGCGGACAAAAGCAAAGAGTGGCACTTGCCTCAATTATCGCAATGGATCCTGATATTCTAGTTATTGATGAGCCAACTTCACAGCTTGATCCAAAAGGAACAGAAGATATTTTCAAAATTATAAATTTAATGGCAAATGAAGGAAAAACAATAATCTTGGTTGAGCATAAACTTGAACTTATTGCAGAATATGCCCAAAATATCCTTGTTCTTGATGAAGGGGAAATAATTTTGAGCGGAAAAGCGGAAGAAGTTTTAAATAATAAAATCTTGCTGGAAAAGGAAATTGGTATGACACAATATTCTATACTTGCTTATGAACTTGAAAAAGCAAGAAAAGTTGAACTTAAAGAAATTCCTATAACCAAGGAAAAGATAGTAGATTTATTGAAAAAATAAAAATTGTTAAGCAAATCTTAAAAATATTTATTTAAAAGGAAAAATTATGAAACCAAAAAATTTGAAAAATAGAATCGTTCTTGTAAAAGGCGATATTACCGAATATCCTGCTGATGTGATTGTCAATGCCGCAAATTCTTCCTTACTTGGAGGCAGTGGTGTTGATGGTGCAATTCATAGAAAAGGCGGAAAAGAAATAACAGAAGATTGTATGAAAATACGTGATTCTCAAGGGAAATGCAACGTTGGGGAAGCTGTTATTACAAGAGCAGGAAATATGCCATTTAAAAATGTAATTCATACAGTTGGGCCTGTCTGGCAGTCAGGAAAAAATAATGAAACAAAATTGTTTGCAGAAAGACTGTTAAAAAAAGCCTATATCTCAAGTTTAGAATTGGCTGAAAAAAATAAATTAAAAAATATTTCCTTTCCAAATATCTCGACAGGAGTGTACAGATTTCCAAAAGATTTAGCAGCAAAAACTGCTATTAATGCTGTGACAGAATATTTGGCGAAAAGTGATTTTATAGAAAAAGTAAATTTTGTATGTTTTGAAAATGAAAATTTTGAGATTTATAGAAAGTTATTGGAAGAGAAAGGGATTTTATGAAAGAAGGAAAATTGAAAAAAATTATAAAAATAGACTGGACTATATTTTATTCCAAACCAAGAATACAAATTTTAGGAATTTTGATATTTTTGGATATAATATTGCTTTTCTCAGTGACAAAAGAAATGGAAAAAGGCTTTAGCCTATCTTCTGTTTCAACTTCAATAGTCTTATTTATACTATTTGTCTTATTAAATGGATTGTTTATTTTTTATTACAAAAATAAATTTCCTAACATAGAATTTTATGATGATTATTTTATTTTCAAAAAAGAGAAAGTGTATTATGAAAATTTAAAATATTTTTTCTTTAAGGATAATAGATTATTTCAAATGAAGAAATTTTCTAAAATTTTGTATATACCTGATGGCGGTAATTGGAAAAAGATAGATGGAAGCGGGTATGATTATGACTTATTTTCAGTATTTCAAAAATGTTTTTTAGAAAAAAATTTTCCAAAAGTGGCAGAAAATATTGAAAATGGCGGAGTTGAGATTTTTCCATTTCAAAATCAAGGTTTTGTGAAAAACAAATTTTTATTTTCAAGTGAAGAAGGATTGCAGGAATTGACTCAGATTTTTGAAAGTTCACCTAAAATACAAGTATCGAATAAGTCTGTAACATTTGATAATGAGATTTATGATTGGGAAAATTATAATATTGAATTTGAAATCGGCACAATTACAGTAAGTGATCTGAAAAAGAATACGATTCTTGAAATTGAAGCTAAAAATACAGTAATTTGTCAGGAAATTTTATTAAAAAACTTGATAGAAAATTTTGATAAAAAATATCCTAAATTTTATTAGAAAATAAGAAAATTTGGAAAGTGAGAAAGGGAAATTTTGATGAAAAGATGTTTGTCAGGCTTATTAGGAATTATTTTGTTATTTTTTGTGATGACAATTGTTTATTGCCTATATTGCCTTTTTAAAATATTTGTTAATAAATACATACCTTTTTTTGAAGCGCTGATTTTTTTAGGAATATGTAGTGGCTGGACATACGGATTAAATAGATATGATAAAAAAAATTTTGAAAATGAAAAGGATAAGAATAGAAGCAGATTTGCACCAAAAGAAAAGAAAGAGCCTTCAAATAAAGAATTGCTGTCAGCCCTTTTTCTCGCATATATTCCATCAATTATAACAATTTATCTTGGAAATGTTACTGAACTGGCATATTTTATAAGTTCCACTGAGAAAACAAAATTTACAGCAGAGTTTTTTAATTCGGTAAATGAAGTTTTTAATCAACGATTTTTTTATAAAAATTTATTAATAGTATCAGTAACTTTTATAATATTTGGGGCTTTTTTTAGTTTTAGAACAGTCACAGAATACACGAAGAGGAAAAAAGAGGAGCTGGAACAATAAAATAATTATTAAAGATAATTTAATAGAATTGTTAAAGGAGCTATAATTATGAGTTTTATTACTGTAAAAAATCTGAATTTTAAATATCCCAATGGAACTGAAAATGTGCTTAATGATGTTTCTCTTGAAGTTAAAAAAGGGGAGAAAGTTGCGATTATTGGGCAAAATGGCGCTGGGAAAACAACAATGGTAAAAATGTTGAATGGACTTTTAAAGCCCGTAAGTGGAGATGTTGTTGTAGATGACTGGAATACAAAGAAATATACGGTTGCCAAAATGAGCCGAAAAGTCGGATATGTCTTTCAAAATCCAATGGATCAGATATTTCATAACAATGTTTACGATGAAATAGCCTTTGGAGCAAAAAAATTAAAATATTCTCCTGATGAAACAAAAACAATGGTGGAAACCGCCATAAAATTAACGGAACTTGAAAAATATCAAAAGGAAAATCCGTACAATTTACCGTATTCCTTGAGAAAATTTGTTACAATTGCCGCAGTAATTGCAATGGGTTCAGACGTTATTGTAATGGATGAGCCAACAGCAGGGCAGGATTTTAGAGGAATGAGAGTTTTGCATAACCTGATTGACGAGCTTCAAAAGCAAGGGAAAACGATAATTACAATAACTCATGACATGGAATTTGTAGTAAAAAATTTTGACAGGGTAATTGTAATGACAAATGGAGAAGTTATCGCTGATGGAGATAAACGTGATATTTTCTGGCAATTTGACACATTGGAGAAAAGCATGGTGAAACAGCCGTATATCAGTGATTTGGCTAAGGAACTGGAAATGGATGGAAAGGTTTTGTCTGTGGAGGAATTTGTGGGAAATTATTAAAATATATAGGTTGTTTTTAGTAAAATGAAAAATTATACAAATTAAAATAATTAAGATTTTGATTTTAAAAATAGATAGAGTAAAAAAATAGGATTAAGTGGGAAACAATATCATTCAGCTTTTTTATTTTTTATTTTCGTAGGATTGCTCATT
>NZ_KI271289.1:0-17427 GCF_000469385.1 Leptotrichia sp. oral taxon 879 str. F0557
TATTGGTCTTTATACAAGTTGTCGAACAGGTCTATTATATCTTATTTTTCAGTTAGTTTAATGGGATTTTATGATTAAAAGAAAAATAACTAAAGATGTGGATTTATTTCAGGATTTTCAATTTGAACTGTCACATGCTCTATTCCGTATTCATTTTTTAAAAGTTTTACTACATCATTTACAATCTCGTAATCATTTACACCATCATACTCATCAAGTAAAATATGAAATGAAATACTTATATTTTCTTCAGAAATATTCCATAAATGGAATTCATGAATATCCTTTATTTTATCAATTGTTAAAATTTTAGCATAAATTTCGTCGATATCTAAATCGCTGGGAACAGCTTCCATTAAAATAAAAAATGCCTCTTTTGCAATTTTTAATCCACCAGTAAAAATAACAACGCTTATAATCACACTTATTATTATGTCAAAAATAACAAGGTTAGTCAATTTTAAAATAATTGCAGCAATTATAACTCCAACAGAATTTAACGTATCTCCTAAAAAATGCCATAATGCACTTTTTACATTAAGATTATTTTCTTTTTTCAAACTTTTCATAAGTACAAACATAAGTATTATATTAACCAAAAGTCCGATTACTGCAATTGTAAACATCGTAAAAAAATCAACATGCTCTGGATTGAAAAGCCGTTTCACAGCCTCAATAACTATTCCAAGCGAAATTATCATAAGAGCCAGTCCATTTATGAATGCAGAAATTATCTCAATTCTCAAAAATCCGTAAGTAAAATTTTTATTTGGCTTTTTGGCTGAATAAAATACCGCTATAATGCTGAATAAAAGAGCAACAACATCCGAAAACATATGAAATGAATCTGAAATAAGTGCAAGTGAACCACTAAATATTCCACCAAATAATTCAACTAAAGCAAAAAATAATGTCAGTAAAATTGAAGTTATTAAAGTTTTCTTTGATTGTGCCTGATATTTGTAATGCTTTATATGATGGTACTTAAAATCTATTTTTTCTTTATTCATCTTATCTTTCTCTCTTTCCACTAAAAATATTTAATCTATTTTTATTATATAATAGGAGTTTTTTTATTTCAACAACATAATTTTATTTTATAGCAAAACTATTTTGAAATCTTAAAATTATTTTTAATACTGTTGCAGATTGCAATTTTGTATGGTAAACTTTTGTTAGAAATAATAATTAAAATAGATTCAAATCATACTTTTATAACATAAAAATTAAGTAATAAAGTTAATATAAAGGAGAAATATAAAATGTCAAATATATTTGAAAAAAAAATTAGAATAAATGAATTAACAAACTTAAGAAAAGAACTTATGCAACAGGGAAATGTTGTGGAAGAGGTTAAAGTATTAAAAGAATTAGCAGAACTTACAGAAGATGTTTTTGGTGAGGAAAGCGATGAAAATATTAAAATTTTGAATGAAGTTGGGGGAACGCTTAAATATGTTGGGGAGTTTGACACGGCGAAAGATGCTTTATTAAAGGCACAAGGCTTTATTGAGAAAAAGTATGGCAAAGATAGTATTCCGTATGCGACTTGCAGCCTTAACCTATCTGAAGTTTACAGATTTATGAAAAAGTATGATGACATAGAGAATATTTATCTTAATACTATGAAAATTTACGAAAATAATAATTTGCAGAATGACTATGTTTATGCGAGCGTATGCAATAATTTGGCTTTATTTTATCAGGAGCTTGAAAGATATGAGGAAGCGATTGAGTTGCAGGAAAAAAGTCTGGAAGTATTGGAAAAAGTTGGAGAAAATCCTATTCAGTATGCAATTACGCTAAGTAATCTTGTACAGCCTTACTTGAAGGTAAAAAATAAAGAAAAAGCAGAAGAATATTTGCAAAAATCACTAGAACTAATCGAAAAGGAAGTTGGAAAAACTCATAACTTGTATGCAGCAG
Organism: Leptotrichia sp. oral taxon 879 str. F0557; assembly: GCF_000469385.1. Lineage (GTDB taxonomy): Bacteria > Fusobacteriota > Fusobacteriia > Fusobacteriales > Leptotrichiaceae > Leptotrichia > Leptotrichia mesophila. The sequence continues at coordinate 1,927 of NZ_KI271289.1, forward strand.
TCCTTAACAATATGGCAACTTTTTATTTTGCAGAAAATGAATATGAAAAAGCATTGGAATTATTTGAGGAAAGTGCTGAAATTTGTGAAAAGACATTTGGAAAAGAAAGTAATAATTATAAAAATATTTTGGAAAATATTGAAGTTGTGAAGGAAAAAATGGTTTAGATAGAAGAAGGAGAAAAAATGGATTCAAATAAAATAAAAGGACTGGAACTTTCAAAAAGATATTTCGAAGAAATTTATCTGCCAGTTATAAAAAATGAATTTCCAGAAGTTTTTGAAAAAATGGCGGCTGGACTTGCGGGGGAAGGTTCCGAGTGTTTTAGTTTCGATGATGGGATTTCGCAAGATCATGACTTTGGGCCGTCCTGCTGTATTTGGCTGAGTTCAGAAGATTATGAGAAATATGGACTAAATTTACAAAAAAGGCTTAATGAATTGCCAAAGGATTTTTTGGGATTCAGAGCGTTGAATGTGAGCGAGTTTGGAGATGGACGGCGTGGTGTCCTTAATATAGAAGACTGGTTTTTCAAGTTTTTAAGAGATGTGAAAGCACCTGATAATTTGTATGATTGGCGATTAATCCCAGAAGAATTGCTAGCAACAGCGGTTAATGGAGAAATTTTTATGGATAATTCAGGACAATTTACAAAAATTAGAAATGATTTGAAAAAATATTTTCCAGAAGATATACGACTTAATAAAATTGCCACAAGATGTATGAAAATGGCACAATCTGGGCAGTATAACTATTTACGATGTATGAAAAGAAATGAAATTGTGGCAGCAAAGTTGGCGGAAACAGAGTTCGTAAATGAGGCGATACATATGATTTTTTTATTAAATAAAAAATATAAACTTTTTTACAAATGGATGCCAAGAGCTTTAAAAAACTTGAAAATCTTGGGAGAAAAAACTTATTTTCTAACTGAAGAACTGGTAAAATTGCCAACTGGTGCGATTAATCGAAAATTTCAAATTATTGAAGAAATAAGTGCTGATGTAATTACGGAAATGAAAAATCAAGATATTGTCCCAAGACAATTAACAAGTGACTTTTTACAGGATTATGGGCCTTTTGTGCAAAATAAAATTGAAGATGAGAAATTAAGAAACTGGAACCCTGCGATGGATTAAAATAGAAAATTTAAAGAACAATCAACAAAATTAGAGAATATTGGATCTTAAAATAGGAGAATTGAAAATGGAAATTAGCAAAAAAGAAAGCTTTATTAGACAAATTTTAAAAAGGGAATGGGAATTTTTTCAAAATGTACATCATACAGAAGGAAGAGCTGATTGTCAGGATAATCCTCAAGAATTTGAAATTATGAGAAGAAGCCAATGGGAAACATTACCTGATGAAATTCTGGAAAGTTATCTGGAAGACTTGATTTTGGCAAAACATCGTGGTGAAAACATTGTTCAGGACAAATATGCCAGAATGATGAAATATAGTTCTCCAAAAGAATACGAAATTATTAAGGAGTATTTGCCTGAAATTTCACAAGAAAAGGAAGAATTGGTACAAAAAATAGTAGAAATTTATTTACATTGGGAAGAAGAAATAATAAAAAAATATCCAAAAGTTACTTCAAAAGGGCGTCCTTTATACTCAAAATACGACACACCAAACTATACTTCAATTGAAACTTACTTAAAGGGAGAATTATCATCATATTCAGTAAAAACATTGAAATTATATTATGAGTATATTCAGAGCTGTGTTACAAATAATGTAAACTTGGCAGAAAATAATTTGGAAAACATTGTACTGGAAAAGGGATACAGTTCTATTGAGGAAGCAGAAAAAAGTTTGTAAATTTATAAGTTGGAGGGAAGATAAATGGTAAAAGTAAAGGAATTAATAGAACATGGATTAGAATTATTTTCAAGAAATAGCGTAAGTAGGCTAGAAAAGTTTTTTGAATCAGCAAAACAAGAAAATTTAGATATAAGTTTAATTGATAAAAAATATATGAAATTTAAAAGAACTAAAAAGAAAAAACGATTTACAACAATTTTTAATTATTTTACTTTCGGATTTTCAGCAATAGGAAGAATGGCAAATATGGCTTATGATGCTGAAAGAAAGGAAGAATTTAAAAATGAAAGAATGAAATTGCAAGAGGAAATAAAGGATGTATTAGCGAATGAAAATATGGATGATAATTCTAGGGAGCTATTACAAATAATGGATTTCTATTTATATGATTAAAATTACGAATTAGGTTTATTGTCAAATCAAGTGAAACAAAAAGTAAAAATTAATTTTTGAAGTTATTAGGATATTTCTGAAAATTCTGAATCAGAGATATTTTTAATAATTACTTAAATTTGTTGCATTTGATTATACAATACACCCAAACATTTGTTACAAAAATAATTATTTACCATTATTGATAAAACTAAAAAAATATAGTATAATTATGAGATTAGAGATGTTAGTAAATACATTCAGACTTTTGTTAAATACATATCTAGGATTTGAATTAAAATAGTTTACTATATCGCAAATCAGACACGTTAATGACAATTGAACAAATTTTAAAACAAATAGTATCATTTAAAATTTAGGGAGGTAGATTTATGTACGCATTGGATAAACAGCTTGTTTTAGAAGATGGTAGTGTGTATAAAGGGTATGGATTTGGAGCAGATGTGGAAATGGCTGGGGAAGTTGTTTTTAATACTGCGATGACTGGGTACCAGGAAACTATTTCAGATCCATCGTATAATGGGCAGATTATTACATTTACTTATCCATTAATTGGAAATTATGGGATAAATAGGGATGATTATGAAACTATTAATCCAAGTATTAAGGGAATTATAACTCGTGAAATATGTAGAAAACCTTCTAATTTTAGAAATGAATTTACATTGGATGAAGTTTTGAAAGACTTAAATATTCCAGGAATTTCTGGAATTGATACACGTAGTCTGACAAAGAAAATAAGAGAGCATGGAACGATTAAAGGAATTATCGTTAGTGCAGACAAAGATTCGCAAGAAATTGCAAAAAATTTAAAAATCAATTCGTTACCAACCAATCAAATCGAACAGGTATCGACAAAAAAAGCATTTCTTTCATCTGGAAGAGGGATGAGAGTTGTTCTTCTTGACTTAGGAATGAAATCAGGAATTATGAGGGAACTTAACTCAAGGGACTGTGATATTGTCGTAATGCCACATAATGCAACTTCTAAAGAAATTTTAAGACAAAAACCAGACGGAATAATGTTAAGCAATGGACCAGGAGATCCTATAGATGTTCCAGAAACAATTGCTACAATTAGGGAATTAATAGATAAAGTGCCAATTTTTGGAATTTGCATGGGACATCAACTGATTTCACTTGCCTGTGGAGCAAAGACATATAAATTGCTATTCGGACATCGTGGAGCAAATCAGCCAGTATTAAACCTACAAACTGGAAAAGTTGATATTACAGCACAAAATCATGGATATGCTGTAGATATTGATTCTTTGAAGGATACAGAGCTGGAATTAACACATATTGCAGTAAATGACAGAACCTGCGAAGGTGTAAGACATAAAAAATATCCAGTATTTTCGGTACAGTATCATCCAGAGGCTTCTCCAGGACCACATGACCCAAATTATTTATTTGATATGTTTATTGAAAATATGAAAAAGAATCGGAAATAATAATTTTAGAACTATTGATTGAAAACAAATTTTTTAGTTTATTTTAGGTAAATTTGTTACATAAAATTAAAAATTATAAAATATTGAAATAAAAGCGTTGATAAAAATTAATAGCAAGGAGATGTAGGGAAATGCCTAAACGAAAAGATATAGAAACAATTTTAGTGATTGGATCTGGACCGATTATTATTGGACAGGCTGCTGAATTTGATTATGCGGGGACACAGGCGTGTCTATCATTGCGTGAAGAAGGGTACAAGGTTATCCTTGTAAATTCCAATCCTGCAACTATTATGACTGATAAGGAAATTGCGGATAAAGTATATATTGAGCCATTGACTGTTGAATTTGTGTCAAAAATTATAAGAAAAGAGCGTCCTGATGCCTTGCTTCCTACTCTTGGAGGGCAAGTTGGACTAAATTTAGCTGTAGAATTGCATGAAGCGGGAGTGCTGGAAGAATGTGGAGTGGAACTGCTAGGAACTAAACTTGACTCTATTAAGCAGGCGGAAGACAGGGAATTGTTCAGAGATTTGATGAATGAACTGGGAGAGCCTGTGCCTGAATCGGATATTATTCATAATTTGGAAGAGGCACGTAGATTTGTGGAAAAAATTGGATACCCTGTGATTGTGCGTCCTGCCTTTACAATGGGAGGAACTGGTGGAGGAATCTGCCATAATGATGAAGAACTGGAAGACATTGTTACAAATGGACTTAGATATTCGCCAGTAACTCAATGTTTATTAGAAAAATCAATTTCAGGGTACAAGGAAATTGAGTATGAAGTAATGCGTGACAGCAATGATACAGCGATTGTTGTATGTAATATGGAAAATATTGATCCAGTTGGTATTCACACGGGAGATTCGATTGTAGTAGCACCTTCGCAAACGTTGACAGACAGGGAATACCACATGTTGAGAGATGTTTCGTTGAAAATAATAAGAGCGTTGAAAATAGAAGGTGGATGTAATGTTCAGCTGGCACTAGATCCATATTCATTCAATTATTATATCATCGAGGTAAATCCGAGAGTATCACGTTCATCGGCACTTGCTTCAAAGGCGACAGGTTATCCAATTGCAAAAATTGCCGCAAAAATTGCAGTTGGATTGACACTTGATGAAATTATAAATCCTGTTACCAAAAATTCGTATGCGTGCTTTGAGCCGTCACTTGACTATGTTGTAAGTAAAATACCGAGATTTCCATTTGACAAATTTGAAAAGGCAGATAGACATCTAGGAACTCAAATGAAGGCAACTGGAGAAGTAATGGCTATTGGTAGAACTTATGAGGAAAGTTTGTTAAAAGCTATTCGTTCACTTGAGTACGGAGTACATCACTTGGGGCTTCCAAATGGAGATGAATTCAGCTTGGAATACATTTTGAGAAGAATCCAGAAAGCTGGAGATGAAAGATTGTTTTTCATTGGGGAAGCATTAAGACGAGGAGTTACTCCGCAGGAAATACATGATATGACAAAAATTGACATGTTTTTCCTTGATAAAATGAAAAATATTATTGATATTGAAGTGGAATTGAAGGCAAATGTAAATAATCCAGATGCACTGCTGTTTGCCAAAAGATATGGATTTTCAGATAAAGTTATTGCACACCGTTGGAATACGACAGAAGATGAAGTTTACAAACTTCGTGAAAAATGCAATATTAAGCCTGTGTTTAAGATGGTTGATACCTGTGCGGCTGAATTTAAGTCAGAAACACCTTATTTTTACTCGACTTATGAGCAGGAAAATGAAAGTGTTGTAGGAAATAAGAAAAAAATTATTGTACTTGGCTCAGGACCTATTAGAATTGGGCAAGGTGTTGAATTTGACTATGCTACAGTTCATGCTGTGAAGGCGATAAAAGAGTCTGGCTATGAGGCAATTATTGTAAATAACAACCCAGAAACTGTTTCAACGGACTTTTCAATTTCGGATAAGCTTTATTTTGAGCCGCTTACGGAAGAAGATGTTATGGCGATAATCGAGCTTGAACAGCCAGAAGGCGTTGTTGTTCAGTTTGGTGGGCAGACGGCAATTAACTTGGCTGAAAAATTGGCAAGACATGGTGTTAAAATATTGGGAACAGCACTTGAAGAAATCGATAATGCGGAAAATCGTGATAAATTCGAGGCATTGCTGCATAAATTGAATATTCCTCAGCCTCTTGGAAAAACTGCATTTGATACCGAAACTGCTGTAAAAAATGCGGCTGAAATCGGGTACCCTGTTTTAGTACGTCCATCTTACGTATTAGGTGGAAGAGCAATGGAAATCGTATATCGTGAAGAGGAATTGCGTCAATATATGGAAAATGCGGTAAAAGTATCGCCTGATCATCCTGTGCTTACTGACAGATATTTAGTTGGAAAGGAAATCGAGGTGGATGCAATTTGTGATGGAGAAACGGTTGTGATTCCTGGAATTATGGAGCATATCGAAAGAGCGGGAGTCCATTCTGGAGATTCTATTGCGGTTTACCCTCCACAAAGCATTACAGATTCACAAAAACGCACATTAATTGACTATACAACAAGGCTTGCAAAAGGATTAAACATTATAGGGCTTTTGAATATTCAGTATGTAATTAGCGATGGAGAAGTTTATGTATTGGAAGTAAATCCTAGAAGTTCAAGGACAGTTCCGTTTTTAAGCAAGATTACAGGTGTTCCTATGGCAAATCTTGCTATGAAGGGAATTCTTGGAGAAACATTGAAAAGTAAAGGATACCAAACTGGATTAATTGAAGAAAGCAAACATGTGTATACAAAAGTTCCTGTGTTCAGTTTCCAGAAATTAAAAGATGTGGATACAACACTAGGGCCTGAAATGAAGTCTACAGGAGAAGTTATGGGAAGTGATGAAAACCTTGAAAAATCACTTTACAAAGGGCTGATTTCGTCTGGAATTAAAGTCAAGGATCAAGGAAGCGTATTGTTTACAATTAGTGGAACTGCAAAAGAGGAAGCTTATGGACTAGCTAAGAGATTTTCTGACTTGGGTTATCATATAATGGCTACAAAAGGTACAGCCAGATATTTTGAAGAAAAAGGGCTTCGTGTTGAAACTGTTGGAAAAATTGAAGAAGAAGGAAAATATGAGCATTATGTATTAGGACTGATTTACAAAGGACTTGTTGATATGGTAATAAATACAGCAGCTAAAAAGAAAACTGCAACAAATGACGGATTTAAAATTAGACGTGCTGCAAGTGAACAGGAAATCGCCTGTCTTACTTCACTTGATACAACGGACGCTTTACTGAAAGTTCTTGAATCCATTTCATTTAATGTAAGTTCGATATGATTAATTATTGATTTTATCAAATAAAATAGAAATAAATTTTAAAAATTACCAATTTCGTTAGTTTTATTTTGAATAATAGGATTAGAGAAATTGGTAAAATTTTTGAGTAAAATAAAGAAATAAAAAATAATGGAGCAAGAATGAATTATAAAAAAATAATATTAATAACAATTTTTTCGATTTTTTTATTTTCCTGTGATGATACATTTAAGGAAATTGGAAGAAAATTTAGTATAAAAAAAGTGAAAAATGAAGAGATGGATAAGTACAACGGTTATGTTGAAATTCATAATAATTTGACAAACATTGATAATGAAATTTTAAAGTATATTAGTGTGGTTGGAGAAGGTAAAGAAATAAATATCCAGGAACTTAAGGAATCGAAAAGTATACCAGTTATTAAAATTGACAATGCTATTATCCAAAAACTTGAAAAAAATATAAATTCAAAATTTAAGATGGAAAAGCTGGATAATTCTTCCGAAAAATTATTGCCAATTTTAAAAGAATTAAAAATAGTAACGGACTCTATGACAAATTACTATGGGAAAAAAGAATATTTGGCAGACGATTTTGCAAAAGGGCAGCAATTACATACAGATTTTTTGAAAGTTTATAAAAGATATAAAGAAAGTTCAAATATTTTTAAAACGGAAGTGGAAAACAAATCGAAAGAAAGAATACAGAAGATATTGGAAACATATAAAAATGAAGGAAGTCTGATAAAATACAATTTGGCGGTTCTTATAAATAATTGTGAAGATTTTGTGGATAAAGTGGATAATCAGAAAATTAGTATGACAACCTTTATAAAAGGTGATTTGGGAAAATTAAAAAAAGCACAACAAAATATTTTAACAGCTTCAACTAGTTTTCAAAAAGTAATTACAAACGAAAAACAGATAAAAAAAGAAAATTATACAAAAGAAAAATTGGAAATATTTAACAAACAGCTTGCAGAATTTGAAAAATCGGTTACAATATTTATTAGGGAAATTGAAAAAAGCAAGTCGATGAGCAAGAGTGAAATTGAGAAGAAGGTTTATACGGAGGATATGGTTGGGACTCCGAACGATGTGATTAAAAAGTATAATAAGTTGGTAAATGATTATAATAATTTGATGAATTAACTATTTATTGTTTTAATATAGCCGATTTTATTTTCAAAAAAATTAAATAAATAAAGATTTAATTTACTTAATAAATTATATAGAAAAAAGGAGAACCGTGAAAAAGAAATTAACAAGATTAGGAAAATTTATAAGCTTGATTTTAAGGCATAAGCCTGAGATGATTGGAATTGAACTGGATAGGAATGGATGGGCTGATGTAAATGAGCTTATTAATGGAATAAATCGCTCTGGAGATGTTGAAGACGGAAAAGAGGAACGGATAAATTTTGAAATTTTGGAGGAGATTGTAAGGAATAACAGTAAAAAGAGATATGAATTTAATAAAAATTTGACGAAAATTAGGGCTTGTCAAGGACATAGCATAGATGTTGACTTAGAATTGAAAGCTGTTAAGCCTCCTAAAATTTTGTATCATGGAACAGCGGATAGATTTTTGGAGCAGATAAAAAAAGAGGGGTTAAAAAAGAAAAGCAGGCAATTTGTACATTTGTCAGAGACGGAAGAAACGGCATATTCTGTTGGTCAAAGACACGGAAAACCATTTGTAATAAAGGTTTTGGCTGAAAGGATGTACGAAGATGGAAAAGAATTTTTTATTTCAAAAAATGGCGTTTGGTTGACTAATGATATTGAAGTGAAATATTTGGAATTTTAAAATAAATTATCAAACCATTTTATTAATATAAAAAATAGAAAGATGAAAGAAGGAATTTTTTATGAAATTGGGAATTGTTGGTTCAGGGATGATTGTTCAGGAATTTTTGCCTAGTCTTGTTCAGTTGGAAGGACTAGAAATCGTGGGTATACAAGGGACAAAAAAGAGTATTGGAAAAGTTGAGGAAATTTGTGTAAAATATAGTATTCCGAAATTTACTGATGATTTTAACAAACTTTGTGAATTTGGAATTGATGCTGTCTATATTGCTGTTCCGAATTTTTTACATTTTGAATATTGTAAAAAAGTATTGGAAAAAGGTCTGAATGTTATTGTTGAAAAGCCGATGACAACTAATTATAGACAAGCTAAAGAATTGTCAGATTTAGCAAAGGAAAAAAAATTGTTTTTATTTGAAGCAATAACGACACTTTATTTTGAAAATTATAAAAAAATAAAAGACTGGATTGAAAAAATTGGAGATGTGAAACTTGTTCAGAGCCAGTATAGTCAGTATTCCAGCAGATATGATGCTTTTAAGAGAGGAGAAATTCTGCCTGTATTTGATCCTGAAAAAGCTGGAGGAGCATTGATGGACTTGGGGCTGTATAATTTACATTATGTTTTAGGACTTTTTGGAAAGCCTGAAAATGTGAAGTATTATGCTAATATTGAGAGAAATATTGACACGAGCGGAGTTCTTATGATAGAATACAAAAATTTCAATGCTATGTGTGTATGTGCAAAAGATAGTGAAGGAGAAAGAATAGGAATAATTCAAGGAAGTAAAGGAAAAATAGTAAGTGAAGAGGCTCCGGGACTTGTCGGAAAAGTTACATTAAAAATGTATGATGGAACAACAGAAAGCTTTGATGATGGATTTTCAAAAGATAGAGTTGTGCCTGAATTTAAAACATTCATTAGTGCAGTAAATGAAAATGACTTGGAATTTTGCTATAAACAGCTGGAAAAAAGCCTTCTGGTAAGTGAAGTGCAGACAAAGGCTAGACTTGAGGCGGGTATTAAGTTTCCGCAGGATTAATAAAAAGGGGGGGAGCTTTTTAATCAAGAAATTCAAAAAATTACTGCTTCAAATCTAAAAAAATTAAACATGGCTAGAAAAAAACATTTAGAAGAAATAATAGAATACGAATTGATAGAAAAAGAAAAGCAGTAATTGGTAAAAATCAATTATAATGGTGAAAAGAATGGAAAAATATAAAAAATTTTGGGAATCTGTGGATATAGAATATACTGAAAAAGAAGGGAAGAGAAAAGAGAAAAGCAAATATTATACAAAAGAGTTGCTTGAGAAATATGGAGTAAGAAAATATGTTAATTTAGTATTAGACTATGAATTGATAGCATTTAAGCCACTGCTTCGTTGTAAAAATATTGACCCAGAAACGAATGAAGAAGGCGAGTCTTTATTTTCTGACTTAGATTTTTCAGATAATGTATATGAATATGGAAGAAAAAAATTAATATGGTACTCTGAAAAAATTCATAAGCAAAAATATGGAAAAAATGCCAAAAAGAAAGAAGTAAATTACGAAGTATTAGATTCGTATATTCCATTTATAGAGGTTAGTTCTTATGGCTCTTTTGTTTATATATCAAAAGAAACAAATAGAATAGTACAATTTTATTCATATTCAGATTTATCAGATGAAAGTAAGGGAGTTTATTGGAAATGGGTAAAATTAGCAGAAAATTTTGATGAATTTATTGAGAAACTGTATGTAGATCCAAAAGATAATGAAGAGATGTCGAAGGAAGAAAAAGAGCAACTGACAAAATTTGTTGATGGATTGCTGGAACAATTGGATGAAGAAAGATAGGAGATGATAGAAATGGATAGACAAAAGCATTTGGAAGAAATACTAGAGATAGAAGATTGTGAAGTGAGGGAAGAGGAAAGTTACTATTATGACGATGAGTTTATAGAAAGTTTGGGAATTGAAAAAGAAGAATACAGAGATATGGTTAAAAAATATTCTGAAATTTATTTTAAGGAAACTGTATATATACCCATTGATGATGAGAATATAAATGATAAATTTATTTCGTATTTATATTTTGATGATGAAACAGTTGAAAGAGGAAAAAATATGCTTATAGAATTTGATGAGAGGGAATATGAAAAAAATCCTGATTTAAAAAGAACATATTTTTGGAGAAACAACTATGTGGCAATAGGTGCGGATGAAGATGAGTATATATTTATTTCTAAAGAAACAAAGGAGATTTTTATGTATTATTTTGCTGAGGATATACATAAAATTTTTACTGAAGGAGGAAATAGGGAAAAATGGAAATGGATAAAATTAGGAGATAACTTTGATGAATTTTTTGATAAATTGTATTTAAAAAAATAATGGATATACTTTAAAAGTATGCTCGAACGTCTCTAATACCTAATTAATCAGGATGAATCTTTGATTTTAATAGAATAGTTGCCTTTTAATTGGTTATTAAAGCGGTTTGAGGATAAAGTTTCTTAAAATTTTAAAAATAAAATAAGGAGAGAAAATGGATAAAGAAAAAGTTTCAATAATTGTGCCAATGTACAATGCAGAAAAGTTTATTGGGAAAACAATAGAATCAGTGCTTTCACAGACTTATGAAAATTGGGAAATGCTTATTATGAATGATGTTTCAACGGATAACAGTCTTGCAGTTGTAAATGAATATGCAAAAAAAGATGATAGAATAAAGGTTGTAAATACTGAAAAAAATATGGGTGTTGTAAAAGGGAGAAATCATTTGATTGATTTGGCAAATGGGAAATTTATTGCATTTTTGGATGCTGATGATTACTGGTATAGCCAAAAATTGGAAAAACAGATACAATTTATGAAAGAAAAAAATGCAGGTATTAGCTGTACAGAGTACACGAGAGTTAAGGAAAATGGCGAAAAAATCAATGAAGTTGTAATTAAACCAGAAATCTCCTATACTGATATGCTGAAAAATAACTATCTAGGCTGTCTTACAGTTATGTATGATGTAGAAAAAGTTGGGAAGCGGTATTTTAAGGAACTCGAGAAAAATGAGGATTATGTTCTTTGGCTGGAGATTGTGAAAGATGTGAAAACGATTTTTGGACTCAAGGAAAACTTGGCTTATTATCGAGTACTGGATAATTCCCGTTCGAGCAATAAGGCTAAAACGGCAAAAGTTCGTTGGGAAATTTATCGAAAAGTTGAGAAATTACCGTTTTTGAAGTCAGTTTATTATTTTTTACATTATGCAGTCAGGGCTGTACTAAAAAGTAAATAAAATAAAATTTTGAAAATTTTGAAAAATAAGGTATAATTATTAAATAAGTAGATTTGGAGGAAATAATGAAAAAGATGAAATTTTTGATGGCTGCAATGATTTCAGCAGTAATTTTTACAGCATGCGAAAATAAATACAGCGTTGATAATCTTAAAAAAAATGACAAGCTGCTAAAGGAAACGGCTCAAAAATGTAAAATAAAAAGAAATGAAAAAATTTGTATAAATGTTGACAAGGCACAAGCTGAAAAAGCACAGGAATGGTGGAATAAAGTAAAACCAGAAGTTACTAAAAAAGTTGACAAGGTTGCAAAGGATCTAATGGCTGGAGATCCTGTATCCAGTATGGAAATTATACCTGAAAAGCTTTGGGAATGGGAAGCAAAACATGGTTCTACAACACCTCAGAAGGCTAAAGAAATGGCGTTACAGATTTTAAAAGTAACTATAAAGAAGATAAAATTTGAAAAAGTCGAATATAATGTAGAAAATGCAAAAATAGGACAGACAAGTGCTGGAAGAAATTATGTAATTATACCGACAAAGAGTATAGTTTCTGGTCAAGGAAAAAAAGTAGAACTGAATCCAAAATCTTTGGTGTTTGAAGATGGAGATAAATTATATATGGTAAATATTGATGAAAAGAATAAAACTATCTTAACTGAAATGTATTCTGATCTTGCAGATATAAAAGTAGAGTAACAGTAAAGATAGGTAATAAAAAATAAATATTATTTGGAGGATAAATGAAAAAAATAATAGTAGGATTAATGATTATTATTTCGGCAACGGCTTTTTCAGCTGCTGGGAGTAAGAATGGCAATAGAAATTTAAATAACAATGTAAAAGTTTCTGAAAAATCAGGCAAGAATACTGAAACAGCACAACAGGTATGGAATAGAGTAAAGCCTGAAATAAAGGCAAGAATGGATAAACTTGCAAAAGCCGCAGTAAATGGAGATTACATGGCAAATATTAATGAATTGCCTGAAAAATATGTAAGCTATATGGCAAAAAAAGCGTCAATGACAGTACCGGAATTTAAAAGTTCAGCAATTAAGCTGTTGAGTGGAATAACAAAAGATGTAAAATTTACTAAAAGCACATATGATTTAGAAAATGCCAAAATTGGGAAAACAAGCAGAGGAAGAAATTACGCACTTATTCCAACGACTGTAACAATGTCAGTAAAAGGGAAAAGTATAGAGTCCAAAGGTAAAATACTGGCATTTGAAGATGAGAACAGATGGTATCTTGTGAATTTTGACAAAAATTATATAACTTCTATGAAAGAGCTGTATCCGGATTTGATGGAAATAAAATAAGAAACGGAGAAAAAATGAGAAAGATAAAATTTTTATTGGTAACAATATTTGCGGCATTATTTTTCACAGCTTGCGGAAATAAATATAGTGTTGAAAATTTGAAAAAAAATGATAAATTACTAAAAGAAACGGCTGTGAAATGTAAAGAAAAAAATGACGAAAAAATTTGTAAAAATGTGGATAAGGCACAAAGTGAACTGGCACAGGAAAACTGGAAGAAAGTGAAGCCAGAAATTAAGGCAAAATTTGATAAATTTACAAAGGATATAATGGCAGGGAATTATGCAACAGTTATAAACGAAATTCCTGAAAAGTATTTAAAATACGTTGCAGAAAAAAATTCGACATCAGTAGAAGAACTAAAAAAAATGATGACAGAAATATTAAAGATTGTTCAAACTGAACTTAAAATTGAAAACGTTGTTTATGATGTAGATGCTGCTAAAGTTGGAAGAACATCAGCAGGAAGGAATTATGCAATTATTTCCTCAGTAACCACAGTGGCAGTTGATAATCAAAAAGTGGATAGAAAGCAAGATTCATTGGTATTTGAAGATGAAAACAAGTGGTATATTATGAATTTAGATGAAAAAACTTTAAAATATGCCAAAAAAGTATATCCTGATTTTGAAGAAATTAAAGTAAGATAAATAAAATTTATAAAAAATTTAACAATTTAATAAAAATACTGGGGAGCAATTTTGCTGAGAATTAAACCCACATAACCTGTACAGATAATGCTGTCGGAGGGAGTATTTTATATAAAATAAGAAATAATTTTAAAGTTATTTTGCATACCTTTTCAAATTATTTTAGAAAATTTATAGAAATATAGAATCTCCTTGTGATAAGGGGATTTTTTTATATAAATAAATTTTAAATAAAAAAACAGTTTTAAGGAAAGAGATGATAGATTATGGAAAAAAAAGAAATTAATGCGAGTATTGCAATTCAGGTATTGCCAAATGTTGTGGGAAATAAAGAAATTGTAAGAGTTGTTGATGAAGTTATTGAATTTATTAAAAGCAAAGGGTTAAAAATGAATGTTGCTCCATTTGAAACGACGATAGAAGGGGATTTTGACGAGCTTATGGAAATTGTGAAGGAATGTCAAGTTGTGGCTGTGAAGGCAGGAGCTGATGGTGTAATGTCGTATGTAAAAATAAATTATAAACCGAAGGGAGACATTTTAAAAATTGATGAAAAAATTTCAAAATATAACAGATAAAATTGCACCAGGTATTATTATTTCTGCATTATTGATGATTTGGCAAATTTTGTCAATGGTGAATATTATTCCAAAATTTATGTTGCCGCCGCCATTTGAAGTTGTAAAAGCGTTTGTTTTGGATTTTCCGCTACTTATGGAACATACAAAAATTACACTTATTGAAGCGTTTTTGGGACTTGGACTGGGAATAGTTCTAGGATTTGTTGTGGCGGTTGTTATGGATAGATTTGAATATGCGTATAAAATGATTTATCCTGTTTTGGTGATTACGCAGACAATTCCGACGGTTGCTATTGCACCGCTTTTGGTACTTTGGCTGGGATATGGAATATTGCCAAAGATTACGCTTATTGTTATGACTTCGTTTTTTCCGATAACTATTGGGCTTCTGGATGGATTTCGCTCTGCTGACAAGGATATGTTGAATTTGTTAAAAACAATGGGAGCAACGCCATTTCAGAACTTTATTCATGTCAAATTGCCAGGCTCATTAGGATATTTTTTCGCAGGGCTTAGAATTTCTGTTTCATATTCTATAATTGGAGCGGTTGTGGCTGAATGGCTTGGTGGATTTAGTGGGCTTGGAGTTTATATGACAAGAGTCAGAAAATCGTATTCATTTGATAAAATGTTTGCGGTAATTTTTCTTATTTCTGCAATAAGCCTGCTACTTATGTATCTTGTAAAAAAAATTCAGAAATGGTGTATGGTTTGGGAAAAATAAATTCTTATATTATTTCTCGTTTAAAAAACAAATATTTAATAATTTTTGGATTAAATATTATTAAAAAAAGAATTATTTTTTTATCTCTAACATAGTTTTTATTTTTAACGGGATTTAATATTAAATATTTTTTATTTCCGTAGGATTGCTCATTGCCGCAA
>NZ_KI271289.1:17527-38970 GCF_000469385.1 Leptotrichia sp. oral taxon 879 str. F0557
GTTGAACAAATAAAAGCTCCGTCGATTTATTAAACTAAAAAATCTATTTTAATTATTAGAAAGCGCTAAGTTTTTATCTTTTGCTAAAAAAATTTATAATAAATTTATTGTTAAAAAAAATAAAAAGTGAAGAGAGGTATAAAAAATGAAAAAAATTTCAAAAATTTTAATTTTATGTTTAATCTTGGTTTTGACTGTTTCGTGTGGAAAATCTAAAAACAATCAGAAAATAAAAATAGTTTTGGATTGGGTACCAAATACGAATCATACAGGGCTTTATGTGGCAAAAGACCTAGGGTATTTCAAGGAAGAAGGACTGGATGTGGAAATTGTGCAGCCTCCTGAAGGGAGTACAACGGCACTTATTGGAGCTGGAGGAGCAGAATTTGGAATAAGTTTTCAGGATACATTGGCAAAATCGTTTGCAAAGGAGAGTCCTGTACCAGTAACGGCTGTTGCGGCAATTCTTCAACATAATACATCTGGAATTATTTCGTTAAAGGAAAAAGGAATAGACTCGCCAAAAAAACTGGAAGGTAAGAAATATGCCACTTGGGAAGACAATATTGAGCAGGCTATTTTGAAAAAATTAGTAACAGATGATAAAGGCGATTTTTCCAAAGTAAAATTAATTCCTTATACTGTAACAGATGTTGTGACTGGCTTAAAGACTGATGTTGATGCTGTCTGGGTTTATTATGCGTGGGACGGAATTGCTACAGAAAGGGCAGGGCTTCAGACAAATTTTCTAAAAATTCGTGACTATGGAGAAGAACTTGACTATTACAGCCCTGTAATTATCGCAAATAATGACTTTCTGAAAAAAAATCCTGAAATTGCAAAAAAAGTTTTGAAGGCAATAAAAAAAGGGTATGAATACGCAATGAAAAATCCAGAGGAATCAGCAAAAATTCTGGTAAAAAATTCGCCAGAGCTTGACATAAACTTAGTAACAGCCAGTCAAAAATGGATTTCTAAGGAATATCAGTCTGATGCAAAGGAATGGGGAATAATTGATGCAAGCCGTTGGAACAGATTTTATGAATGGCTTTACAAAAATAAGGCTGTAGAACGTGAAATACCAAAGGATTTTGGATATAGCAATGAGTATCTGAAATAGTAGAAAATTTATAAAAAGGAGAAATATTAAGTGAAGAAAGACAAAAAGCTTGAAATAAAAAATATTTCCATTTCTTTTGAAAATAAAAAAGTTTTGGAAAATGTTTCGATTGATTTGTATGAAAATGAGCTGGTTTGCATTTTAGGAGTGAGTGGCGCTGGGAAAACGACGTTATTTAACATTATTGCAGGACTTTTAAAGCCTGATGGTGGGAATGTGAAAATGAATGGAGAAGAGATAACTGGAAAATCTGGAAAAATAAGCTACATGCTGCAAAAAGACTTACTTTTACCTCATAAAAAAATTATAGACAATGTGGCGCTTCCACTTGTGATAAGGGGTGAAAATAAAAATAAGGCACGGGAAATTGCAAAGCCATATTTTAAAGATTTTGGATTGGAAGGTACGGAAAATTTGTATCCAAGCAAACTGTCAGGCGGAATGAAACAAAGGGCGGCATTGCTTAGAACATATTTGTTTTCCAGCGAAGTCGCTCTCCTTGATGAGCCTTTTAGTGCATTGGACGCCATTACAAAGCATAAAATTCATAGCTGGTATTTAAACATAATGAACAAAATTAAGATGTCAACTTTGTTTATCACTCATGATATTGATGAGGCGATACTGCTTTCCGACAGAATTTATATTTTGGCAGGAAGTCCAGGTAAAATTGCTGCACAAATAAATGTTGACTTGAAAAATAGTCAGGACAAGAGTTATAATAATGAAGAAGTTATAATGTCTGAAAAATTTATTCAATATAAACGTGAAATATTGAAATATTTGTAAACTTTTTAAATTTGATTTTGAAATGATTTTACTATATAATAAAATAAAATATTGAAAGGAAGTTTGAAAAAATGGAAATAAGACATGTAGTAAATGAAGGATTTTTTATATTTGGAGAAAATGGAGATGAACTTGCAAAATTGACTTATAGAAAAGAAGGTGAAAAATTGTATTTTGAATCGACTGTAGTTTCGTCTGAGTTAAGAGGGCAAGGGATTGCAGGAAAATTGTTTGATGCTGGTGTAAAATACGCAAGAGAAAATGGTTATAAAATTGTGCCGATTTGCAGTTATATTGTGAAAAAGTTTGAAAGTGGAGAATATGATGATTTAAAAGCATAAAAGGACTATTAGTTCATTGAAAAACGCTAAAAATAAAAAGCCTTAAAATAAAATTTTTACAAAATTATGTATAGTAAAAGTTTATTTAAGGCATTTTTTAGTTATATTCCTTTTGTGAAATCGTGCTTAATAAGTTTGATGAATGTAAATTTACCATCTTCATACTCATATTTGAAAATGGCACAGTTTGGAAGTCCTGTAAATGGTATATCTGGAGCATTTTTCAAAAAGAAATTATAGCATGCACCACCATGACTCACAGCAAGAACAGTATTATTCCCATCCTTTTCCATAATCTGAGTCAAAGTTTCGTGCATTCTTTTCTCAACATCCTTGTTACTTTCTCCACCAAAATTTACAAAAAAATTTCCATAAGTTCTCTCATTCGGATGTTTTGGATTCAAATCTTCACTTTCTCCCTCGAATAATCCAAAATTCCATTCCTTTAATCCTTTCAATCTTTCATATTTTATTTTATTGTCAGTCACAATTTCAAGTGTATCGCAAGCTCTTTCCTGAGTAGAAGAATAAGCCGCATCAAAAGTAATCCCGTTATCCGTAAAATATTTTCCAGCTATTTTAGCCTGTCTAATTCCCTCATCAGTCAACGGAGAATCACAGCTTCCTTGAATTTTTTTCCGTAAATTGAATAAAGTTTGTCCATGCCGCATTAAATATAAAGTCTTTTTCATAATTATATCAGTCCTTTCGATTCTTATATATATTTTACTATTCTAGTTACTGTTTATTTTTAATTATACCATATTTTTTCAAAACTGTTGGAATTTGAAAGAACTTAATAATATTGATTTTAAGGTATAAGTTTGGTATAATATGCTCAAATCTATTTAAAATTAAGATAATAAAAGTTAGATAACTTTAAGTTTAAGTAAAATAATCATAACCTTTGAGTCTAATTTTAAAGAAAGATTATTATAGATATACTAAAAAATATATAAAAAGGAGAAAATTTAGAAAATGAATAAAAATAAAATTGCAAAAATATTGCTGTTATTCGTTATTATTTTGTTTGGACTAGGAAAACTGTATCTAAGTAGAAATAACAGTATAAATGCAAAGGAAAATTCTTCAAAGGAATTTGTTGCGCAAAATAAGAGAAATAGTAAAAAGAATGCTATTAAACAGAAAAATATAGAAAACAAAAATGAAAAACGAACTCAAAATACTTCAAACCAAGGAGATAGAAAATATCAAATTGATTATGACCATGTGATTGGCGGAGATGAAAATTCGCAAGGTAAAGTTACTGGCGGACATTCACTTTTGCGTGGAGATGTGAGAATTGTAAAAAAAATTGGAAATCCAGCTAAAAATGGAGTATATCGAGCAAGTATTGAAGTAAAGAAAAAAGACGGAACTTGGCAGGCAAAAACTTCTAATGGTGGAGTAAATACAATGTTTCCAGAAAACTGGGATGAAGCGAGAATTATTGACGAAATAAATTCAGCATGGGAAAATAGGAAAGATGTAAAAGGCAGAGATAATAACATGTGGCAGGGAATAAGCAAAAGCGGAGTTCTAATCCGTGGTTATAAAAGTCCTAGAATAACAGCTTATCCAGTTTATGAAAATCGTTAAAAATAATTTTAGGAAAGGAGTAGTGCAATGATTATAAAATTTGGTTATTACGACGATGAAGATTTTGGATTGACTGCATTTCCAGAAATAAAATTTTCTGAAAAAGAAATAACAAAAAATAATAAAAAAAATGGATATTTAGAAAAAAAGAAAGCAGAGTATACAAAATATTTAATAACTGGAATAATGGAAGATTTTCCAGATATGGAAATAATTGATATTTTTTTGCCACAGCTAGAAAAAGTTGAAGCTGGGAAATTGCAGGAAGTTGTTTGGGATGGACAGGCTTTTCAGCATAAGATTAATAAAGCAAAAGTAGAATTTGAGCATACAATTTTTGGGATTTGTGAGGAATATCCTCTGTGGGAATGTAAGTTTGAAGAATATAGAAAGGTTTTTGAAGGCTGGAAAAAGTTTTTGAAAATGGAAGTTGATTTAAAAAGTGAAGTTACAGTGGAGATTTAAGAAATAAAAATATAAAAAAATATTTATTAATCAAAATATTTGAAAAATAATTTAGTTAAATGATTATGCATTAGCTATCAAATAACCTTATTATAAAAATTTATTCCTATTTTAAGTGGGGTTTAGCATAGTATAAATAAAGAAAAATAGAAGCTTAGAAAGGTAATTATGATAAAAAGAATAGATACGAAAAGCGGTAAAATAATTTCTTATGTCTACAATCTGAAGGATGAAGATTATAAAATTTTATCAGAAAGATTGGAAATTGATGAAGAGAAGATAAAGAATGTTATTGATGAAGAAATTTTTACTCCAAGAATTTCAAAATCGGACTGGGAAATTTATAAATTATATTATCCGACTATAAAAAGATCCACAAAAGATAAAGAATTTACATCTTATGAAATCAATCCGATTGTAATTTTTTTTAAAGAAGATAAAATTGTTATTTTAGATGACGATTATTACAATGATTTTTATCAATTTGTTGAAGAGTATGCCAAATTAAGAGATGAAGTTCTTGAAGAAAATCGTTTTTTTCTAAATATGCTTCATAAAATTTCTCAAAGCCTTTATAAGTATGTGAGAATTTTGATTGGAGAGCATGACAAGATAGAAACTGTTTTGAGGGAACAGCAAAGTAATGAAAAGTTAATTTCTCTTGCGGAAGTAGAACAAGGATTTTATGTTTATAATATTGCATTGAGAAATTTGGACTATGTTGTTGAGAATTTGAAAGAAGATGAGCAATTTGAACAATATGAAGAATATATGACAAGAATTTTGCAGGAGATAAATTTTACGCTAGACTTATCATCTTCATACTGTGAAATCTGTAAAACTACAAGAGAAACATATTCATCGTATATTGGAAATAATATGAATATAACAATGAAATTTTTAGCTGCAGTAACAATATTGGTTACAGTTCCAAATATGATTTTTGGATTTTATGGAATGAACGTGAAGTTGCCGCTTCAAGATATGGGATTTTGGGCATTAGTAATAATTTTTATAATAATGATGTTGTTAATGCTAGTTTTGTGGAGATATATGAAAAAGAAAGTTTTATAGTAAAACTGTTTTAAAACAAAATTCAAAAGTTATAACTATTTTACTCAAATCCTAAATTTATATAATTTTTAGTAGTTTAATTTTAAGTAGGTTTGGGTATATAATGTAAAAATAGAAATTATAGTAGTTTATTTTTGTTAAAATAAAAAAATCAAAATAAATATGTATAAATACAATTATACTTTTAAAGTAAATTTATGATGTATAATAAAAGACTATCTAAAAGATAGTCTAATTTTTTTGTTATTTATTTTGTAAATTTTTAAAATTAAGGTTTTAATTTAGCTAATTCATCTAAATCAACATCAGCGTCATAATCCACATTATCAAAGTCAAATCCATTTAATTGCATGAATTCCTCTCTTGCTCCAGCATAATCGCTTATTTCCTTAAAGTTATCTGGAGTAACTTTGTCCCAAAGAGCTTCTACTTCAGCTTGAACATCTTCACGCATTTCCCAGTTATCTGGACGTAATCTTCTTTCTTCATCAATAACAGGATTATTTCCATAAACCATTTGAGTTAAAAGTCTGTGTTTTTGTTCAATTGTACCTTCGTGGATACCTTTTTCCTTCATTACTTTGTAAAGCAATGCTGCATATAATGGGAAAATAGGGATAACCGCACTTGCTTTTGTCATTAACGCTTTACTTAATGAAACGTATGCTTCTCCATTGTATTTTTCTTTTAAAAAGTCATTTAAAACATCAGAAGTATGTTCCAAATCTCTTTTTGCAGCTCCAATTGTACCTTCTTTATAGATTCCATAAGTTACTTTTGGGCCTAAATATGAGTAAGCTACTGTTTTAAAGCCTTCAGAAAGAACGCCACCTTTATCAAGCGCCTCAATCCATAATTTCCAGTCTTCTCCACCCATAACTTTTACAGTGCTTTTGATTTCATCTGGAGTTGCGACACCCATTGTTGTTTCTTCCATAACTTCTTTTTCAAAGTTGATAGTCGGACCTGTAATGTCCTTTGTTGTAGATTTTAATGCTGAACGGTAAGTTACGCCATCAATTGGATCAGTTCTAACTGCACTTGCTAAGCTATAAATTAACAAGTCGATTTTTCCACCAAATTCTTCTTTAATGAACTTTATTACATCATCTTTCATTTCCATTGAGAAAGCATCACCAATAAAGTTTTTAGAAACTAAACCTTCTTTTTCAGCAGCTTCGTTAAAGGCAATTGTATTCCACCAACCAGCAGAACCTACTCTTTTCCCTTCTACCCCTTTTTCAAATGCTACTCCAATAGTTTCAGCTCCGGCACCGAAGGCAAGGGAGATTCTTGTGGCAAGTCCGTATCCAGATGAAGAACCGATAATTAGAACTTTTTTTGGACCTTCATATTTATCTTGTGATTTTACATAGTCAATTTGCCTTTTTACAAATTCTTTTGCTCCAATGGGATGGTTTGTAAGTGCTAAACCACCTTTTAATCTAGGTTTTATAACCATTTTTTCTTTTCCTCCTAAAAAATTATTTATTATAATTATTTTTCAATTTTAAAAAAATCATACATTTAAAATGATAACATATTTTATGATGTATTTTCAAGAAATATTTTAATTTAAATAGAAATAAATAATTTTGATAATCAAAATAATTCTTTGGAGAAAAGTTTTTGTAATATTATAACTGTGCAGTAGGATAAAGCGTGATTTCGTTCATGCTAACTTCTTCTGGTAAATCAATAGCAAATTTCACAGCTTCGGCAACTATCATTGGATCTGCTCCAATTGTGTCGTAAAGAAATTCAATTCTTTCCTTAATTGCTTTGTTTGTAATACGTGTTGCAAGTTCAGTTCTGAATGCTCCTAGATATAGAGTGGTTGTACGGACATTCATTTTTTCGTTGGCGCTTTCTTTTCTCAGTACTTCCATTAGTGCTTTTACACCGTGTTTTGTGGCACAATAAACTCCTGCTCCAAGATATGTGTTCAGTCCAGCAACAGAAGATGTGCTGATAACGTGTCCAGATTTTTGCTTAATAAAATGTGGAAGTACAGCTTCAATACCATTTAATACACCTTTTAAATTTACATCGATCATTTCGTCCCATTCGCTATTTTTTAGTTCTGACAATGGTGCATTTGGCATTAATCCTGCATTATTGAAAATAACATCTATTTTTCCATATTCAGAAATTGCAAAATCAACCAATGCTTTTACTTCCTCTCTTTTTGATACATCTGTCACTTTGTAAGCGGCTTCTCCTCCTTTTTCCTTTATTTCAGCAACAGCTTCCTGTAATTTGTCTTCATTTCTTGCGGCAAGTACAACTTTTGCCCCGCTTTCTCCTAATAATTTCGCAGTAGCCCTTCCAATTCCTGAAGAAGCTCCTGTAACAATAACGACTTTGTTTTTAACAGCCATTTTAATCATCTCCTTTAAATAATTAATTTTTATACAATCAAATTATATCATATCTTTTTAAAAAGTCAATAGGTCTATATATATCTATTATAAAAAATAAATGATATATTGTAGTTGTTATTTTTAATATTTTAAAGTATAATTATAATAAATTAACTTTAAAAGTTGCAGTTATTTCATTTAAACTTTAAAAATATTTAATTTTAGAAATACGATGTAAAATAGATTATAGCATTCTAATTTGAAACGGGAACTTAGACAAACTATAACTTTCTACGTATTCTTGCTTCAAATTTTAAAAGAATTGACTATAATTTTGGAAAGGTAAAGAATGAGTAAATATAAAGAAGTATATAACAATATAAAAAAACAAATTAAAGATGGAAAATTAAAGCCAAAAGATTATTTAAAAAAGGAAGCAGATTTTGCCAAAGACTATTCCTGTTCAGTGCTTACTGTGAGAAAAGCGCTTGCTTTACTGGAATCGGAAGGATATATTCAAAAAATAAAAGGTAAAAGGTCAATTGTGGTTGAAAAAGGGGATTTGAAAAATATTTCGCTTACTTCAATACAGACATTTCAGGAATTAAATAAGATAAAAAATATAGATGTCAAGGCAAATCTAGTTAGTCTATATATAGTACAAGGTGTCGAGGAACTGATGGAAAAATTTAATGTTTCTAAAACTGCTGATTTTTACAAGGTTGTCCGTACTTATTCCTTGGATGGCGAAACTGTGCAGTATGCCATTTCTTATTTTGATAGAAAAATAGTCACTTATCTGAATGAGGAAATAGCCAGCAAGTCTATTTATGAATATCTGGAAAATGAACTAAATTTAAAAATATCGTATTCAAGGCGGGAAATAAAGTTCAGAAGCGCAACAGATGAGGAAAGACGGCATATAAACCTTGAAAATATTGACAGAGTTGTAGTTATTGAAACTTACGCCTATTTATCCAACGGAAATCTTTTCCAATATGAAACAATAACTTATCATCCTGATAAATTTACTTTTACTGCAATTGCTAAAAGATAGTTGCTAAAAATATAAAAAGTGGATATAATAAGAATAGATAAAATATTAATTAAATAAATAATAAGAAGGGAAATGGTAATGATGAAAATAAACCAATTTATTGATCATACAATTTTGAAAGCAACAGCTACAAAGGAAGATGTAAAAAAATTATGCGATGAAGCGAAAGAATATGGATTTTATTCAGTTTGTGTAAATGGAGCAAATGTTGAATATGCTTTTAGTCAAGTTAAGGACAGCGATGTGAAAGTTGCGGCAGTAGTTGGGTTTCCTTTGGGAGCGATGGCAACTGATGTGAAGGTGTTTGAAGCGAAAAAGGCTATTGAAGACGGAGCTTCGGAAATTGACATGGTTATTAATATTGGAGCATTGAAGGATAAGGACTATGATTTAGTGGAAAATGAAATTAGAAAAATAAAAGAGGCAATTGGAAGCAATGTTCTGAAAGTTATAATTGAAACTTGCTATTTGACTGACGACGAAAAAGTGAAAGCATGTGAATTATCAGTTAATGCAAAGGCAGATTTTGTAAAAACTTCGACAGGATTTGGAACAGGAGGGGCAACATTTGAAGATGTAGAGCTTATGAAAAAAACAGTTGGAGATAAAGCAGAAGTAAAGGCAAGTGGTGGAGTGAAAGACCTTGAAACTTCAAAAAAATATGTTGAATTAGGGGCAACAAGACTGGGAACAAGTTCAGGAATTGCAATTGTAACAGAACTGAAAAGTGGAAAAACTGGATATTAAATTTTAGGCAATAAAGAGGAACATAATAATAGACTTCTTCATACACTATATATTTTTAGAATTTAATAAAAGAAGGTTTATGAAGCAAGGGGTTAGTACCCCTTGTTAAAGTAAAAGGATAACAGATATTTATGCAGCAAGAAATTAAGAACTTTTATCAGAAAGTGAAGAAGTTTAAAATTGAAAATAGTATATTAATTAGGTATATAAACTTTTGCAAATAGCTGTCAGTAAAATGTAAAGGAGAAGTGAGTATTTATGAAATTTAAAAATTTTAAATTTAGAAATATTTTCTTTTGTTGCTTTCTTCTGCTAGTTTCTATGCTTTCTTTTGGGCAAAATAGGAAATCTGATGAGATTATTTTGACTGATGATGGAGTAATTTTGGATTTGAAGGGAACATTTAAAATTAATTGGGATAAAAGTGATCCAGATGTGCCCTGTTCTGCAATAGAATATGGGGAAATGCTGTTTTATCCTGATAATAAGGATATTGTGAATGGGAAAGCGATAGTTTTGAAGCCTAGGGATTTTGATTATCATAATTGGGATGAAAGCAGAAATGCCGAAAAGGAATTTGCTGATATGGAAAAGGCTAAAGTTGAAATATTAAAAAAAACTTTTCCAGAAGAAGTTAAAAAAATGGAAAAAATTCAAAAAGGAGAATTACAGTCTTCAGCAAAGGTTAAAATAAAAAAAGTAACTCCATACACAGAATGTGATTTTACAACAGTTTATGCACAAGTTATTGAATTAAAGAAAATTGATGGTACAAAATCAAAAATTACAAAACTTGAAGTGAAAAAATCGGATGAATCAGATGATTTTGATGAACCGCATTTAGATGAAGTGAGTGACTTGAAAAAATATGAAATAAGTTCAAAGGACGGATATGCGAATATACGTGAAAAGCCGACTAAAGATTCAAAAATTATTTCAAAATTAGATAGTGAAACAATTGTAAGATATATTACAAAATATGGTGACTGGTATTATGTTTATTATGTTGACTATCCTTCTGACTATAAGAATGACCTAACAGTCAAAGAATATAGGGGATTTATTCATAAGAGCCAGTTGAAAAAACATGTTGATTAGAGATTTATGTAATAAAATTAAAAAAATTTATACCTTTGATTACAAAGAGAGGATAACTTGTGAAAAAAATTTTTTGAAAATATACTCAAACCCATTTAAAATTGAACTGATAGAAATTATATAATTTAGGGTTTGAGTAAAATAGTCATAATTTTTGAGTTCTGTTTTAAACTAGTTTTACTATAGTATTATTATTAATTTTCTCAAATGTCGGATTTGGAGATGTTGCACAAATTATAGGAGATTATTATTCGATAGATAAAGGAAAGGTTTATTACAGAAATAAAATTTTGGAGGGAGTAAATCCGAAAACTGCTGAGTTGATAGGATTTTCCCTTTTAAAAGATGATAAGAATGTTTATTACATGGGTGAAAAAATAAAAGATGTAAAAATTAAAAATTTTGAAAAATTAGGTCGAAATTATTGGAAAAATAATAATAAAATTTATTATCGGGATAAAAAAATAGAAAATGCTGATATGATGAGTTTTAAAGTTTTAAATGAATATTTTGCGAAAGATAAAAATAATGTGTATATAGGAAATAGTAGTATAGGACTTTGGAAACTTAATAAAATTGAAAATCCTGAAACATTCGAATTTTTATCAGATACTATAAATACTGATTCATTTTATGGAAAAGACAAATATAATGTTTATTATGTAAATAGGATATTTTTAAGTTGTTTTGGTACATATACTTGGATAGGGTTTAAAGTAGAAGGAATTAATAAAGATAAAGTAGAAGTTCTGAATAAATGGTTTATAAAAGATGATAAAAACATTTATTTTGAAGGTAAAATTCTAGAAGATGTTGATTACAATACATTTGAAGTACTTCCAAATGGAGATGGAAAAGATAAAAATTGAAGTTATGAATATTTGACTAAAGATGAATTGAAATGGTTTTAATCAACTGGAAACTAATTGCGTATACAGATAAAATAAAAAGGATAGGAAATAAAAAATGGAATTTAGAATAATGACTTACAATATTTATGGAGCAAGGCTTGCTGATGGTAAGAAATTGGCAAAAAGCATAAAAAAATACAAGCCTGATTTTGTTGCATTGCAGGAAGTTGATAAAAATACTAAAAGAAGTAATTTTCGTGACGTAACGCAGGATTTTGCACTTGAACTTGGGTATAATTATTATTATTTTCAAAAAGCAATGGATTTTGATAAGGGAGAATTTGGAATTGCGTTTGTTTCAAGATATGATGTGAAAAATATATATGTTCACGAGCTACCATCTGCTGGAAATGAAAAAAGACAGGTTTTGGCAGCACAAATTAACAGTTCAAAATATAAAAAACATATTTTGGTTATAAATACTCATTTAGATTATGAACCTGCAGTAAAAAGTACCCAAATTGATGATTTGATGACAGTTATAGATTATTTTAAGGGAGATATAAAATTTTTATGCGGTGATTTTAACCTTTTGCCAACAACAGAGCATTATCAGAAAATTGCTGAAAACTGGAATGACACTTATTTTGAAGGCAAGGACTTGGAAAATAAATCAAATCTTGAAAACAGAAATTTTGAAACACAGAGAATTGATTATATAATGGCAAAAAAAGGTGAAAATTACAGAACTAAGCAAAGTTTTTTTATAAATGATGATTCGCAGGAATGGACAAAATTGTCGGATCATTTGCCGTATATGGCGGTGTTGGACATTGAGTGAGAAAAAATATAAAAAATAAAGGATAATTTAAAATATGGAAAAAGAATGTGATTATAATCCACCATTTGAAATTACAAATGAGATAATCGAACTTATTGCTCAAATTAGCGAATTAACAGGAATGATTATAGTTTCAGAAAAATTATCTTCAAATCCAGTTTTAAGAAGAGAAAATAGAATAAAAACAATTTATTCATCACTTGCGATAGAGCAAAATATACTAACATTTGAGCAAGTGACAGATGTGATTAATGGGAAAAGAATTTTAGCTCCTCCAAAGGATATAAAAGAAGTCAAGAATGCTTATGAAATCTATGAAAAATTAAGTTTATTAAATCCATATTCGATTAAAGATTTACTTAAAGCACATAAAATAATGACGGCTGAATTAATAAATGAAAGTGGTAGATTTCGTACAAAAGGAGCGGGGGTTTATCAGGGAAATCAGCTGATTCATGCAGGAACACCACCTCAATATGTTCCTGAATTAATAGAACAACTTTTTTCGTGGTTAAAAAAGAGTAAAGTTCACCCACTAATAAAGGCTTGTGTATTTCATTATGAATTTGAATTTATTCATCCGTTTCAAGATGGAAATGGAAGGTTAGGACGGCTTTGGCATACATTAATTCTATCAAAATGGAAAGAGTTTTTTGCTTGGCTTCCAATTGAAACTTTGATTCAGAAAAAACAGCAGAAGTATTATGAAGCTATAAATTTATCAAATACTGCTGGAGAATCTACGCCATTTATTACATTTATTCTTGAAATTATAAAAGAAACTCTGGAGGAATTGCAAAAAAATGACTTAAAAATGACTGATATTTTGACTGATAAAATGACTGATAAAGAGTTACAAAGGCTGAAAATATTGGAAGAATATTTTGAGGAAAATAATTATATTGATAATAGTGAAGTTCAAAAGATTTTGAATGTTTCGGATTCTACGGCAAGAAGATTTTTGAATAAACTTGTGAAAAATGGGATTTTGGAGGCGTTTGGAGAGAAGAAAGGGAGAAAGTATCGGAAGAAATAATGAAATTTAGTAAAAAAGGAGATTGATAAAATGGGAAAGACTAAAAAAATAGAAAAATTATACAATGAATTTTTAACAGAACAACAAATAAAAAGTCCTAAATTTATTTCTAATATAGGATTAATTTTAAGCATAATTGCAGGAGGAGTTATTACTTGGTTATTTACTATAGGTGTTTTTATTTTATTAATGGATAAATTACCGATTAAGGAATTAAAAGTATTGATAAGTAGCGTGGTCAGTATAATAGTTCTGTATTTATTAGTAAGTGCGCTAGTTTTTTTATTTTCTGATAGAATAGAAAAATATAATCAAAAATTAAAAGAAGAAAGTAGCAATAAAAAATTTTTAGAATGGATTTTGGAAAATGGAAAGATAGATAAATCCATAGAGTTTAAAAAGATAAATAAACAAAAAAAAGCTGCTAATGATGTAATTTTTTGGCTTACTAGTATATTAATTTCAGGAGGAATTATATCTTATAAAACCTACAGTGAAAGTATAAATTTTTTAAAACAGAAAGATGAGATAATATATGTAATGTTTGTGTTAATTCCCTTTATTTTTAAAGATAGAATAAAAGAGGGATTAAATAAGAAAAAAATGTTAGAAAAGCAAAATCTAAAAACGAGTAATTATGTAAAGAAATATTTTGAAAATGTTGAGATATTTGAAGAATTTTTAGATATAGATATTAAAAATGAGGAACTCGTTTTCAAATATATTAATAAAAGCAAATTAGAAAAAATCGAAGATAAATTAAAAAAAATTAAACACACTCGTAAAAAAAATGAATTAATATTTTTTGTAAAATTAGAATATTTGAAAATATTTTAGTATCGCAAGAAGAGAAAGTGAATATAATTAGAGAAAAAATTACGAATAGAGTAAATGATTTAGATTATATTTATATTAATCAGGAAAAAATAATTAAATTAGTAATAGAAATAAAATAGAAAAATGTATAGAAAAGGATAAAATTTTCATAGACACAGTATAATTTTATGACTAACTGAATTCCTAAAAATTATAAAAATATGATAATTAAAATTATAAAAATAGTACGTATTTATATGAATATTACACATATTTATATATTCTATTAAAAATAATGATTTACAGGAATGAATAAAGTTATCAGATTATCTATCATTCATGGTGGTGTTGGAGATTGGTTAAAAATAAAATAGAAGAAAAGAAGGAGAAATTTATGAAATATGTAGCAATTGATGAGCAAGATGAGAAAGGGTTTGAGGAATACATTGAAAGTTTGAAAAAAGTGGAATGGAACTTTCAGAGGAAGAAATTCGGAAAGTGGCTGAAATAGTTGAGGATTTGATTGAAAATGAAGATAAAATTTATAAATATATTGAGGAAAATGGAGATGATATTTTCTGGGATTCATTTTAGATGAAAATTGAAGTTAGGAAAACTGAAAATGGTATTTAATATAAATGATAATGGTGAAATTGAGAATTTTGAAGTTGATTGGCTTGGGAAAAAAGTCTATGTATCAATGGAAGAAGCTGAAATTTATGATGAGGAACTGGAAAAACAGATGTCTCTTATTCTTGATAATGTAAAAGAATGGGATGTCAAAATAAAAAATAGCATTGTAAAAAAGTATTTAGGTATGGCAAACAGCCGCTTAAAAGAGAATAAATTGTCTGTTCCCCATTGGAGAAGGTTATTCAAAAATTGGGAAATAGCCTAACTAAATACGATGTAGAAAATGCTAGAAATGGAATTATTACAGAAAACTTTTTCTTTCAAAATTTAACAATTGATGAAATAATGCCATATTCTAGTAGTCAATTTAGTGTATGGGCTTATGATGAAGTATTTTTTGATGGATATGTATTTATAACTGATGCTGAGATTTATGAGAAAGTTGTTTTTGATGATTTGACAAATATTTATAAAAAATCATAATTTTGAAAAGGAATTACCACAATGAAGAATAGAGATTACATTGAAGGGTTTATTGAAGGTGTTTCAATGTGTTGGAATAATGGAATGAAGGTTTGTTCTGAATATACGGCAATATATATTGATACATTTTTTATTGACAATGATAAAAATAATGATTTGAATGAAATAATAAAGAAAAAATTATTGCAATATTATGAAAGTAGTTCATCTGAGAAACAAGATGATAATATTAGAAAAAAATTGGAAAAATTGAATATTGTTTTCAAAAAAAATAGAAAATATGAAAAACTGATAAAACAAAATGAAATAAAAACAGGTTACGATAGAATTTCTGAATTTATTAAATTGCAGACAGAATTTACTGTTGAGGAAATAATTGAAAACTTAGAAAACAAAGCAGATAAAAAGGAACAATACTGGAATGTAAGATGTTTTTTCAATCAAATAACACATTGGTTTGGTGAGCCTGTAAATTTTTATGTAGCGATAAAGAAATATGAAGCTATTTTAAGTGAATTTTATGCATACAATGTTTTTTCAGCAGGAATAATACGGTACAAAGAATATTTATTAATGATTGTTTACGGCTCTGATGAATGAAAGACAAAAAACAGGTAATTTATTTGCCTTTAAAAAACATAAAAGGTATAATACTAGTAAATAAAAAAGAGAGGAAGATAAAAAAATGAAAAAAATAGAAAGAATTACATTAATTGTACTAGATAGTGTTGGAGCAGGAGAATTGCCTGATGCAAATTTATTTGATGACTGCGGGTCAAATACCTTAGGAAATATGGCAAAAGCGTATGGTGGAATGAGTTTGCCTAATATGGGGAAATTGGGGCTTGGAAATATTACTGAGATTGAAGGGACTCCAGCTGTGGAAAAGGCTGAAGGGGCTTATGGAAGAGCGATTGAAGTATCACATGGAAAAGATTCTACAACTGGACACTGGGAAATTTCTGGTGTACCACTAGAGCGTCCATTTCCAAATTATAAAGATGGATTTTCAGATGAGGTTATAAAAGAATTTGAAGAAAAAACTGGAAGAAAAGTTATGTTAAACAGACCACTTTCAGGAACTGTCGCAATTGATCAATATGGGGAAGAGCAAATTAGAACAGGTAACTGGATAGTTTACGGTTCAGCAGATCCTGTATTC
The DNA here is from genome assembly GCF_000469385.1 of Leptotrichia sp. oral taxon 879 str. F0557. GTDB lineage: Bacteria > Fusobacteriota > Fusobacteriia > Fusobacteriales > Leptotrichiaceae > Leptotrichia > Leptotrichia mesophila. The sequence continues at coordinate 34,003 of NZ_KI271289.1, forward strand.
CAGATTGCTGCAAATGAAGAAATTATACCATTGGAAGAGCTTTACAAAGCGTGTGAAATTGCACTTGAAATTTGTAATGAGAAATCACCTGTAGCAAGGGTAATTGCAAGACCTTATGTTGGTAAAAAAGTAGGAGAATTTAAAAGAACTGCAAACAGACACGACTTCTCTATTGATCCTCCAAAAGAAAGCATGCTTGAAAGATTGGAAAAAGCTGGACTTGATGTAGTGGGAATTGGTAAGACAAGCGACCTGTTCAATGGAAAAGGAATTACAGATAACAGAAAAGCTAATCAGGACAATCTAGATGGAATTAAAAAAACAATAGCCGCATTGAAGGAAGATACAAAAGGCTTGATTTTCACTAACTTAGTTGATTTTGATGCTGTTTACGGACATAGAAGAAATGTAGAAGGATATGTAAAGGCTCTAATCGAATTTGATAACTGGCTTCCTGAAATCCAAAAAAACTTGAAAGATGATGAAATTCTGATTATCACAGCTGATCATGGAAATGACCCTACATTCAAAGGAACAGATCATACGAGAGAATATATACCTATAATGATTTGTGGTAAAAATGTTAAAAAGAATGTAAATATTGGAACAAGAAAAACTTTTGCTGATATTGCGGCAACTGTTGAGGAAATTTTATTGGGAACTGAAAAAGAAGGAAGTTTTGCAAAAGAAATTTTGGAAGACTAAAAAATAGATAAATATGGGTTAATTGAGGTTAGAAATTAGATGAAACGAGAAAATTATGTTGAAAACACCTTTTGGAAATATACGAATATTTTTGGATAAAAAAGAAGTTGAGTTTAATTTTTCGAAAATTCAAAATTCTAAATCTTTTTTGAAAACTGAAACATATTTATTGAAGTATGAATTTAAAAAGGAAAAAGTAGATAAAATAAACAAACATTTTTTAAAATGTATTTTAGAAACAGATTTTGAATGTAAAAGTTACGTTGAGAGTGGAGAGAGACTGGAAGCAATTTCTTTTGAAATTAATAATGAGAAATTGACGATAGGGACAACTTCTGGATTGTCTATGGCAGAGTCTGATGGGAATAATAATGATTTTGATGTTGAGTATTTGGAAAATGGAATTGAAATTGTAATTTTTGAAAAAACAAGGAATCAAATTTTTAGTTTTGGAGTTTCTTTTCTAGAAAATGTAAATGTAGAAAATGAAGTTCAAACATGGCTTGCAGTTAATTATGTGATAAATTTAAAAGAAAGGGTAAATAAATGCCAAAATTAATAATAAACAACCTAAATATAAAAGAAAAAAATGCTGATAAAAATGGAACAACTGGTTACAGAGTAAAAATAGATGGTGGAAATCCAATAGAATTTAGAAAAAAATATTTGGAGATTCAAGTTTCAAAAGGAGAACATGAAGTTACAATATTTAGGACTGGACTTAAAAAGGTTGTGAAGAAAATTAAGGTGATGGGAAAAGAAGCCAAGGTTTCTGTAAGGATTGATGTCAGTTTACCAATAATGATGGTAATACTGCAATTAATAATAAATAATTTTATTTTACAAAAATCATCTATTTTGAGAACAATTATTAGTGTTATCTTTTTAATTTTATTCGTGTATTTGATGTTTATGAGAGAAGTAATAAAAGTCGATGTTGAGGAGTAGAGTTTTTGTGGAGGTGATGATTGATGAAAGATGGAAAAAAATCGGAGAAAAAAGTGGAAGAAGAAAAATGGCTAAATTGGGCAATTGAATTACAAAGTCTGGCTCAGGCGGGACTGGCTTATGGCAAGGATAAGTTTGATATTGAACGCTTTGAGAGAATTAGAGAGATTTCAGCCGAGATGATGGCTCATAAGACTGATATTTCGGTAGAAAAAGTAAAAAATCTGTTTTGTAATGAAGTTGGATATCAGACACCTAAAATTGATACTAGAGCTGCAATCTTTGAAAATAATAAGATTTTACTAATTCAGGAGAGTAATGGAAAATGGGCATTGCCAGGTGGATGGGCAGATGTACATCTTTCAGTTAAGGAAAATGTATTAAAGGAAGTTAAGGAGGAAGCTGGAATTGAAGCAAGTGCAGAAATGATTGTAGCTTTACTGGATGTAACAAAAAATCAAGGAAAAGCAATGCCTTATGGCATAACAAAAATTTTTGTGTTATGTGAATATGTTAGCGGAAAATTTGAGAAAAATATAGAAACGATTGACAGCCAATATTTTGGGATTGATGAATTGCCAGAGCTTGCAACTAATAAAACTACTGCTGAGCAGATACAGATGTGTTTTGAGGCTAATGAAAATAGAGATAATTGGAAAGTGATTTTTGATTAGAGATAATTGTAGATGTAAAAAATTAAACGAGAAATTGTATAAAAAATTATTTTGTGAATTGAAAAAAATTTTGTAAACATAAATATTATACAATCTATGAAAGTAGAAAAAACTATTTTTTTTTTGAATTTTTAAAAATAATAAATATATACAAAATTCATATTTAAATAAAAAAGGAAGGATTAAATACAAAAGATGAAAATTAGAAAAGCTGCAATTAATGATTTGCAAGAATTGGCGAGAATTGAGCGGGAATGTTTTCCTGTAGCAAAAGCGGCAACTGAAGAAATTTTTTGTAGGAGACTGGAAGTTTATCCAGACTTTTTTTGGATTTTGGAAAATGAGGCTGGAGAAATTGTTTCATTTGTAAATGGCATGGCTACAGATAATGAGATTCTTACAGATGAGATGTTTGAAAATCCTGATTTACATAATAAAAATGGCGATTGGCAAATGATTTTTGGAGTGAATACGCTTCCAGAGTTTAGAAGGAAAGGTTATGCTGAAAAGGTTTTGAGAAGAGTTGTGGAAGATACGAAAAAAGATGGTAGGAAAGGCATTGTTTTGACTTGTAAAGATAAACTTGTTTCATTTTATGAAAAAATTGGATTCGTGAATGAAGGATTGTCGGAGTCAACGCATGGAAATGCGATTTGGTATAATATGAGAATGATTTTTTAAAAAATCAATACCGCTAAAATTGGTTAATATGAGAATAGGTTACCAAAATTAAAACACAGAAGAATGAAAGTATACTTCTAATATATTGGACATATTCACTATTTTTTATAAATATTATCAAAAAGTTACAGGTTTTCCACAAGTAGAAAATGAATTCCTTTTATAACATAGATTATATAGTAAAACTTATTTAAAACAAAACTCAAAAGTTATGACTATTTTACTCAAACCATAAATTTATATAATTTTAGCAGTTTAATTTAAAATAGGTTTGAGTATATAATGTATTATGATAAATTCAAAAATATATAAAAAAGACTAGTCTAAAACTTTGAAAGTTCTAAAATAGTCTTTTTTTATATATCACACTTTTTTACTTTTAAAATATTTTTTAAAAATTATAATTAATGAGAACCTTTTTTATTATAATCTTTTTGTTTTTCTTTATATTTTCTGACTTGTCTTTCTAGTCTGTCAGCTAAGTCATCAATTGCTGCATACAAATCTTTGTTTTCAGCTTCTATTTTTATTTTTGTACCGCTTGCATAAACTAATCCGTCAGCTTTGTGAATTGGCCCTTCAGATTTTGTGTCTTCGACTGTCAGAACAACATCGACTTCTGTGATAGCATCCGAATACTTAGAAATTCTGCTTATTTTTTCTTCAGTATAAGTTTTAATTGCATCTGTAATTTTAAGTTGTTTTCCGCTAATAATGATTTTCATAAATCATCACATCCTTTCATCTATGTCAATAATATTGTACCTTGAAAAAACTAAATGTCAATAGATAAAATAAAATAATTAAAATTATTTGTTGAAATCTTAAAAAGAATGTTATAAAATTTTATTAATCTAAAAGTTAAAAAAATATAAGGTGAAAAAATGAAAAAAATTAATAGTATACACAATATGAAACAATTTTTTGAACAGGATACAGTTTCGCTTGCAAAAAATTTACTTGGGAAATTAATACTCCTAAAAAAGAATAATGAATTATTAGGAGGATACATTGTAGAAACGGAAGCTTATTTGGGAGTAGTAGATAGGGCTTGTCACGGATTTGAGGGAAAATTGACTCCAAAGGTTGAGGCCTTGTTTGGGAAAGCGGGAACAGTTTATATTTATACTATGCACACACACAAAATGCTCAATATTGTCAGCTGTGAAGAAGGAAATCCTCAGGCAGTACTGATTAGGGGAATTGAGCCTGTGATAAATGTTGAAAGAATGATTGAAAATAGAGGAAAAGAGGGAATTTTAATTAGCAATGGTCCTGGAAAATTGACAAAGGCGATGGGAATTGGAGATGTATTCAACAAGAGTAAGATTTGTGAAATCACGAAAACATTTCAGAAAGTATCAAAAAAATCAATTTATGATATTGAAAATATGGAAGAAAATATACTTTATATTGATTTTGAGAACAGTAAAATAGCTAAAAATATTGAGAGTTCAGCAAGAATTGGTATTCCAAATAAAGGAATCTGGACAGAAAAGGAATTACGATATTTTGTGGCAGGGAATAAATATGTTTCAAGAATGAAAAAGTCTGAGTTTAAAGATGAGTGCTGGAAATAATTTTTTAGGTATTGAAAAAATAGTAAAATTTTGTTATACTTTTATTAGGTGGGAAATTTTACAAATATGAAATTTTTTAGTAGATTATTTTTATTATTAGGATGTAAAGTTAAATTTTTTGTGGAGGAAAGATGAAAAAGATTTTTTTTGTCACGAGAGCAATGAGGATATTTTTCACAAGACAAATTGTAAAATTGTCTGCTTTGTTATGTATAAAATGCAAAAAAAATAAATATATAAATTTATATCATAAATCTAGGTGAATTTTGTTTACTTAGATTTTTTTTGTTTTTTTCTTTTTTAGTGTAAAAGGGAACAGTCATCATCTCCTTTTATTTCACAATACTAGTTATTTTAATTTCTTCAAATTATAATATTTT
>NZ_KI271289.1:39070-89248 GCF_000469385.1 Leptotrichia sp. oral taxon 879 str. F0557
GAAAGTGCTACGCACTAATCCCAGCTTGTCTAAGTATTTTTTGAAAACAAAATTGAAATTCGCTTCGCTTAGATAATAATTTTTATTTATTATAATAACTGTGATGATTAAAACTAAATCTCGTTTAAATATTAAAAATTTTTTCGTAAAGGATAAAAACCTAGTATTTTTAAAGAATTGATAAACTAACGGAGATTTTATTTGTTCAACTACGACTGTTTGACGACTGGAAAAGGAGGAGTTTCGAAGTTGGGTAAATAAAAGTCGTAGTCTAGCCATAGGTATTGCGTAGCAATCTTGCCACAATTTTAATTATTAGAATAAATCTTTCATGCAAGATAAGGATTTGCGGCAATGAGCAATCCTGCGAAAAATAAAGAAAAAACATAATAAAAATAGAAAAGACTGTTATTAAACAAAATAATCTAATACTAAATCCTGTTAGAAAATAAAAACTATGTTAAGGACAAGAAGTTTAAAACCCTTGCTTAAACATATTTAATTCAAAATTTATTAAATATTTGCTATTTAAATGGGAAATAGTATTAAATTAGTTAATATAAATAAAAAATATAGCAGAAAGAAGGAGAGAAAAAATGAATTATAGAATCTTTGTGGAAAAAAAAGAAGATTTTAGAGTGGAAGCACAGAATTTGTTTAGTGACTTGAAGGAGAACATTGGGATAGATGGGCTTGTTGATGTAAGAGTCTTGAATATTTATGATGTGTTTAACTTGGGTGAAAATGATTTGGAAAAATTGGAAAAAACTGTATTTTCGGAAATAAATGTTGACAATGTTTTTAGGTCATTTGATGAAGTATTTAAGGAAAAAGATTCAGAAAATGTGTATTTTTCAGTGGAGTTTTTGCCAGGACAATATGATCAGAGAGCGGATTCTGCGATTCAATGTATAAATTTATTGATTGATGAAGATAATAATATTAATGTAAAAAGCGGAAAATTGATAATTTTATACGGAAAAATTTCTCCTGATGAACTTGCGAGAATAAAAAAATATTATATAAATGAGGTTGAGGCGAGGGAAAAAGATTTAAAAGTTTTAAGTGAAAATGTTGAAACTGAAAATACGGATGATGTTATTGTTTATGAAGGATTTACTGAAAAAACAAAAGAGGAAATCGAAAGTCTTAAAAATGAATTGGAACTGGCGATGACTGTGAACGACTTGTTGTTTATTCAGGAATATTTTAAAAATGAAGAAAAAAGAAATCCTACGGAAACTGAGATTCGTGTTCTTGATACTTACTGGAGCGATCATTGCCGACACACAACTTTTGAAACAATTATTGACGATATAAAAGTTGAAAATGAGACTTACAAAAATATTATTGAAAAGGCTATTAATGAGTACTTGGAAAGCAGGGAGTACGTTCATGCTGACAGAATTTCTAAAAAGCCTATGACTCTTATGGATCTTGCTACAATTTTTGGAAAAGAGCAGAGAAAAAATGGGAACTTGCCAGATTTGGAAGTTTCGGATGAGATAAATGCGTGTTCGATCTATATTGATGTGCCAATTGAAAGAATTGATGAAAATGGGGAAAAAAATACTGTTACTGAAAAATGGATTTTGCAGTTTAAAAATGAAACTCATAATCATCCGACAGAAATTGAGCCGTTTGGAGGAGCTTCTACTTGTATTGGTGGAGCAATCCGTGATCCGTTATCTGGAAGAACTTATGTTTATCAGGCTGTGAGAATTAGCGGTTCTGCTGATCCGACTGAAAAAATTGAGGATACAATGGCTGGAAAATTGCCGCAAAAGGTTATTACGCAAGTAGCTGCACACGGATTTTCTTCTTATGGAAATCAGATTGGGCTTGCGACAACTCATGTGAATGAAATTTACGATGAAGGATATAAGGCTAAAAGAATGGAACTAGGACTTGTCGTGGGAGCGGCACCTGCTGAAAATATTATTCGTGAAAAGCCTGAAAATGGGGATATTGTAATTTTACTTGGTGGAAGAACTGGAAGAGACGGAATTGGAGGAGCGACTGGATCGTCTAAGGAGCATACAACAGAATCTTCAGAAAAATCAAGCGCTGAAGTTCAAAAGGGAAATGCAATTGTAGAAAGAAAAATTCAAAGACTTTTTAGAAATAAAAATGTTACAAAATTAATTAAAAAATGTAACGATTTTGGAGCTGGAGGAGTTTCAGTTGCGATTGGAGAGCTTGCTGACGGGCTTGAAATTGACTTGAATAAAGTAAGAGTGAAATATATTGGGCTAAATGGTACGGAACTTGCTATTTCAGAGTCGCAGGAAAGAATGGCTGTTGTTATTGAAAAACAAAACTTGGATAAATTTATAGAATTTGCAAACGAAGAAAATCTGGAAGCGTATAAAGTAGCTGAAATTAATGATTCTAACAGACTCGTTATGAAATACAACGGAAAAGCAATTGTTGATATTTCAAGAGATTTCCTAAATACAAACGGAGCGGCTTCAAATATCAATATTACAATTGAGAATACATCAAAATTGAATTTAAACAGAGAAATTGAAGGGAATGACTTTAGAAGCAAATTTATAAATAACCTGAAAGACTTGAATGTCGCTTCACAAAGAGGATTGGTTGAAACTTTTGATTCAACAATTGGAGCAACTACTGTATTAATGCCGTTTGGTGGGAAATATCAGTTGACACCTGTGGAAGTTTCGGTACAGAAAGTGTCGGTAATTAATGCAGAAACAGACGTTGCTTCAATGGTTGGGTATGGATATAATCCTTATGTTGCAAAACAAAGTACATTCCACGGCGGTGCTTACGCTGTAATTGAGTCAATGGCAAAAGTTGTCGCTGGTGGAGGGAACTACAAAAACATTAGATTTACATTCCAGGAATATTTTGAAAGACTGGGGCAGGATTCTAAAAAATGGGGTAAACCATTATCAGCATTATTAGGAGCATTGCACATTCAAAAAGCCTTTGGATTGCCGTCAATTGGTGGAAAAGACTCAATGAGCGGAACATTTAACGAAATTTCTGTACCGCCAACATTGGTATCATTTGCAGTAAGCGTTACAGATGCCGAAAATGTAATTTCTAGCGAATTTAAAAAGGCTGGAAACAATGTGTACTTAATTACAACGCCAAATGATGAAAATGATTTACCAAAACTTGATGAATTAAAGGCAAACTTTGATTTTATAACTGAAAATATAAGAAATAAAAAAATTGTATCTGCTATGGCTGTGAAAAATGGTGGAATTGCAGAAAGTATTGCAAAAATGGCATTTGGAAATAAACTGGGTGTGGATATTTCGGTACAAGTTGATGAAAATGACTGGTTTAAAGTAAATTACGGAGCATTTATTGTGGAAACTGCTGAAAATATTGAGCATAAAAATGCGATGTTGCTCGGAAAAGTGACTGATGAAGCCAAAATTAGTATAAATGGAATAACTTTTGAATTAGATGAGTTAATTGGAAATTGGGAAAGCAAACTTGAAAAAATCTTCCCAACGAAAAAAGAAGTGGCAAAAGAGCATGAAATTGCACATTGTGAAGGCTTAAAATATGAAAAACTTGCTAAAATTGAGCATGAAAATATAATTAGTAATATCTCAAACACTTATGCAAAACCTAGAGTGTTTATACCAGTATTTCCAGGGACAAATTCAGAATATGATTTGGAAAGAGCATTTAACCGTGAAGGAGGAATTTCTAAAATAGGAGTGTTTAACAACTTGTCTCACAGAAATATTTTAGATTCAATTGACAGTTTTGTTAAGGAAATTAATAATTCGCAGATTTTAATGCTACCAGGCGGATTTAGTGCAGGAGACGAGCCAGATGGTTCTGCTAAATTCATGGTTGCTGTTCTAAAAAATAAAAAAGTCAAAGAAGCTGTGGAAAATTTACTAAAAAGAGATGGGTTAATCTTAGGAATTTGTAACGGTTTCCAAGCACTTATAAAATCAGGATTGCTTCCTTACGGGGAAATTCGTGAATTGAAAGAAACTTCGCCAACTTTGACCTTTAATGCAATTGATAAACATATGTCAAAAATCGTGCAGACAAAAATTATTACAAATAACTCTCCGTGGCTTTCTGATATGGAAGAGGGAGATATTCACTCTGTCGCAATTTCTCACGGTGAAGGAAGAATAATTATTACGGAGGAAGAATACAAAAAATTATTCAAAAACAATCAAATTGCAACAAAATATGTAGGTTTAGATGGAAATTCAACAATGGATTCTCAATTTAACCCAAACGGTTCATATTATGCAATCGAAGGAATGCTTGCTCACAATGGAAGAATCTTTGGGAAAATGGGACATTCTGAAAGAAAAGGAAAGAATGTTTATAAAAATATTTATGGGAATAAGGAACAAAATATCTTTAGAAATGGAATAAAATTTTTTAAATAGAAAAAAATTATGTTATGGAGATAGAATCTTGGATTAATATTGATTCTATCTTTGCATAGTAAAACTGTTTTAAAACAGAACTCAAAGGCTATGACTATTTACTCAAACCTTAATGTCTAATTTTTAATAGTTTAATTTTAAATGGATTCGAGTATAACTTAAATAATTTTAATTTTTTGTAAAGGAAGTTTGGTGTGAAAAAAATAAATAAATTTCTGTTTTTAGCCATTTTGCTGTCGTTAGTTTTATCAAATTGCCAAAAGAAAGAAGAAAAGTCGGAGAATGCTCAAAATAAAAAGATTGAAAATGTGAGTAATCAGGATACTTTACGTGAAATCTCACTTGATGAAATGCTGGATTTTGAACATATACCTAAGAATTGGAAGGAAGAATTCAGAGAAATTGCTGAAAATATGCCTCGTTATGGTAACAATGTTACTAAAATAATTTTGTATTTTTATGAAAAAGATTTTTTTTATGATTACAAAAAGATATTTTTAGATGATAATAATAATTTTGTAAAACCTGATGAAAAGCAAATAAATGACTTTTTGAAAATGGCATCAGAAAAAAATTTTTCAGATTTTGACAGTGTAATTCAAGTGCTGGAAAAGGAAAATAAAAATGATAAATTGTTTGGTAAATTAACAGGAAATTGGATTGAATCATTAAAAATTTGGAAGTCGAAAGCAGATAACTTGGAAAATTATTATCAATCAGGAGATTATAAAAAGGACAATTTTGCAAAGGGAAAAACTTTAAATTCTGAATATTTAGAAAGTATTAAACAACGTAAGGAAAAATATAGGGAATTAAACAAAATATTTATTTTTAAATTAAAATATTTACTAAAAAAAACGGCTGTTTTTTATACAGATCAGCAATATGGAAATAATACACCAATAGGTGATTTGTTTAAAGAAAGTTTATTGATTGATATATTTTACTATAAATTGTACGATTGGAATGAAATTTATAATGCAGAAGAAGCATTTGAAGTTCCAGTTGAAGAAAAAGACAGGGAAAAATATTTACAAGATTTGAAAAAAATTCAATCAGAAATAAAAAAATTATCAGATACGATGGAAAATAAGGAGTATGAATTTATAAACTCCAAAGCAATAATAGACAAGGAAATCTATCTTTTGGCTAAAAAAGAAAATAAATCAAATTTAGAATTAATTAATCAAATAATGTCTGATATGGAAAATAAGAAATATACAGATATAAATGCAATTGGAATACTTCTTATGAAAAGAAATCAGGAAATAGAACAAGTTATAAGAAAACAACTTGCAAGAAGCAGATAGTGTTTCAAATAAAAAGAAAGCTGATTTTTATATAGATAAGTAAAAATTTACACAAAAAATGGTGTAAGAGATTAGATTTTTTATTAAAGGATAGAATATGAAAAAAATAATATTCATAACTGTAGTAATATTAATACTTGCATCTTGTCCAATAATATTTCTTTTTGTAAATTGGAAATTAGAAAAACCTAGAGATTTGGAAAAGGAGGCAAAGATTGTAAAAAATGGCATTATAAATAGTTATTCCAAAAAAACATTAGATGAATTTTGTGATACAAAGTATGAATTGACGATGAAAGATAAAAGAAATGGTAAAGAAAAAAATAAAATTTTATTTTTAAAAAAGGAAAATGGAAATTGGAACGGAAACTATTCTGAAGAAATAGAAAATAAAATTAAAGAAATACCAATCTTATATAAAAACGGAAAGTTTTATCATGCTGAAAATAACAAAGTTGTAAATAATTTAAAAACTTTTAATTTCTATTTTCAAATACAATTTTTTAAACTTGAGAAATTTGAAAATATAAAAATCTTGAAATCTGAAAATACTTCTGTGTTGGGATTTAAAAATGAATTTGATTTAGTTTTGCAAGCTGAATATTCAGACAATAAAAATTTTTATAGCTATTTTTCTAAAAATTTTAACGATATTAGAAATAATAAAGAAAAAATTCTATTTTATGGGAAATACATTAAAAATACAGATAGAAATATTGTAAATATTGTTATGGAAACATCAGATTTGAAAATTAATGAAAAATGTGGTTATGATATTTTGAATAGAGAATTAAAGTAAGTAAAAATAAGTAAAGAATAAATGAAGGGAGATTTATAAAATGAAAGTAGCAATATTTTTTGGAAGTCAGTCGGATACTGAAAAAATGAGAGGTGCAGCAAATTGCCTGAAGGAATTTGGAATTGGGTACGAGGCCGATGTCCTGTCGGCTCACAGAGTTCCTGAAAAATTGGAGGAAGTCCTTGCAGATGTGGAAAAGAGAGGGGTTGAAGTGATTATTGCTGGAGCTGGGCTTGCGGCACATTTACCAGGAGTTATTGCTTCAAAGACAATTCTTCCAGTTGTAGGTGTACCTTTAAATGGAGCGATTGGAGGGCTTGATGCTCTTTATTCAATTGTTCAGATGCCAAAGTCTATTCCTGTGGCAACAGTTGGAATTGATAATTCATATAATGCAGGAATGCTGGCTGTACAGATTTTATCGGTAAAATATCCTGAAATTAAGGAGAAACTGATTAATTTCAGAAAAGAGATGAAGGCTAAGTTTATTGCGGATAATGAGAAAAAAATTGAATTATAAAATTGGTTAAAATAATAAATATTGAGTTAGTTGAATAAAAATTAGTATTTGAAAAATTTATAAAGATTAGAGGAAAAATAGAAAATATATTAAAAAGTGGAAATTAGGAGGAAATAAAAAAATGGAAAAAAGAGAACAAATTTATGAAGGAAAAGCAAAATCAATTTTTTCAACAGATAAAGCAGATGAAATAATTATGTATTTTAAAGATGATGCAACAGCTTTTAATGGGGTAAAAAAAGACCAGTTGGAAGATAAGGGGATTTTGAATAATAAAATTTCTACATTGATTTATGAATATTTGATAAAAAATGGTGTGAAAACTCATTGGATTGAAACTTTGAACGAAAGGGAACAACTTTGTAAAAAGGTTGAAATTGTGCCTTTGGAAGTAATTATTAGAAATAGAGCTACTGGAAGTTTTGTGAAAAGATATGGAGCTGAAGAAGGAAAAATTTTTAAAAGACCTACATTTGAACTGTCGTATAAAAATGATGATTTAGGAGATCCTTTATTGAATGATGATCACGCTTTGGCATTGGAATTGGTAACTGAAGATGAATTGGCTGAGATTAAGGAGCAAACTTTTTTAATAAATGACTTGCTTTCAAAATTATTTGATAAAATTAACTTGATTTTAGTGGATTATAAAATTGAGTTTGGAAGAGATAAGGATGGGAATATTTTGCTGGCTGATGAAATAAGTCCAGATTCAATGAGATTATGGGATAAAGATACGCTTAAAAAATTGGATAAGGATAGATTTAGACAGGATTTAGGAGATGTAATGGGAGCATATCGTGAAGTTTTACGTCGTTTGGAAGAAGTGTTAAAATAAATTTTTTAGGAATTTTAAAGTATACTCAAACCTATTTAAAATTAAACTACTAAAAATTATATAAATTTAAGGTTTGAGTAAAATAGTCATAGCCTTTTAAGTTTGGTTTTAAAGCAGTTTTACTATATATATTAGCAAGAGAGTCTTGAATACTTGTTATCAGATAAATGAGAGATAATTTTTTTATAGTAAAAATATCAATAGAATTATAAATTTAGAATAGTTTATAATAAAAATGGAGGAAAATTACAAATGATTAAGAGTTTGAATGAGGAATGTGGAGTTTTTGGAGTTTATGGACATCCTAATGCAGCAAGACTTACTTATTACGGGCTTCACAGTCTTCAGCATAGAGGGCAGGAAGCGGCAGGAATTGTGGTAAGTGATGGAAAACGTGTAAACGGACATCGTGGTCCTGGATTAGTGTCAGAAGTATTTAATGATGACAGGATATTTAACCGTCTGGAAGGGAATAGTGCCATAGGGCATGTGCGGTATGCAACTTCTGGAAGTAGCAGTGGACGTAATATTCAGCCATTTTTATTTCAATTTTTTGATGGAAGCATTGCTTTGGCACACAATGGAAACTTGATTAATGCAAGGACGTTAAAAAGAGAGCTAGAAGAACACGGTGCAATTTTTCATTCTTCGTCTGATACTGAAGTATTGGTTCACTTGATAAGAAGAAGCAAGGAAAAAGATTTTCTGAGCCAGTTAAAAGATGCATTGTGTCAAGTAAAAGGTGGATTTTCTTTCGTAATTCAAACTCAGACAGAATTGTATGGGGCAGTAGATCCATTTGAATTTCGTCCTTTAATTCTAGGAAGAACAAAAAATGGAGCTTATATTTTGGCAAGCGAAACGTGTGCATTGGAAATTGTTGGAGCGGAGTTTATTAGAAATATAAGATCTGGAGAAGTGGTTATTATTGATGAAAGTGGATATAGAATAGAAAAATATACTGAAAATACTTCAACTGCCATTGCGGCAATGGAATATGTGTATTTTGCTCGTCCTGATTCTGATATTTCTGGAGTAAATGTTCATAAGTCACGTAAAAGATGTGGAAGAAGATTGGCGCAGGAAGCTCCAGTTGAACATGCAGATATTATAATTGGAGTTCCCAACTCATCATTATCAGCGGCAAGTGGATATGCAGAAGAAATTGGAAAGCCTTATGAAATGGGATTAATCAAAAATCAATATGTAGCGCGTACTTTTATTCAGCCAACACAGGAATTACGTGAACAAGGTGTCAGAATGAAATTGTCCGCTGTAAAAAGTGTTGTAAAAGATAAAGTTGTAGTTATGATAGATGACTCAATAGTCCGTGGGACAACTTCAAGCCGTATAGTTCAATTGTTAAAAGAGGCGGGAGCAAAGGAAGTGCATGTCCGTATTGCATCTCCAGAATTTAAATTTCCTATTTTTTATGGAATAGATGTTTCAAAATCGTCTGAATTAATTTCAGCAAATAAAACTGTTGAGGAAGTAAGAGAATATATAGGAGCAGATTCGCTTGCATTTCTTAGCATAGATGGGCTGATTGAGTCAATAGGGCTTGATTTTGACGCACCTTATACAGGGCTTTGCATGGAATGTTTTAATGGAGATTATCCAGCTGGCTTGGGTGATTATGAAGAAGAATTTTATGCTTCGTTGACACCAATTCAAAAAAAGGCTTTAGAGGAATTAAAGAAATAAGGTGAAAAAATGTATATTGTAAATTTGAATTATATAAAGGAAGTAAGTGAAGTTGAAAAACATTTAGAAGAACACATAAAATTTTTGGAAAAATATTATGAAATGGGAAAATTCATTTGTTCAGGAAGAAAAAATCCTAGAACGGGCGGTGTAATTTTATTAAATGCAGAAAGTTTATCAGAAGTAGAAAAGATAATTTTAGAAGATCCATTTAATATAAATGAAATTGCAGAATATGAAATTACGGAATTTTTTCCTACGAAATATAACAAAAATTTTAAAATATTTGTAGAATAAAAGATATAATAGGAGGAAAAAATGTCAATTTCTTATAAAGATTCGGGAGTAGATAAAGAAGAAGGGTATAAAAGTGTAGAAAAAATAAAAAATGGTGCCAAAAGCACATATAATGCCAATGTTATGAATGATTTGGGAAGTTTCGGAGCTTTATACAAACTTGGAGATTATAAAAAGCCTGTGCTGGTTTCTGGAACTGATGGAGTTGGGACAAAATTAAAAGTTGCATTTGAAACAGGGATTTACAACACAGTAGGAATAGACTGCGTAGCAATGTGTATAAATGATATTTTATGTCACGGAGCGAAACCGTTATTTTTCCTAGATTACTTAGCTTGCGGGAAATTAGATTCAAATGTGTCGGCTGAAATTGTAAGCGGAGTTGTGGAAGGATGTTTGCAGTCAGAAGCTGCCTTAATTGGTGGAGAAACGGCTGAAATGCCAGGATTCTATACTCCAGGAGAATATGATATTGCAGGATTTGCAGTAGGGGCGGTAGAAGAGGACCAAATTGTGAATGGTTCAGATGTTAAGGAAAGTGATGTTTTAATTGCAATTCCATCAAGCGGAGCTCACAGTAACGGTTTTTCATTAATCAGAAAATTATTTACTGACTTTACTGAAGTTTATAATGGAAAAACAATTGGAGAGCATTTATTGACTCCAACAAAGATTTATGTAAAACCAGTTCAGGCTGTAATGAAGGAAGTAAAAATCAACGGAATGGCTCACATTACTGGTGGAGGACTAATCGAAAATGTTCCAAGAACAATACCTGATGGACTTTGTGCAAATATACAAAAATCAAAAATTCAAATTCACGAGTTATTTAAGCACGATGCATTTTCAAGAGTAAGCGAAGAGGAAATGTGGGGAACATTTAATATGGGTATAGGATTTGTATTGATTGTAGACGCAAAAAATAAAGAAAAAGTAATTGAAATTTTAGGACAAAATGGTGAAAATGCTTATGAAATCGGACATATTGGAAAAGGTGATGAAAAAATATGTCTAAAATAATTGAAAATTCAAAAAATGATACAGGAAATAAAAAAACGAGGATAGCAGTATTTATATCAGGTTCAGGCTCCAATTTACAGTCAATAATCGACAATATCGAAAACGGCAACTTAAACTGTGAAATTTCCTACGTTATTGCTGATAGGGAATGCTTTGGACTGGAAAGAGCTGAAAAACATGGGATAAAAAGTATAATGCTCGATAAAAAGTTATTTGGAAAAAATTTATCAGATGAAATAAACGCTATTTTGGAAAACGATACAGAAAGAACAGATTACATCGTACTTGCAGGCTATCTTTCAATCTTATCAGAAAATTTCATAAACAAATGGAATCGTAAAATTATAAATATTCATCCGTCACTTCTCCCAAAATACGGTGGAAAAGGAATGTACGGAATAAAAGTCCACGAAGCTGTAATCGCAAACAAGGAAAAAGAAAGCGGCTGCACCATCCATTTTGTAGACAATGGAATAGACACAGGAGAAATTATAACAAATGTGAAAGTGCCTGTTTATGAGAATGATACGCCTGAAATTTTGCAAAAGAGAGTGCTGGAAAAAGAGCATATTCTGCTAATAGAAGGGATTAAAAAGTTATTAGGACAATAATTTTAAAAGTAAAGGAATGATTTAAATATGGATACAGATTATACTATTTTGGTTATATTAACATATATCATGATAATTATTGGAGGAGTAGCTGGAATAGGATTAATAGTTGCTTTTTTTAGAAAATTAGGAAAAATTGAAAGTAAGGATAAGTTAGAAGAAGAAAAATTAGATGATTGATTTTAGAAAGATTTGGAGGTAAACTATAATATGGAAGAAATATTAGTAATTGCTGCTATGATTGCAGGAGGATTAACTGGATTTTTAATGGTGAAATTTATTCAGAAAAAATTAAAGGATAAAAATAAGAATAATTAGAAGGCATGAAAGTAAAAATAGATACATGGCAATATTCTAGATAAGTTAAATATTACTGTAATTCCGAGAAATAGAGGAAAAAAACTGAAAGGAGATGAAAATGAAACCTACATTTTTAATTTTGATGCTGTTAATTTTTAGTTTTTCGATAAGTTATGGAGCAAATGGCAATGAGGAATTTGAAAAGGGAAATAATTATATTAATCAAAAAAAATACAATGAAGCTGAAAAATATTTTTTAGAAGCATTGAAAAAAGGGAATCCAAACGCTTATAATGCTCTAGGCTATTTATATTCTGTTCAAGGTAAATTTCAAAAAGCGGAATATTATCTTTTGAAAGATTTAGAAAATACCAAAGATGAAAAATTAAAAGAAAGAATGAAAATAAATTTGGCATATATTTATATAAAACAAAATAAAGAAAAAGAGGCAGAAAAAATATTAAGAACTATTAAAAATAATGATATAACAATTTTTAAAATGTTAGCCAATTTTTATTATGACAATCAAAATTATGAAAAAGCAGAAGAATTTTTTAAAAAAGCATTAGCAAAAGGAGATAAAGTCTCAATAAATAATATTGTAGTAATTTCGATTAAACGTAGAAATATAACTGATGAAATTAAAAACTTAATAAAAAAAGAATATGAAAATGGTAATATTTATGCTTATGGATATTATGGAACAGAAAAAATAAAGGATGGAAGTCTTGAAGAAGGAGAAAGAATTTGTAAATTAGGCATACAAAAAGGTGATCCTAGTTCGTATTTGTGTATGAGTGTATTTTATGAGAAAAAAGGCAACAAAACTAAATCGAAAGAATTATTTGAGAAATATAAACTAGAAATGAGTAAATTAGAAGATAAACTATAAAAAAATAAAAAGTAGATTTTATTAATAAAGTAGTTAGCATTTGTAATAAGATTCTATTTCAATTTGGAATATAAACAAGACAATAAAAATTTAAGAACGGAGTGGAAAATGAAAAAAATAATACTATCATTATTCTTAATATTATCAATTTTATCTTTTCCAAAAGAGAAAAAAGTTTATATGCCGAAAGTGGTTATAACTGTAATGGATGATAATTTCAAAAATCCTATTGCAAGAACTGTAGAGCAAAGCGGAGTGTTAACAAAAGCTCTATCATTAGGAGACATGGTTACTTTTAGATATAAAAGTGATGAGAAGAAATTTGCAGAAAAGTTGATAGAAGAAATTTGGAGAATGAACAAATCTCTTCCAAATAAATTAACTTTTTTGATAGAACAAAACGAAGAAAATACTATGGTTCAGATTTTACAACTGTTAAAAAAATATAGATATAGAGGTAATGCTGAAGTAATTGAACTGTCATATCAAAAGAATGCTAAAATTTTGGAACAGACAAGTAAAAATGGCTGGGAATATAATCAATATTCTGATTTAAAAGATGTGGCAGGAGAAGTGGAAATTGGAGGCGTAAAATACAATAAAAATGAATATGTCGCAACACTTTTTATGCAAAAATATGATAATGTAAAAAGGTAAATTTTTTAATAAGTGTAATAAAAAATAGAGAGTTTTTTGAATAATATTTTCAAATTTCTCTCTATTTTATTTATCATAAATTGTATAATTTCAAAAAAGTTTTCAAATTATCTTGAATAAACTTTTGTTAATTTAGCAATTTTTTCAGCTAATTCATCAGTTAATACACCATCTTTTAATCTCCATTGCCAGTTTCCGCTAGCAACTCCAGGAGTATTGATTCTAGCTTCACTTCCTAATCCTAGGAAATCTTGAATTGGAGCGATTGCCATGTTTGCAACAGAACTCCACGCACCTCTTATTGCATCCCAATGGATATTATCGTCAGTTTGTGAATTTAAATAATCTCTTGCAAATTGTTTATCTTTATCTTTTGCTTTTGTAAACCATCCGATTAATGTATCATTATCGTGAGTTCCAGTATAAACTACACAGTTTTTTGTATAAGTATGAGGCAAGTAGTCATTTTCTTCTTCTGAATCAAATGCAAAACCTAAGATTTTCATTCCAGGAAATCCAGTTGCTTCTCTCAAATCAATAACACCTTGTGTCATTAATCCCAAGTCTTCGGCAATAATTGGTAATTCTCCCAATTCTTCCTTTATTTTATTAAATAAGTCAATTCCAGGTCCTTTTACCCATTGACCATTTATTGCAGTATCGTCTCCATAAGGAACTGCCCAGTATGCTTCAAATCCTCTGAAGTGGTCAATTCTTATGATGTCGCAAGTAGAAAGGTTAGCTCTAACTCTGTCTACCCACCATTTGTAGTTTAACTCTTTTAATTTATCCCAGTCGTATAGAGGATTTCCCCAAAGCTGTCCTGTGGCACTAAAATAATCAGGCGGAACACCAGCTACTTTAACAGGTTTTAGTTCAGGATCGAAAAGGAAAATTTCTGGATTTGCCCATGCGTCAGAACTGTCTACTGCAACGAAGATTGGTATATCTCCAATTATTTTAATTCCATTATCATTAGCATATTTTTTTACATTGTTCCATTGATCGAAAAAAAGGCATTGAATAAAGTTATTGTATTCAACTTCATCAGCTAATTCCTCTCTGTATTTATTAATAGCGGCTTCTTCTCTAACTTTAATATCGTGCGGCCATTCAGTCCAAGGAAGTCCATTAAAGTGGTTTTTTAAAGATATAAACAAGCTGTAATCATTTAACCAATCGCTATTTTCAGCTTTAAAAGTTTCTAATTTTCTTTTTAAATCATCGTTTCCATTAGCTTTAAAATTTTCAAATGCTTTTCTTAGTAAAGGATATTTTTGATTATAAATAGCACCATAATCAACATATTCCTTATTATCACCAAAATTAATATCTTTCAAATCTTCCTCAGATAATAAATTTTGCTCAATTAATAAGTCAAAATCAATCAGATATGGATTTCCAGCGAATGTCGAAAAACATTGATAAGGTGAATCACCGTATCCAGTCGGCCCAAGCGGGAAAATTTGCCATAATTTTTGATTTGCTTTTTTTAGGAAATCTACAAATTTATATGCTTCCTTTCCTAAACTTCCAATTCCATATTTTCCAGGAAGTGAAGTAGGATGTAACAAAATACCAGAACTTCTCTCAAACATTTCTATATCCTCCTTAAAATTATTAATAATCAAATTTTTCTCTTCTCATACTAAATATACTATATTTTATGCCAAAAGTCAACATATACGTAAATGTAAAATTGTTAAAATTTGGAAAAGTATTGTAAGTATTGAAAATAAAGTATTTTTGAAGATTTAATAATTTTTAGTTTTTAAGATTACTTAGGCTTTCTATAAGTTTGTTGAAACCTAGCGTAAGAGCTTCAAGAATTTCTTTGTTCTTTTCATCCTGCCCGTCAATTTTCCATTTTCCATCCACTTTTTTTAGAACGACATCTATATTTTTTTCGCTAAATTTCAAGTCTTTTGAATTTATTTTTTCTAAAAAGAATTTTACTGTAAATTCTTCGCCCATTTTTGTTAGTTCTTCATCGCTTTTTCCTAGATTTGCAGCTTGTATTGATAGTCCCTTTTGTAGAAATTCAGGGAAATAAGAACTTAAATCGGGAGATTTTATGTCAAGGTTTACAGTTGCTTTATCGCCTTCTACTTTTGTGTTTTTTACTTTATAGCTTAATTTTTTGTAACCTTCCCTCATAATTTTTGCAGAATCATCATTGTCTAGTGTCTCAGAACTGGAATATAATTCCTGTATTTTCTTTTCATCTCCACTTTGAAGAGCTTTTAATGCAGTTTCAAGATCTTTTTGCGGTTGTGGAGTTCCGCAGCTCAATACAAATAGTAACATTGTTAAAATGAGTAATAATTTTTTCATTAATTTCCTCCATGTTAAAGATTTTACGGTAGTCATCATCAATTTTTCAATAAGGAAAAATGGGCATACCTTAAATCATAATAACATTTTTTTAAACTTTGTCGATAAAAATTTGAAATAAAAAAGGCAAATGGAGTACGAATTTTTGACGTTTGAGAAAAAAATTAATGAAATTTAATAGTGAATATGTTATAATTAAAGCGATTATTTAAAGTATTCTTAGTTTTAGGCTATGAAAAATATTGACATTTAAATTAAATTGCTGTAATTTTTATATTTATAGAAAAAATAGTAAAAAAGGATGAAATGAAGGGAGAATTGAAAATGTCAAAATACGTTTTTGGAATTGATTTGGGAACAACTTATTCCTGTATAGCCCGTGTAGATGATACAGCAAGGGCTGAAGTAATTAAAAATAATGATGGAGATAATATAACGCCGTCTGTGGTTGAATTTGACGGAGATAATGTTATTGTAGGTTCAGATGCGAAATCTGAGGCAGTTTTAAATCCCGAAAATACGATAATGCTTGTAAAAACACTTATGGGAAAGACAGATTTTGCAATTAATTATAACGGGGAGGACAAGACTCCTGAAGAAATATCGGCATTTATTTTAAGAAAATTGACACAAGATGCTTCGGAACAGCTTGGCGTGGAAGTTAAGGATGTTGTGATAACTTGTCCAGCCTACTTTGGAACAGCAGAACGTACAGCAACTAAAAATGCAGGAAAAATCGCAGGACTTAACGTACTGGAAATCATAAGCGAGCCGACAGCGGCGGCACTATACTATGGGTGTGCAAAGGAGCAGGATGAAAAGACAATTCTAGTTTATGATTTAGGAGGCGGAACTTTTGATGTTACGATTATGCGTATCAGTTCTGATAAAATTCAAGTTATCTGTTCAGACGGAGATCACGATTTAGGTGGAAAAAACTGGGATGAAGTATTGATAGAATATCTTTCTGACCAATTTGTGAAAAAAATAGGTTATGATATTGAGTTTGACGAATATGCAAAACAGGATTTGCGATTGAAGGCAGAAAAAATAAAAAAACAACTAACTTCACGAAGCCAGGCTGGAGATTTACTGGAAGTTATGGGGAACAGGGAAAAAGTCTCTATAACTAGAGATGAATTTGAAGAAATAACTTCTACATTGCTAAATGAAACTTTGAAAAAAACGAAAGAAGTAATTGATGTAGCTAAAAGAAAAGGATATGAAAAAATAGATGAAATACTTCTTGTAGGTGGCTCTACAAGAATGCTACAGATAAAAAGGGCATTGACAGAAAACTTTGGAGAAATAGAAATAAAAATTCTTGAGCCAGATGAAGCTGTTGCAAAGGGAGCGGCAATTCATGCTGTAAATGTTTATGTGAATAATCAGAAGAGCCTTGCAGGACAAGACTTTGAATCCGATACGGAAGTAAAGGTAATGGTTAATGGAGATGAAAAGGAATTAAAAGCAAAAGACTATAAGGAAGATTTGACATTCTCCCCTGAAATGATGGGAATAGGTGGAAATACAAGAGAAATTGTTATTGCGACAACAAAGAGCTTTGCAGTAAAAGTTGAAAATAAAGATGGGGTTAAGAGCTGTTTTAATATGATTGTAAAAAATGAGCCTATGCCAAGCGGAATTTTAGAAGTTTCTGGAAATTTTACGACGCTTAATGATAATCAAGAGACAGTCGATATAGAAATTTATGAAAATGACTATATGGATAAGTATTTTGATGTAGATGAAGACTTAAAAATAGGTAATGCAATATTGGAACTGCCTGAAAACCTTCCAGCAGGCTCTCTAGTAGAAATAACTCTTAAACTTAATAAAGAAGGAATTTTGGAAATAAGAGGAAAAGATAAGACTGGAAACAAAGAAGTAAATGTAAAATTAGAAACAAAAAGCGTAATATCTAGGGAAAAATTAGAAAAATTGACAAATAAATCACGAGGAATTGCAGTACTTTAAAAATATAAGAATAATTTTAGTTGAGAAAAAATTTTGATGTAAAGGAGGAAAAGTAGTAAAAAATGGCAGAAGATAGTCGAATAATAAACAATTGGTACATAATACTTGGGCTTGAATATTATCCAGTTCCTGAAAAAGACGAAAAGAAAATAGAAGCAAGAATAGAAGAAAAAAAAAGATACTGGCTATCAAAGGAAAGTGACCCTTTTGATGGTAAAAAATACAGAAAATACAGTAATCTCGCAAAAACTGGGATTATAAGGCAAGAAATGCTGGATGAAGCTAGAAGAGAAGAACTGATAAAAGATGCCCAGAAAAAACTATTCGATCCGATAGATAATTTTCTGAAATACATAAAAAATACAGAGATTAAAGAAGAAATTGTAAAAGAAATTGCCAAAAGAACACAACGACAGGAAAGTCTAGTAATAGAGAGAATAAAAATCAGTGGAAGAAAAATTTTACCTAGTGAATATAACCAAAAATTGTACAAAAATTTTTATGAAAATATTAATAAAAATCAAGATGAATTTTTTGAATTTTTGGTATTTGAAAAATATCTTGAAATTTTAGGTAAAATGAATTTGTATGAATTTTTAGTTTCTGAAGGACTGGATATAAAGACGTTGACTCAAAAACAAATTGATGAAAAAAGGAAAAATCTGATAAAGTTTGATAATGAAACTTCTGCCAAGAAAAAATTATACAGTGCATGTGAAATAATATTAAAAAGTGAAGACAAATTAAAGAAATATGATGAATATTTAAAATATCTCCAGTACTTAAAAGTATTAAAAATACTTGATAGAGCGGAACAAATTTACAATTTGACAGATGATAAAATTCCATCTGAAGAATTTATTAACGAAATACAGAAAATTGTTGAAGACAAGGAAGAAGCAAAAAGTATTTTTATAGGATTTTGCAAGGAGAAAAAGATACCGTATACTGTCTATAAAAAATCAAGTGGAATGAAAGAATATAAGCAAAATAATAATTCAGGACAGAAAACAGAAAAAGAAGATAGGTATGCTGAAAAATCAGAAAATCTGTGTATAGAAGCATTAAGAGCGATAAAGGGATCTAGATTTGAAGAAGCTCAAAAATACTTAAATGATGCAAAGTTATACTGGCCTGAAAATGATTCGATTGAAGTTCTTGAGGAAAAGTTGCAGGAAACAAGGCAGGTATGGATTGAAAACAAAAAAACAGAAAAAGAATCATTGAAAAAGCGAAAAGTAGTGCATCCAATTAAGAAAAAAAAATCAAATGGACAAAGTCAGAATATAATTATTTTTATAATTATTGCAATAATGTTTTGTGTAATAATTTATTTGATTATGTTAAATACGGAAACATCGCAAAGTACGGCAGTAGATGATGGAAATATAGTTCTGGACGGAAAAGCGGAGAAAACAATCTCGCTTGACAAAAATACGAGTTTTTATGTTACTGATAATAATTTATACTACAACACTAAAAAAGATGAATACTTGGAAAAGGCAGGGATAAAGGGAAGCAGTAGTTCAGGAGATTATGACTTTTTAGTTATCGAAAAATTTCCTAAAAAAAGGTATGACATTCTCTTGAAAAAAGGAGTTAAGGACAGAATATTCAAATTTAGATGCGATGCTAAAATAAAAGCTGCAGGAACGACTTTATTTGTTGAGAATCCTGAAGATATAATGATTTACAAGGATAAAAAACAGATGAAAGAAGATAAGCAGCTTAAAAGTAATGGGGGATGCTTTACAAAATTTAGAAGTGATATTGAAAGTAAAAATTAGTAAATAAAATAAGATTTAAATTAAAATGTTTTATATATATAAAAGGTTATTATATGGTATTCCACATTTTTTTATGGTATAATATTTACAAGGAAAGGGAAGTGAAAATATGAAATTAGGAGATAATGTAGATATAATAGCACCATTAAATGTAAAAACAGCTGATTCGGAAACAGGTTATCTTTTGTTAAATCCGACGCTTGTAAATAATGGTAAGATAGAAAGCTTCGAAAATGCGGAAGTTCCTGAAAGATATAAAAATGGAAAAAATAAAATAAATGAAAAATACTTTGTAAAAAAGAACGATGTGCTGTTTCAGGCAAAAGGGAGTAAAATAGAAGTTGTATATGTTGATAAGGAATATGAAAATGTACTTCCTGCAACACTTTACTTCATCTTGCGGGCAAATGACAAAATAAATCCTAAATATTTGCAATGGCTTTTAAAGACAGAACTGCTGCTACTTTATTTTGAAAAGAAATATAAAACTATGAGTGCTGTCAGAGCTGTAAATAAGACTGATATTGTTGAGCTTGATATAGACTTGCCTGATAGAAAAGAACAGGACAGAATGGTTGAAATAATAACAAGTTTTGAAAAAGAGGAAGAAAATACAAGAGAATATCTGAAAATAAAGAAAAAATATATCGAAGAAAAAATTCTAGCGAAAAATAAGGTGATAATAAATGAAGAATAAATTCTTTGAACTTGTAACAGATGAGTTGGAAAACAATAAAAATCAGAAAAAATTACAGATTTTAAAAATGTCTCTGCTTTTATATATTATTTGTGTAAGCAAGGTTGTTTACGAAGAATTGGAAGATTTAAGAGACGATAATTATTTATTTCTGGAATACTTAAATAATTTGGGATTTGAATATGACTTGAATGGCACGTATTTGGAAAATATGAAAAACTTATCGAGTAGAATACCTGTATTTAATGAAATATATGACTTTATAGAAGAACATCCAGATAAACAGGTATTTATTGAAAGCTTGTCAGAAATGGAAATGGAATTAAAACTGAATATTTTAAGAGGAAAATATGCAAAAATTACACAAAACTATATCGATAACGTAATTAATTTGCCAATTACACGTGATGAAAGCGTTAATCAATTATCGCTGGATATTTTAGAAATAAATAATAGTGAAATATTATACAGTGTTGATTTTTTTGAAGAAAATAATTTTTATCGTGAAAAAATGAAAGATATTGAAAAAAATACAATTACTAAAATTTTATATTCATTAAAAAATTCAGCTTCTAATAGGGATTCAGCAGTAATTTTGACAAAAAATTTAGATACTAGTAAATTCTTATACAGTTTTTTAAAGGAAAGTAAAAAGGGAATGATAGAAAAAGATGCTTTTTACTTATTAAAAAATGAAGAAATGGAAGATTTTGTAAAATCTGATAAAATAGAATATGTAGTCGCAATTCCTTTTAACAACACGTTAAAAAATCAAGTGATAATATTCAACGAAGAAAAAGAAAGCAAAAATAATATATTATTTGTACAATCACAGCACTTTTTTGAAAAAGGAAGCGAAAAAATAAAGCCTGAAAATTATAAGGAATTAGTTGAAATAATCAAGAAAAAACAGGAAATAAATGGTATTTCAAAGTTAGTTTCCAATGAAACAATATTAAGAAGAAAATGTAACCTGGATATTTTGGGATATGTTTTTAAAACTAAGGAAAAAGTCAATTTAGAAGAATTAAAGCAAAATAGGGACAAAATTTTTGAATTAATGACAATAAACAGAAAAAAATGTGATGACTTAGTAAATAGTTATCTGGAAGAGGAATAAATTTAATAATAAAAATAGATAGAAAGGTTGTAATTTTATGAAATTATTAACAATAAATGTACATGCATGGTTAGAAGAAAATCAAATGGAAAAAATTGATATCTTAGCAAAAGATATAGCTGAAAAGCAATATGATGTAATAGCAATGCAGGAAGTCAATCAGCTTATGAATAATCCTGTAATTTTTGATGATATAAGACAGGAAAACTATGGATGGGTTCTTCTGGAAAAATTACAGGAATATACAGACACTGACTATTATTACCACTGGAGTAACTCACATATTGGATTTAGTAAATATAATGAAGGCGTGGCAATAATAACAAGGCATAAAATTAAAGATGAAGATGAGTTTTACTGTACTTTTGCACAGTCAGTAAGAACAATATCGGCAAGAAGGATAGTTAGTATCACTATTAATTATAATGGACAGGATGTTGAATTTTACAGCTGTCACATGAATTTACCAAATTGTGAAACTGAAGATATGGGAGAAAATTTAAGAAATATCTTGAATAGATCTAAAACTGATAATTTAAAAATATTAATGGGTGATTTTAATACAGATGCCAACGGAAATCCTGAAGATTATCAAAATATTTTAAATCAAGGCTTATTTGATACATATACACTTGCTGAAAAAAAAGACAGCGGTGTGACAGTAGATAAAGGAATACATGGATGGGCTCAAGATAAGTCGAAAAAGAGAATAGACTACATATTCTGTAATAAGGAAATCAAAGTAAAAGAAAGCAAAGTTATCTTTAATGGAAAAAATAAAGATGTAGTATCAGATCACTTTGGTGTAGAAGTCGAAATAGAAATTTAAATTTAAATGAAAAAATAATAATTTTAAAATGAATTTATAATTCTAAATATATGCTTAACCCCAGTAATAATCGTTGTTTTTTATACAGCGATTATTTTTTTGCAAAAAAAATTGAAAAAAGATATACGTAAATGTATTGACAATTTAAAAAAGTGTGGTATATTTAAAATAAGGAAAAAATAAATCAAATATATAAAAATTTTTAGGAGGTATTCAACTATGATGAAAAAAATTCAACGATTCGGTGGAGCGATGATGGCACCAGTTCTATTGTTTGCATTCACTGGGATAGTCGTAGGATTGTCTTCTGTATTTACTAATACACAAGTTATGGGAAGTATTGCTGAAGAAGGGACAATGTGGCATAGCTTCTGGTATGTAGTACAAGAAGGTGGTTGGACAGTATTTAGACAAATGCCTATATTATTTGCTATAGGACTGCCAATCAGTTTAGCAACAAAGACAAATGCAAGAGCATGTATGGAAACATTTGCGTTATACACAACATTTAATTATTTTGTAGCGGCAATATTGAAAGTATTTTATAAAATAGATACAGCTGAACAAATAGCTAATAAAGTAACTGGATATGCTGCAATAGGTGGAGTTCCAACATTAGATACAAATTTATTTGGTGGTATTTTAATAGCAGCGTTAGTAGTATATTTGCATAATAAATATTTTGACAAGAAATTGCCTGATTTCTTAGGAGTATTCCAAGGATCAGTGTTCGTATACATGGTAGGGTTTGTAGTTTTAATCCCTTGTGCATTCTTAACAGTTCTAATTTGGCCTAAAGTTCAATTGGGAATTGGTGCAATGCAAGGATTTATGAAAGCTTCAGGAATATTTGGAGTATGGATTTACACATTCTTAGAAAGAATATTAATTCCAACTGGATTACATCACTTTGTTTATACACCGTTTATATTTGGACCAGCTGCAGTTCCTGGAGGAATTCAAGTGTACTGGGTTGAACATATAAAAGAATTTGCTCAAAGTGCTCAATCATTAAAATCTTTATTCCCGCAAGGAGGATTTGCTCTACATGGAAACTCAAAAATATTTGGTGCAATAGGAATAGCTCTTGCTATGTATGCTACTGCAAAACCTGAGAAAAAGAAAACTGTAGCAGCATTATTGATACCAATAGTATTTACAGCAGTAGTTTCAGGTATAACAGAACCATTAGAATTTACATTCTTATTTATAGCTCCTGTATTATTTGCAGTTCATGCTTTCTTGGCAGCAACAATGGCAGCAACAATGTATGCTTTTGGAGTAGTTGGAAATATGGGTGGAGGACTTCTTGACTTCTTATTCCTAAACTGGGTTCCAATGTTTAAGAATCACGCTGGAACAGTATTTATTCAAATAATAATAGGATTAATATTCACAGTAATATACTTCTTTGTATTTAAGTTCTTAATTCAAAAAATGAATTTAAAAACTCCAGGTAGAGAAGATGAAGATGAAGAAATGAAACTTTATACAAAAGCTGATTATAAAGCTAAACACGGTGAAGGTGGAGCACAAGGTTCAGCAGCCATAGCTGGTGGAGATGAATATGCTCAAAAAGGTGCAATCATTCTTGAAGCATTAGGTGGAAGAGAAAATATCGAAGAACTTAATAACTGTGCGACTAGACTTAGAGTAAGTGTAAAAGATCCAAGTAAATTATCGCCAGATGCAGCATTTAAAGCAGCAGGAGCTCATGGTGTAGTTAGAAAAGGATCAGCTATTCAAGTAATCATCGGATTATCAGTACCTCAAGTAAGAGAAAGAATCGAAGAAATGATGAAAAAAGGATAAAAATAAAATTTAATAAATAATTAAATTTAAATCTTATAAAAAAATTAAGAAAGAATTTTCAAAAGTCAAAAATTTTAAAGTTTTAAAATATAAGACTTAAGAAAGTTCTTTCTTTTATTTTTAAAATACTTATCTTTTTGCAATGGCACTAAAAGTAAATTTTTCAGGATGATGAATTATTGTTTCATATTGAAACAGTGTCCCATTTGAGAGATATGCATGAGTTTCAATAACTACAACCATATTTATATCCTTTAGTTTAAGATATTTTTGCTCCTCAGGAGTAATTTTTCTAAAACTAATATCTCTACGTGAATAAGCTATTTTTAACTTAAGTTCGTTTTCTAGATACTCATATATTGATCTTTTTGCTATTTCTTCGTTTAGAAAAGGTACGATTCTTCTGTCAAAAAAACTAGTAGAATAATTTAAAATTTCGCCATCTAACGAATTAGTACGTACAACTTTGTAAAAATCAGCACTTTCAGATACTTGAAATTCCTCCATCAACTTTTCTATTCCTTGAACAATATATAAACTAATTAAGTTAGTTTCAAGATTGATATTTTGAAGTTTGCTAATTTCTTGTACAGTCTGAATGGAAGTTATAGAGATGTTTTCTAGATTTTTTTTCTCTAGCACAATTGATTTTTTCCCTTTTACTTTCTGTATAAGACCTTCTCTTTCTAACATAGAAAGTGCTTTTCTTACAGTAAGTTTGGAAAAATTATAGTCTATTGCTAAGTCATCTTCTTTTTTTAAAAAATCTCCTGATTTCATAGTTCCATTTTTAATTTGTTCTTTAATATCGTGATATACTTTTTCATATTTTTTCATTCATTTATACAAACCTTTCATAGAATATTTTATATATACTTAAATCTTTTAAAAGCTAAAGTGATAAAAATTGAATAAAGTTAAGATTTAAGTAGAATAATTGTAATTTTTGAAATCATAGTTAACCCGATTTCGAGAAAATATATAAATTAGATAAAGATATAACTTAAGTTTTTGTTCTTATTTAAATTAGATTTACTATAAGTATCAATACTACTATTATAATTATACACTAAATAAGAGTAAATATCAACAAAAATAAAAAAGATTTATATAATTCTCTGAAAATTATTAAAAAGATTTATATAAAAGCATTGACTTTTTTTAAAAAGTATGTTATTATAATGACGTAAATAAGAAATAAAAATTAATAGAAATGGAGATGATTATTTATGAAGAAATTTTCAATTGCAGTAGCTGGTGGAGGGAGTACATTTACTCCAGGAATTGTGTTGATGTTACTTGAAAATTTAGATAAATTTCCTATTAGACAAATAAAATTTTATGATAACGATGCAGAAAGACAAGAAGTTATAGCAAAAGCTTGTGACATTATTATAAAGGAAAAAGCGCCTGATATTAACTTTGTTTATACAACAGACCCTGAAACAGCATTTACTGATGTAGACTTTGTTATGGCACATATAAGAGTTGGAAAATATGCAATGCGTGAAAAAGATGAAAAAATACCTTTAAGACATGGAGTATTAGGACAAGAAACTTGCGGACCTGGAGGAATTTCTTATGGAATGCGTTCAATTGGTGGAGTTATCGAGTTAGTTGATTATATGGAAAAATATTCACCAAATGCATGGATGTTAAACTATTCAAATCCTGCAGCAATCGTAGCAGAAGCAACTAGAAGATTACGTCCAAACTCTAAAATATTAAATATCTGTGACATGCCAATTGGAATTGAAATAAGAATGGCTGAAATGCTTGGGCTTAAATCAAGAAAAGATATGGTAATTAGATACTTTGGATTAAATCACTTTGGATGGTGGACAGACATTAGAGATAAAGAAGGAAATGACTTAATGCCTGCATTAAGAGAAAAAGTGGCAAAAATTGGATATAATGTAGAAATTGAAGGAGAAAATACAGAAGCAAGCTGGAATGATACATTCACAAAAGCAAGAGATGTATTTGCAATTGATCCTACAACAATGCCAAATACTTACTTAAAATATTACTTCTTCCCTGATTACGTA
Organism: Leptotrichia sp. oral taxon 879 str. F0557; assembly: GCF_000469385.1. GTDB lineage: Bacteria > Fusobacteriota > Fusobacteriia > Fusobacteriales > Leptotrichiaceae > Leptotrichia > Leptotrichia mesophila. The sequence goes on from NZ_KI271289.1 coordinate 65,026, forward strand.
GTAGAACACTCAGACCCTAATCACACAAGAGCAAATGAAGTAATGGAAGGAAGAGAAAAATTTGTATTTGGAGAATGCAGAGCAATCGCTGAAAAAGGAACAGCAAAAGATAGCAAACTTCACGTTGACGATCATGCTTCATATATAGTTGACCTGGCAAGAGCAATCGCTTATGATACAAAAGAAAGAATGTTGTTAATAGTAGAAAATGACGGAGCAATCTCAAACTTTGATCCAACTGCAATGGTTGAAGTGCCTTGTATAGTAGGTTCAAATGGACCAGAAAAAATTGTTCAAGGTAAAATCCCTCAATTCCAAAAAGGATTAATGGAACAACAAGTATCAGTTGAAAAATTGACAGTAGAAGCATGGATTGAAGGTTCATACCAAAAATTATGGCAAGCAATCACATTGTCAAGAACTGTGCCAAGTGCATCTGTTGCAAAAGCAATATTGGATGACTTAATTGAAGCAAATAAAGACTTCTGGCCAGTGTTGAAATAATTAACAAATATACTTAATTTATAGGATTATCTCAAAAGTTTAAAAATTTATTTATGAATTATTCTTAACTTGTGAGATAATCTTTTTATTGATAATATAAAATAATTCTAAAAAAGGAGAAAATATGGATATAAAAAAACTAGATAAAAAATGGTGGAAAAAAGAAGTTGGATATCAAATATATCCAAGAAGTTTTTATGATAGCAACAATGATGGAATTGGAGATTTGAATGGAATTACTGAAAAATTGGATTATCTAAAAGAACTGGGGATAACTCTTATCTGGATTTGTCCTGTGTATAAGTCGCCAATGGATGACAATGGATACGATATTTCTGATTATTATGATATAAATCCTGAATTTGGAACAAAGGAAGATTTAGAAAGATTAATTTCAGAGGCGGAAAAAAGAGAAATAAAGATAATTTTAGATTTAGTAATTAATCATACTTCAGATGAGCATGAGTGGTTTTTAGAAGCATTAAGAAATCCTGAAAGCAAGTATAGAAATTATTATATTTTTAAAAGAGGAAAAAATGGACTGCCACCAACAAACTGGAGAAGCCATTTTGGAGGTTCTGCTTGGGAAAAGGTTGAAGGGGAAACTGATGAAAATGGGAATGAAATGTATTATTTACATTTATTTTCAAAGAAACAGCCTGATTTAAATTGGGAAAATCCTGAAGTAAGGGAAGAACTTTACAAAATGGTAAATTACTGGCTGGAAAAGGGAATAGCTGGATTCAGGGTAGATGCCATAAATTCAATAAAAAAAGATAAGAATTACTCAGATTTGCCTGTTGACGGTGCAGATGGATTTGCACATAATATAAAGTATACTTTAAATCAGCCGGGAATTGAGGAATTTTTGGGAGAATTGGCACAAGAAACTTTTAAAAAATATAACTGCATGACTGTAGCTGAAACACCTTTGCTGGAATATGAAAGATATAATGATTTTATTGGTGAAGATGGATTTTTTTCAATGATTTTTGATTTTAGTTATTCTGATTTGGATATGGCAAAGGAAGGATTTTATTATTCAGTACAGGATGTGAAAGTGAAAGAATTAAGAAACAAAATTTTTGAGAGTCAGCTAACACAGCAGAAATATGGATGGGGAGCGCCATTTTTGGAAAATCATGACCTACCAAGAAGTTTGAATAAATTTTTAGGGAAAAAAGCAAATGAAGTAAATGCAAAATTACTTGCGACATTGTTTTTCTTTTTACGTGGGACACCGTTTATTTATCAGGGACAGGAAATAGGAATGGACAATTTTGAGAGAACTGATATAGCACAGTTTGATGATATTGCCAGCAAAGATCAGTATCAACGTGCACTGGGAGAAGGTTTTTCTCCTAAAGAAGCACTATATTTTGTAAACAAAAGAAGCCGTGACAATTCAAGAACACCTTTCCAATGGAATAGCACTAAAAATGCAGGATTTTCAAAAAATGAAGATGTAAAAGCATGGATAGAATTGACTGGAAGTCAAGATAAAGTAAATGCAGAATCTCAAATAAATAATGAAAATTCAATTTTTGCCCATTATAAAAAAATGATTGATTTACGACAGAATGGAAAATATTCAGATTGTTTGATTTTTGGGGAATTTATTACAGTAGAATTAGGAAATGATGAAATAATCGCGTATATAAGAAAATATGAAAATCAGCAAGTTCTTTGCATTAATAATTTTTCTGATAAAAAACAGAAAGTGGAGCTAAGTGAAATTGCCAAAAGTATTGGTAAAAAAGAAATCGAATTAGAAGATATTTTGATTAATAATTATGAGAATATTGAAAATGATGGAAAAGTGTTAGTTCTTGAAGGATATCAAAGTTTATTAGTTGCAATTTAACAATAAAATTTAAGGTAAGATTTTTTCAAGAATTGAATAAAAATAAAAATAGAACTAAAGATAATTGATTACTCGGAGGAAAAATGAAAATAAAAGGGATATTATTTGATTTTAATGGAACAATGCTTTTTGATAGTGCTTTACAGGAAGATGTATGGAAAAAATTTTTAAGAAGCAAAATTGGTAGGGAAATAACAAATGAAGAAATTCATAAGTATATTCATGGTGGAAATAATAAAACTGTACTTTCATACTTTTTTAACAAAGATTTTTCAAATGAAGAAGTTCAAAAACTAGGAGAAGAAAAGGAAAGCATGTATCGGGATATGTGCCTAAAAGATGAGAAAATGTTCAAATTAGTAAAAGGATTGCCAGAATTTCTTAATAAGTTAAAAGAGGCTGGTATTCCAATTACTATAGCAACAGGTGCTCCGATAAGCAATGTAAAATTTTATTTTGAACATCTAAATTTGGGCAAATGGTTTGATATAAATAAAGTTGTTTATACTGACGGAAGTTTTAAAGGAAAGCCAGAACCAGATATTTTTTTGAAAGCAGCCAAAAATATAAATGTGGATATTGAAAACTGTGCAGTATTTGAAGATGCAATACTTGGAATAGAGGCGGCAAAGAGAGCAAATGCTTCAAAAATTATAGCTGTTTCTTCGACACTCAATACCAATAAATTATCATCAATTGATGGAGTTTCGTATGTCATAAAAGATTTTACGGAAATATCAATAGATAATTTGTAATTTGAAAAATATATAAAATAAAAAACTGTCTTTTTATTCTTAAAATAGAAATATTGGACAGTTTTTATTATTTTTATTCTTAATTAATTTAATCAATTAAAGTTTTGTTTAATGTATAATTTTTAGTAATTCCATTTTAAATGGATTGAGTATAATATTAAATTTCCTTTTCTAGTTTAATTTTTTCGATAATATTGCTTGGAAGATATATTTCAATAATGGACTTTTTGCTAGAATAATATTTTACAAAAATTCTAATATATTTATTTGAAAATTCAAAAGAGTCGTTATCGTTAAAATAACTGATAGAATCAATATTTTTTAATTTAAAGTTATACATAAGTTCTTCAATTTTTGGATAATGTCTTTTAATTTTGTTAAGTTTTCTTGTAAGTGTGTAAAATAGGACTATTGGTGATTTAACAGTTTTTGATACATTTACAAAAAGTTTTAGTTTGTTTGAGGCTAGATTGAGCATAAGAGCCTTTTTCAAATTTTTTTCAAAATCTTCAGAATTTTTGGCATAATTTATATTGTCGTAGACATATTTATATCCTCTTTTTGACACATAAAGTACAAATAAATGGTAAATTTCCTCAGGATTGGAAATTTTTTCTTTAATAGGTTCCAGCATTTTATAAATTTTATTATCAAAAGGCTTGTAGGATTGTTTTGATTTATTTATATAAAAACTTATTGAAGTAATTTTATTCGTTGCTTTTTTGTGTTCTTTTATTTTTTCATATTCAATTGAAAAATCTGTAAAAGTATTTATATCCAGTATAGCTTTTTTTAAAATATACTTTTCAAAATCAAAAAATCTTTCATATTTATCATTTGCATTTAAGTAAGTTTTTACTAATGAAACTGGTAGAGTGATTTCGTTCTTATCTTTAAAATTTTTAATAATATTGTTATAAAAACTGAATGAGGAAGAATCATTCATAAAAATAAATTTTTCAATTTCAAGAAGAGAAAAAAAGTTTTTTTTGAGAGAAAAGCAGTTTTTAAATTCTTCAGTAAAAAATATGTGACAATAATCAGAATATAAAGTAAAAGATGAGATAATTCCAAAGGATCCTGAAAATTGTATATCTGTAGAAAAAAATATATGTTTTTCCATTAAAGCATTAAAAAACGGGGTAAAATCATTAATTGAAGGAAACTCAAGTATGGAAAGCAGTTCTTCAAATCTAATTTCAGCTTTTTCTAAAAATGAAGAATCTGATGCAATTCTAAAGAATAATAATTTAAAAAAGTTTTTTTCGTTTTTTGTTATTTTTTTTGAAAATTTAAGATTAATAGTATTTTTTAAATTTGTAAATTTTTCTGAAAAATAAATATCCATTCTATTCTCCTAACTGACGAAAGAAAATTTATAAGTTTCGTTTAATTTTTATATTAAAATTTTTTTATTATAAAGTATTTATAATTAGACGAAAAAGCTAAATAACTATTCGTCTTTCTTTAATTATATCTTAAATTAAAGAAAAAATCAACTAATAAATAATATAAAAAATATTAAATTAATAATTAAATTTTTTTTTGACAAAATGAAAAATGTGGGGTATAACGATAGTGAAAAGCAGAAGAATTTAAAGATAGAGTTAAAATTGGAGGAAAAAAGATGGGAAAAAGGTTATTAAGTTGTTTTACTAGTGATTTTAGTAAAATGTCAGGACAAGATTTAAAAAATGCAATTAAAGCAAGTGAAGGAAGAACAGTGCTTTCAGAAAATATTACAGGAAGAAGAAGTGTTACAGGAGATGTTACAAATAGCGAATTAGCAAGAGCATTTGGAGCAGATCTTATATTATTGAATGGATTAGATGTGTATAATCCTGTTATAGCAGCTTTGCCTGAAAGTGATGAACCAATAAAGCTTTTGAAAAAGCTTACAGGTAGACCAGTAGGTCTGAATCTTGAGCCTGTAGACTTGAATGCGGATATGATGGAGGAAATAGAGATTATTCCTGAAGGAAGAATGTGTTCTGAGGCAACATTAAAAAAAATAGAGGAAATGGGATTTGACTTTGTATGTCTTACAGGAAATCCTGGTACAGGGGTTACAAACAATCGAATTTCAGAAGGAATAAAACAGGCTAAAAAATATTTTAGTGGAATGGTAATCGCAGGGAAAATGCATTCAGCAGGAGTTGATGAACCTGTCGCAAATTTAGATGTTGTAAAAGAATTTATTGAAAGCGGTGCAGATGTTATAATGCTGCCAGCTGTAGGAACAGTACCTGGCTTTACTCAAGATGAAATGATAAAGGCTGTAAGATTTATTAAGGAAAATGGAGCATTATCAATGTCTGCGATAGGAACGAGTCAGGAAAGCTCCACAAGAGAAACAATAAGACAAATAGCAATAATGAATAAAATAGCTGGAGTGGATATTCAACATATTGGAGATGCTGGATATTCAGGAGTTGCAAATTATGAAAATATAATGGAACTGTCAATCGCCATAAGAGGTGTAAGACATACAATTAGAATGATTGCTGCTTCAAATGATAGATAAAAAAATATAATAAATTATAAATTATACATAATTGGAGGAGGATTTTATGAAAAGAATATATTTGTTTTGTGCTTTGGGAATGTCTACAAGCTTAGTTGCCAAAAAAATGCAGGATGTGGCAGATAAGCATAGTCTTCCTGTTGAAGTAAAGGCTTTTCCTGACAATAAGATAGATGTTATTGTTGAAGAATTTCATCCAGATATAATATTGCTTGGGCCTCAAGTAAAATTTAAATTTGAAGAAACAGCTTCAAAATATGAGCCAAAGGGAATTCCTGTGGCAGTAATTGACTTGGAAGATTATGGAAAAGTCGATGGAGAACGTATTTTAAAAAGAGCAATAAAAATACTAAAAGAAAAGGCGGTAAAGGAAGATGTTTGATAAATTAGAGAAAATTTTAGGACCTTTGGCTACTAAATTAAGCAGTAATAAAGTTTTAACAGCAATCCGTGATGGATTTTTAGTAGGTACACCGTTAATTATAGTAGCTTCAATATTTTTAGTTATTGGGAATTTTCCAATTCCTGGATATACAGAATTTATTGCAAAATTTTTGGGAAAAGGATGGGATGGACACCTTGATGCAGTTATCAATTCTACATTTGGTATAATAGCTCTTCTTGGGGTTATTGGTATTGGTTATTATTATGGTAAAGAAAAAGGAATAGAAGGTATTGCGGGAGCTGCAGTTTCATTAGTTGCATTTCTGATTATAAGTCCTCAGACACATCCACTTTTTGTAGATAAGGAAGGTAAAGCTTTTAGCGGATTTGCATCAGGGAATTTAGGAACAAAAGGATTATTTTTAGCAATGATTACAGCATTGGTTTCTGTAACAATATTTACGGCAATTAAAAATAAAGGATGGACAATAAAATTGCCGGATGGTGTGCCGCCTGCGGTAATGAATTCATTTGCAGCACTGATTCCAAGTATGTTTGTTATGTTTACATTCTTTATAATAAGACTTGGGTTCTTGTTCTTGACAAAAGAAGGATATGCACATGATTTTATTTACAAAGTATTACAGGCACCTTTGATGGGATTTGGTCAAAGCCTTATATTTGAACCTATTTATCAATTTTTGTCAACATTATTCTGGTTCTTTGGTATAAACGGTCCAGCAGTTACAAATACTATTTTCAATCCTATACATTTAGCATTGACTGCTGAAAACCTAGCTGCATATAATGCACATCAACCTTTGCCTAATATATTCGCAGGACCATTTGGAGACTTCTTCTGTAACTTTGGTGGTGGAGGAAGTACACTATCTCTTGTACTGCTTATGATATTTAAAGGTAAATCAGAACGTATGAAAAAATTAGGTAAATTGTCTATAGTTCCAGGAATCTTTGGTATAAATGAAATGGTTATATTTGGACTTCCAGTTGTATTAAATCCAATTATAGCAGTGCCATTTTTATTGGTTCCACTTGTTAATACGATTTTGTCCACAGCTGCCACTTTGTTAAATATTATACCTCGTACAACAGGAGTTTTACTGCCTTGGACAACACCAATGTTCTTTTCAGGATGGCTGGCTACAGGAAGTATAATTGCGGGACTTTTCCAAATAATACTGGTTATAATTGGATGCCTTATTTACTATCCATTCTTTAAAGTGCTTGATACACAGTACTTGAAAGAAGAAACTCAACCAGTAGAACAAAATGAGAAAGATGATTTAGAAGATATTTCTCTTGATGATATCTCTTTCTAATGTATAAATTTATATTGAATAAGGCTGTTTCAAAATTAATTATAAAATTTGATTTTGGGGCAGTTTTATTTGTTATTAAAGACTATTCAAGATATACTCAAACCTATTTTAATTTAAACTGCTAAAATTATATAAATTTATGGTTTGAGTAAAATAGTCATAGCTTTTGAGTTTGGTTCTAAACAAGTTTTACTATAAAAAAGTATTATTGTTAATGAATACAAAAAATGAAAGCAGAATTTTGACAGAAAAGAGGAAAGATAATGAAAATAGTTTTATTTTTTGATCAGATTCAATCTGGAACAGGTGGAAAAGAAGGAGCTAATGTGGAACTTGCACTTGAAAAGGGTGGAATAGGTTCATACATGATGTTTTCAGAATATATAAAAAATATAGGTGGAACAGTACTTGCAACAACATACTGCAGCGACAGCTATTTTAAGGAAAATCAGGAGCTTGTCCTTGAAAAAATGACAGGTCTTCTAAATAAGGTAAAAGCTGATATTCTTTTATGTGGACCATGTTTTAACTATTACAACTATGCAGAAATATCCTCTATTTTAGCAGAGTACGTAAAAAAGGAAACAAATTGCAAACCTGTAGTTGTATGTTCAGAAGAAAATAAAGAAATAATAGATAAATATAAAAATAATCTGGTAATGATAAAAATGCCAAAAAAAGGTGGAGTAGGATTACGGGAATCACTTCAGAATATGGCAAAAGTAATTAAGAAGGTTTATGATGGAGATAATTTATCTGAAGTGAGCGATTATATATATAAATAGCTAGGAAAAAATTACCACAAAAAGTTAAACAAAATAGATGAGAAGCATAAATTTTTATATTATTTTTGAATATCTTTAGGATAGTTTTATCTATTAATTTATCTGTATTGTCAAATAAAAGAAATGGAGTAAATATGAGACTAAAAGAATTATGTCAGTTAAATGGAGTTTCAGGGGATGAAAAGGAAGTGCATGATTTTTTGTATAATGAATATAAAAAAAGAAACCTTTCAATAATAAAGGACAGACTTGGCTCTGTTTTTGGTCTTAAAAAAGGAAACAACTCGTCATATAAAATAATGATAAGTTCCAACATGGATGAAAGTGGAGGAATGATTTCAGATATCAGGGAAGACGGATTGATGGAATTTTTAACAATAGGACTTTATGAAAAAGGTCTGTTTGAACAGAGAACAGTAAAAGTGCTTAATAGAAGACATGAAGAATATACAGGATTTATAGTAAAAAATGAAAATGAACTTTTACTTGATACAGGATATGGAAATAAAGAGGAAGTTTTAAAAGCGGGAATTCAGATTGGAGATATTTTTTTACTTGATGTTCCAACTTTATGCCTTCCAGAAGGAGAGATACTTTCTAAAAATCTTTCTAACAGGGCAGGGCTTGAGATTGGTCTTACAGTTCTGGATAAACTGGAAGAAAGCAAGGAAAATCTCCCATTTGATGTTGCAATAGGAGGAATCTCCCATTCGGTAACAGGTCAGCGTGGTGCAATAACGGCAACGACTGCTGTAAAACCTGATATAGCTATTGTTATTGATGCAGCATATGTAAAAGAACCCAAAGAAAATGCCATATATATTCGTAGTTTTGATAAGTCAATGCTTCCAAATCAAATGTTAAAACAGGAATTTTATGAAGCTGCACAGAAAAAAGGATATATTCCTGAAGGGCATGTTCAGCTGGAAGCAACAGACGGTTCTTTTATCCATAAGTCATTGGAGGGAACTCCGACAGTTGTACTTGTACTGCCTTTAAAACATAAACAGGCTCTTTTAAATTCGTTAAAAGTAAAACATATAAATAATATGAGTGATGTAATCATAGAGTTTATTAAGGGGCTGACTGCTGAAAAAATAGAAAAATTCGGATTTAAAGGGTGAGAAAAATGAATTTTGATATAGAATGGGAAGTTTTGAAGGAGCTGACAGAAACTTATGCAATTTCAGGATTTGAAGAGGATATTGTAGATATATTGAAAAAGCATATAAATCTTCCATTTTCTCAGGATGGTCTTGGATCCTGCCTTTTTACAAAAGAAGGCAATGGTATTTCTATAATGGTAGCCACTCATATGGACGAAGTAGGATTTGTCGTAAAGGAAATAGATGAGCAGGGGTACCTGTATTTTCAGAATGTAGGAAATATGTGGTCGCATGTTCTGCTTAACCAGAAGGTGACAGTTATAAATGAAAAAAAGAATATATATTATGGTGTTATTGGTGGACCTGCAGTCCATTCAATAAAGGAAAAGGAAAGGGAAAAGGTATTGCCAATTCATAAACTATATATTGATATGGGAGTTAGCAGTAAAAAACGGATTGAAGAACTGGGAATAAAAGTAGGAGACATGATATGTCCGTATGGAAAAATGATAGAGCTGAATGAAGAAGGATACCTTGCAGGAAAAGCCTTTGATAATCGTGTAAGTGTAGCGACAGGAATATGGCTTATGAATATGCTGAAAAAGGAAAATACAGGTAACAAAGTCACACTGGCAGCAACTGTTCAGGAGGAAGTTGGGCTAAGAGGTGCAAGAACAACAGCACATAAAGTATTTCCTGACCTGGCAATAGCTGTAGATACTACTTTGGCAGGGGATACCCCCTTGAATAAAAATAATATAAAGCTTGGAAAAGGAGTAGCTATTAATGTTATTGATTCAATGACCATAATGAACAGAGGACTGCTTATTTATATTGAAAATCTATGCAGAAAGAATGACATTCCTTATCAGCTGAGCTGTTTTACAGATGGTGGGACTGATGCAGGAAATATTCATAAGTCAGGAACTGGAATACCTGCAACAACTTTATCCATACCTATGAGATATATGCATACTCATCTTGGAGTCGTACATAAGGATGATATTATTGCGACATTGAAACTGCTGAAACTGATAGTAGAAGATCTGACTCCTGAAAAGTATGACAGAATACTGAAGGAAAACTATAATTACAGTGAATAAGATGAAAAAACTTGAGGAGGTAAGAAGATGTGGGGAATAATTGCAACATGGTGCATGGCACATGCTGGTGTCAAAAAAGCTGTAAAAATATTGAAAAATGATGGAAAAGCGGGAGAAGCAATAGAAACAGCAATAAAAAATGTTGAAGATTTTCCTTTTTATAAATCTGTAGGTTACGGTGGACTTCCAAATGAAGAAATGGAAGTGGAACTGGATGCGGCATACATGGATGGAAGCAACTTTGATTTTGGTGCAGTATGTGCTATTAAAGATTTTGCTAATCCTATATCTGTTGCCAGAGATTTGAGTCATTTAAATGAAAATAGCATGTTAGTAAGTGAAGGCGCAGAAAAATATGCACATAAAAGAGGTTTTGAAAGAAAAAATATGCTTACAGAAAGGGCAAAAATACATTACAGAAACAGATTGAAGGATATGGCACATATAAAAGAAATAGAAATAAAGCCCTATTCAGGACATGATACGGTTGGTATGGTATGCCTTGATAAAGAAGAAAATATAGTTGCAGGAACTTCTACAAGCGGACTTTTCATGAAAAAGAAAGGAAGAGTGGGAGATTCGCCTGTAATCGGTTCAGGACTCTATGCTGACAGTGAGATTGGAGGAGCAAGTGCAACAGGGCTTGGAGAAGATATAATGAAGGGAATAATTTCATATGAGATAGTAAAACTTATGGAAAGTGGTCTTTCTCCTCAGAAAGCATGTGAAAAGGCTGTCTTCACTTTTGAAAAGAAATTGATAAGAAAAAGAGGAAAAGCAGGAGATATTTCTGTAATTGCTATGAATAACAAAGGAGAATGGGGAGTAGCTACAAATATTGAAAATTTTTCCTTTGTTGCAGGAAATGAAAAGACTCCTGTAAAAGTATACAGGACAAAAAGAAAAGGCGATGAAATGGTACATGAAGAAGCAACTGAAGAGTGGCTTCAGGAGTATATCAATGAAAGAACTAAACCTCTTATAGAAAAGTAAGGCAGGTAGAAAATGGATAAAAATATGGATGATAATAAAAAATATGATAAAAACAGGAATATTTCCGATGAGGAAATAATATTGAAAATAAAAGAAGAAGTGAAAAAAATACAGCCTGAATTAATAGAGAAAATACGTGAATTAGTTTCAATTTACAGCATTCAGATGGAAGCTGAAGAAAATGCTCCTTTTGGAAAAGGGCCTGCAGAGGCACTTAATAAAGCTCTGGAAATATCAGAAAAATTGGGATTTAATACAGCGAATATAGATAATAAAATAGGTTATGCAGAATATGTATCGGAAGAAATAAGGGATTATGAGGAATATATAGGGATTTTTGGACATGTAGATGTTGTTCCTCTTGGTGAAGGGTGGAAGTACTCTCCATTGGATGGAGAAATAGAAAATAATCGCATATACGGAAGGGGTGTTCTTGATAATAAGGGTCCAATTCTATCAAATCTTTTTGCACTCCATATTCTGAAAAAATTAGGAATAAAATTTGATGTTCCTGTAAGAATAGTTTTCGGAACAAATGAAGAAACAGGATTTGCATGTGTAAAACATTATCTGACAAAGGAAAAAGCCCCTATTTTTGGCTGGACTCCTGATTGTAAATGGCCAGTTGTATACGGAGAAAGGGGAAGGCTTAAAGTAAGAATATATTCTGAAATGAAAGATTTAGAGAAATTATATGAATTTGTAAATGGATATATTTTATCAGCACCTAATAATGGTGTGAAATTAAAAATAAATTTTAAGGATGATGACTTTGGAGAAATGATATTAAGAGGTTACAGATTTGGGATTTCTGAAAATAGACATTTTTTTGAATTTGTAATGAGCTATCCTGCAATATGCAAAAAAGAGCAGCTTATGGATTTAATTAAGAGTAATTTGACAGAAGGAACGGAGCTGGAGGAAATTTCCAACTGGAATCCAGTTCTATATGATAAAAGTTCTGAATATGTGCAGACTTTACAGAAAGTATATAATTATGTTACAGGATTTAATTCGGAACCTGTCACAACGACAGGAGGAACTTATGCAAAGATAATTCCTAATATTATTGCATATGGCCCAAGTTTTCCAGGTCAGAAGGATATAGCACATTTACCTGATGAGTGGCTTGATTTATCAGATTTAGAGAAAATAACAGAGATTTATGCATTTTCATTATATGAAATAAGTAAGTTGAAAAATAGAAAAGAATAACTTGAAATAAAAAACTGTCTAATAGTCCTATTCTAAGATTAAAAGACAGTTTTTGAATAATTTGTTTAAAAATAATAATTTTATATAATATAACTTTTTAGTCTAATTTTAGAGAAATTTTACTAAAATTAGTTATAGAATTTTTTTTGGTCTGTAATTTCGTTTTCACTTCTAGCTACAACCATTGTGCAGACAGCATCTCCTGTTATATTTACTGCTGTTCTGAACATATCTATTATTCTGTCAACACCGATTACAACACCAATTCCTTCAAGCGGTAATCCTGCTTGTTTTAATACAAGTGAAAGCATTAGCATACCTGCACCTGGAACACCTGCTGTACCAACAGAAGCCAGTACCGCTGTTAAAATAATTCCCAAATATTGTGTTGGACCTAAATGAATATTATAAAGATTTGCAATAAATACTGCAGCAACACCTTGCATAATTGCAGTACCGTCCATATTTACAGTCGCTCCTAAAGGAATTGTGAATGAACTTATTTCCTCAGAGATACCAAATTTTTCTGTTAAAGTTTCAATATTTACTGGGATTGTTGCATTGCTGCTGGATGTAGAAAATGCAACTGATATAACATTAAAGAATTTTTTGAAGAATCTTAATGGACTTACTTTTGCCATAGTTGCTAGCATTATTTGATAAACACCTGTATGAATAACAAATGCAAATAATGTTGCAGCCACAAATCCAAGCAATTTTACAAGCACATCTACACCTGTTGAAGCAACAACTTTTGAAATTAGTGCGAATACTCCTATTGGAGCGACTTCCATTATAAGTTCCACCATTTTTAACACAAGTTCATTTGCTTCTTCAAGTAAAGCTTTTAAATTTTTTACCTTATCTCCTAAAGTTGAAATTGCAACTCCTAACAGCAAAAAAAATACTATAATTGCAAGCATTTTTTCTTCTGACATTGCATTAATAATGTTTTTTGGAATCATATCAAGAAGAATATCAATAAGTTTACCTTGCTCCGCAATTTTAAATTCACCTTTAGGAAGTTCTCCATGCACCATTCCCATTCCGATTCCAGAAACTTTTGCTACAAATAATCCAATTGCTACAGCAATAGCAGTAGTTGCAAAATAGAAACCCAAAACCTTTGTACCAATTCTTTTAAGTTTTTTTATATCTCCAATAGAAGCTGCTCCCATTGCAAGAGAAATAGAAACTAACGGTACAATCATAACTTTCATAAGATTGATAAACATTCCTCCAAAAAAAGCAAGGACTGAATCAATAACGACATCTTTTACGAAGGGATTTTTTGCAAAAGGACTTAATATCAGCCCAAATACAATCCCAAGTGCTAACCCAACCATTATCCTAGTTGTTAATCCCATTTTTTTCATAGATTTTTTTACAGTATAAAATACTGCCTCCTTTCTCGAATTTATAAAATATACTATATTTTAACTTTTTATCAAAAAATTTACAACCCATAAAAAAATTTTTTTTATCCTGACAAATAAATGAAAGATTTTAAAAGAATTTTTTGTTTATCTGACAGTACAATTAAATAATACTAAACTCCATTTAAATAACGGATTTATTATAAACTTCCCTAATAAAGGATATAAACCCAATATTTTAAAATAATTTAAGATATAATTTTTATTTTTTAAACAGAGTTTAGTATAAAATTAAATAAAATAATAATAAAATAAAACTGCCGCTTATCCCTAAAAATAAGAATATCAGACAGTTTTAATTCTCAATTAACCCAATAAATTTAGAAATAATTCTAAATATAAATTTTATCCCTTTTATCTATTTGAACAATTAAAATGACTAATTTATCCTTTTCAATTTTTGCAATAATTCTATAGTTTTCAACTCTATATCTCCAAAATCCTTTCAGATTGTATCTTAATGCTTTACCAAATTTTTTTGGATTATCTGTATTATTAAGATTTTGTTTAATGTATCTCATAATTTTTAGTTTCATAGAATCATCTAGTTTATTTAATTGTTTTTCAGCTTTTTGTCTGATGATAACTTTATATTTCATTTTCCAATCCCATTTTTTTTACTAAATCTTCAAATGAAATTGCTTTTTCCTTGTTTAACTTATACTCTTCATAAGCCTCAACAGCCAATTTGTAGTCCTCTTCATCTTCGATTTTTTCAAGAATTAAATCTAACATTACTTGGTTTAAATTTATATTATTTTCCTTAACATAGTTGTTTATTTTATCTTCTATGTCAGGATGAGCATTTATAGAAACGGTTATCATAAAATTCACACCCTTTCTTGTTATTTTTGTTAATAAAATTTTAACATAAAAAATAATAAAAATCAACGAAAATATTTTATTAACTGCAATTTGTATCAAAAAAATTCCTTCAGAGGAAATTGCTCTATATGGGCATGAAATTGTTCCTATTAGAATAAAAAATATCATTCATACAGAAAACAATAAAAGAAGTGAATAACATAAGACAAAATAGATAGCTTTATAGAAAATATATGTCAAACAAATGATTAGTTAATGTTATTAATGTTGAAAACAAAATTGATTTTCATCAGAAAATTAATGAAGAAATTGAACTGGGATAGAATAGAAATAAAATATTTATTCAAAAGAAAAAAGACAGGAAAACATTCCTCTGTATAGGAAGCCCTGCCTTAAATATATATTTTCTTTTTCCTGATCATCATTATCGCTCTGTATATTTACATATAGCTAGTATGTTCTATTTCCATATTTATCCTTGCAATAGAATGTTCCACTAGCCCTTCTATAACATTTTTCTCCACTTTCCTTTCTTTTTTGTTCTGCTTCTTTCCAGCCTTTAGGGTCAAGTAGTTCACATCCCACGACAGACATAGTAAGTATAACCATTAATAAAATTTTCTTAAGTATTGCATATCATCTCCTTATGTTTTAAATATATTTCTCTCATTTTATGTATTGATTATTTGTGTTTTTTTATATTTTTATTATACAATATTTTAAGTTTGAATACAAATTGTTTTTTATATTTCTGTAGAAAATTTAATAAAAAATAAAATTATACCTAAATTACAATGTAATTTTCTTAAATTATTTTATTTTAATACCTTCCAGTTCCAATAAAAACTCCTTTATATGAAGTCCTCCACCATATCCTACTAACTTTCCGTTCGCACCAATTACACGATGGCAAGGAATAAAAATTGAGATTTTATTTCGATTGTTTGCCATTCCAACTGCACGGACTGCTTTTTCGTTATTAATTGCAACTGCTATGTCCTTGTAGGAACGGGTTTCGCCGTAAGGGATTGTTTCAAGAGCGTTCCAGACGGAAATTTGAAAAGGTGTTCCTTCTTTTAAAAGTGGCAAGTTAAAATTTTTTCGCTTTTTGGAAAAATATTCAAATAACTGATTTTTTGCCTTTTTTATTAACTCGGTTTCTTTAATTTGAAAATTATCCTCATTTTTAAATTTTTCAATTTCATAACTCCAGATTACATCAGTAATATGAGAATCATTTTCTGTTGTGGCAAGTCCAATTTTTCCAATTGGAGTATTGGTTTCATAAAAATAGATATTTTTTTTCATTGTTATTAGCCTTTCAATTTTTTATATTTAAAATTTGAATTTTTTAATTCATTTTGTGGTAAATGTATTATAGTATGGTTGGGTAAAAAAGTAAATAGGGAGTAAAAAAGTAAAAATTTGAAATGAAAACTTTAACATTTTCAGAGTTCTTTTTTTATGATATAATGGGAAATAAATTAGATGAGGTTTTTCAGTTATGTTGAATAAGTCATTATGGGAAAAGAAAATATTTGGGGATAGTTTTATTTTAAAAAAGATTATGGATAGAAAATTAAAATTGTGGCTGTATAATCAGTATAAAAAAGAAGAAACAGATAGCGGACAAGAAGAGGTAATAATTAAGGAAAATTTAAGTTATGAATTACTTTGTGATATTTTAAACAATACAGAAAAATATGTAAAAGCCAAAAGTGGAAATTGGGAAAATAAGTTTTTGATTTATAATGAGACAGCAAGAGAAGGCGAACCGTTTATTGTGGCAATACTTAAAGATATGTATGCTTTTTGCGTATTTTTTTATATAAGTAAAAAAGGAGGAAAGTACATTGTTAAGAATAAATGGTTTGATGAAATTGAAATTGAAGATATGGAAAAATTTTTGAATAATTTGCAGGAGTGTAAGGTAAATCTTGATGTTCCTGAATTTGTAAATTTGAAAAGATATTATTATAATGAATTGACATTAATTGAAAAAATCTTAAAGAGGTATTTTGAAACAGGGAAAATTGAAGTCAAACTAGATGAAAATATTAAAATTAACCGTAAATACAGTGGAATAAAATTAGGAAATCACATTGAAAAAGTAATTTCTAAATCAGAGAAAAGAAATCTAAAAAAATATTGTCAGTATTTGTTGTATGAAGATAAGGGACAGAAATATTCATTATTTGCAAATCCAAGAACTGGAAAAATTGTAAAAATTGATATAAAAGATGAGAAGTATTTTCCAGCAGAAGATTTGAAAATTGGTGATTACTTAACGGAAGAGAAAATGGAGAAATATGAAATTTATTACGATGAGGATGATGAAGATATGTGGCTTAGTGAAGTAGTAAAAGAATTGGCAATAGTAACAGAACTTATTGGGAAATATCCTAACCAGAAAGAAAAAATACTGTGGTATGTCTGGTTTGATTATAAAGAGTACAGTTTTTAAGTGAAATAAATCATACTTAAAATTGTAAATGTTGATTTACAAAAATTTAAAATATAATGGAGGCTTTTATGAGAAATTTTGAAAAAATAGAAAATAGGAATTTTATTGATATTTTATTGGGAGCTGTTAAAATAGTTGGAATAATGATTTTTACGTGGAGTGTTCTAATTTTTCAAAGAGGTATTTTTGGCAGTTATTATTTCAATAGTGTGGCAAAAACAGGAGATTTGAAAGCTGGAGAAATGGTAACGCTTGTTCAGACGTTATTTAGCCTTGTTGTACTGATTATATTAAGTGTTATTTTTATAAAAATGATGAAGGCTAGATTTGGTAAGGAGAATTTGAATAAAATAAAATTCTGGACTTTTGTTATAATCGTGATAACTTTTGTTTTATTTGCACTTGGAGTGACTTTTTCGATGATAAATTCGATAGTTAAAAATATTGGAAGTATTTCTTTGAGTGATAAAATTACTATATTTTTTAAAACGGGAGTTTTAGAAGGAATAAAAGGGATGCAGTTAATTGGATTTTTATTGACAATGTGTTTATTTTCAATTAAAGTTTATGAGAATAATAAGAAAAAGAGTCTATTTGCAATAATCTTTGCTGGCGTAAGTTCAATAATTCTAATGATAATTTTTTATTTTATTGGACTATTTTTAGATTTATATCTGCTTCAAACAAGTCAAGGATGGAAAATGGAAACACTCTCTGGATTTATAAGAGAAATAATGCAAAATGCAAATATGCAGGAAGTAGTGTTTAATTATTATTTTTATTTAACATCATCTGTTGTTGTAATATTTACAATAATATTAATTTTAAACGTTTTTTCAGATAATAAAAAGAAACTTTATGGAGAAGAATAGTTTTAAAACTATTGAAAATATTGATGTTTAATAATTAAAGTTTTGGAAAATGATAATTATACTTATAATTTATTAAAAAAGGAAATATAAAAAAATGAATTTATTTGATGAAGTATATGAAGATAAGAAGCCACTAGCATTTAGATACCGTCCAAAAAGTCTTGATGATTTTTATGGGCAGAAGATATTGGTTGGGGAAAATGGGATTTTGAGGAAGATTATTGAACGTGGAAACTTTATGAATGCGATTTTTTGGGGAGCACCGGGAACAGGGAAAACTACGCTTGCAGAGATAATAGCTGATAAAATGAATTACCATTATGAATATTTGAATGCTATAAAAGCCTCTGTAACTGATATAAAGAATATTTCTGATAAAGCACACAGCAGTTTTCATACAAATGGACAGCAGACATTACTATTTTTAGATGAAATTCATAGATTTAATAAGTTGCAGCAGGATTCACTTTTGGAAGATTTGGAAAATGGAAATATTATTTTAATTGGAGCGACTACTGAAAATCCTTATTACAGTTTGAATAACGCATTATTATCACGATGTATGGCATTTGAATTTAAGAAATTGAGTGGGGATGATTTGCTTAAAATATTGAAAAATATTAATGAAAAGGAGAATTTGGGGATTTCAGATGATATTTTAGGATATATTTCGGAAATAATCGAAGGAGATGCAAGGCAGGCTATAAATATTTTGGAACTGATAACAAATGTTGGAGTGGAGTTTACACTGGAAGAAGTAAAGGAGATTTTGAATACGAAAAAATCATATCACAGGACAGAAGAAAAGTACAATACAATTTCAGCAATGATAAAAAGCATTCGTGGAAGTGATCCTGATGCGGCTGTCTACTGGATGGCGAAAATGCTGTCTGGTGGCGAAGATATTTTGTATATTGCAAGAAGGCTTGTGATTTTAGCTTCTGAAGACATTGGGCTTGCAAATCCGCAGGCTTTACCAGTTGCTGTGGCAGGACTTAATGCAATAAAGGAAATTGGAATGCCCGAAGCTAGAATCATCTTATCTGAAGTGGCAATCTATCTCGCAATTTCTCCCAAGAGCAATTCAGCCTACAATGCTATAAATTCAGCACTAAGCCACATTGAAAATGAAAAAATTCAGGAAGTGCCAGTTCATCTCACAAAAGTTGGAGCAAAAGACTACAAATATCCACATAATTATGAAAATCATTATGTAGACCAAATTTATATGAATGAAAAAATCAAATTTTACGAGCATGGAGAAAATAAATTTGAAAAGGCGGCAGATGAGTGGTTGAAGAAGATTAAAAAGAATCAAAAATAAATTGTCTATTGAATTTTTAAAAATAGTTGGTATAAAAAATACTCAAACAATAGTGTGGTTAGTTGTCTGAGTATTTTTTTGAATATTTAATAACAAGCTGAAGGATCATAATTTTGTACAAAATTTCTTGCTGTGTCACGCTCACAGTCATACCTTACTGCTGAATCATGTCCAGATAACTTGTAATCTATTAATGCTTTATTTAAATTAAAGCTATATATATCTGAACCAGGACGATGAAGGATTAAACCATACTCCATTTCAACTCCATTATTAACACCAGTTGCAGCCCAAGTGCTCCCAATTAATTTTCTTAAAGAAGAACTGCTTATATTTTTAAAACCTTTTAAATTAATATATCCTTTTTTATTTTTATTATTTCCTTCCAAAACCCGCACTAGCACTTTATTTCCATCTCTTACACCTTTAATTTCTACAAGTGTATCATTCATATCAGAAGCTGTAAATCTTCTTTCATATGGATCGACTTCTTTAGTTTCAATCTTAGTTTCGTTGGTTTTGGTTTCACTTTTTTTGTTGTCTTCTTTAGCCTGAGTTTGTACTGAAGCCATCATTTGATTTTCCAACTGTCGTTTTTCTTGTTCCTTTTGAACTTTTTCCATCTCATTTATTTTATTTTTCATACTTACAAATTGGTAAATACCACCACCTATGATAATAAATCCTATAACCAGAACAAGAGCAATTATTATTCCAATTAGAATTTTTACTAAATTTTTGTTTTCAACATTATTATTTTCCATTTATATTTCTCCTAAATTTTAAATTTAAAATGTTTAATACTATTTCTTTTTCAAATATTTCCAATTAATGTATCCAAATTTATGTTGTCCTAAAACTTCAACATATACTCCTTCAACATTAAAAGGACTTATATCAATTGGATCTATGACTACAATTGTTCCATTTTTTATTTTATCACGAATAGTCGAATTATCATACGCTTTTCTAGTAAGATTGGCATAACCATTTGGAGATTTTACTATGAATTTTTCTTTTTTACAATTTTCTTCACTAATACTTTTACTTGCACATACAGGAATATCATCTTCTTCATATCCTTCACCTATTATCACTTTTTTATAATCATTTCTTTTTTCAACGTCAACTATATTTCCATGAATCTCAATATCCTGAACTTCTTGATTAAATGAAATTCCCACAGGATTTCCGTTAATGTCTGCATCTTTAGAAATTTTACAAAATTGATGATTTTTCTCAAGACACGAATCATAATCTATTTTTATGTCTTGATTATTATTATATACACCATCCATCATTTCAGCATACATCGCATTGATAAATAAACCATGTTCAATATGAAATTCTGTTATTTTGGGATCAAGAATACAATTATTTAAAATCCTATTTTCATCAAAGTGAATTGCTTGTACTTTATTAGCATTTTTACCAAGTTTTATCATAATTGTTCCATCTTTTTTGTTTTGTCCAAAATAACTTCCATTTAAATCATTTACACTAATTTCATAGATTGTTTTAGGATTACATTTCTCATAAGCCAATCCAACAATGTTTACAACAAACAAACTTAAAATTAACAACAATTTTCTCATAATTCTTCTCCAATCTTTTAAAAATTTATTTTTACCAAGTAATGTCATTTAATTTTTCTGCAATTTCTAAAGTTGATAATCTTTCTACATTTTCAATTTCTAAATCTAATTTTAAGTCAAAAAATCTAGAGCCTAGCAAACCATATTTTGAAGTTTTTTTAAATTTTGTTGGACAAAAATCACTATCGTCAAATAAAAAGAAAATATGTCCTTTTGAAATATCTCCATAGCCATAAATTTCTGGAAATTCTTTTATTGTGCTTATTATTCTGTTTTCTTCCTCGCTAGTAATTTCTCCATTGCCTGAAATTTTTTTAGTAATTAATTTTCCTTCTTCTGTAAGTTCAGCCAAAAAAACTTTGTTTACTTTTCCAATATATTTCACTTTTTTTGCAGTATATATTCCAGTAAATTGATGGTTTGAATATCCTCTGGAATCAGGTTGGAAGTATAAACGATATTTTTTATTTAATTCAAAACTTTTGTTGCATGGAACGATTCTGAATACATTTTTTATTAGACCCATTGAACTGCAATAATAATAAAAATCTTTGGATAAACGGTATAGTTCTTCATTAAAAGGATATTCTTCGGTAATTTCTTGAAGGGAGGAAAGTAATTCGGAAAAAGTTATTGAAACAAAATTAAAATTATAAATTCCTATTCTTTGATTTATAGATTTTATGGTAGTTTCATCAAAGGTAGAATTACTTATGTGAATTAATATGTTTGTTTCAGATGGATTTTCGTTTTTGCAGTAATTAATAAGTTTTTTTGTATTATCTAATCCTGCAATTTTAGTTTCAATAATGATTTTTGTTGCTTTTGTCTGAATATACCCATCAATAATTCCTCCTTCCTTTTGTGATTTTTGTTGTGCAAAAACAGGGATAACCTCATAATTGATATTTTCTGGAAGAACACTGTTTATAAATAATTCATAAATTTTTGGATTTATTCTATATAAATTTGATAGAAGTAATAGAATATTATTTGTAATAGTATTCTCTCCTTTAGAGTAAATTTGAAATGGATTAATAAATCCCATAAAAAAACCTCCTATTTGTTTTAAAGTTATATTTTCCTTTTAATTATACTATTTTTTTTTTTTTTTTGCTTATAAGGGAATTAAATTGTAGTTAATTTTATAGATTATTGTATAATAATTTTAAATTTACAATTTTACAGTTGAATAATAAATAATTTTATGTTATGCTTTATAAGCAAAAGATTAAAACATATATTAAAACAAAAAAAGCGATAAAAGACTGTCTTGTATTTGAGGCAGTTTTTTATTTAAAAGTTAATAATTACACAACCTTGATAAATACAAGGGTTTGTGATAAAATAAATTAACAAAATATATTGGAGGAATGATGCCGAATGAAAAAAAGAGCTTTGATTAGTGTTTTTGATAAGACTGGGATATTGGAATTTGCACAGTTTTTAAATCAAAAAGGTGTGGAAATTATTTCTACTGGAGGGACTTACAAGTTTTTGAAGGAAAATGGGCTTTCTGTAATAGATGTTTCGGAAGTTACTAATTTTAAGGAAATGCTGGATGGAAGAGTGAAAACATTGCATCCGAATATTCATGGTGGAATTTTGGCGATTAGGGACAATAGGGAGCATATGGATACGATTGCGAAAGAAGGAATAGAGACAATTGATTATGTTGTAGTTAATCTTTATCCGTTTTTCAGGGAAGTTCAGACAGATAAGACTTTTGATGAAAAGATCGAATTTATTGATATAGGTGGGCCTACAATGCTTCGTTCGGCTGCAAAATCATTCAAGGACGTTACAGTTATCTGCGAAACAGAAGACTATGAGAAAGTTATGGAAGAAATTGAAAATAATGGGGAAGTTTCATTTGAAACAAAAAAAAGATTGGCTGGGAAGGTGTTTAATTTGACATCAGCTTATGATGCGGCTATCTCTAATTTCTTGCTGGAAGAGGAATATCCAAAATATTTGAATGTTTCATATGAAAAGAAATTTGACTTGAGATATGGCGAAAATCCTCACCAATCGTCTGCATATTACGTTTCAACTACTGAAAATGGAAGCATGAAGGATTTTGTCCAGTTAAATGGAAAAGAATTGTCGTTTAATAATATCAGGGATATGGATATTGCTTGGAAAGTGGCAAATGAATTTGATGAAATTGCCTGCTGTGCTGTAAAACACTCGACTCCTTGCGGTGTGGCAGTGGCAGATGATGTTTTCACAGCTTACAAGAAAGCTCATGATTGTGATTCAGTATCAATTTTTGGTGGAATCGTTGCGATTAATAGAGAAATCGATGCAAAAACTGCACAGGAACTGAATAAAATTTTCCTAGAAATCGTAATTGCCCCAGCATTTACTGATGAAGCTCTGGAAATATTAAAATCCAAGAAAAATTTGAGAGTAATAAAATGCGAAGTTGCAAAACCGCAGGATAAAGTGGAATATGTAAAAGTTGATGGCGGAATATTAGTTCAGCAGACAAATCAGAAGATAATTGATAATATGGAAGTTGTAACGAAAAAACAGCCAACAGAGCAAGAATTAAAAGATATGGAACTTGGAATGAAAGTCGTAAAACACGTAAAATCAAATGCAATTGTGGTCGTAAAAGACGGAGCGGCAACAGGAGTTGGAACAGGACAGACAAACAGAATCTGGGCAACTCAGCACGCACTTGAACACGCCAAAGGAGATTTAGATTCACTGGAAGGAGCGGTTCTGGCATCAGACGCATTTTTCCCATTCAGAGACTGTGTAGACGAAGCTGCAAAATACGGTATCAAAGCACTAGTACAGCCAGGTGGATCAATTAGAGACAAAGAATCAATCGAAGCCGCCGATGAACACGGAATGACAATGGTATTTACTGGAATCAGACATTTCAAACATTAAAATTAAAAAAATATTTGTTTTTATAGATAAACTGTGCTAAAATATATAAAAAAGGGTAATCTATATCAAAATTTAAGAATAGAGGGACAATTAAAATTCAAAAAACTATATAATCCCAATTATATGATGGGATATAGACCACCCCGATATCGAAGGGGACTAAAACTAACATAATTATTATCATAACTAAGTATAAGATATAGACCACCCCGATATCGAAGGGGACTAAA
>NZ_KI271289.1:89348-89579 GCF_000469385.1 Leptotrichia sp. oral taxon 879 str. F0557
TAGACCACCCCGATATCGAAGGGGACTAAAACTGTACGTATTATTTTATAGATTGCCTGTTCCGATATAGACCACCCCGATATCGAAGGGGACTAAAACATAATATCTGTATCTATATAAATTTCATTTATGATATAGACCACCCCAATATCGAAGGGGACTAAAACTTAAGATACTCCTTGCTTACATTTACATAAGGATATAGACCACCCCGATATCGAAGGGGACTAA
>NZ_KI271289.1:89679-143102 GCF_000469385.1 Leptotrichia sp. oral taxon 879 str. F0557
GACCACCCCGATATCGAAGGGGACTAAAACATAAGGTATGATATAATAAAGTACATCGTTTTTTATACTTTAATTAGAATAATTAAATTTAATGTATAAAAAATAACTCATAAATACTAAAAAAGGAGTTTAGAAATGAGTTTGTTAGATAAATCAAATCAAAATTTCGAGATAGCAGAGGATGCGGCTAAAAAAGGCTATTTTGATACAGCGGTTAGCAGATTATATTACAGCAGTTTTCAAAGAATGAACAATTTTATAGATCAAAGAAAAAGCAATAATGTACAAAAAATAACAACATCAGATAATCAAATATTAGGGATATTGGGAAAAGGGAATATAAATCAGCTCGGAAGTCACGAAAAAAAGTTTTTAGAATTGTGTCAATATGATAATAGTATGATAAGTATAATGAGTTATATCATTAATATGAAAATACAGAGAAAAATAGCAGATTACAAAGAGCAACATATTATAGAACAAGAATATCAAAATATAAAAATACAAGCAGAGTTTATCAATAATTATATAGATAATAATTTATAATATAAAATTTAGGAGGAGTTTGAAATGGATGTAAAAGGAGTGTTTGAGAAGTTTAAAAAGCAAATAAAAATATCTTATCCAGATATTTTGGTAGGTTTCGAAGAAATAGAGGAATATTACAGGGTTTATTATTATTTAAAAGGCTTTAATATTAAAGATATGAATTTTCATAAAATAATGGGTACTGCTATATTAGAAACTTTTTATGAAAACGGGATTTTTAATTTAGGTCAGACTTTTATCAGCTTGGAAGAAGCCAAAAAAGTTTTTCCAGAGTTAAATAAAGAAATAATAATTTCGCGAATGGATTTAACTAAAGAATATAGAAGAGAATTAAAAATGATGGTTGCAATTGAAGAAAAGATGAAAATAGAACTTGAAAAAATAAGGGATAAAGAAAGAATTATAAAAGAATTTGAAATTGAAAAAAATACAAATGAATTTAATAATGAAATCAAAAAATTTATAAATAAATTGAATATTACAAATGCAGAAAAATATCTAGAAAGCTTAAGTTGGGACAATAAAAAAGTTTCTGGATTATCTTCGGCAGCTTAGAAAGGACAAGAAAATGGATAAAAATAGAGGCGAGAGAAATATAATGGAACAAAAAAATAATCCTAAAATTTCTTTTGAAAATTATAGAATAAATAAATTGCTATTAAGAGATTTAGAAGAGGGGGAAAAAGAAGGGCAAATTGGAATATCTATTGGTTTGAATGATAAAAAAAATCAAGTAAAGCTTGGCATAGACATAACGACAAAAACTAGATTTGTAGAAATAGAAATGCTAGGGGTATTTGAATTTGATGAAAAAACACCAGAAGATGAAAAAGAAAAATTTTTAGAAATAAACGGAGCAGCAATACTTTACCCTTATATTAGAGCATATATTTCGACTATAACCTCGTTTAATAAAGAGGGAAACGCTTTAATAATACCAACTATAAATTTCCAAAGTTTGTATGAAGAACGAGTAAAAAAGCAAAAAGAAAAATCTAAAACAAATACAAAAAAGACAAATACTAAAGCAAAATAGAGCCTAATGATTCTTTTTTCTTTGAAATTTCTTTCAAATGAGGTATAATATATTAAAAATTTAAAGGAGTTGAAAAATGGCAGCATTTATTGTTATATTAAGTATCTTTTTTGGGATAATATGATATAGACCACCCCAATATCGAAGGGGACTAAAACATATAGTTTGTCCTATGCCTTTTAAAGGTTGATACAGACCACCCCAATATCAAAAACTGAAAAAAATAGATTTTATTTATAGGGTTAATTTTGGTTTACAAATATAAAAAAATGGAGGAAACCAAAATGAAAAAAATTTTTGTGATTTTGACATTGGTATTTGTTAGTGTAAATACATTTTCAGAAACATTGAATTTCAAGAATTGTAAGGAAGCACGTGCAAAAGGCTACAAAAATATAAAAAAAGGCGAACCAGGATATGCAAAACATTTAGACAGGGATAAAGATGGTATAGCTTGTGAAAGTAAATAAATTAAATGTAGAGTTGTTTCTTGATTGAGATAACTCTTTTTTTGAAATTAGCAGATGATTGGAATGAAACAGATAAACTATTAAATATAAAAAATTGAAAGGAACATTTTTTTAATATATTTTTGTAACAAATGTTTGACATCTATACACATCTATACAAAAGAAATTAAATATTAAATTGACAAATTGAAAAAATTATGTTATTATACTTGAGGATTGTTAAATTAGTTATATAATGGGACTGTAGCTCAACTGGTCAGAGCAACCGACTCTTAATCGGTAGGTTGTGGGTTCGATCCCCACCAGTCCCACCATCATCTTCTATAAAATAAAATATTAATGTGTGATAAGAGTTTTTAGGCTCTTATTTTTTTTTAAAATCTTGCTTAACAAGTGATACAACAGAACTGATTATAAATTTACATAAAAAAATTAAATTTTTCTCAGCTATTGCAAAACACCTTGAGAAAAGCATCGAATATAGAATAAGATTTATTGGAATCACAGTTATTAATTTAGCTGTGATTTTTGTTTTTTAAATGAAAAGTGTGATATAATTTATTAAATTAAAGTATGTTTATATTAAATACCATTTAAGAAATAAAAAAGCATTATTAAACATAATATTTTTAAATAAAGCTAAAAAAGCCTTTAAGGTCGGTATTTAATAATAAAATTTAATTAAAAGATATTTTAACAGTTAATAGCATAGTCTTGTAAAAAAATAACTTTAATTTCATGAATTTTTTGATTTCTACTGTTTAAATGGGAAATAGTATCAGGTATTCAATTTAAGAGAAAAAATTTTAAAAGGAGCTTCATTTATGAAAAAATTTATTTTAAAAATAACAATATTGTTAATGATAGTAATTATGGCGGCTTGCGGAAAGAATGGAGATAAAGATGTAAAAATGGAAAATAAAAAGCAAAAGCAAAATGAAAGTGAAAGTATTGCTGAAAAGCCTAAAAATCAATATGTAGCAGATAAAGGGAAAGTGTATTATGATGGAAAAGTTGTAAAAGGGGCTAAGGCTGGTACGTTTGAATGGATTGAAGGGACTTGGTACGGAAAAGATGAGAATAATGTCTATTTTGAAGGGAAGAAAATTGGAAAATTAGAAGGCAAGCCGATTGAGAGAGTAAATAATTATTTGGTAAAGTCGGGGAATGCCCTTTATTATTTTTATTGGAAAATTGATAATTTGAAAAACAGTAAGATTGAAATAATTGCGAATAAGGAAGACGGAGCTGAATATTATATTAAAGATGGGAAAAATGTTTACTTTTTAGAAAGAAATATTAATTTTCCTGAATTTGACGGGAAATTAATTTTACTAAGGAATATTGAATATAATACATTTGAAGTGATTAATAAAAAATATTTTAGATATGTAAAAGACAAAACAGGAATTTATTATGTTGCAAATGGGAAGGCGGATGAATTGAAAGGACTGGATAAAAATAGTTTTAAAATCATTGATTTTGTCTTTTCTGCGGATAAGAATAGGGTGTACTATAGGGGAATTAAGCTGGAAAAGATTTTATCTAATGGATTTGAAGTTGTGGGAAATGTTTATGATGTGAGTTATTATCTGAAAGATAGAGACAAGGTGTATTTTTTGAACGAAGTATCCGAATTAAGTGTTGTAGAAAAGGCAGATTCAAAGACTTTTTCGTTGATAGACGATTTGTATTCAAAGGATAAAAATAATATTTTTTGCGATGGAAAGATTTTGGAAGGAGCTGATGTCAAGAGTTTTAAAGTATTTTATGATTCAGATGTAGAAACAGCGAAAGATAGCAAGCATGGATATGATAACTGTTATTCTGTGAGATAGTTAAAAGTGAAAAAAGGAGAATTTTTATGAGAAGCACTGTTTTAAGAATATTAGGTTTGTTAATTTTAATAGGAAATGCGGGATTTTCTGAATACATTATTGAAAATGGTAAAATTTATTATAATGAGGATTATCATAAAACTTTGGTTGTAAAGCGGATAAATGATGAAAAAAGTGAAAAATATTTAACAAAAAGTCCCGATTTAAAGAGTTTTAAAATTTTGAATGAGAATTTTGCGAAAGATAAGGATACTATTTATTATAAGGAATATGATATTTTGGAGGCAGATATAAATAGTTTTGAAATATTGGATGAAGATACCGGAAAAGACAAAAATTATATTTATTTATATGGGCAGACTGTACGGTATGAAAATAGTGGCGAGCCGATAGATTTGAAAAAAGTTAATTTTTATGAGAATTCTAAGGGTAAAATGGATTATTTTAGAAATAAAAATGGCATCTATGTTTTGCAAGGAATGTATGCAGAAAAAGTTGACAACGTGGATAAAAGGACTTTTGAAGATTTAGGTGGAGGCTTTGGGAGAGATAAAAACTGGATTTATTCTGGGAAAATGAAATTAAGAAATATAGACAGGGAAAGTTTTGAAAATATTGGTGATGGATATATAAAGGATAAGAATGGTATTTATAGAGATACAGAAGTAATTTTTTATGATAGTGATGATTTCTATAATATTTCAAGGTTGGAAAATGTTGATAAAGAGAGCTTTGAGAATATTGGAGAGGGATATTCAAAAGACAAAAATAACATTTACTACAATAATGAAAAATTTAAGAATATAGATGTAAAAACTTTTCAATTAATGGGTAATGGTTTTTCAAAGGATAAAAATAATGTTTATTTTGAAAAAAATAAAATTGAAGGAGCAGAAGCAAAAACTTTTCAAATAGTGGATAATTTCTTTGAAAAAGATAAAAGTAATGTTTTTTACAAAGAATATAAATTAAAAAACATAAGCCCAATTGAATTTCAGACACTATATATGAGTAAAAATGCTAATGTTGCATATGCAATATTTTTTAAAAATAAGGATGGAGTATTTAAGCTGTTAATTGAAGATCCGTTTGATTTGACGAAAAATAAGATTGTAAAATTGAATGTAGATAAGGATAGTGTAAAAATACTTAGTAAAAATTATTATAAAGATAGAAATAATGTTTATTGTAATGACAAAGTGCTAAAAGGTGCTGATGTAAAAACTTTTGAAATGATAGGAAATGATAAGGATGAAGCAATGGATGAATTTATAGATGCTTTGGAAAATATTTTTGATGATTCTGGTTCACTAGAAAAAAGCAATGAAATTAAAAATAGCTCAATTACAGCACAGGACAAAAATCATAAATATGAATATTGTAGAATTGTGAAATAAACTTCAATTTTTTTAAAATTAAAATTTTAATTTATAAAATTTGTTATAAAAATGATTTAATTACAAAAATATCTTGACATGAAAATAAATTAATGATAATATTTGTATATGAAAATTTTAAGAATGAATTTTAAATAAAATTAGGAGGGAAAATGACAGCGATAGTATTTTCAAGTATATGGATAGTGATTTTGATTTTACTGTTCTTTTTATTGATTCATATAAATGTGAATTTAAAGAAAAAATTTAAGTTTTCTACAAGGATAATAATTTCTACAGTATTGGGATTTGCTGTGGGAATTGTATTTCAATCAACGTTAGGATTAGTGGGAGCGGCTGAGCATGAGGTTGTTATAAAGAATGTGACAAATGCAGCTTCGTTAGTAGGGAGAGGATTTACGAGCCTTTTAAAAATGATAGTTATTCCGTTAGTTGGGCTATCTGTTTATAATTCGATAATTAATTCTAAAAATAATGAGAATTTGAAGAAACTGACCATAAAATCAGTAATTTATTATACAGCGACTGTAGCTATTTCGGCGATTATTGGAATTGTAGTTGCAATGACATTTAAGCTGGGAGTTGGAATGAAATTGCCTGAAGGAATGGAAGCATGGGCTGGAAAAGGGGAATATAAAGGTCTTGTTGATGTTGTAGTCTCGTTTATACCGTCAAATATTTTTAAGGCTATGACAGAAACAAGTGTTATTGGAGTAGTGATATTTACAGCGTTTTTAGGATTTGCAACAAACCGAGTTGGATTAAAAAATCCTGAGAAAATAAAACCTTTGAAGGACGTAACAGAAGCATTGTTTTCAGTAATGACAAGCGTTACGATTACAATAATAAAAATAATTCCGTATGGAGTTGCGGCATTGATGTTTGATTTGACAGCTTCTTATGGGCTTGAAGTATTTAAAAATCTTGTTACATATCTGATTGTAATGTTTATTTCATTAGGACTGGTTGTAATAATGCAATCTTTAAATCTTGCAATACACGGTGTAAATCCACTAAGATATTACAAGAAAGTAACAGCACCGTTAGTTCTATCATTTACAACAACTTCAAGCATGGGAACTTTACCTGTAACAATTGAAACATTGGAAAAAGAAGTAGGAGTAAGTTCACCAACAGCAAACTTTACGGCAACACTAGGGACAACAATAGGAATGAATGGTTGTGCAGGAGTATTTCCGGCAGTAATAGCAATAATGATTGCCAATATGAACGGCATTGCAATTACTCCAGTATTTCTAATAAGCCTTATAACAGTAATCGCATTAGGATCGTTTGGTATGGCAGGAGTACCAGGAACAGCCTATATTGCAGCGACAGTCGTACTAGGTGGAATGGGATTACCTTTTGCTCCAGTAGCTTTAGTACTGCCAATTGACTCAATAATAGATATGGGACGTACAGCAATAAATGTAAACGGTGCAATGGTAGTTTCGACTGTTGTAGACAAAGAAATGGGAACTTTTAATGAAGAAGTTTTTAAAGGGGAAAGAATAAGTGAAGCATAATAAAATTTTTAAAGCAGTAAATTTATAGTTGCTCCTAAAATTTTTGCTTTGTCTATGTTATTAATAAATCTGTAATTAGATAAGTAATTTAATGGGTTAATAAGGATTGATTCCTGTGTAAAACAGGAGTTGATCCTTTTAATTTTTCTAAAAATAAAAATTAAATATATTGACTAAAATTTAATACAAGGTATAATTTATAATGAAAAACAAAAAAATAGAAAATAGGAGTGGTTGCTATGAAAAAAATTAGAGTACTTTTATTATTTTGCTTAATGTTTATTTTTGGTACAAATGTATTAGCAAATGACTGGGAATTTGGTTCGGAAGGTGGACATATTGTTCCAATGAATGTGTCTAATATTGCGATAAAAAGTGAGAAACTTCATTTTAAGCTGGAAAAAGTTAAGGGGGAGTATGGACCAGTAAATGAAATGGCGGTAACTGTAAAATTTGTGTTTGACAGTCCTGAGGCTGGGGAGAAATACATTGGATTTATTACGCCTGAAGGTGGAAATGAGGAATGGGATGAAGTTAATCATTTTAAAAATTTTAGAACTGTTGTAAATGGGAAGAGTGTAAATACAGTTTCTTACAGGCTAACCGATTTTGTTCCAAAGGATGTAAAGAAACTTGAAGAAGTGAAAAAATATTTTAAGGAATACGACGAAGAAAAGGCAAAAGAGGAAGCCGACTATTATAAAAGAAGCTATGTTTATTATTTTAAAGCAAACTTTAAAAAGGGAGAAAATGTAATTGAGCATAGCTATCGTTACGATGGAAGTGGAGGTGTCGGATATAACGACTTTAATTATGTCTGGTCTACTATTTCAAAATGGAAAAATCAAAAAGTGGATGACTTTGAAGTAATTGTTGAGCCTGGAAATGCTTTGATTGCAATACCTGAAATAAAGATGAAGAATGGAAAATATATAGACTGGAAATTAGCTGGAGAAGGAAATATTGATTATGGATATAGAAATTATTACGATAGAGACGGACAATATAAAGTTCTTTATGCAAAATTAAAAAAAGGATATTTACATTTTAAAACAAAGAATTTTAGTCCTGAAGATGAATTTAACTTATCAGAAATAGCATATCTGAACGGTAATTATTCTTTCTCTGAAAAGACTGAAAAAGGCTTTAAATATAGAGATGAATTAACAAAAGCGGCTTACATTTCAGAATATTTAACACCAGATGAATTAAAGGAACTTTCTAATGAAGATTTGAAAATAATGAAAAACTACCCTTATGCAGTCGCAGGTTATGATTTTTCTGATAAAAAATTAAAAGATTATTTCTCAAAATTCTTATGGTATATTCCAATTGGAAAAAATGTGGAATTAACAAAAGATGACTATGAAGTTATTAATAATGTGGATAAGATTATAAAAAGCAGGGGAAAATAGACGGTAAAAGAAGAGGTTACAATGAAAGTTGTAGCCTTTTTTGTTTTGATAAAAGATGTTATAATAAGTTTAAAATAAAAATTGGAAAGTGAAAAGAGAAATTGAAAAACATTAATTTAGTGCTGGAAAAAATATTGAATACGGATTTTAAGCCTAAGATGGAAATATTCCTGTATTTAGAATATGAATGTTGGTTACTGGATTGTCCACAACATTTGGTAATTGAAGAAATATGAAAGGAATAAAATTATGGAACGAACACAAAAAGAATGGGCAAGATATATTCAGGATGAAATCAAAAAAAATGATAGTTACGATAATTATAGGCATGCCTTTATTGAATATAAGGATTATTTGGAGAAATGTCTTTTGAAAAATCCACGAGATGTAGAAAAGGTTTGTCAATTAGCGATAGCTTATTTTACAGTATATCAAGATGGAAAAACGAGTGTGAATGTATTAGAGGAGTTTTTGAAAAAATATTCAAAAGATTTAAATGATGATGAGAAGGCTGTTATTTATCAGGATTTGGCTGATTTATATGAAAAAGATGCTTATGATGATAAAAAGTGTAAGTATTATTTGACAAAATTAATTGAAATTGGGAAACAATCGGCGGTTGTATGGGAAGTATTGGGAGAATATTATTTAAAAAGAAAAAAATATAAAAAGGCACTTGAATGTTTTCAGGAAATGGAAAAATTTTCAGATGAGAAGGAAATAGAAGATGATTATAATTATGGGATAACGTTGTTTTATTGTGGTTATTTTGAAAAAGCGAAAGAAATGCTATTGAGATGTTATGAAAAGGAACCTAAAAGTGTAGGAATTTTATATGCATTGGCACTGTGCTTACATTATACCGATGATAAAAAATTGGCTGAGCCAATTCTGGATAAATTGTTAGAGAAAGTGTCGTTAGAGAAATATTATTATGACGAGCAAATTTTATTTGAAGAACTTATAGACTTATATTATTTATTTGAAGAATACGATAGGTGTGTCTTGGTTTTTGAAAAAGAGATAGATGAACTTGACTGGGAAGAATATTTTTATTATAATATGCGTTTTTCATTTTATTTTTACAGTTTAAAAAAATTAGGAAATTTTAAGAAAGCAGAAAACAAATTGTCAGAATTGATTCAAAAACATAATAAGTACATTGAAAAGATTAAAATTGGAGAAATTTATGACAAAAAATACTGGAATGAAGAAGAGATTGGTGAATTTATTGAAGAAGAAAAGAATGAAATAAAAAAGGTTTTGGAGATATATAAAAAGATAATGAATAGTAATTATAAGCCTCAAAATACAAAAATAAATTTAGAAAAAATGTATAAAACTTGCTATTTAGTTGATTGTCCAATGCATCAGAAATTAGATTAGGAGGAGGAAATGATAATTTTATTAATGGGAGCTTCTCATACGGGAGAAACAAAACTGGCACAAAAATTACTTGAAAAATATAAGTATCCGTATTTATCAATTGATCATTTAAAAATGGGGCTTATCCGAAGTGGACATACCGAATTGACGGCTATGAGCAGTGATGAGGAATTAACAGATTTGTTATGGCCAATTGTTTCAGAAATGATAAAAACGGCTATTGAAAATAAGCAGAATCTTATTGTCGAGGGATGTTATATTTCGTTTGACTGGAAAAAAGATTTTGAAAAAGAATATTTAGAAAATATAAGATGTATTTGTTTGGTTATGAGTGAAAATTACATTAATAAGAATTTTAATGATATAAAAAAATATGCAAATGTTGTTGAAAGTAGAATAGATGATAGCTATTGCACATTGGAAAGTGTTTTGAGAGAAAATGATAGAGTGCTAAAATTGTGTCAAAGTTATAATATTGATTATATGCTTATTGATGATGAGTATAAATTTGAGATTGAACTGTAAAAATAAAAGTTGTAAAATTAAATTTGGAAGGAGAATAAATTATGGGAAAAATTAGAATTTGTACAACAGAAGATATTGAGAAATTGATGGAAATTGGGAAAAAGACGTTTAGGGAAACGTTTGAAGGGGAGAATACGCAGGAGGATATGGAGAATTATTGCAGGGAAAATTTTAACTATGAAAAGATTTCTTTGGAAATTAATGATAAAAATTCAAGATATTTTGTTTTTGAAGAAGGAAACCAAGTGGCTGGGTATATGAAGGTTAATTTTTTTGGAAGCCAGACGGAAGATGGGTATGAAAATTCATTGGAATTACAGCGGATTTATGTTTTGAAAAGTTACAAAGGTAAAGGAATTGGGAAAAAGTTTATGGAGGCTGCCATAAATTTGGCTCGTGAAAATAATTTGGAATACGTGTGGCTTGGGGTTTGGAAGCATAATTACAAGGCGATTGAGTTTTATAAGAAAAAGGGGTTTGAGAAGTTTGGAGAGCATGTGTTTGTACTAGGGAAAGATGAGCAGGTGGATTATTTGATGAAATTGGAGATATAAAATGAGTATAGATTAAAAATTTTTCGGACTTTTGCATTTAATATTACAGGAAAATGTGATAAAATATATTCAAGAAATATAAGGAAACAAGGTAGTTAGAAATGTAGAAGTTCTGAAGGAGGAAATGATGAAAATATTAATTGTGGGTGCTGGTGGAAGAGAGCATGCGATTGCTTGGAAACTTTCTCAAAATGAAAAGGTGGAGAAGATTTTTATAGCTCCAGGAAATGCCTGTGTAGAAATGTTACCAAATGCTGAAAGTGCGAATTTAGGATCAATTGATGAGTATGTCTCATTTGCAAAAGACAATAATGTTGAATTGACAGTTGTGGGAAGTGAAGAATTGCTTGTTCAGGGGATTGTGGATGAATTTCATAAAAATGGACTGAAAATATTTGGGCCTGATAAAAAGGCTGCGATTCTTGAGGGAAGTAAGGCTTATTCTAAGGATTTTATGAAAAAATACGGGATAAAGACAGCAGTTTATGAAATTTTTGATGATTCGGAAAAAGCTAAGGAATTTTTGAATAACTGGAAAGATTTTCCTGTAGTTATAAAGGCTAGCGGGCTTGCAGCAGGAAAGGGAGTTATTATTGCTCAAAATCTGGATGAGACGATTAAGGCTGTGGAAGATATAATGGTTGATGAGAAATTTGGAAATGCTGGAAGTCAAGTTGTAATTGAAGAATTTTTGGATGGAGTAGAGGCTTCGATTTTATCGTTTACAGACAGTAAGGTAATTGTACCGCTATTGTCGGCAAAGGATCATAAAAAGATAGGGGAAGATGAAACAGGCTTAAATACAGGAGGAATGGGAGTTATCAGTCCAAATCCTTTTGTTACGGATGAAATTTTTGGAAAATTTAAGTCAGATATAATGGAGCCAACTTTGAAAGGAATGCAGGCTGAAGGAATGGATTTTGCGGGAGTAATTTTCTTTGGACTTATGATTACTAAAAAAGGTGTTTACCTGCTTGAATACAATATGAGAATGGGAGATCCAGAAACTCAGGCGGTATTACCGCTTCTGGAAAATGACTTGCTTGAGTTAATAGAAAAATCTTTTGAAAAAAAATTATCGGAAGTTAAAGTTAATTGGAAACCATTACATTCATGTTGCGTAGTAGCCGCTGCAGGAGGTTATCCAGAAAGTTATAAAAAAGGCGATGAAATTACAGGAGTTCTTGACTTTAAAGAAACTAACGATAACAAAGTATTTATCTGTGGAGCAAAAGTTGAAAATGGAAAATTGTTGACTAATGGCGGAAGAGTATTAAATGCTGTAGCTCTTGGGAATACACTGGAAGAAGCACAAAAAAAAGCGTATGAACTTTTGAAAACTATAAATTTTGAAGGAATGTATTTTAGAAAAGATATTGGCGGAAGGTTTTATTAAAAAATAAATAGTAATAAAAAAGACTGTTTTGAATTTTAAACAGCCTTTTTTTATTTTTATTTATCTTCTTGGACTCCAAGTTTTGATAGCTTTTGCTAATTGTTTCTGATATTCACGTTCTCCTTCCTGAGCAATGTAATAGATATTTCCGTTAGCTTCAATATAGTACATTATTAATACACTTCCATCATCATATTCTATTGCCACTTGTTCTCCCTCATAACCATTTATGTTAACGCTGCCTTCAAAAATGTTATCTTCAGGAGTCCCTAGATTAATATATTTTTGAATGATTACTTCAGCTGCTCTTTTTGCAGTACCTCTTCCGTTAGTTGCAACAATATCTAAAGTTATAATATTTGTGTTATCTATTGATACTTGTTTGGCTGTAGGTGAAGCATCGGGATCTCCAAATTCATACCAGTTTGTAGGAACAGTTATATATCCAACTCTAGGACTTCCGAATCTTATACTTGAACCTGAATTTCCTTTTGCAAATGTAAATACTGACATCACAACAAATAGTGATAGTATAATTTTTCTTAAACTTTTCATTTTAAAACCTTCTTTCTCTTTTCATTTTTAATTAAAATAAATATTAGTTACGTTTTCTCCATTCTAAGCATTCTCCAGTAGAAACTTTTGAGACAGCACAATAACGTTTTGATTCTTCAATAGTATGACCACGTAGCTCTCGATCGGCCTTTTCACTTCCTGCAAGTGCCATTAAGCTTGTACAGCTGCTAAATGATGACATTGCCAGAATAATTGTTAAAAGTTTAAATTTTTTTTTCATAATAATCATTTCCTTTCTATCTTCTATCAACGGTAATTATTTTTCTGCAATAAAATTATACAATAACTTTTTAAAAAAGTCAACATTTTATTTCTAAAAATTATATAATTTTTTATAGTAACTAATAAACCGTATTTTGTTTAGCGAAAATTAGATTAGTAGATAAATATTTAATTTGCAATTTAAAAAATGTATGATATAATTAGTAAAAGCTATATATGCTTGAATGAACTTTAAAATTCAGATGTGATTATTTTAATTTTAGAGTTGAAAAAATTTTACAGATATAAAAATTGAAAATAAAAGGTGAATGCTTTGAATAGACAGAGAATTAATCAATACAGAAATATAAAAATGTATATTGCGGCATGCTTCTGGATATTTTCATTATCAGTCCTAGCTAATGGGAGCAAAACTTCTAGTAATGGGAATAAGGTTGAAGATGATGCTGTTAAAATTGATATTATTATTAATAAAAATAATATGAATGATTTTGAGAATGAAAACGATAGTATGCAAGATGAAAATAGTGAAGAAGGAGATTTGATTTTCCTGGATCAGATTCGAGATGAGGAAGAGGAGGAAAAGAAGAAAAAGCAAGAGAAAATCAATAAGCTTGAGAGATTTATAAGAAAAATTGATGAGAAGGTAAATCCGATAATAAGATTTCAAATTTCAAAAAGTTATGGAAGATGGTATTTGATAAAAAGTAACGATATTTCAGAAACTATGCTTGAAAATATTCGATATGATTTTATACAAGAAGAAAACGGATATCAAATTGTAAAAAGTTATTTCGATCCAAAGACAGATACGTGGCAGCAAGATAAACGGAGAGGATGGATTGAAGAGAAAAAAGGGCATGTTTATTTAGATATTGAAAAAAAATATTTTAAAAATAATAGAAGTGAGATACTATTTTTTGATAAAAATTACCATTATATGATAATAAGATTTAGTGATGGATTTATAAGAGTGCTTTCACGTTATCCTAATAACGAAGAAATTTCACTGGAAAATGAAGAGTTGGCTGAATTTATTAATTTTGTCTCAAATATAAACAATATGAGAGATATTCACTACAATACAAATATAAAAAGTATTAGAGAAATGGAGAGTGACAGAAAGAAGGATAAACTTCGTAAAAAAACAGAATATCTGGAAAGAAAACTAAGTGAAGATCCTACTTCTGTATTTCAAATTGATACAATTGGTGCTAAAAGATATCATGAAAGACAATTAAGAAAACAAAAAGTACCAACTCTAGAAAAAAATAATAGTACTAAAAGCGTGGAAGTAATTGAACTTAACAATAAAGATTTAAAAAATGAAACTGAAATAAAAAGTAACAGTAATAATATAGAAATAAATAAGGAATATTAATTAAAATAATTCTATTAATTTAATTAATATTACTAAACTTAATCTAAAATTAAGAAATAATGAAGTAAGAGAATACGGATTTATTAGATTTTGAAATTATATTAATACTATAAATATTGAATATTTAGGAGATCAAAAATGAAAAATACACTAAAAGTTATTTATGTTGTAATTTTTTTTGTATTATTTATGTGTCTGATATTTTTTTATAATTTTTTTGTTGCAAAAAAAGAATATAGAAATGTTAACATAAATATAAAAAAAGGAACAACATTTTCACAAATTTATAAGGAACTAAAATTACATTACGGAATTACCGACAGAGCTTATTTAAAACTAAATGGCGGAAATATAAAATTAAAAGTAGGAACTTATAAATTTAATGGAAAATTTTCAAAATATGAAATTATAAAAAAAATTAAGAGTAGTGAAACTAATGGAGTTAGATTGACAATACCTGAAGGATTTACTTCAAAGCAAGTATTTGCAAGAATGGAAGCATTAGAACTGGGGAACAGAGAAGAAATAAACAAAGTCCTTAGTGAAATGGATTTTCCATATCCGCATGAAAATAATAATTTTGAAGGATATTTTTATCCTGAAACTTATATTTTTTCTGAAAATGTTACAACCAAACAGGTTATCCAAACTATTTTAGGTGAATTTTTGAAAAAATTTCCACCTGAAAAATATCCTGATAAACAAAAGTTTTATGATAATTTAAAAATGGCTTCAATAGTGGAAGCGGAAGTGTCTGATGCTGTAGATAAGCCAAAAGTTGCGGGAATATTTTTGAAAAGATTGGAAATTGGAATGAAATTGGAATCAGATGCAACTTTGAAATATGAACTGGGAAGACAAGCATCAAGAAATGAGTTAAAATCTCAAAATACACCATATAATTCATATAAAGTCAAAGGGTTGCCGCCAACACCGATTGGAAATCCACCAATAGAAACTTTCAAGGCAGTTTTAAATGCAGAAAAGACAGATAATCTATTTTTCTTTACATATAAAGGAAAAACATATTATTCAAAAACACATGAGGAACATTTAAAAAAACGTCGTGAAAGCGGACAGTTAAAATAAAATTGAAAATCAAGATTAGGAATAAAATTGATGGAAAAAGTAAAAAAAATTGAAAAAAAAATATTAAAAAAATTAGAGGAAGTTATAAAGGAAGGGCTGATATCTGAAAAAGACAAGATTCTTATTGCCTTTTCTGGAGGACCTGATTCAGTTTTTCTTTATCATTTTCTTAATTTACTAAAAAATATAATTTCAATAGAGGTTTCGATAGTTTATATTAATCATAACTTACGTCATGATATTGAAAACGACTTGAAATTTATAAATGAATTTTCAAATTCCAATAATGTTAACTATTATATCGAAAGTGTTGATGTAAAAAAGTATGCAACAAAAAATAAAAAGTCAATAGAATTGGCAGCAAGGGAATTGAGATATGAGGCTATTGAGACTATTAGAAAAAAGATAGGATATAACAAGATTGCTACAGGCCATAACTTGGATGATAATGTAGAGACCTTTATTTTCCGTCTTTTAAGGGGTACATCAGTAACAGGATTAAAAAGTATTCCGAAAATAAGAGAAAATATAGTAAGACCAATTTTAGATTTTGAAAAAAGTGAAATTTTATCTTTTTTAAAAAATAAAAATTACAAATACATAATTGATTATACTAATAATAAAAATGACTATACAAGAAACTTTATCCGAAATAAAATTTTTCCTGATTTCGAAAATATTAACCCTAATTTTAGGCAAAAAATAGATTCTCTGATAAAAGAAATTAATGAAAAAGAAAATTGTAAATTGACATTTTCTAATGTTTATGAGAAGACTATAAATCATAAAGATGAATTAATTCAACTTCTGAAGCAAAATAATGTAGAAATCTCAAGAGAAAAAATTAATCAGATTTACAAAAGTCTTTTTTTGGAAAATGGGAAATTACAAAATGAAGGTTCAAAAGAATTTTATTTAGGTAAAAATAAAGTTTTGCAAAATATATATGGGGAATTAAAAATTATTAATACTTTAGATAATAAAGTAGAAAAAAGCGATAAAAATAGTAAAATCTTTGATAAAATCAAAATTTTAAAGGAAAATCAAAGTATTGAATGGTATAATTACGAGATAATCTTATATGAAAATATTCAGGATTTTAAAACTTATTTTATAAACAAAAAAAATGTAAACTATACTTTTTATAAATTTGATGATGAAAAAATAAAAGATAGAAAAATTATTGTCAGAAGTCGAAAAGATGGGGATAGAATTTTTCTGAAAAATTTGGGACATAAAAAAGTTAAAAAAATTCTTATTGATGAAAAGATTATGAAATGGGAGAGGGATTTTATTCCCATTGTAGAGATTGAAGATGTTCAAGTTTTGGAAAATTTAGAAACTGAAATTAGTGAAATAGAAATTGATAAGAATAAAAAAATAAAAGAAATATTAGCAATTTCAGATATAAAGTTTTCAAAATTTTTGGAAAAAATCTCAAATAAAGATATTGAAAATTTAGAAAATAGCAATAAAAGTAAACTATTAATAATAGGGAGGAAAAATGGCAGAAAGAGATAAAAACGATATTAGAAAACGACTGGAAGAATTACGAAAAGATAATAATAGAAAAAATAATAGACAGGATAATGGAGATAAACCGCCATTTTCAGGGTTTCTTTTTTTTGTTTTTGTAGTACTGCTGGTAGTTTTTACAGCGATATTCCATCGTGATATACAAACTGCTTTTCAAAATAAAAAGGAAATTTCTTATACAGAATTTGTAGGTAAGACACAAAAAGGTGATTTTACTGAAATCAACGAAAAAGATGATAAGTTAATTGCACAAGTAAAGGAAGATGGCAAGGATGTACTTTATTTTACAAAAAAAATAACAGATAGAGTTGGAAATGAGCCAATAATTATTAATGCAATTGCACAGAAACGTGTTAAGTTAAATTCATTGCAACCTTCTGGTGGAAACTTTTTCTTGCTGTTATTAGGTCAATTTTTACCAATGATTATAATGATTGGGCTTATGGTGTATCTTGCTAGAAAGATGGTTGGCGGATCTCAAGGTGGAGGACCTGGAAATATCTTTGGGTTTGGAAAATCAAGAGTGAATAAGATTGATAAAAAACCAGATGTAAAATTTGATGATGTTGCAGGAGTTGATGGAGCAAAAGAAGAGCTGAAAGAAGTTGTTGACTTTCTTAAAAATCCTGAGAAATATACAAAGGCTGGGGCAAGAGTTCCAAAAGGAGTACTTTTGCTAGGTAGACCGGGAACAGGTAAAACATTACTTGCAAAAGCAGTAGCAGGAGAATCTGGAGCATCATTCTTTAGTATTCCGGGTTCAGAATTTGTAGAAATGTTTGTTGGTGTTGGAGCATCACGTGTAAGGGATTTGTTTGAAAAAGCAAAGGAATCAAGTCCTTCAATCATATTTATAGATGAAATTGATGCCATTGGTAGAAGAAGAAGCGTTGGAAAAAATAGCGGAAGTAATGATGAACGTGAGCAAACGCTAAATCAATTGTTAGTTGAAATGGATGGATTTGAAACAGATACAAAAGTTATCGTGCTTGCAGCAACAAATAGAGAAGATGTATTAGATCCTGCATTATTGCGTGCTGGACGTTTTGACAGACGTGTTACTGTTGATGCTCCTGATTTGCAAGGGCGTGTTGCAATATTGAAAGTTCATTCAAGAAATAAAAAACTTGATAGCGATGTAAGACTTGAAGATATTGCTAAAATTACACCAGGATTTGTTGGAGCTGATTTAGCAAACTTATTAAATGAAGCGGCAATCTTAGCAGCAAGAAGAGCAAGTGACACGATAAAAATGGCTGATTTAGATGAAGCTGTGGATAAAATTGGAATGGGACTTGGTCAAAAAGGTAAAATTATTAAACCAGAAGAGAAAAAACTATTAGCTTACCATGAAGCTGGTCACGCTATTATGACGGAATTGACACCAGGAGCTGACCCTGTTCATAAAGTAACAATAATTCCTAGGGGAGATGCTGGTGGATTTATGATGCCGCTTCCTGAAGAAAAGTTAGTAACTACAAGCAGACAAATGCTAGCTGAGATAAAGGTGTTATTTGGTGGACGTGCAGCTGAGGAAATTGGACTTGATGACATAAGCACAGGAGCTTATTCTGATATAAAACGTGCTACAAAAGTAGCAAGAGCTTATGTTGAAAGTGTGGGGATGAGTAAGAAATTAGGACCAATTAACTTTGAAAACTCAGATGATGAATATTCATTTGCTCCAAATAAAAGTGATGAAACAGTTAGAGAAATTGATCTTGAAATAAGAAAAATTTTAACAGAAGAGTATTTAAATACTTTAAACACTTTACAGGATAACTGGAGTAAACTAGAAGAAGTAGTAAAATTATTACTCAAAAAAGA
Organism: Leptotrichia sp. oral taxon 879 str. F0557; assembly: GCF_000469385.1. GTDB lineage: Bacteria > Fusobacteriota > Fusobacteriia > Fusobacteriales > Leptotrichiaceae > Leptotrichia > Leptotrichia mesophila. Next base: position 108,403 of record NZ_KI271289.1, read on the forward strand.
AACAATTACTGGAGATGAAGTTAGAAGAATTATTAAAGGAGAGACTTCAGAGCAAATTTTGAAAGCTTCTGAAAATATTGAAGAAGATAATAATAATTCGAATATTGAAGAAGAAAAAAAAGCTGAAGAAGAAGATACAGAAAAGGTATCAGAAGAAAAGTTGATAGAAAAAGTTGAAGAGCTAGAAGAAAAAATTAAAACCGAAAAATTAGCGGAAGCTGCAAGTGAGATTGTTAGAAAAACCGATGAAGTACTAGTTAATGAAAATCAAAATACTTCTGAAAGTGAACTGGAAAAAGTTACAGAAACTAAAGATAAAAAAGATAATGATGATAATTCAAATGATTCTTCAGAAAACAACGATAATGATTCTGATTCAGGAAATGAAGATATAAATGAAAAATCTGAAAATAGTGAAAAGAAAAAAAGTAATTTTAAATTACCAAGTTTTATGGAATAAAATATAAAAATTAATTTGTATATTTAAATAGAAAGTTGACATTAATTTTAAATTTTTGTTATCTTTCTATTTTTTTATCCAAAAATAACAGTTAATATATTACTATAAAAATAAACATAAATATAATTTTAAAAAATGTGTTGACTTTTTTAAAAAGATGTTGTATAATTTGATTGTAAAATAAAAGAGAAAATTAATTACCGTAAAAATTTAAGAGTTAGAAAGGAATGATTCTTATGAAACGTAAAATGAAAGTCGGAATTGTAATTTTGGTAATGATATTTGGAGTAAATAGTTGTAGTACTAGCAATGTGGCTCTTGGCGTACTTGGTGGATTGGCAGTTTTAACAGCGATGAACTCAAAAGGATCATCTAACTATAAAGGAACGAAAAGAGTGTGTACAGCTTATTCTCCTAGTAACGGTGGAGTGAGACAATGCCTTGATTGGAAAGATGTACCAATTGAATAATAAAAATAATAATGGAGGAAATAATTATGAATAAAAAAACAAAAACTTTAGTAATAATAGCAACATTTCTATCACTTCAAAGCTGTACATTGTTTTACAATGCAATGACAGTTGGATTAGTTGGAGTCGCTGGAGCAGCTGCGTGGGCAGATAAAAAAAGTGGAAAAACCAAAACATATAAAGGAACAAAAAGGGTATGTACTGCATATTCTGATAGCAACGGTGGTGTAAGACAATGTCTTAATTGGTCAAATGAACCAGTTTATGAATAAACGAAAGTTATATGTGAATATTTCTTTTGATAAATTGTGTGGTATAATATTAATGTAGAGAATAGAAATTGTAAGATAAAAATTAAAAATAATAAATGGAGGAGATTTATATGAAAAAGATATTATTAATAGCAACATTGTTGATAGGAGCAATAAATTACGCTGCAGAAGGAATGAATTTACCTTTTACAACTGATGGAAAGCTGCATGAAGAAAAATTGATAAATAGAAATATTCATTCGGAAGATACGGATATCAGAATAAAAAAGATAGGTAAAGAAAAATATGAAATTACAGGTTATTACGAATCTCAAGATGAAGATTTTGGTAAAGTGGAAACTTCAGTAATAGTAAGAGAAGCAACTTTGAAAAAAAATGTAATTTGTGATGAGAATGTTTGTATTGGATATGATACAAAATTAAAGAAAGCAGTATTTTTGGATAAGGATGATATGAGAATAATTTACCCTGAATGGTAAAAAAAGTGTATTTAAAAAGGAGTAAGAAGAAATAAAAGTTTGGAATGGTTAAAAAAGGAGTATGGCAATGAATAAGAAAAAAATAGCTGTATTAACAATAATGGTTGGGGTAATGTCGTATGCGGCTTATCAGACTGGGAAAAATAAAACTGGATCAAAAAATGAAAAATCTGTTGAAGTGAATATGACGTCGTCTGTTAAAGATAATCGAAAATTCGACTACTATTCTGAAAATGAAATGAGAAATGAATTGCAAAAGGCGGGAGTCGATAAAAAGTCAATAGAAACATTTTTATTAGCCAATAGAACAGCTTTAAGCGGAGACATACCGTTGCAACAGAAAAAAGATATGTTTATGAAGGCTGTTAAAGAGGACAGTAAAAATTATTTGGCGGTAGCAGCTTTGGGAAAAGTTGCATTTGCACAGGATGAACGTTCTACAGCGATAAGTTATTATAAAAAATCAATAGAAATAAATCCAAAATTCCAAAAAGGATATGAAAATCTCATAAGAAGATACAGAGATTATGAAGATTATGAAAATTTGAAAATAACAGCAGAGCAGTTGATAAAACTTTATCCTGAAAATCCTGTAAGCTATGATGGACTTTATCATTATTTCAAATATAAAAAAGATTATAAAAAAGCAATCGAAGCTGGGAAAAAGGCAATAGAACTATATTTAAAAGGAGAGCCGAAATACTATAATTATGAGTTTGCAACAACAGATTTGATTCATAGAATAGCAAAAGATTTGGGACAAAAGCCTGAAGAAACTGAACTGACAAATGACTATGAAGGGCGAAATTTTCAATTATATATTCTTGATGCTTATATTGAACAAGGTAATGACAAAGAAACTTTTGATTACTTTTTCAATAATTATCAAAAACTTAAGGATAATATTAAATATATGGGAGATATGGATTACGAGTACAAAGAATGGATAGATGAATATATTGATTCACTAAAGAAAATAAATGATAAGTATAAAAATAAAGATAAAAGGTTTTATGAAGAAAATTTGAAAAAATTTAAAGCATTGAAGTAATACTGTAAAATATTGCAAAATATAAATAAGAAGGTGGATTAAAATGAAAAAATTAATAATAATATTAACACTATCAGTTGGAATTATTGGATGTTCAAAATCTTCAGAAAATAAATCATTTGAGAAAAAAATTGATGATAAACAGACAGTTTTCAATATTTCTGAAAATAATGTACAAAATCAGAATAGCAATAAGAACTATGAAACAAGCCTAAAAAAAAGAATAGAGGATATCCAAAAAGAGGTTCAGCCAGGACTGGATAGCGGTGTAACAGCAGAAATGAATAATGCGGTTTCAAAACAGGAAGAACTTTTGGAAGCAGAAATGAAAAAAGTTTATGGATTGCTTGAAGCAAAATTATCTGATAGTGAAAAGGCAAGATTGAAAAAGGAGCAGGAAGATTGGAAGAAAGAAGTAGAAAAGAATGCTGAAGAAGCTACCAAAGAAGCAGAAGGTGGAACAATATCAGGAGTTATGGGAGGAAACACTTGGGTAAGCAAAATGGAGGAAAGAGCTTTGGAACTTGCAAAAAGATATGATCAGTTAAATAATAAATAATATTTTTAATTTGATTAAAAATTAACAAAGGGTTGGTATTTGATATGAAAAACAAAATTTTTAAAATATTTGTAATTATGATTTTAGCGGTAAATGTAAGTTATGCAGGAAGTAATACAAAAATAGATAAAGCAACATTTCAGGAAATAGATGCTACATATTCAAAAGATAAAAATGGAGTTTATGTTTGGGAAAATAGAGGATGGAAAAAATTAGAAGAGCTAGATCCAATTACTTTTCAAATTATAAATGTTAGCGGAAGTGTACGTCAATATCTAAAAGATAAAAATGGAATTTATTTTATTGATGGAGATAGCGATAATTTGGTACTGGAAAAATTGCCATATGATAGTCAAACTTTTGAAGTGATAAACAAATTATATACGAGAGATAAAAATAATATTTATTACTCAGGTAGAAAAATAATAGGAGCAGATTTATCTACATTCCAAATAGGAAGTGACGGTTTTTCAAAAGATAAAAATAATATTTATTTGGAAGGTAAGAGGATATTGGGTATTGATAAAGATACTGTTAAGATAATAGAACTTCCTTATATAGAGGATAAAAATAATGTTTATTATAGAAATAAAAAAATAGAAGGAGCAGATAAAAACACATTTGAATTAACATATGATTTTAAATCTGTAGTAAATAATTATTATTCAAAAGATAAAAACAATGTCTATTATGAAAACAAGAAATTAAAAGGTATAGATGTAAAGACATTTAAGAAAATAAACAGATTAGTTGATAATTTTCTTATAGAAGATAAAAATGGATTTTACATTGTTGAGAAAGATGGAAGTATAGCTCCAATAGATGGTAAGGAAGTGGATATTGAAAATCTTTCACAGTTAGCAATCAAAACTAACTTGTATCATGATAAGGACAGTATGTATTTTGTAAAAAATCATAAACTTGTAAAAATAAAAGACGCTCCTAAGGTTGATCCATATAATTTATCAACATACAATGAAAAATATATAAATAAATATGATGTAGTTTATTACTTAGACACAGATGAAGGTGCATTTAAAAAACTTGAAAAAGCAGAAAGCCATGAGTTTCGTGCATATGGCGATACGGAATATGCAAAAGGAAGAAGAAATGTCTATTTTAAAGGTAAAGTTCTGACAGGTGCTGATTATGCAAGTTTTGATATGAAATATAATCATGAAAAAGATGTGTATGAAATAAGAGATAAAAATAAAATTTATGAAACAGTAAAAATAGACTAGAAAAACAGAAAAACTCTCATTTTTCTTTAATAAAATTATGATATATTATTAGTGTAAAAATAGACAAAGAAGAAAAATAGAAAGCGGAGGAAATGAAAATGAAAAAAATTATTATGGCATTATTGCTGTTAATTGGAATTATTGGATTTTCAGATGAAGAAGCTGGTTATAAAGGTTATAATTTGCCTTTTACAAGTGATAGAAAACTGCATGAGGAAATATTGCTAAAAAGAACAATAACAGCAGATGATACTTCAATAGAAATAAAAAAATTGAAGAATGGAAAATACCAGTTCTGGGATTATGCTATGTATGATGCAGATGATACTGAAGTTCCAAGAATAAGTGATGCTGTTGTGGAAAAAAACGTACTTTGTGATAAGTATATCTGTGTGGGATATGATACAAAATTAAAAGATCCAGTAATTTTAAATAGAAAGACAAAAAGAATAATTAGTATTGTACGTAAAGAAGGTGATAATCAAATGGATGATCCTGAAACTTTGAGAAGATTCCCTGAGGATAATCCTGAAATGTATAAATTATATCGTGATTATTATAAATTGTACAAATAAATTGTGATTAAAAAATGAAAAAATTATAAATGATAAATTTAAATAGAAAGAGCAGGTAAAAAATTATGAAAAAGATATTATTTTTAATTATGGTATTAGTTGCAATACCAGCATTTGCAGTAAAGGTTACGACAGATGGAAAACATAATTTGGAGAAGGCAGCGGGGAAATATGAAAATGTTGAAATATTCCAAAAAAATGGAAAATGGTATGCGACACGAACATTTGGGGATTATGAAACAGATACAGCTCCAATACTTTTAGGAAAAAATGGAAAATTTTCAGCAGATTATCAAAATACTGATAAAGAAACTTATGCTTACGATACGAAAATGAAAACTTTGGTAATACTTGCTAAAAATGATACAGATCAGATACTTACTATTCAACTGCCTGAAGGAAAAAAAACAAAGGTGACAGTAGATACAAACTTTAATATGAATAAAGTGAAAGGATATTGGTGTGATCAACTGTTTGAAATTGTTCAAAAAAATGGAAAGTGGTATTTCCAAGGTGAAGATGATGGAGGATGGGAAGCACCTATAACTACTGTAACAAAAAATGGTTTTACTACTGGATCTGGAGATGCTGAACATATTAGAAGATATACATTTGATACAAGATTTCAGACATTAGTTGAATATGACAAGGATGGAAATATAGTTGATACATTTATATTAAAGGATTATTGTCCAACAGGATATAATTAATATCTGAATTTTATTTAAAATTAAGTTGACTAAAAAAAGAGTTTATGATTTAATACAAAATATAAAAAAATAAAAATAGGAGTTGATAAAAAATGAGAAAATTACTAATAGCGGGATTATTACTTTTAGGAGCAACTGTATTTGCAGGAAATTATGAAAATGAATTGACAGAAAGAATGAAAGCTGCGGAAGAAAAAGCACAGACTGGATGGGATAGCGGAGTAAGAGCCGATATGGTTAATGCTTCACTGGATTTGGATAAAGAATGGGAAAAAGAAATGAATAAAGTTTATGATTTGATTATAAAAAAACTGTCAGCAAAGGAAAAGACAAAATTTAAGGATGAACAGAATAAATGGCTAAAAGACAGGGAAGTTAAAGTTCAGAAAGCATACGAAAAATATACAGAAGAAGAAGGGCCAAGAATGGCTGGAGAATTAGCTGCTAACGAGAGATTAGATATAACAAAGAATAGAGTTTTGGAACTGGCTAAAAAATACGATGGATTAAATAAAAGTAAATAAAATATAACATTTGTACTTTAGGAGGAGAAATTTATGAAAAAAATATTATTAATAGTAGGAATGTTGCTTGTAGGAGCAGTTGCATTTGCGGGAAAATATGAAGATGGGTTAAAGGAACGTATGAAAGTTGCGGAAGAAAAACTTGAATCAAAGTTTGAAGGAACAACAGCAGATATGTTGAATGCCAGCTCTGAATTAACAGATGAATGGGAAAAAGAAATGAACAAAGTGTATGATTTAATTTTGAAAAAATTACCAGCAAAAGAACAGTCGAAATTTAAGGCTGAACAGACAAAATGGCTAAATGATAGGAAAGCGGCTATAAAAAAGGCATTAGCTGATGAAGAGGATGGACCTAAAATGGCTGTGTTTGAAGCGGCTGGAACTGGACTTTCTATGACAGAAGAAAGAGCTTTGAAGCTTGCAAAAAGATACGACGATCTTTCTAAATAGTATTTAGAATATTAGGTTAAATTAAAAATGGATTTTGATTTATTGTAAAAAAGTTGATTAAAATGAAATAAATAAATAGTTATGGAATAAATACACAACAAAATAACTTTGAGGAGTTTAATGTTAAAGAGAGTTAGGTATATTTCATAACTATTTTTATTTATTCATAGTAAAATTTGCTTAAAATCGAACTTAAAAAATATGAGTATTTTACTAAAGCCTTTAATTCATATAATTTTTATTAGTTAAATTTTAAATAAGTTTGAGTACAATTTAAAAATTAAGTATTAATACTAATACTATTAGAAAATATATGCGATTCAAAATTTGTTAAACGTATACTATAAAAAGTAATTCTGCAAAATTATTATAAATTTAGCAAAAAATATAAAAGAATAAAAAAATGTGTAAAATAGGAAAAAGTGTTTGCACTTTTCAAATGATATGGTATAATATTATTAGTGAGGTATAAAAGTGAAAAAGTTTTTTTTAATAAAAAAAAATAAAATGATTTTTATTATGATTTTGGTAACTTTCAGTCATATAGTGTTTCCTTTAAATTTTAAATACAATACTGGAGAAAATCTTGTGACAAAAAAAAGGGAGGCAGATGAAAAAGAAAGACATCTAAAATCAGTACTTGATGCTATACGCGGGCATAACAATAAATATGTACAGTTTTTTCTTGCAACAGAAAGAAATATTGCAAATCGCAAAAGAGTGGCAGATGAGATTGTAAATAGGCCTGTGGGAGTATATGGAGTTAATATAGATAAATCATTATTATTTGAAGGTGGAGGAAAACTGATTGATGTCAATGCAAAGAGTCAGGATGGGTATACTCCAATTATTGTCGCTATTGAAGCAAAGAATCAGGAAATTTTAAAACTTCTAATAGAAAATGGCGCGAATCTTTATGAAACACATCCAATTTTTAACAGAACAACTCTTGGAACAGCTGCATACTACGAAAATGAAGAAGCTGTGGAAATTTTGCTAAAAAAAGATTCGAGACTTGTAAATATTGGAAGTACTATTGATGGGTGGACTCCACTTGAGGATGCGACATTGAAGGCAAATGCAAAAATTGTAAAAATGCTGCTACAATACGGTGCAAATCCTACAATTACTGATAAACATGGAGGAACTCCAATGGATATGGCAACAAAATTTGGAAAAGGTGAAATTGTTAAGATATTGAGGGATCATATAAAGGCTAATCGAAGTAAATATTATTAGTTATGAAATATTTCAAATATAAAAAAATATATGAGAAGCCACTTTAAATTTATTTGTAATAAAAAAAATTATATATAGAGGAGAAAAAAATGAAACGAATGACAGGAATTGGTGCTTCAGAAGGAGTATCTATAGGTAAAGTATTACTTTTTATCGCAGAGGAAATTGTTATCCCAGAAACTAAAGCTGAGAATTCAACAATTGAGGCTGAATTAGCAAAATTGAGAGATGGATTGAAACAATCTAAAATACAATTAATTGCAATTAGAGAAAAAGTAAAGGAAAAAATGGGAGAAGATAAAGCAGCAATTTTCGATGGTCATATTATGCTTCTTGAAGATGAAGATTTAATTATGGAAGTTGAGGATAAGATTAAAGGGGAAGGACTTCCTGCTGCAAAAGCACTGCACGATGGAATTAATGAATATTGTGATATGATTTCACAATTGGATGATCCGTATTTAAGAGAAAGAGCTGCTGATTTACAAGATATTGGTAAAAGATGGCTTAAAAACTTGTTAGGTATGAAAATTCACGACTTGAGTAACTTGGAGCCAGGAACAATCGTTGTAACTGAGGACTTGACGCCATCTGATACAGCACAATTAGATTTGCAAAATTGTATAGGATTTATTACAGAAATTGGAGGGAAAACAGCTCATTCTGCAATTATGGCAAGATCACTTGAATTACCAGCAGTAGTTGGAGTAAAAGGGATTCTTAGCGAAGTTAAGGATGGAGAGGTTGTTGTTATGGATGGAGAAACAGGTGAATTATACTTGAATCCATCAGAAGATTTAGTAAACAACTATATCAAAAAACAAGAAGAATTGAAAAAAGAAAAAGAGGAATTGAAAAAATTAATTCATGAAGATGCAATTACTCTTGATGGTAGAAAAGTTGATATTTGGGGGAATATCGGTAGTCCTAATGATGTTGACGCTGTAATTGAATCTGGAGCAACAGGAATTGGATTATATAGAACAGAATTCCTATTTATGAACTCTGATCACTTCCCAACAGAAGAAGAACAATATCAAGCATACAGAGTAGTTGCTGAAAAAATGCAAGGAAAACCTGTAACGATAAGAACAATGGATATTGGTGGAGATAAAGAATTACCGTATCTAGATTTACCAAAAGAATTAAATCCATTCTTAGGATATAGAGCAATTAGAATTTCGCTAGAAAATAAAGATATGTTCAAAACTCAATTAAAAGCTATCTTAAGAGCTTCTCAATATGGACAAATTAAAATTATGTATCCAATGATAAGTTCAGTTAATGAAATCAGAAAAGCAAATGCTATTTTGGAAGAATGTAAGAGAGAACTTGATGAAATTGGAAAAATTTATGATAGAAATATAAAAGTGGGAATAATGATTGAAACTCCTTCAACAGCAATTATTGCCTATAAATTTGCAAAAGAAGTTGACTTCTTCTCAATAGGAACTAATGATTTGACACAATATTTCCTAGCTGTAGATAGAGGAAATGAAATGGTTGCAAACTTATATAATTCATTCAATCCTGCAGTATTAGAAGCTATCCAAAAAGTAATTGATGCAGCACATGGAGCTAATATAAATGTTAGTATGTGTGGAGAGTTTGCTGGAGATAAAAGAGCAACTAAATTATTACTAGGAATGGGACTTGATTCATTCAGTATGAGTGCATCATCAGGATTGACTATCAAAAAGATAATTAGAAATAGTAATTATGCAGATGCAAAAAAATTCAGAGATTTAATTTTACAACAAGATACACCTGAAGATGTTGTAGAAAAATTATAATAAATTATGAAAAAAGGCTAGTTAGTTTTATTAGCCTTTTTTGCTCTAAAAATAAGTTGATTTTTGAATTAATATTAATGTTCAGTTTTTTTAAAATTAATAATGATTTTACTATAGTTAAGGAGTGAATAAATATGGAAAATAAAAAAGTGGCAGTATTTCTAGTAGATGGATTTGAAGAGATTGAGGCGGTTACACCAATTGACTTGCTTCAAAGAGCAGGAATTACTGTAGATACAATTTCAATTACAAAAGATAATCTTGTAGAAAGTGCAAGAAAAATGAAAATATTGACAGATAAGATAATTGATGAAATTAATTTTTCTGAATATGATATGTTGATATTACCTGGCGGGCCTGGAGTTAAAAATTATTTTAATTCTCAGATACTTTTAGATAATATACTAAAATTTTCAAAAGATGATGAAAACAAAAAAATTGCAGCTATATGTGCAGCTCCAACTGTATTAGCAAGTCTTAAAATATTAGAGGGAAAAAAAGCAGTATGTTTTCCAGCTTGTGAAGAGGATTTGCTAAAGGGTAAGGCTATCTTGGTAAAAGAAAGAACAGTTACAGATGGAAATATTATAACAGGTAGAAGTGCTGGAACAGCAATGGACTTTTCACTTATGATTATTAGTGAATTTTTAGGGAGAGAAATAGCAGAAAAAATTGCAAAGGAAATAGTACTTTAAAAAAATTTGTAAATAAAAATGTAAAATTTAAAAAGTTATATGGAAAAAATAAGAAAAGTGTGGTAAAATGTTTCAGTAATTATGAAATAAATAAAATGATTTGATAATTAACAAAATTAAACTATTGATTTAGTCGAATTATATTAATAATAAAGTCAAAATTTTAGAATCAATTTTAAGAAGTTTTGTACAAAATTAAACTTCATAATTAAAGATGTTTAAAGGAGAATTTTATGGAATACCATAAACCTGTGTTGTTTGATGAAGTGATAGACAATATAATAACAGATAATGATGCAGTTTATGTTGACTGTACACTTGGTGGTGGTGGGCATACAGAAGGTATCCTAAAAAAATCTTCTGAAAATTCAAAAGTTATTGCAATTGATCAGGATATACAGGCAATTGAATTTGCTAAAAAAAGACTTGAACAATATGGAAACAAACTCCAGATATTTCAAGATAATTTTAGAAATATCGACACGGCTGTTTACCTAGGAGGTTTTGAAAAAGTAGACAGGATATTGATGGATATAGGAGTTTCCTCAAATCAATTGGATAATGCTAAAAGAGGGTTTTCATATAGGTTTGAAGCAAAGTTGGATATGCGGATGGATGGTAACTTGGAAATAAGTGCTTATGAAGTTGTTAACAATTTTTCTGAAAAGGAAATAGCTGATATTATTTATAAATATGGTGAAGAGCCAAAATCACGAAAGATTGCTAAAAAAATTGTAGAATATAGAAAAAAGAAGCCGATTGAAACTACAACAGAGCTTGCAGATATTGTTATAAAATCAATAGGAAAAAGTATGAAGCGACATCCTGCCAAAAGAACATTTCAGGCTATCAGGATTTTTGTAAATAAAGAACTTGAAGTTTTAAATGAAACATTGGATAAAGCAGTAAAACTGCTTAATAAAAATGGCAGGCTTTTAGTAATTACTTTTCACTCGCTGGAAGATAGAATTGTGAAGGAAAAATTTCGTGAATATGAAAATCCATGTACTTGTCCAAAAGACATACCAATATGTGTATGCAACAAAAAAAGTCTAGGAAAGATAATTACAAGAAAGCCAATTGTTGCTAAAGAATCAGAGTTAGAAGAAAATAACAGAGCACATTCAGCAAAATTAAGAATTTTTGAAAGGAGTGAATAAAAATTATGAATGGTGTTTCAAAAAACAAAAAAATGCAAATGGAAATACTTGATGTTCCAAAAATTACAAATACAGCAAGATCACATGAAGATGCAAGAAGAGAAAGAATAGTAGCTCCTAAGGAAGTGAGAAAACAGCTTTCCAGAACTGCAGGATTAGATAAGAAGGCTATAAAGACAGTTATGGTATACGTTATAATTGTAACGATGGTAGCGCTTCTACGATCTTTTGTTGCATATAATATTGCTGATTTAGGTAAGGAAAAGGTTAAAAAGGAAAGAGAACTTCTGGAATTAAAAAAAGAGGTTGCAAGGCTTGATGATGAATTTATCGGCAATAATGACTCGAAACGTATGGAAGAGTTAGCAAGGGAAGATGGGATTAATGTTCCAAATTCACCTGAATATATAGATTTGAATAAATAAAAACAAGAAATATAACATAAAAATAAGTGTTATATTTTTTTTGTATTTAGAGTTTTATTCAGATTTTAACATAAAAAACTTCATAAAACAGAATGGAAAAATTCTTGACAATAGCTAAAAAAACTGATAACATAATATATATAATGACTAATAAGTCAATTTGTTTTTTGTGTTTTTATTTATAAAAAAATAAAGCATTTGGTAATAGTAAAAATAATTTACGAAGGAGGTTATATCTTGGCAAAAGAAGTTTTAGAAAAAATAAAAAAGGCTGAAAGTGAATCAGATAGAATTATTGCTGAAGCAAATGAAAAAGCAAAAGATATTTTGAAAAATATTGAGCAAAAGATAAAAGATGACAACGATAAAATAATTTCTGAAGCCACTATTGAAGCTGAAAATCTAAAAAACCAGTCAATAGAGAATGCTGAAAAAAAAGTAAACTCCCTCTTGAATAGCGAAGAGGAGGATGTAAACAGGATTCTTAATATTGATGAAAAGAGAATAGATGAAGTTGTTAATTTATTAGCGGAGAGGATTGTGAAATAATGGCAATAGTTAAAATGAGTAAATTTGAATTAGTTGTTTTCGCAGAACAAAGAGCTAAAATATTGAAGGCACTTCAAAAATTCAAGGAAGTAAATTTTGTCGATATTAAACTACATGATGAAAATGGAGAAATAGACAAGGATGCAGTTGAAGGTGTTACAAAATATGTGAACAACGAAGAATTAACACATATTGACGAAAGACTTTATCAGTTGAATAATGCAATTTCTCTTATTAAAAAGTATGACGAGAGAAAAACACGTTTAAGAGATATTATTCACGGAAATGAAAATTATACTTTTGATACGTTGTCTAAAAAGGCATTGGATTATGACTGGAAAAAAGTTTCTTCAGAATTGAATTCGATTGGAGTGCAGTATTCACAGATAAAATCAGAAATTTCAAAAAAATATGCACACTATGATGAAATAGAGTTGTGGGAACGGCTAGATGTAAATCCTAAAGAGTTAAAAAGTCTGAAAAAGGTAAATACATTTTTAGGAACAATACCAATAAAGCTCAAAGGTAATTTTATTGAAGGGATTTCTGAACTTGATAAGACTTATTATGAGGAACTAAGAATTTCTAAAGATGAAGTCTATTATCTTGTAATTTCAAGTAATGACGAAAATGAAAAGGAGAAATTATCTGAAATTTTTAGAAATAATAGTTTTAGTGTGGAAAACCTTGATATTGATGAAGTTCCACGTGAATATAAAGTTAAGTTGCAAAAAGAAATAGAAGAGCTGAAAAAACAAAAACGTAAATTAAAATCTCAAATTAAAACTTATAGTGAAGATTTGAACGATTTACAAGCAGTTTATGAATATTTACAAAATAAAAAACTGCGTATTGTGGAATCAGAAAAATTAGCACAAACTGAAAATACTGTTTTAATAAAGGGATGGATTCCAGAAGAAAAAATAGAGGAATTTGAAAAAATTGTAAAAAGTGAAGCAGATAACAATTATTATTTAAAAGTTAAAGAAGCAGATAAAAATGACGAGACAGTACCGATTAAGTTAAAAAATGGAAAGGTTGCAACTGTATTTGAAAATTTGACAGGGATGTACGCTTATCCAAGATATAATGAAATTGATCCAACGCCTTTATTTACACCATTTTATATTTTATTCTTTGGGATGATGGGGGCAGATGTAGGTTATGGACTTGTATTACTGCTTGCAACAATATTTGTTTTGAAAGTAGTTAATTTAAGTTCTCAAATGAGAAAATCTGTTAAATTTTTCTTTTATTTAAGTTTTTCTGTTATTTTCTGGGGAATTTTGTATGGTTCGTATTTTGGTGCAGAAATAAATGGCGTATGGCGACTTGTAAATCCTGCAAAACAATATAACAGCTTATTAATAGGCTCAATTATATTTGGTGTAGTTCATATATTTATTGGGCTTGGAATAAAAGCATATTTATTGATTAGAGATGGAAAATCGCTGGATGCAGTTTATGATGTGCTATTCTGGTATATGGCACTTATGGGCGGAATGGTATATTTAATATTCAAATTGATGAATTTATCACCTATTGTAACAAGTATTTCGATGTGGATTATGATTGCTGGAATGGTCGGAATAGTACTTACTGGTGGACGTGAGGCTAAAGGAGTTGGTGCAAAATTAGGCGGAGGACTTTACAGCCTTTACGGAATTTCAAGTTATGTAGGTGATTTTGTATCATATTCAAGACTTATGGCTTTAGGTCTTTCTGGTGGATTTATTGCATCGGCCATAAATATGATTGCTGGAATGATTAGCGGAAATTGGTTTGGAATGATATTTGTGCCAGTAATATTAATAGGTGGGCATCTATTTAATATGTTCTTATCTTTCTTAGGAGCTTATGTCCATACTTCAAGACTTATGTATGTTGAATATTTTGGTAAGTTCTATGAAGGTGGAGGAAAACCATTTAAGGACTTTAGAACAGAAAGTAAATATATAAACATGGATGATTAATTTAATAATGAATTTATTTCAATTGAATAAATTTTGTTTGTGAAAAATAAAAAATTAAGTTAAATTGTTAAAATAAAAATATAAAAAATTAGGAGGAAATAAAATGAATGTTTCACAGTTTTTAGTACAAAATGGAGGAATCGTAATGGCGACATTAGGTGCGGCATTAGCGACATTATTATCAGGAATTGGATCAGCAAAAGGTGTAGGAATAGTTGGAGAAGTGGCAACAGGGCTTATGAGTGAAGAGCCTGAAAAATTTGGTAAATCGTTAGTATTACAATTGCTTCCAGGAACACAAGGATTATATGGATTCGTTATTGGACTTATGGTATTAGGAAAATTAAATGCAAGCATGACTTTCCAAAATGGACTTGGAATCTTAATGGCATGTCTTCCAGTTGCTCTTGCAGGTTATGGTTCAGCGATTGCACAAGGAAGAGTTGCAGCATCTGGAATTAGCTTGCTAGCAAAAAATGAGGAACAAAATACAAAAGGGATTATTTATGCGGTAATGGTTGAAACTTATGCATTATTGGCATTTGTTGTATCAATTATGTTATTAGCGAAATTCTAATTTTATTTTATAAAATAAACAGACAGAGTGTAAATATGACATAAAAAACGGAAAAGGAGTAAATATGTCTAATTTAGATAATTTAACATCAAAAATAATAACTGATGCTAAATCGAAAGCAGATGGAATCATAAAAGATGCTAAAGAAAAAGCAAAGCAAAAATATGATTTGGAAATAAAAAAAGTTGATGCGAAAAAGCAAACATTACTTGAAAATGCAAGAAGAGAACGTGAACTGCTTTCAGATAGAATTAAGTCAAGCGCAAACTTAAAGTCTAGAAATGAAAAATTGAAGGCAAAACAGACAGTAATTAACAAAGTTATAGATAAATTAAAAGCAAAACTTGTTAATATGAATGAGAATGACTACATCAATTATTTGAATCAGAATATTGATAAAAATTCTATAGCTGGAAAAGAGTTAATTGTAAAAAAAGAATTTGTAGATAAAGTGAAACAAGAGTTTTCAACTGCAAAAGTTAAGGAAAATGAGTTTGTAAGTTCAGGATTTATCATTGAAGAAAATGGAATTCAGGAAAACTATACTTTTGAAGTAAAATTGGATTTTATGAGAGATGAACTGGAAGTCGAAATTTCCAGACTTCTTTTTTCATAATTTAAATAAAATTTATAAAAATTTAAGTTTTATGATTGTTTTTATAAAATAAATTTTATAATTAACTGGAATTTGTAATTAAAGGGAGAAAAAAATGGATAGAATGGATTACGGACAAAGTGTCGTAACTATTAGAATACTGGAAAAAAGGCTTTTGACTAGAAATAGGCTGGAACGAATGATAGAAGCCCAGACTCCCGAAGAAGTGCTAAAATTACTGGGAGAAACAGAATATTCTCAAGATATGGCTGATATTCATGGAAGCCAGGATTATGAAATAATCTTAAAAAGAGAAACAGAACGTGTGTTTTCAATTGTAAGAAATATGATAAAAAATACTGGAATTGTTGATGTTTTATCTCTTAAATATGATTATCATAATTTAAAAGTGTTGTTAAAAAGCAAAATAACAGGAAAAGATTTTTCAAGTTTGCTTATGCAGGCTGGAACGATTGACGCTAGTAAATTTAAGGTGAAATTTGAAACACAAAGCAATGACTTGCCACAGGAAATAATGGAGGCAATTGATGAAGTTCAGAAGGATTTTGAAGAAAATCATAATCCTCAGAGAATTGATATAATTGTAGATAAACATTATTTTAGAAATCTATCAAGGCTTGCAAAGGATATCGACGTAAAAGTGATTACTGATTATGTAGAAGGATTAATAGATTTTCAAAATATGATAACTCTATTTAGAGTTCAGAAGCAAAAGCGTGATGCAAGATTTCTCGAAACTGTTATTTTTGAAGGCGGGACAATTTCAAAAAATAAAATTGTTGCATCAATAAATGACAATACAGACACTATCTTGAATAAATTTAAGAAAGAAAAACTGGGGACATATCTAGTAAAAGGATTAGAAGCATTTAGTGAAACCAAAAGATTGTCAGAACTTGAAAAAATTTCAGATAATTACCTGATGGAATTAAATAAAGAATCAAAATATGTTGTATTTGGACCAGAGCCATTATTCACATATCTAGTTGCAAAAGAGCGTGAAATCAATGCAGTTAGAATGATAATGGTAAGCAAGATAAACAACATAAGTTCAGATAAAATAAGGGAAAGGTTGCGTGAAACTTATGCATAAAATAGGTGTAGTTGGAGATAAGGATTCTATTTTATCGTTTAAGGCACTAGGAATTGATGTGTATCCTGTTGTTACAAAGGAAGAGGCAAGAAACACGATTGATGAGATGGCAAGTAATGACTATGGTATTATCTTTGTGACAGAACAAATTGCCACATTAATTGAAAATACCATTGAAAGATACAACCGTGAAGTGCTTCCAGCTGTTATTTTGATTCCTAATAATCAGGGAAGTTTGGGAATTGGGCTTAAAAAGATAGATGAGTATGTTGAAAAAGCGATAGGATCTAATATATTTTAGACGAAAGGAGAAATTCATTGAAAACAGGAAGAATAATAAAAGTTTCTGGACCTCTTGTTGTTGCAGAAGGTATGGAAAATGCCAATGTATATGATGTGGTAAGAGTTTCGGAGAAAAAATTGATAGGTGAAATTATTGAAATGAGAGGCGATCAGGCTTCTATTCAAGTATATGAAGAAACATCAGGAATTGGGCCAGGAGAAGAGGTTTTCACAACTGGAGAGCCTTTGAGTGTTGAATTGGGGCCTGGACTTATTGAAGCGATGTTTGATGGAATTCAGCGTCCACTAAAGGAATATCAGGAAATAGCAGGAGACTTTTTGGAAAAAGGGATAGAAGTAAATCCTTTAAATAGAGATAAAAAATGGGAATTTGAGCCTGTTTTATCTACTGGAGCAGAAGTTGAAACTGGAGATATTCTTGGAACTGTTCAGGAAACTTCTGTTGTAAGCCATAAAATTATGGTTCCAGCAGGAATTAAAGGAACTTTGAAAACTATTAAAAGTGGAAGCTACACAGTAGTTGATACAATTGCAGTTATTGAAACAGAAAAAGGTGAATTGGTAGAAGTTCAAATGATGCAAAAATGGCCAGTAAGACGTGGAAGAAAATACAAGCAGAAATTAAACCCAGAGGCTCCGTTAATTACAGGACAAAGAGTAATTGACACATTCTTTCCTGTAACTAAAGGTGGGACTGCATGTGTACCAGGACCTTTTGGATCTGGAAAAACAGTTGTACAGCACCAAATGGCTAAATGGGCAGATGCTGAAATTATAGTTTATGTAGGATGTGGAGAACGTGGAAATGAGATGACGGACGTTCTTATGGAATTTCCAGAAATTATAGATCCAAAAACTGGACAATCATTAATGAAAAGAACTGTACTTATAGCAAATACTTCAAATATGCCAGTTGCAGCCAGAGAAGCTAGTATTTATACTGGAATTACAATTGCAGAATATTTTAGGGATATGGGATATTCAGTGGCAATAATGGCGGATTCTACTTCGAGATGGGCAGAAGCTCTTAGGGAAATGTCTGGACGGCTTGAAGAAATGCCAGGGGATGAAGGATACCCAGCTTATCTAGGTTCAAGAGCCGCTGAATTTTATGAAAGAGCAGGAAAAGTAATTTGTCTTGGACAAGATGGAAGAGAAGGGGCGTTAACAGTTATCGGAGCGGTTTCTCCTCCAGGTGGAGATATTTCAGAGCCAGTATCTCAGGCTACACTTCGTATTGTTAAAGTATTCTGGGGATTAGATGCCAATTTGGCATATAGACGTCATTTCCCAGCAATTAACTGGTTAAATTCATATTCATTGTATCAAGGAAAAGTTGATAACTGGATGGATCAGAATGTAGGGCCTAAATTTTCTAAAAATAGAGCACGTGCAATTTCATTACTACAAGAAGAAAATAGCCTACAGGAAATTGTTAGGCTGGTTGGTAAGGATACTTTGTCAGAAAAAGATCAGCTTAAACTGGAAATTGCAAAATCTATAAGGGAAGATTACTTGCAGCAAAATGCGTTTATGGAGTCAGATACTTATACTTCGCTTGAAAAACAGGATAAAATGCTTGATATAGTATTGAAATTCTATGATGAGGGATTAAGAGGGCTTGAAAATGGAGCTTATTTAAATGAAATCGTTGCAATGCCTGTAAGAGAAAGAATTGCAAGAGCAAAATATTTACCTGAGGCAGAGTTAGGCAAAATTGAGGAAATAGCAAAAGAATTGGAAGAAGAAATTGACGAACTTGTAAATAAAGGAGGTGTAGCAAATGCTTAAGGAATACAAAACTATTAAGGAAATAGTAGGGCCACTTATGGTTGTTGAAGGTGTTGAAGGAATAAAGTATGAGGAACTTGTTGAAATTGAAACACAAAATGGAGAACTTCGTCGTGGGCGTGTACTTGAAGTAAATGGCGATAAGGCAGTAGTACAACTATTTGAGAATTCAGCTGGAATTAATTTAAAGGATTCAAAAGTAAGATTTTTGGGCAGACCTTTGTCGCTTGGAGTATCGGAAGATATGATAGGGCGCGTATTTGATGGATTGGGACGACCAAAAGATAATGGACCAAAAATAATTCCTGAAAAGACATTGGATATAAATGGAACGGCTATAAATCCAGTTGCACGTGATTATCCGTCAGAATTTATTCAAACAGGAGTTTCTGCGATTGACGGCTTGAATACTCTTGTTAGAGGGCAAAAATTACCAATTTTCTCTGGTTCAGGGCTTCCACATGCAGAACTAGCACTTCAAATTGCAAGGCAGGCAAAAGTTTTGGGAACAGATTCAAAATTTGCGGTGGTATTTGGAGCGATTGGGATTACATTTGAAGAAGCTCAGACATTTACGGAAGATTTTGTAAAAACAGGAGCGATTGACAGGGCAGTATTGTTTATGAACTTGGCTGATGATCCTGCAATTGAACGTTTGTCTACACCAAAAATGGCACTTACTTGTGCAGAATACTTGGCATTTGAAAAAGGAATGCACGTACTTGTAATTTTGACTGACCTAACTAACTATTGTGAAGCGTTAAGGGAAGTTTCGGCGGCAAGAAAAGAAGTTCCTGGAAGAAGAGGATACCCTGGATACTTGTATACTGACTTATCTACAATTTATGAAAGAGCAGGAAGAATTAAAGGGCGTGAAGGATCAATTACGCAAATACCAATTTTGACAATGCCAGAAGATGATAAGACACATCCGATTCCAGATTTGACTGGATATATTACAGAGGGGCAAATAATCTTATCAAGAGATTTATACAAACAGAACTTAATGCCTCCAATAAATGTTTTACCATCACTTTCAAGATTGAAGGATAAAGGGATTGGAAAAGGAAAAACTAGAGAAGATCATGCAGATACAATGAACCAATTATTTGCAGCCTATGCAACAGGTAAGGAAGCGAAGGAGCTGGCTGTAATTCTAGGGGAATCAGCATTATCTGAAACTGATAAGGCGTTTGTTAAATTTACAACTGCATTTGAGGAACAATATGTAGCTCAAGGGTTTGATAATAACAGAACTATTGAAGACACTTTAAATTTAGGATGGGATTTACTAAAAATATTACCAAGAACAGAGTTGAAAAGAATTAGAGACGAATATTTGGAAAAATATTTGCCTGCAGGAGATGAATAGACTATGGCAAGATTAAATGTAAATCCTACAAGAATGGAACTAAGCCGTTTAAAGATACGTCTAAAAACTGCTAAAAGTGGACATAAACTGTTAAAGGACAAGCAAGACGAACTTATGCGTCAATTTATTATTTTAATAAAACAAAATAGAAAATTGCGTGAAGAAGTGGAAGGAAAATTACAAAATTCATTTAAGGATTTTTTACTTGCAAGAGGAGTAATGTCTGATGAAATGCTTGAAAATGCTATTGCATATTCGGAAGATAAACTTTTGGCAAATATAAAAACTAAAAATGTAATGAGTGTAATTGTACCAACAATGACTTTTAATAGAGATATGGAAAATGCAGAAGTATCTTATCCTTACGGATATGCTCAAACATCTGCTGATTTAGATGATGCTGTTGATGGCTTGAATCGAGTAATGAAAGACTTGCTGGAACTTGCAGAAATCGAAAAGGCATGTCAGCTTATGGCAGATGAAGTAGAGAAAACAAGACGGCGTGTAAATGCATTGGAATACATGACAATTCCACAGCTTGAAGAAACAATTCGTTATATTCAGATGAAACTTGATGAAAATGAAAGATCAAGCATCACAAGGCTTATGAAAGTTAAGGATATGATGGCTGAAAAAGCATAAATTTATAAGAATTTTGTTTAAAAAATTGAGTCGCAATTAAGCGACTCTTTTTATATGTTTATTTATTATTGTAAAATATAAATCGGTAAAGTTTTTGATTTTTTAAAATTAAACATTTCTTCTTTCAAGTTCTCTTCTCTCTCTTCTTGAAAGTGGACGAGATCTGTTATTGTTTGATGGATTGTTTGAGATATCATCACCAATCATATCATTTTCATCATGTTCATATCTTACATTTGAAACTTCTTCATGTGTAAGGTTGCTTGTATCTTCTTCGCCTCGCACTCTTAATTTTAAGATGAACGAACTCGTTTCACGCTTTATTGCATCAATCATTTCGTTATAAATGTCATAAGCTACAATTTTATAATCGTGAATAGGATTTCTTTGACCGTATGAACGAAGACGTATTCCTTCACGTAGTTCTGTTAAATCTTTTAGATGCTGTCTCCACTTGGAGTCTAGTACTTCCAGCATGATATATCTTTCAATTCTTCTGAATACTTCTTCTCCAATTGCCTCTTCTTTTTCATCATAAATTCTTACTAAATCTTCATAAATTTTATTTGAAATTTCTTCTGCACTTGAGTTTTTTAAGTCTTCTGAAATTTCATATTCAAAAGTTTCCATAAGTTTATCTGACAGAAGGTTAAAGTCTTTTTCACCATTTCCTTCACCTACATAGGCAGAATTTACAATATCATCTACAGTATCTGAAATCATATTTGTTATCAGTTCTTTTAGGTTCTCATTTTTCAGGATAGCATCACGTTGCTCATAGACAACTTCTCTTTGAGTATTATTTACATCATCATACTCGATAAGACTTTTTCTTGATGAAAAGTTTCTGCTTTCAATACGTTTTTGAGCATTTTCTACTGATTTACTAATTTGTTTATGTCTAATTTCTTCATCTTCATCAATTTTTAGCATTTTCATCATTGTTTTAAGCCTGTCTCCACCAAACAATCTCATGAGATCGTCATCCAATGATAAGTAGAATTCTGATGTTCCTGGATCTCCTTGACGTCCCGCACGTCCTCTTAACTGATTGTCAATACGTCTACTTTCGTGTCTTTCTGTTCCAAGAATGAATAATCCTCCAGCAGCAAGAACTTTTTTCTTATCCTCTTCACATTCCCTCACGTATGTTTTATAAACATCTTCATATTCAGGAGTTCCTTTTACAGCTACTTTTGTTGCAAAGGATTCTGCATCTCCTCCCAATTTAATATCTGTTCCACGTCCAGCCATATTTGTTGCAATTGTAACTGTTTTGAAACGTCCAGCCTGAGCAATTATTTCAGCTTCACGTTCATGATGTTTAGCATTTAATATTTCATGCGGTATTTTTGCCTTTTTTAGTAATGCTGAAACTTCTTCTGAATGCTGGATTGAAGCTGTACCGACAAGAACTGGCTGACCTTTTTCATAAAGTTCTTCTATTTTTTTTGCGATTGCTTTATATTTGGCCTTCTTGTTCATATAAATTACATCTGCGAGATCAACTCTAGCAACTGGTCTGTTTGTAGGAACAACAATAACTTTCAAGTTGTAAATTTGTTTAAATTCATCTTCTTCAGTTTTTGCCGTACCTGTCATTCCTGAAAGTTTTTCGTACATTCTGAAATAATTTTGTAACGTAATTGTAGCAAGAGTCTGATTTTCTCCGGCGACTTCTAGTTTTTCTTTTGCCTCAATGGCTTGATGGAGTCCATCTGAATAACGTCTTCCTTCCATAAGACGTCCAGTAAATTCATCTACTATGATAACTTCATTATCATCATTTATTATATAGTCTCTATCTAGCTTGAAAAGTTCCTTTGCTTTCAATGCTTGTGTCAGGAAATGTGTAAGTTCCACATACTCAGGTGAATATAGATTGTCAATTTTTAATATTCTTTCAACATTTTTAATTCCCTTATCAGTAATTGTAACAGTATGGGATTTTTCATCGACTTCATAATCTTCCCAGTCTTCATCTGGAATTACAGTATTTTTCTTGTCTTTAATTTCTTCAGTTTTATAACTTCTTTTAAGTTTTTTTGCAACTTCTGCAAAAGTGTTGTACCATTCTGTTGTTTCTTCTGCTGCTCCTGAAATAATAAGTGGTGTTCTTGCTTCATCAATCAGAATTGAGTCAATCTCATCGACAATTACATAGTTATGTCCACGTTGAACTTTTTCATCCAGTTCCCCAACCATGTTGTCTCTCAAATAGTCAAATCCAAATTCATTATTTGTTCCGTAAGTAATATCACAGTTGTAAGCATCTTTTCTTTGTTCAGGTGTAATATTTCCCACAATTACTCCTGAAGTAAGCCCTAGAAACTCAAAAAGTCCCGCCATTATATCTCTATCTCTTTTTGCAAGATAGTCATTAACTGTTACAACATGTACACCTTTTCCAGTTAACGCATTTAAATAAATTGGAAGTGTCGCCATCAGGGTTTTTCCTTCTCCTGTCTTCATTTCTGCAATGCTTCCTTTGTGAAGAATCATTCCACCGATAAGTTGAACATCATAGTGCCGCATTCCCATTAGCCTTTTTGCCGCTTCTCTCACAGTTGCAAATGCTTCTACGAGTATATCGTCAAGTGTTTCTTTTTCAAGCCTTTTTTTAAATTCAGCAGTTTTATTTTGTAATTGTTCATCTGTTAATTTTTGAAAAAGAGGTTCCACTTCATTAATTTTGTTAACTAGCTTTTGCATTTTTTTTATTTCTCTCTCATCTGAAGTACCAAATATTTTTTCTCCTATTTTTTTTAACATTTTTTATTTTTCCTTTCGTATATTTTTTATTAAAAATTTAGATTTGAAACATTTGGTTTCTATTCTCTTGTTCTAAGATTATTTTCATCTTTTTTCATCAGAAATATACTGCTGTTTCGAGTATTTTTAGAAATTTCAATAAAATTATCATAAAAATAATTATTTTGTTTTTCTCCAAAAACAAAAAATGTACTATTCTTACGATTTTCTTTTTCTTTACGTTTTCCAATTTTTTTCAATTCTTGTGTTAATCGTCTGTTACTTGCACTTTCGATTTGATTAATCTTAACAATCAAATCTCTTATATCTTCATGGCTTAGATTATTTTCATCTACAAAGACACTTAATTTATGACTAAAACTAGGTGTTCCAAGCAGACTTGAATAAGTCATCATAAAAATAATACAAGTCATGACAAGCATAATACTTTTTCTTTTATTTATAATTATTTTTCTCACTCCTAAAATTTATTATTTAAAGTTGTTAAAACTCCGTTTATTATACCATTTATTACGATTTTTGTCTATTAAAAAACTGTACTTGTATTTTCAAATAGTATTTTTTTATATAATTGTTGAATATTTATTTAAATTAATGTATACTAGTATAATAAAATTGCTCTGAAAAAGGGCTAAAAAGCTACATTATTTTGTCTGATTCTAAAAAAATATAAGATATATGAAAGAAAGGATGGAAACATGGTAAAACTAATTGCAATTGATATGGATGGAACTTTATTGAATGAGAATAAACATATTGACAAGGCACAGAAGGAGGCGATTCACGATGCAATAGAAGCTGGAATAAAAATTGTGCTCTGTACAGGAAGGCCTTTGTATGGTATTTTGCCATTTTATAAGGAACTTGGACTTCATGAACTTGATATGGAAGGATATGTAATTTTAAATAATGGATGTTCGATTCACAAGACGAAAAACTGGGAGTTGATTGATTGGGTAGAGATTACATCTGATGATATTGATTACTTGTATAAATTTTCTGAAGAACATGATATAAACTTTACTTTGGTTGATGATATACATTATTTCAACATAGGTAGAAAACCTACAGATGAACTTGTTATAGATGCAAAATTTGTTTTTTCAGACATTACAGAAATAAGTCTTGAAGAGGCGAAAAGTGGAAAATACAAGATAATTAAGGCAATGTATATCGGAAATCCTGAAGAAATGGAAAGTTTCCATAAAAAATATGAAAATATACTAAAAGATAAATATAGCGAGGTACTAAGCCAGCCATATGTGTATGAAATACTGCCAAAAGGGAACAATAAAGGAACAGGGTTAAAAAAACTTGCAGATAAGTTAGGAATAAAGCAGGAAGAAGTAATGGCAATTGGTGATGGAAATAATGACATTGAAATGTTTGAATATGCCAATTATAGTGTTGCAATGGAAAATGCAACAGAACTTGCAGCAAAAGCAGCCAAATACAGGACTGACAGCAATATGAACGATGGAGTGGCAAAAGCAATTAGAAAGTATGCTCTTAATAAAATTTGAATATAAATAAAAAATAATCTCTATCTTAGTATTTTCTAGGAAAAGAGATTATTTTTAATATAATTTACTTACAAAAATTTTCCAAAGTTCAAAAATGTTTTTATATTTCTGTTATGTTTTAAAATTTCTAAAATTCTAATCTATAAAATTAGGCTTCCTGTGTTGCATATCCACCTTCAATTGCCACTTCCTTCACCTTTTCCTTCTTCTGTTTTATTTTTAGTGAAAAAGTTCCAGTTCCAGCCTGATTTCCATATTCTTCAATATAATCAACTACAAATACGTTTGTCATGTCGATTTTTCTTACCATCTGTCCTGCTGAAATTATTTCAAGACTGGCTTGTCTGTAGGCATCGCTTGCTTCTGATGGTACTAATGACCATTGTGCTACTTTTCTTGTGTCATCTTCTGTATCGCCATTTGCCGCTGCCAGTATTTTTCCACGAATTTCCAAGATTACTCCTAAGTCCGTTGCTCTTGCATTAGAGTCATCGGGCGTTTCAGAAATGTATTTTACATCCAGTATACTTTCCTTATCAAGTAAAATTTCGTTTTCCTGACCTTTTACACTCAATCTGAATCCCATAATTATTCCCCCTGTTTTATTTTTGACAATTAAATAATAGTACTATTTTTTAAATTAATTTAATTTTAATTATCTACTATTATTTTACATCAAAAACATTCATTTGTCAATATTATTTTTTAATTTTTTATTAATTAATCTACAAGATAAATTTTAAGAGCTATCTCCTCATCATAAGGAATCGGTACTGCAATAAACTTTTTCCCAGCATCAATCATTCTTGCAATAATTTCACTTTGGTTTTTCGGCAAATATCCAACTTTTTCCTTTTTGGAATTATACATGGCGACTGCATTTAGCGAAATGCCGTTAAATTCACGAAATAAATCCAATTGAACTTCATCTTTAATTTTAATTGCAAAATTTCTGATATATTTAGCTCCTTCCAAATAAGTATCCAGTAAAAAGAGCCTTTTTGATTTTTTTGTATATTTATCAATTAATGTTTTGGCATATTCAAACATCATTTCCTTGCCAAGCCTAATTTTTTCCTCACGTCCATTATTTTTCTGAATAACAAGCATTCCATTCCCGAAATTAAACTCATTTATCATATAATTACTTTGATTTTTCAAAAGTTCAAAATAATCCATCATTTCCTCAAAAATCATAATTTCCTTCTGATTGATCTGGAAAGAACCTTTTTTTAGCTCAACTGAAGTATTTTCAATATATGAATAATAAAATCTTCCATCAGGAAAAATTTCAATTTCATAATTTCCTCCATAATAAAGTCCATCAAACTCAAGTTTTATCCCGCTAAAATTATTTATTAACATTTATCTTTCACCTCTTTCACCTTTCTAGTAAAATTTTTTTGTAAAAAGCATTTCTTAAAATATTAGTCTAGTACAAAATTTTCTGTAATATTTTTGAAAAATTTTCCCTATTTTAAGCCTTCTAGCTTTCCTTCAAGAAACAATTTTAAATTTTTCTCAACATCGTCCATCAGCTTTATCATGCTTTTTTCAGATTTCCAAGCAATATGAGGTGTAATTAAAATATTATCCAGCTCAAATAATTTAGAATTTTTTTCAATTGGCTCAACACTTGTAACATCAACAGCTGCTGATTTTATTATTTTATTTTTTAGTGCAAAATACAAATCTTCCTGATTTATTACAGGCCCTCTTGCAAGATTCAAAATTACCGCACTTTTCTTCATTTTTTTCATTTTTTCAAGATTTATAAGATTTCGTGTTGAATCAGTCAGCGGGACATGAAGTGTCAAAATATCACATTTTTCAAGCACTTCATCCAAATCATAACGTAAAAATCCATCTTTTTCAATTACAGAGCCAGTTTTTGCATTATCTTTTTCAGTATTCTTCGCAACCATCACTTCCATTCCCAATATCTCTGTGACTTGAGCGACTCTCTTACCAATATTTCCAAATCCTACAATTCCTAATATTTTTCCATTCACATCGTCTATCGGATATTTCTGATAATCAGGAACAGTAATATCCATCCATTTTCCATCCTTAACTTCATCATAATATCTATTAACAGGTGTCAATCCGTTCAATAAAAAAGTAATCGCAAGCTGTGCCACAGAATTAGTCGAATACCCCGAAACATTTGCCACTTTTATCCCAAACTCATTTGCACTTTTCACATCAATATGATTAAATCCTGTCGCTGTAATAAGTATCAATTTAAGTTTTTCAGCCTTCTCAAATTGCTTTTTCCCCAATTTTATCCGAGTCGTTATTACAACATCCACATCCTTTATTCTTTCGTCAATTTCGCTAGAATCAGTATCTTCATACTCAATGTATTTACCGTATTTAGAAAATTTTTCTTTCAAATCAATAGGCCCTGCCGTAATTCTGTCTAAATAAACTATCTTTAAATTTTTATCCATAATTATCATCTCTCTTTAGTTAATTTAATTTTTACATATTTATAAAAAATTTTTTTATCAAATTATATTTTTTGATTGAAAAATATATTCGTTTAATGTCAATTTATATAATATCCACATCCGCCTTCAGTTTATAAATAACATCTTTTCTTTCTACAACAATCATAACTTTTTCTTTCAGTTCCTTATCCCGTTTTATTTTCTGCAATAATTTTTTAGCAGGATTTATGGCAATGGCGTTCCCTACGTTTTTAAACATTGTCAGATCGCCTGTCGTATCTCCGTAAGCATACGATTTTGTCAAATCTATTTCGTACATTTTACAAAAATCTGCTATTGCCTTCTGTTTGCTCTTGGCATCCCACATTGGAGTTACTTTCCCTGTGAAAATACCATCTTCATTAACTTCATAAATAGAAGCCCTGTAATCTTTGACTCCATATCTTTCAGCCATTTTGCTTACAAGAAAGTCTGGACTTCCAGAAATAATTATAACTTTATGATTTTTTTCCTTATGATATTTAAGCCTTTCACGTGTATATCTGTAAACTTTGTCTCCTTTTAGTTTCATTACCCTTTTAGCAATAAAATCCATATCCTCCTTGCTAAAATTCTTTAATGCCTCCATATAAGTCTGAACAAGCTCATCTAGATAATCATCATAATCCCCAGTCCTGTTTTCCCACTTGGAAAATTTTTCTTTAACTTTCCCTTCCCAAGTCATCATATCAATATATTCATACTGTACAAGCATCTTAAAATGCTCAATTAGTAAAGAATCTCTATAAATTGTTCCATCTATGTCAAAAAATGCCGCTACATTTTTATTCATCCGCATTCCCCCTTATTTAGTTTCAATATTTTTTATTATTGTTATATTTTAACCTATTTTTCTTAGAATTTCAAATAAATAGAGGAAATAAATTCGTGTTTTGAAATATTAGTCTAATTTTTATTTGACTTATAATTAAAATATAGTAAAATTATAGTATATTTATTTAAATAGAATTTTGAAGGGAGTGAAGAAGAATGAGAACGTTATTATTGTTACGGGGAACAGTTGGAAGTGGGAAAAGCACTTTTGTTAAAGAAAATAATTTGGAGCCATATACTCTAGAAGCAGATAAATTCAGGCTTCTACTTTCTAATCCGAAATTAACAAAATTTGGAGATTTTGAGATTTCGCAGAAAAATGACAGGTTGGCTTGGGAAATGCTTTTTAACTGTCTGGAAGAAAGAATGAAAAGAGGGGAATTTACCGTTGTTGATGCGACACATACTACAAAAAGAGCGATGAATTCTTATAAGACTCTTGCGGATAAGTATAAATATACAATTTATTATTATCAGTTGGATACGCCACTTGAAGAGTGTATTGAAAATAATAAAAAGAGAGAAAGCTATAAGCAGGTTGACGAAAATGTTATAAGCAGAATGTTTAGAAATATTCAGAATGAAAAGATTTCGGGAAGTTTTAAGAGAATATTTGATATAAATGAAATTATAAATTTTTATGTTGATGATGTAACAGAAAAATATGATAAAGTTCGGATAATTGGGGATATTCATTCGTGCTTTACAGCGATTTCTGAAATTGTGAAGGATTTTGACAAAAATATCTTGTATGTATTTTTAGGAGATTTTTTGGACAGGGGAATTGAACATAAACAGACACTTTTTTTAATGCTGGATTTATATAAAAAGGAAAATGTTATAATGATTGAAGGAAATCATGAAATTCACTTGGAAAATTTTGCCAATGATTTTAAAATTAACTCAAAGGAATTTTTAAATGTAACTTTGCCAGCAATTTTGGAAAATGAAAAAAATATAGATAGTTTTAAAAGGGAAATTCGTAAATTTTATAAAAAATTAAGACAATGTTATGCTTTTAAATTTCACAATAATAAAATTCTTTGTACACATGCAGGGCTGTCTTTTGTACCTGATTTGGCACTTGTATCGACTAACAAAATGATAAACGGCGTTGGAAGCTTTGAAACCGAAATTGGAGAACTTTATGAGGAAAATTATTTGAAGGGAAAATGTCAGGATTTTGTGCAGGTTCATGGGCATAGAGGTGTAAATTCGACTGAACATTCAATTTGTCTGGAAGGGGAAGTTGAGTATGGTGGGGAATTGAAATATTTGGATGTAATGCCAGATAAAATTTTGCAAAAATCAGTTATAAACACTGTTTACGATAGAGATTATTTACAACACGAACTGGAAAAGGCAAAAGAAAACAAGCAGATAAATTTGACAGCGAATGAAGATGTGAATAAATTGATTGTAAGTAAACTAATCAGTGTTAAAAAGACAAAACCAAACTTGTATTCATTAAATTTTGGAAGAAACGTGTTTCGGAAAAAATTGTGGAATGACTCGACAATTAAGGCACGTGGACTTTTTGTGGATGCAGAAACTGGAAAAGTGAAAATAAGAAGCTATAACAAATTCTTTAATTACGGAGAAAATAAATATTCTACAAGAGAATATCTTGAAAATAACATAGTTTACCCAGTTACAGCCTACGAAAAATACAACGGATTTTTAGGAATACTTTCAGTTATTGATGAAAAACTTGTATTTGCAACAAAAAGTGTAACAAATGGAACACATGTCAAATATTTTGAAACTCTTTTTGAAAAAGCAAGTGAAAAGATGAAAGATGAAATTTTTAGAATTTGCAGTGAAAATGATGTTTCTATAGTGTTTGAAGTGGTTTCAAATGAAGACAGACATATAGTTGATTATTTTGGAAAGGAACATCTTTTTATCTTAGATGTTATTGATAATAGCCTGTTTATAAATGGTGTACATGTGGATAACAATTTTAGTAAAAGATTTTTAAAAGAGATAAATTTTGATGATGATGTTATTAAAATGAAAAAGGAAATCAAAAAATGCAATAACTTTGACGAAATAATTGACTTGATGGAAAATTATGATAATTTTGAAAATGCTGAAGGTATTGTATTTTGTGCTGAAAATGGACTTATGTTTAAATACAAGGCAAAGCACTATAGTCTTTGGAAAAAACGGCGTGGAATTCTGGAATTTTATAGAAAAGATTTCAATAGAGCAAAACTTGCTGGAAGATATAAGGACGAGCAGGAGTTTATTGAATGGCTTACTGAACTTGATAATGATAAAGCTGAAAATGCTCATATTATTGATTTGATGAATGAATATGAGATTAAGAAAAACAATTTATAGAATAAAACATAAATAAAGAATAAAAATATCAAAAAAAGAAAATAAACTCCTTGAACAATTTAACAAATTGAAGTAAAATATAATAAGTAAAAACTTTTTAGAAGAAATAAAAATAATTATAAAAAATTTAGGAGGTAATGAAAATGGGAACGCCGCATATTGGAGCAAATAGAGGAGATATTGCAGAAACTATACTATTGCCAGGAGATCCGCTTAGAGCAAAATATATAGCAGAAACATTTTTAGAAGACGTTGTTCAGTATAATAATGTTAGAGGAATGCTAGGATTTACTGGGACTTATAAAGGGAAAAAAATATCTGTTCAAGGAACTGGAATGGGAGTGCCTTCAATTGGGATTTATTCACATGAACTGATAACTGAATTTGGAGTAAAGAACTTGATTAGAATCGGTACAGCTGGTTCTTATCAAGAAGATGTGAAAGTTAGAGATGTTGTTATCGCAATGTCAGCTTCGACTGATTCTGCTATTAACAAATTAAGATTTAATGGAGCAGACTATGCGCCTACAGCAAGTTCAGATTTAGTTTTCAAGGCTTATGAAATTGCTAAGGCAAAAGGATTGAATGTAAAGGCTGGAAATGTATTTACAAGTGACACTTTCTATGGAGATGACCCTAATGCTTGGAAAAAATGGGCTGAATTTGGAGTATTATGTGTGGAAATGGAAACAGCACAACTTTATACAACAGCGGCAAAATTAGGAGTAAATGCATTAACTTTACTTACAATAAGTGATTCATTCATTACTCACGAAGTTACAAGTGCTGAAGAAAGACAGACAACTTTTAATGAAATGATAGAAGTGGCCTTAGAAACAGCATTACAGCTTTAAAATAATTAAAGAAAATAACTAAAGGGAGAAAAAATTAGTGGAATTTTATAAAAGATTAGTTATAAAAATTTTAGAACGTAGTTCAGTTGGTTCTGAAAATAGAATTTTGAAAAAGTTAAAAAGCGGATATGACTTGACACAGAGAGAAATGTCAGAGCTTGAAGAGTTACTGGAAAATATTTTATAAATAAAGATATTTAAGAAATTTTTATCTTTGAGGCAAGGGGATTATTCCCTTGTTGTTAATTTAAACTAAAAGAAAGGAAAATAAAATGAAAATAGAAAATTTATATCCTGAAAAAGTTTTTCACTATTTTAGTGAAATTTCAAAAATACCAAGAGGT
This sequence comes from Leptotrichia sp. oral taxon 879 str. F0557, assembly GCF_000469385.1. Taxonomy (GTDB): domain Bacteria; phylum Fusobacteriota; class Fusobacteriia; order Fusobacteriales; family Leptotrichiaceae; genus Leptotrichia; species Leptotrichia mesophila. Next base: position 140,590 of record NZ_KI271289.1, read on the forward strand.
TCAAGAAAAGAAAAAAAGATTAGTGACTGGATTGTAGAATTTGTGAAGGAAAGAAATCTGGAAGTTATTCAGGACAAGGCATTAAATGTATTAATAAGAAAGCCTGCAACAGCTGGATACGAGGAATATTCACCACTTATCCTGCAAGGACATATGGATATGGTTTGGGAAAAAAATAAAAATACACAATTTGATTTTGAAACACAAGGAATTGAACTCGTTGTGGAAGATGGATACTTAAAGGCAAATGGAACAACACTTGGGGCAGATAATGGAATTGCTGTAGCTTATGCACTTGCGATACTTGACAGCAATGACTTGAAACATCCGGCACTTGAAATTATCATCACAACTGATGAAGAAGACGGAATGAGCGGAGTTAATAACCTTGACTTTGGAATTTTTTCTGGAAAGACACTTATAAATTTGGATACTGAAGAATACGGACAAGTTTATGTGAGTAGTGCAGGTGGTGCGAGAATCCTTAATGAGTTTAATTTTGATGCTGAAAAATTAGAAGAAGACGATACTGTAATAAGTGTTGATGTGAAAGGGCTTCTAGGTGGGCATTCAGGTGCTGAAATTCATTTAGGATTAGGAAATTCAAATAAAATTTTGGCAGAAGTTCTGAATCATTTAAATAAAAAATACACTCTTGCAATAATGGATATTGACGGTGGAGAAAAAACTAATGCAATACCGAGAGAGGCTGTGGCGTTACTAGCTGTGAAACTTGAGGATGAAAAAGTCAGTGATTTTGAAAAATTAGCAAACCTTGCTTTTGAAAATATAATAAAGGATTTTAAAATTATTGATAAAAATCCAGTTATTGAAGTGAAGGAAGTTAAGAAAGAGGAATTGAAAAATCAAGGGAAATTATCAATTTCCAACACAAATGCCGTTATTTCATTTTTCCACGAATTTCCAAATGGAGTTATCTCAATGAGCAAAGATATCGAAGGACTTGTGGAAACTTCAATAAATCTTGGAGTTATAAAAACTGAAAATAAAGATGGAAAAATTGTTATAAAAATTCAGGCATTACCAAGAAGTTCAGTAAATAAATCACTTGAAAAATTACTAAATGATGTGAAGGAACTTTCTGAAAAATACGAAGTGGCAGTAAAAATAAATTCTCCATATCCATCTTGGGAATACCGAAAAGATTCAAAGATTCGTGAAATAGTTGTAAACTCATTTAAAAAAATAACAGGAAAAGATCCTGAAATTAAGGCAATTCACGCTGGACTTGAATGCGGAATTTTTGATAACAATATGGAAAACGTTGATATTGTTTCAATCGGGCCTAATATTTACGGTGCTCACACTCCTGAAGAGAGAATGGAAATAGAGTCAGTTGGTAAAACTTGGGAATTATTGCTAAAAGTTATGGAAGATTATAACATTAAATAAAAAATAAAAACAAAAGGGAATATTAAATGAAAAAAGAGCTAAATAAACAAAAAGAAAAACTAAAAATAAACGAAATTATAGTAGTCGAAGGGCGAGATGACATAACAGCCATAAAACGAGTTGTAGATGCACATATTATCGCCTTAAACGGCTTCTCCGCATTATCTAAAAAAACAATAAATAAAATGATTCAATTGTCAAAAACTAATGATTTAATTTTATTTACAGATCCTGATTTTGCAGGAAAAAAAATTCGTGATACATTAAAAAGATATATTCCGAACATAAAGCATGCTTTTGTAAGTCAAAAGGATGCAACTAAAAATGATAATATAGGAGTTGAAAATGCCAATGACAAAGTAATTTTAGAGGCTTTGAAAAATGTTATTACAGCTAATCAAGATATTGAAAATAGGTTTGATATTAGTGACTTGATTGATAATGGATTTATTTCTGGAAGTAATGCAAAAGAACGTAGAATAATGCTTGGAGATATTTTAAAAATTGGCTATTATAATGCAAAACAGCTTTTAAAGGCTCTTAATTCATTTAATATTTCAAAAGAACAGTTTGAGGAAGCTGTTGAAGAGATAAATAAGGCTGGTGTAGAATAAAAATTTAAAAAAAAACTGTGTTTGAGGTTGTAATTTGTTAATTGGAAAAAATACAAGTTTAAATAATAAAAAAAGGATATAAAAAATGTTTAAGATTAATGATGAACTATATGGAGAATACTATGTAGATGATGTTATTTATGAAATAATAAATACAAAAATTTTTAAAAGATTAAAAAATATCTATCAGTCTGGTGGTGGATATCTGGTTAATGACCTATGGAATGTAAATAGATATGAACATTCAATAGGAACAATGATATTATCTTTAAAATTTAATGGAAATATTGAAGAACAGATAAAAGCGCTTTTACATGATATTTCACATACGGCTTTTTCCCATGTAATTGATTATGTTTTAAAAAATGAAAATGAGGATTATCATGAGAAAATTCAAGAAGATTTTCTAAATGATGAAGAACTGTTAAGTATTTTAGAAAAATATAATTTAAATATCATAAATTGCAATATTAATTGCGACATTTT
>NZ_KI271290.1:0-44450 GCF_000469385.1 Leptotrichia sp. oral taxon 879 str. F0557
AAGACCGGTCCCTTAGCCGTTCGGACATCCACCCGTACACTACTCAGTTAGTATATCATATATTTTTATAATTTGTCAATAACTTTTTTATGAATTTTATCAAATTCTGTGTATAGGGGCATAAAATAATACGCCCCCATCTTTTTATTAATTAATCTACAAATAATAAATCTGTAATCTTTTCTATAAAAGGAATTTTAAATTCTTTTTTCAATGCTGATGATACTGTTGCGATGATTTGGAATACAGATAGTATTACAAAAATTACAAAAAATAAAATATTTCCAGCAATTATAATAATATTTAAAAATGTTGAAATCAATAACAATACCGTTACTACCAATGTTTGTTTTGAATATGCCCGTACAAATCCATTTTCCTGCTCCAGAATTAATGCAACTATTGGTATTAGTAAGCTAAATCCCATTGAAAAACTTAGATTTATCGGGAAAACGGCAGCATTTATACTAAATCCCGCAAAAAAGCTCAAATTTATAAGAAAAGCAACAGCAAAGGCTTTTAATCCTGCGATTGACTTTTGTTCACTTATATTATTGTTCATAAACTCCTCCAATTCTAATATATTTTTTAATTTTATTTACTTTAAACTGCTCAAAAGAATTTTAACATAAAAGATACAAAAAATCAAATTGAAAAATTCAAGTATTGGCATTGATAAAAAAAGTAATGTATGATAAAATAAAAGAAAATGTAAAATATTAAATAAATAATGGAGGAAAAACTATGAGAAAAGTAATAGTAGCTGGAAACTGGAAAATGAACAAAACTGCAAAAGAGGCTGCACAATTCTTCAATGAATTAAAACCTTTAGTAGCAGACGTAAAAAATGCAGGAATCGTAATTGGAGCACCATTTACTGCATTAGAAACAGCAACTAGAGAAACTGCAGGAAGCAACATTAAAATCGCTGCTGAAAATATGAATGCTAAAGAAAGCGGAGCATATACTGGAGAAGTTTCACCATTGATGTTAAAAGATTTAGGTGTAGAATATGTAATTTTAGGACATTCTGAAAGAAGAGAATATTACCACGAAACTGATGAAATCATCAATGAAAAAGTAAAATCAGCATTGGCTCACAATTTAAAACCAATCTTATGTATCGGAGAAAAATTGGAAGAAAGAGAAGCTGGAACTACTAATGATGTTGTAAAAACTCAAATTACTGGTGGGTTAAAAGATGTAACAGCTGCTGAAATGGCAAACGTTGTACTTGCTTACGAACCAGTATGGGCAATTGGAACAGGTAAAACTGCTACTCCAGAACAAGCTCAAGAAGTTCACGCATTCATCAGAGGATTATTAACTGATTTATATGGAAAAGAAGTTGCAGAAAACGTAACAGTTCAATATGGTGGATCAATGAACGATGCAAATGCAGCTGACTTAATCGCTCAAACAGATATTGACGGTGGATTAGTAGGAGGAGCAAGTTTAATTCCTGAAAAATTCGCTGTAATAATAAAAGCCGGAGATGCAGCAGCTAAATAATTATTTTGAAAAAAATTAATTGCTTATTCTCTTGTTTTGTAAATTATAGGAGGAAATAATAACGTGTTAGAAAATTTATTAATTATAGCTCTAGTAATTTTATCAATCATCATGATAAGCGTAATCTTACTACAGCCAGATAGAAGCCAAGGTTTAGCGAAAAGTTCTGCTAACATCTTGGATGAAGAAAAAGAAGGAATTGAAAAATTTACAGAAGTTGTTGCAACGTTATTTCTAGTAGTTGCAATCTTATTCCAAATTGTAAGATAATTTTTGAAAAGTAAATTTTTTGGATTTTTTATAAAAATATTTAGGAGGGAAAAATGGAAAAAAAACTAACAAAATCAGCATCCGACAAAAAAATAATGGGTGTATGTGGTGGACTTGCAAAATACATGGATAAAGATTCTAACTTAATAAGAATAATAGCAGTTGTATTAGCAGTTCTTACAGGAGGATCGTTAGTAATCGCATATTTAATAGCAGGATTTATTTTACCTGAAGGAGAATAATTCTGAAATAAAAATAAACTGTATCTCAAAAGTCTATTTTAAAAAACATTAAGTTGTTATAAAAAATGGGCTTTTTTTTTAAAATTAATTTTAAATAAAAAAGAGCGGTTCATGGTTATGAGACTGCTCTTGTTTTTTTATTTCTCTTCTTTTTTTTCCTCTATATTTTTATTTTCATCTTTTTCCAAATCAATTCCAGAAACTGACTTTTTAAATTCTCGAATCATTTTTCCGATGGATTCTCCCAGTTCAGGCAGTCTTTTTGGTCCGAAAATAAGTAATGCCCCAAGTATAAGGACTATAAGTCCTGGTGCTCCGATATCTCTAAAAATTCCCATTTTTAGTAATTCCTCCTTTTTTTATAAATATATTTGCAGACAAGGATACTCACTTCATACAGCAGGATTAAGGGAGCTGCCATTGTTAAATCACTTATAAAATCGGCAGGTGTTAATACTACTGCGAGTACTAGTAAAATAAAGTATCCATATCTTCTGTTTTTTATCAAATATTGTGGTGTTAAAATGTGTAGCGATGTTAAAAAGGCTACAATAACTGGCAGTTCAAATATTATTCCAAGTGGAAGGGAAGTATGAATTATGAATGTCAGATAACTGTTTGCTGTAAGCTGTATATTAAACAAATCATCTCCGAATGAAAGAAGAACATTTAATAATGCAGGCGTTATGAAAAAGAAACCAAAACATAGACCGGCAATAAACAGTATAAAGGTTGCAGGAACATAGGATAAAACTACTTTGGCTTCTCTTTCTTCCAATGCAGGACGGACAAATGCCCATATTTGATAACTTGCAAATGGAAGAGTTAGACTGAAAGCACATATTCCAGCCAGCATCAAATAAATGCTCAAAATATCGTTAGGGCCTAGAACAACTAATTTCTGATTAAAAGAAGCTGTTAATAATTTGTAAATACTAGAGCAGAATACTAGGCTTATCAGAAAGGCTATTATAAAGAATACGATTGTTACAATGAGTCTTTTTCTAAATTCACTTAGATGTTCTATAAGTGTCTGTTCATCAATTTTAGACATTTTTTATTCCTTTCTGATTGTTAAAAATATTTAAAACTTACTTATCTTTTCTTTTAAAAGTTGCAAATGCAATTATAGTTATTAAAATTAACTGGCAAATAAATACTTCCATATTTGCATAAATTCCCAAAATTTCTACTGTTGGAATAAAGTTTACCACGTGTAGCGGTAAAATTCCCACAACTTGTAGCATATGAATACTTGTTCCAAGCATCTTAAATGCAAGGAAATATATCGTCCATGTCAATACAAGGAATATTTGATGTATTTTTATTTTTGAAGAAGCGTATATTAGTACAAATGCGATTACAACTAATATTAGTATAGCACTCACAATACCAATAATCAAGCTCTGCAAAGAAATTAATGGTAAAATTCCCACATAAAATAGAATCGTTTCAGCACCTTCCCTAAATACCGCAAGAAAACTAAGTACAAACATTGAAATAAAACTTCCTGTGCTTAAAACTACGTCCATTTTTCTGTCAATATAGTCTTTCCAAGATTTTAGAGATGACTTGCTATGTAGCCAGAATCCAATACCAATCATCATTATAACCGCAAAAATTCCTACAATTCCTTCCAGAATTTCACGATTTGTTCCTGAAGATACCGCAGGGAATAGTGCTTGAAGCATAAATGCTATAATGACACTTGCTAAAATTCCGAAAGCAGCTCCTGCATATACCCAACGTAATCCTTTTTTCTGATTTGCAGCTTTTAGGCTGCTTACCAATGCCAGAACGATAAGAAGTGCTTCCACACCTTCACGAAGGAGTATAAACATTGCGTCAACAAATGTATATTGTGCTTTTGTATCAATTTGTGATAATTCTGTTATTAAACCTTGTAATTGTTCCTGATATTCTTTTTCAGAACCTTTTACCATAATTATTGGAGTTTGAGTTTCCACTTTTGTGTATAATGATGAATTTCTTGTACTTACATCGCCTTCAACGGTTGGCCATACTTGAATAAACTGCTTAACTTTTGATTGTCCTTTAGCTTTATTTCCTGTTTTAAAAGCATCCAAGGCGTCTTTTAGCATATCCACAGCTTCTTTCAATGTGATTGTACTTGAAACATTGTTTTCTATTTTTTTTCCATCCAGATAATCCTTTATAGCAGACTTCAATTCATTGAAAGAATTCATTGTGCTGTCATAGTCAAAAGGCTCTACTTCCATAGAGCTTCTAAGAAAGGACATGGCAGTTTCGACTTTTCCATAGTAAGGAATACTTCTGCTTCTTATAAAACTTTCATTTCTAGTCCATACGCCATTAAATTTCAGATATTCTTTTTTCATAAGCTCCACATTTTTAGACTGAATCGCCTTTTCCAATATATCCAAAGCAGGATACATTCTTGACTGAAATTTTTTCTTTTCCTCGTTATCATTAACAGGATTTTGCTCCTTTTCAAAAGCAAGCAGTGCTGTTGTAACTTCTTTTAGGTCATTTTCTGATAATGCTGATTTTTCCTTATTTAAAAGCTCCTGTACTTTTTTTCCTTGTGTTGAATCAGAATTTTTTACTTTTTTAAATTCTTCCCTGATTTCAGAATAAAGTTTTTTTGCTTCATTCTGATTGCTATTTTTTATAGCAGTTGTTGTATCTGTTATTTTTATATAGAGGTTACTGTAACTTTCCTTTGCAATAATATTTGTAAAAGATAGCATAAAGCACAAAAATAACATTATACTTATTTTATTCAAATAATTTCTGCCCAATATACTCTCCTTCCTTTATTCCGCCAAAGCAGGCAAAAATACCCGTTCCAACGTGAGTAATGTACTCGTTCAGCTTATCATCATTTCCTAAACTGTTCTGAATTTTTATGAATTGATCAGGATGTTTTTGGAAACATATAAATAGCAGTCCCGCATCAAACTGTCCGCTCACTTCGTCTATTCCATTAGAATACGAAAAGGCACGGCGCGCTATTTTTACCTCAGCTTTTTTTGCAAGATAAACATGTGAATCAATGGGAAGAATTGGTTTTCCGTCTGGACCTTTTTTATTTATGTCAATTGTTGCAAATTCATCTGTTTCTCCAAATGGAGCGCCACTTTCCTTATATCTTCCAAATGTATTCTCCTGTTCTTGTAAATTAGTTCTATCCCAAGTTTCAAGATGCATCTGAATACGTCTTACTATCATATAAGTTCCATCTTTGAGCCAGTTGTTCTTGTCATACCATACAACATTCTTAAAGTCGTTATTATTTTTAGGATTTTCTGTTCCATCTTTAAATCCAAAAAGATTTCTAGGTGTTTCTTTTCCATTTCCAATGGGAAGAAATCCAGCTTGAGTCCATTTTAAAGTAATTAAGGCACGTCCTTTACGAACAAGATTTCTTACAGCGTGAAATGCCACTTGAGCATCATCTGCACAAGCCTGAATACAAATATCTCCGCCTTTATACTTATCTTTTATCTGATCTCTTGGAAAATGTGGCAAATCTTTAAATTCATCTAATTTTTTGTTATCCAATTTTAATTTATCGAGAAATGAGGGGCTTATTCCAAAAGTTAATGTCAAGCGATAGGGGTTTAATCCAACAGTTTCTCCTGTATCTATAGGAGGGACAAGGTGATTTTTTAGTTCAGGAGCGACTAGTTCGCCTTTCATAAGTTTTTGGGAATAATCAGTCCAGTCCTTGAACATCTTCTTTATTTCTTCCTTGTTCAAAGAGTGCAGATCTAGTACTGCAAAATAAACATTTTTCTGAACAGGAGTAGCGATTCCTGACTGATGCTGCCCATAAAATGAGATTTTTTCATCTCCAACAACTTGATTTGCCTTATCGTTAAACATATTTGCAAAAATTGCGCCAGCTCCACTTGCTCCAATTGCCGCTCCAGCTCCAACCATTCCAGCTTTTTTAAGAAAATCACGTCGTGATATTTTTTTATCAGACCATTTTTTATTATTTTCATCACTCATTATTTTTACCTCTTTTTATACTGTAAGTTATTTAGATATGTTCGATAATTTAAATGTTAATTTTAACAAGGGGTGAATTAACCTCCTGCTTGATAACGCTTAAAAATATTTGTTACCGAATAAATCTATTATTTTTTAGAAGTTGCATCCATTACAATTCCCATTTGTGACAAAGGTTCTCCCAGTTTTGTAACTGCTTCTGCTAGTGCTTTTGTATCCTCAGGCTTCAATTCTGTATATAATTTGTAATGCTTATCATCAGTCATATATTTATCAAGAAGTGCATTTACAGCTTTAAATTCAGTATCTAAAGTTGTTACAAGTTTGGCATCTTTTTTTTCTAATTTAGGTCTAAATAGTTCAAATATTTTCTGAGCCCCTTCAATGTTTGCTCTAAAGTCGTACAAATCAGTATGTGAAAATACTTCTTCTTCTCCCGTAATTTTTTGAGTCGAAACTTCATTTAATAAGTCGATAGCTCCTGTAACCATTAAATCAGGTGTTACTTCGATTGTAGCAATTTTTGCTTTTAGTTCCTTAATGTCGTTTACAAGGTCATCTGCATATTTCTCAGTACCTTTTGTAGTATTTTGTTCCCATAATATTTTTTCAATTCTATGAAAACCTTTCCATCCTTCTTCATTTTTAAATTCTTCTTTAAAGTCAACAAGACGGTAATCTATCTTAACATCAGATTCTCCAAAGCTTTCAGCGATAGGCTCAGATCTTTCATAAGCCATACGGATTAATGGATAAACTTTTTTAGCTTCGTCCAATTTTCCTTCCTTCAACAATTTTGCAAAGTTTTCTGTATTTTTTAAAAGCATATCAATCTGACCTTCAACATATTTCTTATATTCAGCAGTTTCCTTGCTCAAATCAACTTTTCCTTGATTAGCAGTCTGTTCAGCCGTTGTTCCAGCCTTTCCTTCTTCTTTGCTAGCATTGTCTTTTCCGCAACTAACCGCCATTAATGCTCCTATAAGCAGTAACATTCCCATTTTTTTCATAAAAAATCCTCCTAAATTTTAATTTTATTATATATTTGCATCTAATATCGAATTAGTTAAAATTAACAAAATTTAAAATAATTATAACTGTATAAGTTCGATATAAAGTAGATTTATTATAATTATACTTTGAATTTATTTATTTGTAAAGTAAAAATGTTTGATTTTCAAATTTTTTTATAAAAAATATTTTTCTAAAATTTATTTTTACTTTTTTATATGCTTAACTAGCAAAACTAAGATATTTTTACTTAAATTGTATATATATTAAAAGAAAATATATATTGAAAAAACGGATACTAAATGTTAGAATACATTAAACGATTAATATAAAGGAGAATAATGGCATGAAAAATAACTTAAAATCTTTATTTACTCTCTGTATCTTTTTGCTTTCATTCAATATATTTGCTGATAGTATTGTATTTACAAAAAAAGCTCCTTTCGAGGAATTACCTGAAACTGTAGAATGGGATATAAGAAATAGAACAATGGAATATATATCTAATCAACAATGTTTCATATCAACTTACAGGGCTTTTTATAAGAACTCTTCTCTTGACCATGTAAATCTTTATGCAACTTGTATTGATACACATCCAGGCCATAAAATTGAATGGGATAATCCAAAAATTCCTGCAAATGCAGAGAAAAAAACAATTCATGTCCTAGGAAGTAATTTTTCACAAAGAATACTAAATGACATGAAAAGAGGAAAAAATGCTTTTATCATAAAAAGACTTTATTATTATCCCCCTTCACATAGAAACTACAGAAGCAGCCAGTATTACTATTCTGAATAAATAAATTAACTAGACTGTTGTATTTTTGACAGTCTTTTTTTATAGTTTATAATTTCTTTAAAATTTAATCGTATCCAATCCTTAAAAATATTTAGAAAATTTATGGAAAAAAATCTTCAAAAATGATACAATATCTCACAAAGGTAAAAAATATTTTAAAATTTAATTTTGATGTTTGAAGAGGTATTTATTATGGAAAATTCTGAAAAATTAGAAAATAATGATAATCTAAATAACAAAAGACGGTTAAAAAAAGTTAGAATTGTAAAAAGTGAATATGCAGACGAGACTTTATTAAAGAATTTTTATGACTATCTAAAGGAAAAAGATATTCAAGAAGTTTTTGGAGTGGAAGAGGCTGACTTAATAATTTCACTTGGCGGAGATGGAACAATGCTTGTTGCCGCAAAAGAAGCTATTTTAAGGAATATTCCTGTACTTGCAATAAATATGGGCTCTCTTGGTTATCTTGCTGAAGTAAAACCTCAAAATGCAGTAAAGATGTTACAAGATTATGAAAATGGGAATTATAAAACTGAAGAAAGAGCATTTTTAGAAGTAAAATATGAAGATAATGTTTTTTATGCACTAAATGAGCTTGTAATAACAAAAGGCGGACACGAAGCACATTTAATACAGGTTGAAGTTTACTCAAATGATATTTTTGTAAATAAATACAGAGCTGACGGAATAATCGTAGCAACTCCTACAGGATCGACTGCTTACTCGCTTTCAGCAGGTGGTTCAATTGTCCACCCTGGACTAAATGCACTCTCCATAACACCTCTTGCACCACAAAGTTTAACAGCGCGTCCAATAATTGTAAACGGCTGTGAAGTTCTAAGTTTTAAGGCAACATCAAGAGATGATGCAGTCCATTTAAATATCGACGGAAACCAATGGTTTCAGATACAGGAGAATGATTTAGTAACTGCAAGATTATCAAAGAAAAAAATTCGAATAATAAAACCTATAAACAGTGATTATTACAGTATACTCCGACAAAAATTGAAATGGGGAGATTCTGTCTTATAAAAAATAAAATAGTGAAAGGGAAGAAATGTTAAGGGAATTAAGATTAAATAATTTAGCAATAATCAAAAAATTAGATTTAGAATTTAATGACAAATTTATTGCATTAACTGGAGAAACAGGGGCTGGTAAATCAATTATTCTAGATGGAATTTCACTATTAATTGGTGAAAGAAGTCATACAGATATGATTAGAAATGGGGAAGAAAGCCTTTTTGCAGAAGGAATTTTTGAATTAAATGAAAATCAGAAAAGAAGGTTAAATGAGCTTGGGTTTGAGATAGATGATGACGAACTTATCATAACACGATATTTTGACAGGAACGCCAAATCGAAGATTACCGTAAATGGTGCAAGACTTACTTTGTCAAGATTAAAGGAACTTATGGTGAATATTATTGATTTAGTTGGGCAGCATGAACATCAGTTCTTGTTAAATGAAGAATATCATTTACATCTACTTGACAGATTTCTTGATGATGAGGGAAAGGAACTTTCTAAAAAAATTCGTGAAAATGTAAATGAAATAAAAAAATTAAATTCAAGAATAAAGAATATTGAAGAAGAAAAAGAAAAAATTGCAGAAAAAAAAGATATTCTAGAATTTCAGTTTAACGAAATCAATAGCCTTAATTTAAAGGAAAACGAAGATGAAGAACTTGAAGAAGAGTATAAAATATTGTTTAATGCTGGAAAAATTAATGAAAAGCTGGGAGAAACTTCAGAACTTTTAAAAGAAGGAGAATTTTCAATCTTATCAGCACTTGGAAGGGCTAAGAGAAATTTAGAGCAGCTTTCGGATTTGTCAGAATCTTATAGTGAATTATACGATAAGATTGAGTCTGTACTTTATGAAGTGGAGGAAATTTCGTATTCTGTAGATAATTTTGCTGGAGATGTCGAGATGGATGATGATAAACTGGAAAAAATTGTCGAAAGAATTGATGCGATTAATAAGCTGAAATTAAAATATGGCTCAACAATTACTGAAATTCTTGAATACAAAGATAAAATTGAAAAAGATCTGTCATTGGTTAATTTTGAAAATGAAGAGCTGGAAAATTTAAAGGTTGAAAAAAATGAATTGGTAAGCAAGTATTTTCAAGATGGTGAAAGACTTAGCCAAATTCGTATGGAAATTGCAGAAAGTCTTCAGAACACAATTGATATTCAGCTAAGCGACTTAAATATGGAAAATGCAAAATTCAAGGTAGAAATTACAAAAACTGAAGAAATAACAGCACATGGCATAAACAATGCAGAATTTTTAATCGCAACAAATGTAGGGGAAACATTCAAGCCACTTGCCAAAATTGCTTCAGGTGGAGAAATTTCACGTATAATGCTTGCTCTTAAAACGGTATTTTCAGCTGTTGACAATATTTCAGTGCTGATTTTTGATGAGATTGATACAGGAATCTCTGGAGAAACTGTAAGAAGAGTGGCAGAAAAATTAAGAGAGCTTTCAAGAAATACCCAGATTATCTGTGTAACTCATTCTCCGCAAATTGCTGGAAAAGCGCAGCAGCAGTTCTTTATAAAAAAAGAAATTGAAAATGGTCTTACAGAGACAAAAGTTCGTGAACTGAATACTGAAGAAAGAATAAGAGAAATTGCAAGAATCATTTCAGGTGATAATATTACTGAAGCATCTGTTAATCACGCTAAGGAGATAATGGGGCTATGGGACAAAAAAGTACTGATATAAATAATCTAAAAAAGAAAAAACTTAATTCAGATAAAGAAAATTTGGAAAAAGAAAGAGACGGTAACGTTAAAAGCAGTGAAAGTTCAAAAAACAATGATAAAAAAATAACACATGAAAATAAAATGCAGATTAGAGAATTTCTTGATTTTTTAGAGTATGAAAAGGGAAGTTCTCAAAATACAATTACTGGATATAATCGAGATTTAATACAATTTTTTTTATTTGTAAAAAAAGATTTTTCGAAAGTAAAGGAACAGGATATTTTCGATTATGTTGAATATATAAGCGAAAAATTAAGACGAAATTCAGTATTAAGGAAAGTATCGGCAATAAAGACATTTTACAGATTCTGCTATTTAAATAAAGCAATTAAAAAAGATCCAACAGGAATGGTAAAGTCCTTAAAACGTGAACATAGATTACCTGAAATACTTACACTAAAAGAAATGAAGCAAATTGTAGATAACTGTCCGCACACGCCTGAGGGTATGCAAAATAAACTTATTATCAAAATTTTAATTGCAACTGGGGCAAGAATTTCAGAAACCTTAAATTTGGAAATAAAGGATGTGGAAAATCAAGACTACGAATTTATAAAGGTGCTTGGAAAAGGATCAAAATATAGAATAATACCAATTTATGATAGTCTAGAAAATGAAATAAAAAATTATTTGGCTATTTATAGACCAAAATTAAAGAATGCAAGTGAAAGTTTTAAGATTTTTCCAAATACTCGAAGAGAAAAATTTTGGAAAGATTTAAAGACTATTGCCAAAAACGCTGGAATTGAAAAAAATGTATATCCACACATTTTTAGACATTCACTTGCTACAATTCTGCTTGGAAACGGTGCTGATGTCCGTATTGTGCAAGAGATACTTGGACATTCAAACATAACAACAACAGAAATTTACACACATGTTGAAAAATCCAAATTAAAAATGATTTATAACAATATAAAATTAGGAGATGACTAATGAGAGAAAAACGTGAAACAGGAAAACATAACAATGAAAAACTAAGAGTGTTATTATTCACAATTATTGCATACTTTGTATTCTTTGTAATAAAAAAATTAGATATAGTAACTCCATATCTTGGAATTATTATGATGATTTTACTTTATATGTATGCGAACTATAATTTAATAAACATATTTTTTACAAGTAAAAGAACAACTTTTAAGATATACGCCTTCCTTCTTCTGGAAGTAATCTATCTTTTTACAGCAAACGTTTCATTAATAGGAGCAATTTTATATGCTATACTATTCGCACTCTTATTTTTTACAATCCGAAAGGATGAAGGGCGTGAAAAAATACCAGAAATAACTAAATTCGTAAATATATTTATTATATTTAAAGTTGTATTTGTACTTTCAATGTTAATTTTTTAATTATTAAGCAAACTTAATTTCTCTAATTTAAATATATAAAAAATTAACGGAATACTAAAAATAGATAAAAAGTTCAAAAAAATAGTTGAGAAATGTAAAAAAAAGTAGTATAATGACAAAATACGATAAATTTTAAATGTTAAATTTAAAGATAAATTAAATATTCATGTGAATTGGAGAAATAAAATGAGAACTAGTGTTAATAACTATAACAATGAATCAGACGTTATGAAATTTGTAGAAGATGTAACAGACAGAGCTGTAAATGCTCAAGTTGAAAAAAATTTATTTCTTGGGGAATACAAAGAAAGAATTATAAAAGCTCTTACGTTTGAGGAAATAAAAGAAAAAGGAATTTATTATGAAATAGAAAAAGCTTTAGAAAATAAAGATGTGAATAAAATGGTTATTTCCCGACATGCAGATTTTAATGATATAAAAAAATACATTGAAATAGCTAAGCAAAAAAGAGTGCCTTATAAAATGATAGATAACCTAGTATGTGTGGGTCAAATAGCACTTGTAGTCGTTGCAAAGGATGCAATTGTTCATGAAGCTGGAGATGAAATTGTTGTAACTTCAAAACTTGAGAAATGTCATTTAAAGCATTTGCCAGATATATATTTTGAAGCTATGGAAAATGCAGTTTGTGATTTTCATTTAGATATAATAAAAAAAGAAATGCCTGAATATGCTAAAAACTATAAAGAATTAACATTTATGGACAAATTATTTGGCTCAAAATGTCCGATATGTCAAAAATTAGGAGGAAAAAAACGTGGTTGATGGATTTAGAATAAAAGGAAAAACACCATTAAATGGAGTAATTAAAGTAAGCGGAGCTAAAAATGCTGCACTTCCAATAATTATAGCGACACTTGTTGCAAAAGGTGAATACATTTTAAAAAATGTGCCAAATTTACGTGATATAAGAGTAACAATGAGATTGCTTGAAGATTTGGGAATGGAAACTGAAAAATTAGATGACAATACTTACAAAATTGTAAATAATGGATTTAAAAGAACAGAAGCAAGCTATGAAATCGTAAAACAAATGAGAGCATCATTTTTAGTAATGGGACCAATGATTGCAAATTTAGATGAAGCAGTTGTTTCACTGCCTGGAGGATGTGCGATTGGTTCAAGACCTGTTGATTTGCATTTAAAAGGTTTTGAAATGTTGGGAGCGGAGATTACAAGAGTTCATGGATATGTTCATGCAAAAGCAGATAAATTAAAAGGTGCTGAAATTCCTTTAGGTTTTCCAAGTGTAGGAGCTACCCAGAATATTATGATGGCAGCAGTAAAAACTCCTGGGAAAACTGTTATTTCAAATGCTGCAAGAGAGCCTGAAATTGTTGATTTAGGAAACTTCTTGAATAAAATGGGAGCAAAAATTACAGGATTAGGAACTCCTACTATTGAAATTGAAGGAGTTGAAGAACTTCACGCTGTGGAATATTCAATTATGCCAGATAGAATTGAGGCAGGAACTTATGTGATAGCTTCATTAGTTACAGAAGGAAATTTAAAAATTCAAAATGCAAGACTTGATGATTTAGGAGTGTTTAAATCTGAATTAGAAGCAATGGGAGCAAAATTTGAACAGAATGGAGATATCCTAACTGTAATAGGAAAAGTAAAAGATTTAAAGCCATCAAAAATAAAAACCTTACCACATCCAGGATTCCCAACAGATATGCAGCCTCAAATGATGTTGCTTCAAACTCTTGTAAATGGTGGAAGTTCAATGGAAGAAACTGTATTTGAAAACAGATTTATGCACGTGCCAGAATTTAACAGAATGGGGGCAGATATTACAATAAAACATGGAGTAGCTTTTATAAATGGAGGATTGCCATTAACAGGTGCAGAAGTGATGTCTTCAGATTTGAGAGCAGGAGCAGCGCTAGTTTTGGCGGCACTTACAGCAGATGGTGAAACAATTGTAAATAGAGTTTACCACATAGACAGAGGATATGATAAATTAGAATTAAAATTAAATACCGTTGGTGCTCAAATTGAAAGAGTTAAACTTGACATATAATAATAAATTAACACTAAACATGGCTAGAAAACTAAGTAAAATATGACTTTTGTTTCTTGTCATGTTTTTTTGTAAATAGATATTGCTTTTGAAAAAAAATAGGGTATACTATTAAAGTATGGAAATAAAATATTAATTAACTTAGGAGGAAATAAAAAATGGCAACAATGAAAGCTGCAAGATGGCACAATAGAAAAGATGTAAAAGTAGAAGACATTGAAATACCAGAAATCACAAGAGAAAATCAAATTAAAATCGCAGTAAAATATGCTGGAATCTGTGGTAGTGATTTACATGAATATCTAGGAGGACCTATTTTCATTCCAGCCGATAAGCCACATCCATATACTGGAGAAAAAGCCCCAATTACAATGGGACACGAATTTTGCGGAGAAGTTGTAGAAATAGGAAGTGGAATTACAAAATTTAAAGTTGGAGACAGAGTTACAGTTGAGCCGATTCTAGCAAAAAATGGGTTGATTGGAAAATATAATTTGGATCCTAATTTGAACTTTATTGGACTTGCAGGCGGAGGTGGAGGTTTCTCTGAATTTGTAGTTGTAAATGAAGATCAGGCTCACAAACTTCCTGATGAAATTGACTATGAACAAGGAGCATTGACAGAGCCTGCGGCTGTAGCTGTTTATGCAGTTAGACAAAGCAGATTTAATACTGGTGATACTGCAGCAGTATTTGGATGTGGTCCAATCGGACTTCTCATAATTGATGCATTAAGAGCTTCTGGCGCAACAGAAATCTATGCTGTGGAAGTTTCACCTGAAAGACAGGAAATTGCCAGAAAATTAGGTGCGATAATTGTTGATCCTACAAAAGTGAACTCTGTTGAATACATAAAAGAAAAAACAAATGGAGGAGTGAATGTTTCATACGAAGTTACAGGAGTTCCAGCAGTATTGCAGCAATCTCTTGAAGCCGCTGAGAAAGATGGAGAGCTTATGGTTGTGAGCATCTGGGAAACAGAAGCCCCTATTCAACCTAACGAAGTGGTAATTCAAGAAAGAACAATAAAAGGGGTTATCGCGTATCGTGATGTATTCCCTAAAACATTGGAACTAATGAAACAAGGATATTTCTCAAAAGATTTATTAGTAACAAAAAGAATTAAATTAGAAGATATTGTAACTGAAGGATTTGAAGCTCTTGTAAAAGAAAAGAGCCAAGTTAAAATTTTAGTATCACCTAAATAATTTATATATTTAATTAGCCTGTACCAGTTCTTAAAGTTATTAAGAATCGGACAGGCTTTTTTACTATAAAAGCATATTAACAAAAAAATACAATATAAAATATACAATGGAATTAAATACACTATTAAACATTCCATTTACAATCAAATAAATTATAGAAAAACAGAATATCGCTACAAAACTTGTAACATACATTAATAGTATATTTTTTTTAATATCTTCTAATCTAAATTCCTTTTTCTTATCCCCTATTATCGGTTTTTCCACTTCTTTTCCAAAATATGAAACTTTTCCGCCAAACTGTACTCCCAATGCTCCTGCTACTGCACTTTCTGAATGTCCTGAATTTGGACTTGCGTGATTTTTTCTGTCTCTTTTAAATATTTTCCATGCATTTTTGTAATTGTATCTCAAAATATAGCTTGCTGCTGTTATAAAAATACCAGAAATTCTAGCTGGAATGAAGTTTACCACATCGTCTAATTTTGCTGAAAATGTACCAAACTTTGCATATTTCTCATTTTTGTACCCAACCATTGAATCAAGTGTATTTATTGCCTTATAGGCCATCGCAAACGGAAGTCCACCCACAAACATATAAAACATCGGTGCAATCACGCCATCCACCATATTTTCCGAAATAGTTTCCATTGTACTTCTAATAATCATAACTTTATCCATCTTTTCAGTATCTCTTGAAACCAAATAAGACAATTTTTCTCTTGCGACTTTCAAGTTTCCTAATTTTAAAATCTTATAAACTCTTTTCCCTTCACGAGCCAGTGATTTTACCGAAAATACTGTATACATCAAATAAATTTCCAAAATTTCCAAAACTTTTACAATTTTTGTCAATTTCACAAATCCATACATTACTAAAAATGTACTTGCAACTACTAAAATACCTAAAACTGTTCCACCAATAAAGCTACCTTTTTTCCCGTATAATTTTTTCTCTAAAAATGTAATCATTTTACCAATAATCTGGACTGGATGTGTAATTTTCTCTGGATCTCCAAAAATCAAGTCCAAAATAAATGCAATCCATATTTTTATTAAAAGATTCATTACTATCTCCTATGTTCATTATTGCGTAACTTTTATATAAACTATTTTATTTAAAAATTACTTTTTTAATAAATTATATTATCTGTTTCTTTTAATCCCTTTTTTTTCATTAGGTCCATTATTTCTTTCTCAACTTCATCTTTTCCTTTCCAAAATCCATTACTGTAATATTTCTTCCAAGTTCCATTAGATGTATCATAGGTAACTAGGAAAGTCATGTATTCATTTTGACTTTCAGGACTATATATGTACATTCTGTAATTATAGTATCTTGGAGCATTTTGATACTCTGGTTTTGTTAAATTTGTCCAAGGGTATAATTTATCTATGTCTTTTTCAAATTCCGCAAAAGAATTTAGAATATCTGCATAAGTAAGATCATTTTTCTTGTTCTTGTTGTAACTTAATCCTATTTCTATATATTTTTCATTAGTATTGTTATACACAGTTTCATAAACCATTTTTTTTTGGTCCATATCACAATAAACCTTGCTTGTCAATCCCTCTTTCTTTACAAGTTCCACCATTTTATCTGCATATTTTGTATTCCCTTTAAACCAGTCACAGCCAGCAGAAAATGTTGTCGCTCCAATCACTAAAAATGCTAATGTTAAAATCTTTTTCATAATTTTTCCTTTCCTTTCTTAAAATATATTTTTTATTTATTTAAAACTAATCATTGCTGTAGCCCTTCCAGCATTTTTTCCCTCCTTTCTATAAGAATGAAATTTTTCATCAAATGTACTTTCAGTTGCTACAATCAAATTTTCCTGTTTTATCCCAAGTTTGAGTGCCATAAGTTCATTAAATTTTGTATTGTCAAAATGATATTTCCCTGTTTTTTCATTAAGCCAGAATGATTTTTCCACAATTTCCTTATCATTTTTCCAAAATTTTTCCGCAAACTTATCATAAAATTCATTTCCAACTTCGTAGTCCTTCTGCCCAATCCCAATTCCTAACGCCATTATCACATTCTCTACTTGCGTCCCATAATTTTTTTGCATTTCCAAAAGTCCAGATTTCATTATTTCCTTAAATGTCCCCGGCCATCCTGAATGCCATACTCCTATAACCTGATTTTCCTTATCATATACAAAAATCGGTAAACAATCCGCATAAAATGTAAAAATAGCAATGTCTTTCCTTTTTGTCAGAAACCCATCAATATCTTCTTCTTTTTCATAATAATATTTCGTTGTATCTTCACCAATGGTTTTTACATTGTTAGAATGTGTCTGAAAAGCCATTACTTCCTGTTTATCAGATAAATTCAGTTCCTTTAACAACTTTTCACGATTATTTTTCTGTATTCCTTCTTTCTGATTTTCAATTGGACAGTAATCAGACATATTTCCAGCAATTTTTTTTGTATAAACTGCTGTAATACCGTATTTTTCAAACTCTTCAATATAAAAATAATTTTCCTTTTCTATAAACATAATTATCTATCCTTCTATATTTTTTACATACTGTTCGCTAAACTTGAAAATAACACATCCACTGCTTTAATTTGTTCATCCAGATTTTTTATATGCCAAGTATTATTTACTTTACGTACACTTACAGTTGTAGTCATCTCTGTATAATTTTCCTCTTTTTTAAATTCATCTTCAATAACTTCGCTTATACCCTTCATAAGTTTAGAAAAAACTTCTTTTCTATCCATTTTCTCCATTTGGGACATCATATCTTCCGTATCTTTATATTGCAATTTTTCTGCAACACGTTTGAAAAGCTCATATTCATTTTGAAGTTTTGCAAAACTGTCATTATTGTTGCTAAAAACTTTTACTTTTTGAGTAATTTCCGCTTCCTCATCGTTAAAAAATCTAATTTCTTCTATTTTATTTTTCTGATACTCGATACCTTTTTCTATCATATTAACTGCCATTTGTTTCATTGCCTGATCGGCAAAAGTTTCATTTCCACTCATAGATTGTTTTGCCACCATATTTTCTATAAAACTTTTAGCAGATTCTTTTACTTTTTTTTCAAATTTCTCATTATCAGCTTCAAACCCCTTTTTTACTTCTAAAGAATTCTTTTTCATTTTTTTCTCAGAAATTTTGTAACTTTCACTTTTTGTAACATTATAGTCCAATTTAGGCTCAGGTCCGCACATCTGCACAGATAATAACACCAGTACTGTCATCACTAATTTTTTTATCTTCATAATATCTCGCTTTCTTTTTACAGTCTTCTTATTTTTTTCTATTTCCAAAATAATCAGTTAATTCCAAAAACAATTGATTGCCCTCAAATTCATCTTTGATAATCTTTTTTGCTTTTTCCAAATATTCCTGAAGCAGCTTTTTGCTTTTTTCAAGTCCAAAAATACTAGGATAAGTCGTCTTTTCATTTTGGACATCATTCGATTTTTTACCAATTTCCTCAAAATTCCCTTCAATATCCAAAATATCATCCTTAATCTGAAAGGCAATTCCCAATAATTTTGAATATTCTACCATTTTTTCACGCTTTTCACTTTCAATATCCAAAGCAATCATCGGTAATTCTATTGCAGCAGTTAGCAATTTCCCAGTCTTATAAGCGTGAATATACTTTAATGTGTCAATTTCCACTTTCTTATTTTCAGACTCCATATCTACAAACTGCCCTCCAACCATTCCAAAAAATCCTGCATATTCAGATAATTTTGAAATAATTTCAACCTTATTTTTATCTCCTAAACTTTTAGAATTTGCAATTATTCCGAAGGCTTCCGTCAAAAGAACATCTCCCACAAGAACCCCAATTGCTTCATTATACTTTTTATGAACTGTAAGTTTACCACGTCTGTAATCATCATTGTCCATCGACGGCAAATCATCGTGAACGAGTGAATAGCAATGTATAAACTCAAGTGCAGCGGCAATTTCCTTAATTTTATCATAACTTTTATAATTATTTTTTTCAAACAAATCACAAATCATATACATCAAAATAGGACGTATTCGCTTTCCTCCGTTCATAACCGCATATTCCATTGCCTCTGCCAATTTTTCAGGATATTTACCCCTATAATTCTCAAGCAATTCTATCAGACTGTCTTCCACAATCTTCTTTTTTTCTTCCAAATATTCCCGTAACATTTTATCCCCCGTCACTCAAATTTTTATTTTACTTAAAAACTAATACTAAACTCCTTTTGAAAATAGGAATAAATTTTTATACTAACTATTTCACAATCATTCAACTAATTACTATGTTTTTTTTGTTTCGTAGGATTGCTCATTGCCGCAAAACCTTACCTTGCAATAAAGGTTTATCCTAATAATTAAAATTATGGCAAGAATTGCTACGCAATAACCTATTGGCTAGTCTACGACACTTTCTGCACTGACAAAAAACTCGCTATGCTCAAACAGTTTTGTCAGCACAGAAAAATGCTCCGACGATTTAGCTTATATTAGACTATATTTAAAAAATTAAAATTATATTTTAATTATTTGAAAGTATTAAATCTATATCCTTTAATTATAAAAGTTTGTAATAAATTCGCTATTTAGATTGAGTTTAGTATGAACTCAAATATTTTAAAAAATCTATCTTTAATCTTTATTCAAACTCTTCCATTTCCACTTTTCCATTTTTTTCAAGCACCTTCATAACTTTCCCTTCCCCAGCTTCAAGCAATTTCTCGGAATCTTTAATAAGTTTAATTGCCTTCTCATATTCAGAAATTGAATCATCTAGTGACAATTCCTCACTTTCCAATTTTTCCAAAATTTCATCAATTTGTGCAATATTTTCTTCATAACTTTGTTTTTTTACTGCCATTTTTATTTTTCTCCTTTATTTTTTTATTTTTTTCGATCCTCAAACCTATAAAAACTAACTACCTTCTTATTGTAATCCCTTTCATCGTATTTCACAAAATTACCTATTTTATCCGCCATTTTTTCATACGTGCTGTGTTCTGAAATTATAATTCCATCTCGTTCCAAAAGATTTTCTTCTGATATTTTTTCAATCGTTTTTGTTGAAATATTTTCCTTATAAGGTGGATCCAAAAATATTATATCAAATATTTCGTTTTTTCTTGAAAGGATTTCTATCGCTCGAAAAACATCATTTTTGTAGGCACGACATTTTTCTTCCACTCCAAGATGATTCACATTTTCAATAATTACTCTGAGTGCCTCCTTATCTTCCTCAATCATAATCGCTCTTTTTGCGCCACGGCTAAGTGCTTCAAATGAGACATTTCCCGTTCCTGAATACAAGTCCAAAAATTTTGTATCTACGACTTTTTCTCCAATTATACTGAAAATTGCCTCTTTTATTCTTTCAAGCGTAGGTCTAGTTTCTCTTCCTTCCCTTGATTTTATTCTTCTGTTTTTCAATGTTCCTGCTACAATTCTCATTTTTTCCTCTTTTCAAGTTTTTTATTTTTTCATTTTTAGAAGTTGATTTATTTAAATTTTATTACAAGTCTTCCATCTAGATTAACTTCATTTTCAGCTAGTTCATAATATTCTTTTGTATTACTCTTGCTAACATTTCTAAATTTATAATCTTTAAAGTTTATGCTTTTTATTTTCAGGTTTGATTTGTTATATATGTTTATATTCAGAGCTTCTGTCTTATTTTTATTAAAAAAGTTATCTACTAAATCAAAGCTATACACAAAATCTTTATTCCGTGAAAATCCAGTATTTACTAAATCATAGCGGACAACAATTTTCCCTTCTTCCTGTGGCGGAATTACTTTTGAAATTGCAAACCATTCACGCTGAATATTGTCCGTAATTTGATTTTGATAAATATTTTCATCAAATTTTATTACTGCACGTAAATTCTGTGCTTTTTTACGATTAGCAAGAAATTTTATATTCTGCACAAATTTTCCACGATTATTTGTATTTTTATTGCTGAAATCTTCTTTTCCTGTCTTTTCTACATTTGTATCCAGCCAAAACATAAATGTTGATTTCACATTATAATTTCCAATATTTTGAAATACATAAACACTATTTACTTTTACAATTCCATTTTTTTCAATTGTAATATTCAAATCCTCACTTTTAATAACAAGTGGTTCCTGTCTTACAATTTTCAGATTTCCAATTGCCAGAAAATCTGACTTTTCTGAAAAAGATAATATGCTGGAAACAAAAAATATTATTATTACAAATATTATTTTCAAACTTTTCTTCGATCTTTTTTTACTTGAAGGCATCATATAATCCATACTTTCCCTCCTTAAAATTTTAATATGTCACTTTAGTTTTGTAAGAAAACCAGTACTACATTCATCTTAAAATCCCTTTCATATACCATCATTTCCTTTACTGACATTTCCAAGATTTCCTCATTTTTATAGGACAAATTTTCTCCCACAAATATTGTTGCTTCGCTCATTCCAGCTTCAGCAACTTCCTGTGCTATCCTCTGTGGAGTATTCTTGTTATCTGTCAAAAGTCCAATTTTCCCAAATTCACGCAATTTTCCCACATATTCAGTATTTCTTCCATGGACGCTCGATACAAAAGCATCATTCCAATAATTTGAAACTTTTGCAAACATATATTGAATGGAAGATATCCCAGGTATTACATTCAACTCATTAGCCTTAAAATGCTGTCTCATAAATGTTAACATGCTATAAAATCCAGTATCTCCTGATAGAATTAATGACATTTTTTTAGCACGGTTGTTTTCAATAAAATCTAGAACTCGCTGTAAATCAGCATTAATATAGCAATATTCTTTGTTTTCTGCATATTTTCCAAGACTTTCAATATGCCGTTTTCCACCGATTATTACATCTGAATTTTCAATTTCTTTTAATACAACTGGTAAAGTATAGTCCAAATTTCCAGGTCCTAATCCAAGTACATTTATTTTATTTTTCATTTTCTCTCCTAAACAAATTTTTATTATTTCTATTTTTATCTGTATTTATTATACCCTATATAAATAAAAAGTTAAAGAAAAAAGACTGTTTTTTTCACAGTCTTTTAAAGTTATTTTTTATTAAAGTGCTGTAATAAAAGTTAAAAATCCTAGTATTACTCCTGCTGCATTTGGCACAATTAAAATATAATCTTTTTCAGGTTCTTTAGTCCATCCGTAAATTACCCATATTAAACATGAAATTGAGGCAGTAAGAGGTTGCCACGGCTGCGCTTTTTGTCCACCTATATTGGCAATAATCTGTGGAATATACGTTATGAATACAAATACTCCAATAAATGCCCCTATTGAGCCAACGATTGTGTTAATTTTCTTTTTGTTCATTTTTCCCTCCTTGTGTTTAAAAAGTTTAGTAATTTTTACTATGTTTTATATTATATCACGGATTCCATCGCTTTACAAATTAAAAATTTGACAAATATTTTTCTCAAGATATAATTTATTATAAGGAGGTTTTTATGGATAAAAAATATATAATCGCTCTAGATCAAGGAACAACTAGCTCACGTGCAATTATTTTTGATAAAAATCTTAACATTATTGAGAAAGCTCAAAAGGAATTTACGCAGATTTTTCCACAGCCAGGGTGGGTTGAGCATAATCCTATGGAAATATGGGCAAGCCAGCGTTCCGTTCTTACCGAAGTTATCGCACAATCTGGAATCTCTCTAAAGGATGTAGCGGCAATCGGAATTACAAATCAAAGGGAAACTGTAATCGTATGGGATAAAAATACTGGCGAGCCTGTCTATAATGCAATTGTCTGGCAATGCAGACGAACGGCTGAAATCTGCGAAGAATTGAAAAGCCGTGGACTTGAAGATTATGTAAAGGAAAATACAGGACTGATAATTGACGCTTATTTTTCAGGGACAAAAGTGAAATGGATTCTTGACAATGTAAAAGGCGCAAGGGAAAAAGCTGAAAATGGGGAACTGCTTTTTGGAACGGTTGATACTTGGATTGTATGGAAATTGACTGGTGGAAAAGTGCATGTTACTGATTTTACAAACGCTTCCAGAACTATGCTTTTTAACATAAAAAATTTAGAATGGGACAAAAAAATTTTAAAGGAGCTTAACATTCCAGAAAGTATGCTTCCAGAAGTTAGAAACTCAAGCGAAGTTTACGGAAAAACAAGAATGGGAATTACGATTGGCGAAGAAAACGGTACTTTCATTCCAATTTCAGGTATCGCTGGAGATCAGCAGGCGGCGCTGTTTGGGCAGGCTGGATTTCATACTGGAGACATAAAGAATACTTACGGAACAGGATGCTTTATGCTTATGAACACTGGAAACAAGTGCATAAAATCCAATAATGGCTTGCTTACAACTATTGCCATTGGGATTGACGGAAAAGTGGAATATGCTCTGGAAGGAAGCATTTTCATTGGAGGAGCTGTTATCCAGTGGCTTCGTGACGAATTAAGGTTTTTTGACAAGGCTTCTGATACAGAATATTTTGCACAGCAAGTCGATGATAACGGTGGCGTTTACTTAGTTCCAGCATTTGTTGGATTAGGCTCGCCATACTGGGATATGTACGCCCGTGGTACAATCGTTGGGCTTACCCGTGGATCGAATAAAAATCACATAATCCGTGCTGCCCTCGAATCCATCGCCTACCAGTCAAAAGACTTGATAAATGCAATGAAAGAAGATTCAGGTATTGAAATAAATTCTCTAAAAGTCGATGGCGGTGCAACAGCAAACAATTTTCTTATGCAATTTCAAAGCAATATTTTAAATACAAAAGTTTTACGTCCTGAAATTATCGAAACAACTGCATTAGGCGCGGCCTATCTGGCTGGACTTGCCGTTGGATTCTGGAAAAATAAAGAAGAAATCAAAAAAAACTGGCGTTTAAGCAAGGAATTTACACCAGACTTACCTGACAATTTAAGGGAAAAATATTATATCCATTGGAAAAAGGCTGTTGAAAAAGCTAAAAGCTGGGAGGAAGATTGAAAAATATAACAAACAACAAAAAACAGTGAAAGTAAAATTCCACTGTTTTCTTTTTTTGGTTTATTATTTTTTTAATCTACTATTTTCATTCCTCTCTCTCTCAGTTCTCCGGCATACTCCTGTGCCGTCCTGTAATCTGTAATAATCACAAGCTGATTCCCGCTCTGAATCAATGTATCTCCTCGTGCGATACTGTCCTTTCCTGCTTTACGTACGCTCACGATTAACAGATTTTCTGGTAATTTAAGCTCTTTTACCATCTTATTGTCAAATTCGGAATTTGCTCCAACAGGAATTAAAAGTGTTACTATCTTGTCTTTTACATTTTTCCCGTCTGGCTTTATACCAATTTCGATTTTTTTATTTTTCCACCATTTTTCTAATATTTCCAATCTTTTAGCACGTTTCTGTATCCTTTTCTTTTCCTTATCTTCTTCTAAAATTTGCTTATGAAACATATTAAAATAAAGTCTTTCATAAATTGGCTCCATTTTAAGCAATTCAGTAAGAATATAAGTTATTGTACAAACAATTATTAGCATATAAAGATATGAAAAGTTACCTGTCATTTCCAAAATTAATGTAATTCCAGTTATTGGAGCTCTAACAACTGCTGTAAAATATGCAGCCATTCCAAGCAGCATGAAATGTACAATTATCTCATTTGGAACTGAAAAATAATTATTCAATATTTCACCATAAACTTTTCCTATCAAAGCTCCTACTACAAGCATTGGCAAGAAAATTCCTCCTGGTGCTCCTGTTGCATAACAAAACATTGTATAAAAGAATTTAAGAAGTAAAATTATAATGATTGTTTTCAACATTACATTTTTTCCAAACATTTCCTCTATAAGTTCATGTCCTCCTCCTGTAATATCCCTAAAAAATACTGCTACAATATACGCCATTATCATAAATATTGATATTTTTATATATTTATTCAATTTCAGATTTCTATAATGTTTTTGAGTTAAAAGCAGAAAGTAGCTAAATGCTTTTCCAGTAACTGTAATTATAACGCAAAAAACAACTGTTATAATTGCAAATATATAATACGGTATACCTTCTGGAAGCACAAAATTGTATTGAAAAGAAGTTTGTGAGCCTAAAATCATTCTTGAAACATAATTTGAAGTTCCACTTGCTACAAGAGTACAGATTAATAGTAATGGCGAGAAAAATTTGTGAAGTTCCTCAAGAGAAAAAATCACTCCTGCAAGCGGTGCATTAAATGTTGAGGAAATTCCAGCACTTGCTCCACATGTTACCAAATACTTTTCTTCCACTTCAGAGCGTTTCGTAAGTTCCTTCACCCCAGAACCAACCAAAGATCCTAAATGCACTGAAGGCCCTTCACGACCCATAGACATTCCTGCCCCTATTGCTAATATTCCTCCTACAAATTTTGTAATAAGTTCCCCAAACCATCTAAACTTTACCTTTTTCGTAAGCAGTCCGCTAACTTGCGGAATTCCACTTCCACTAATTAATGGATATTTTGTAAGCATAAATTGTATAGCTAATCCCATAATAATAAAGATTGCTATTCCAATAGCTATTTTATAAAATTCTAGATTTGTTGTAAAAAATTCTCTAAAAATTGACATCTTTTTTAATATTAATGTATATGTCCCCACGATAATTCCAGAAAAAATTCCTACTAGAAAACACAGGAATATTAGTATTACATTATTTCTCCTTGACTTTAACGAATTTATATCTCTTAGCTCATGTAAAACATCTTTTGCCATTTTATTTCCTTCTTCCTTTTTTATTTTCCACAAAAATATTTTTCCATATTAAAATAAAATATCTTTCCTATATTATTAATCAAAAATCCTGAAATATCCATCTCTTTAGATAGTTTTTCCATAATTTCATAAAATTTTTGTGGTGTCTGATTATATAGTCCTGTCGAAATAATATCTCCAAAAAAAGCACTTTTTGTAATTACTCCAACTTGTTTATTTTGAGATGGAAATCCAGTTTTAGGACTTATAATGTGTCCGTATTTTTCGTTATTTATCAAAAGATATGTATTTTTCTGATTAGATGTGGAATAACTTGTATCTTTTATCTTTATTTCAAATAAATCATTATCTTTATTTTCTTCATTACATTCATATTTTGTTATTCTTACAGGCATTCCATTTATATTTCTTAATATTTCCTTCTCATCTTCAGGATTTTCAGCAATAATCCCCCATTCATTAATTGCAATAATACTGCTTCCGCCAGCATTTACAATTGCGTCCTTTATCCCAATTTTTTTCATTTCCTGAACCATTTTTTCTATTGCATACGCCTTTATAAATGAACCTGTTACAATTTCCTGATTCTTTTCAATTTTTACCCGCTTTTTCTTTTTATCAATAATTATCTTTTTATAATCTACAAGCCTTTTCGCTTTTTTTATTTTATCAAAAGATGGCAAAATGGGGGTTTGTTTATAAAAACCCCACAGTCTTATAAGAGGCATTATTGTAATATCATACTCTCCACCAATAATTTTTGATAAATGAATAATTTTATTCAAAATTTTGACAGTTTCATCGTTTACTTTTACAAAATGCCCGTTATTTTTATTAATTTTATCAATATCCGAATTTTCTGAATAGGAATTGTATTTTTCATTCACATCCTCCAAAATTCCAAACAGTTCATCAAAAACTGATTCATCATAGGTTTCGGGTATTTTAATTTTTATGTCTGAATGAAATAATGAACGCACTTGAACTTTATACATCATATTTTCACCTGTTCACACTCTATGCATTATTTTTTTGCTGTATCAAGTTTAAACTTGTCTTTAACATCTGAATCCATTTTTAAATCGCCACTATTTCTTTGTTCATCTGAATTTTGATTAGTTTCAGGTTTTTTTTCATTTAGATTTTGTGAATTTGGATTAGATGGTTTATCTTGTGCCTGTGAAATAGGTTGTTGAGGCTGTTGAACAGATTTTACTTCTGCCATAGCTTCTTTATTTTGAGAATTTTGCTTTTGTACATTTCCAACTGATGCTGCAGCTTTTTCATTATTATTTTCTTTTGCCACAGTTTCTGCTTTATTTTTTAAAAACTGCTTATAGTTCCCAAAGGCAATTAACGAAACTGCCCCCAAAAATAATATTATCTTTTTCTTTCCATTCATATTTTTCTCTCCTTATTATTTTTTTAATTTTTATTCAAAAATTTTTAATTAGTTAAAGTTTCAGCCATTAGACATGCCAGACTTAACAATCTTTTTGGAACTTCCTTTATATCCAACGGAATTATTTCCTGGCTTTCAAGAGATTTTTCATAGCATATTTCTATATCAGACTTTAAAAATAATATTTTTTCTATTTTTAGCTTCTTTGAATATTCTCCTAAAAAAAATGGACTTGTTATAATTAATATGCTTATTCCCGTTTCTTTATCTAAATAATGGCTTCCATAACCTGTTCCATTATTTTCATAATTAATCTCAAATCCTAAATTTGGACTTTTCTTTCTAAATATATTTACAGAAAATTCCTTTACATTATAATCTACAATTTCTTTATTTTTCTGTTTTTCTTCTGTGATTTTATAAATAGGCATATTTAACTGACTTATTGGCTGTATGATTTTATTTTTTCTAAAATTTTCTTTCCATTTTTCTATTTCACTTTGAGAAATTTCAGGAAAATAAACAAGCTTTATATTATTTTTACTATCAAGTTCATGTTCTGTCTCATCAGAAACTAAAAAGCTTCTATTTCCAGAATATCTGAACGTATTGACTAAATTACCATCTTGATCAATTTCCTCCCAAACTAGCTGAATTGCAAATTTTTGCATTACAGGGTTATGTATGAATATTTCCATCCATTTTTTCACTTTCCATTTTCTTTGTGAGAAAAGAGCCTTTATAAGATTAATCTCTTGAGAGATATAAATTTCTTTCAGCTGCTTCTTTATGTATTTAATTTCCCTTCTATATTTTTCAACTATGCTTTCAATATCTCCAATCTTTTTATTTGCTTTTGGTAACATATTTAATTTTTTTCCATTCTCATCATAAATAACTATTCCAGACGGATTTGAGAAAGCATCAATCTCAACCTTTATTTTTCTTGTTCCGTAATCAAGAATCCTTACTCTGTTATTTTGAAATCCAAAATCAGGTACAAGGATATCATTTAGCTCATCTCGACTTATACCTTTGTTTTCAGCAATCATGTCAAGAGCTTCATTTGCAGCTGATTTTATTCGTTTGTCCTTGTAGTTTGCAATAAAGCTTTTTATAAGTATTCCTGTCTCTTTTATCTCTTTCCGCAAAGAAAGTGCCCTTATACCATAAGCCGCAACTGCAACTTTATTATACTCACTTACAAGTATATCGATAATTATCGATACTCCATCTAGCTGTTTCATATCAGCAGTCAATATCAATGGAATAAAAAGATTTTTATATTTGGGATTAAATCTAAGATCCTTCCATTTCTCAAAAATTTTTTCTACGAATCTTCTTAAATCACCTTTATGAACAATCTTTTCAATTTTATTACATACTTCAACAGATTTTATTTCATTCAATAAGATATATTCTGAAATATATAGTTTCAAAAGATTAGCAGGAATTTTTTCATTGCTATCATTCATTCTCACTGAATGGTAGTCAATTTCTTTGCTAAATACCGCATTTTCTTCATGCTTTGGAAGATACAAACTTTCAACATATTCAAGAATTCCCCTTGGATTTGACAGATTTTCCAACTTTTTCCTTGCCTGTACATTATTCCAATATCTTACAAGATTACCTGCTGTTTCTAGTGCAATCTCCTCTATTCCAGTTTTTAACAGCTTTTCGATCTCTTCTCTTGTTTCCTGCTTATCCTTTAGAATTTTTTCAATCTTATATGCAGTATTTCGATTCGATTTGGTTAAAAGGCAAGGAAGCTGATTATAGTTGAATGTATTATTTTTGATATAAAGAATTTCCACATAGTTTTCTGTATTTTTTTCAGAAATCATATCCTGATGAAAGCTTCTATACAACTCTTCCTCATGCTCGTGAAGAAATTCTATCCAAATTTTATTGTTATAGTTATTACAGTTTGATTTTTCAATATATTCAAAATATTTTTTATTTATAAAGTTAATAGAAAGTTCATAATTCCACATTTCATCAAGTATCTCACGCAAATCCTTAATTTCATAAACTATACTAAACCTATCGAATATATTGTTAAATAACTCGACTCCTTCAACACAGTTTATGAAAAACTGGAAGATATTCCTATAAACTTTGGAATATTTTAAAAGTGAAAATACTATTTTATCCTTTGAGACAAGAATATTTCTAGATTTTACTCCAAGACATGTTACCCTTATATTTTCCCATTCATTTTTATCTTTTCTCAAAAATTCGAGATTTTTTAGCTCTATTTTATCCCATTTCCAGAC
Organism: Leptotrichia sp. oral taxon 879 str. F0557; assembly: GCF_000469385.1. Lineage (GTDB taxonomy): Bacteria > Fusobacteriota > Fusobacteriia > Fusobacteriales > Leptotrichiaceae > Leptotrichia > Leptotrichia mesophila. The sequence continues at coordinate 29,623 of NZ_KI271290.1, forward strand.
TCTGGTATCAAATATTTCCTTCAATTTCTGTATCATCATATCCTCAGATTTTTCTAGAAGCTCATCTTTTAGTCTCTCATTAATTAGATTTTCTTTTATAAGAAAATGTAGTAAAAATGAATAACTTATTCTATCTTCATTAAGATTATCCCGAATAAACTCAACTGCATTCTCAGAGTTTTCCCTTATTGTTTCTGCTAGAAGCTCATACATTTTCTGTGAATCTCTAAAATTTTCAAAAATAATACTCATGCCATAATTAACAAGTAAATAAAGTTTCTGTTTCTGAGAAAAAGAATATTTTTCAAAGTTTTTCTTTAATTTTTCGAATATCTTATTCTTATAGTAGTAATTATTGTTTGTTGAAGAAAATTCTACCTCTGAAACCATAATAAGTAATTTAGTCCCTTGAAACACGACTTTCGATACACTTTCATTTTCTTTTATTACATCAAAAAATATCTTTTCCATATATTTTCTGATTCTTCCTATATTTAGACTTTTAATATTTTTTACATATTTTCTAAATCCATTGTTATCTAAATGTTTTTCAAATATTATATTTATATTATATTTATCAATTTTGTACATTATGTAATTTACAAAAATAGTATCCAGTTTTTTTATTTCTTCTTCATTTTTCAAATTAATGTTTCTAATAATTATAATAATTCCCAGTTTTAGCAAGAAATTATCTGAATACAAGAAATAATTTTCTATATACTCATTAGCCAGATTTTCAAAATATTTCAAAAAATATTTACAGTTTTTTAAAAAGAGCTGTTTATCCTTTATTTCTAAATTATTTTCAAAATCTCTCTTAACAAACTCAGCTGAAAAATTCAATATTTTAAAGATTTTGTATTTTAGCGGAAAATTTAAAAACTGTTTAATAAGCTCATCAGAAAAATTACTATACATATACTCAAAATATTTTAATAATGTCTTCCCTTCTTCTGTTTCAAGAAAGCCCTCTTTTTCCATCACTTCTCTCATTTGAGAATCGTTAATCTGCTGCAAAACATTTCGAAAAACTCTTCCCCTAAGCTCTCTACTTCCATTCAAGAATCCCCTGATTTCCTCACATATAATCTTTATTTGTACCTTAACAGCTTCATCTTCAATCATTACATCCCTAACCATTATAAAATATCCTCCATCCAATAGCTCTTTCTTCTCAAGAATATCTTTTATTCAGTTTAAATCCAAATTTCTTCAACACCGAATTAATTAGAATTAACTTTACTTTTTTAATTTCATAAATTGCAATATTAATTGCGACATTTTACTTATTTAATATTATACTACATTTTTAATATTTTTTCATTCTTAATTTTTGAAAATTTAGAAAAAATATAAAAAAGGGAGTTATTCCATTTATTCTGAAATAACTCTCCCTTTATAAATCTTTTTTTGAACTTTATTTTAATAAGATTAAAACTTAAATTAGTAGATTGCTCTAAATCCAATTCCACCTCTTAAATTCTTACCTTTTGTATCATAACCAGCATTTACTGTTACACCAAATCTTGTGTTTTCTATTCCTATATTAAGATCGGCTTTTCCACTTCCACGTTTGTCATCCTTCTCGCCTCTTATGTTAAACCAGTCAGCTGTTGTATAACGGACTCTTGCCTTGTTATCAACATCTCCAACCTGTCCTAGTTCATTTTCATAAGCAAGTCCAAGTTTTGCAACAAATCTTGTTCTAAGTGCAAGTGGCTGGCTATACTTAAATTCTACACCAACTTCAGGTTTAATTGAATAATAGTCATTTGATTTAACTTCCAGACGCATTTCACCTATATCCTCTTTTATTCCGCTAAATCCTCCATATTCAAGCTTTAAGCTTCCGTATGGTGAAATACTTATTCTCTGACTTGCTCTAATATTTTTTCTAATTTCATTTTTTATAGTTGTTCCATATGAATGGAAGTTAGATTTAGCTTCAAAGATATCATCAACTACAAGGAATTTTCTCTTAGTTTCTCCGTTCCCCACGAATCCTTCTGCTGAAATAGTCCAGTTTAGCCCATTATTATGATCATCTCCAATAGGTATTGATTTATACATTCCAGCTTTTACAATGGATTGCTCTTCTGTTGAACCTCCAATATCGCTAAAGTCGAATTTATTCTTAACTGCTCCTGCATACCATCCACTTGATTCACCCATCCTTATAGTTTCATCTTCATGTACATAGGCAAATCCATAGGCATTATTCTTATAATCAATAACTCCTGCAGTATCAGTCTTGTAGTCTCCTTTCATTCCAAATGCCTTTATTTTATTGGAATTTTTTGACTTCGCATCCCATTCGTTTCTTAAATAGTCAAATTCCTTGTTCAAAAGATTTTCAGTTGAAAATATTCTCTGCTGCACATTTGCATATTGGTGTCCCATCATTTCTTCATATGCTTGTGCCAATAGAACTTCTTCATTGTTTCCTATAGTATTCAGCTTATTAAATATTAATTTTTCCCTTGAATCAAGAGCATTAGCATCATATCTCTGCTCTAATCCGTCAGCAAAATTAAATTCATTTCCATTTCTTCTTACAAAAGCTGTATAAGGAATTTTTGTCATAAGTACACGTGTAATTTGCTGTGTTGCCGGATTTACTTCAGGTGTTGCCATCCACGTTAGTGAAGCTGAATATGGTGTGAAGTTAAAGATTCCAGCATTTATCTGATCAAGAAACGGCTGCAGTATTTGTCTTCCTATTATTACATCTTTCTTATTTGTAAGTACAGAAAACTCTGTTCCTATCAGAAGATCACTGTTTATTCCAATATCAGTTGCTCCATCCAGATTAATCGGTCTTGTTCTTCCGAGTGTATCCACATATACTCCAAAATTTGATAATGCATAATTTACTGTTGGAGTTGTATAGTCTATTACTTGAACTTGATTTTCATCTAATATTACTCCGTTTCTTTGGATTGCCAATCTTCCATCAGGCAACTGCACAATTCCCGTTCCTCCAATAGTTTTGCTTGGATCTTTAGGAGCATAGTAATCTTCAGCTCCATTTGATGAAGTTATTTTTCCAGCTCCTGAATTTATCGCAGGTAATGTATTGGCAGGTATTGCATCATCTCCTATTGGAAGATCATTTCCAGTTACACCTTTTGAATTTCCATCATAACGGACACCATAAGATCTAAGTCCACTAATATTAATATTTCCATAGTTTTTAATCACGGATTTGTTACTTTCTGTACCTTTTATAAGTACCCCATAACTATTATCTGCATCAATGTTTATTGTTCCATAATTTTCCAACGTACTTCCATTTAATACAGCAACTCCCACAAGTCCCTGAACGTTACTGTTACCTACATACGATCCAACTGTAGTTATAGTTCCTGTATTTACAAATGTTGCACCATTATTCGCAAATACTCCCATCATTGTCTGAATTTTGTCAGTTGAAGTCGCTCCAGAAGCATCAAGATAAATATTTCCATTATTTCTTAAAGTTGTGCCGCTCTTATCCCCATACATTCCAATACTTAAATTTCCTGAAACATAAATATCTCTTTCATTTGTTACAGAGGCTCCATCAATAGCCGCCATTCCAATTCCGTAAATAATATTATCTGGATCAGATTTATCAGTTTTTCCTATTTTTATTGTTCCTCTATTTATAGCATTTGATGTCCCTGTTACAAGAATTCCTTGATTTCCAATTCCTTGCGATAAGTCAATTGTTCCGTTATTTAGGATATTTGCTCCATCTTTTCCATATATTGCTATAATTCCATTATTTATTCCAGATGTAATAGTAGCATTATTTGTAACTTCTGATTTACCTTCAGTATAAATAAATGTTGATTCTTTTCCTAGAGTAACATTTGTTGAAGAAGAATTTGAATAAACATTCGTTCTGCTAAATCCAGGATTTGCAAGAATCACGCCGTAAGATTTATCTCCAACAACGAAGTCAGATGTATTATCTGTTATTACTACTCCGTTTGTTCCATAAACTCCTACAGGTTCACTATTCACTTCTGTCGCTGTATGATCTGCTACATTTATTTTTCCGCCTAAATTAGCAGTTCCTCCTTTTTTATACACACCAATTGCCTTATCAGCTACATTTATTTCAGAACTTGCTGTAGTTTCCACATTTCCATCTTCACTAAGTGAGTATATTCCAAACGAAGCTTCATCAACATTTATTTTTCCACTGTTCTTTATATTGATTTTAAAGCCACTTTGTGCATAAATTCCAACTGTAGAATCATTTTTTACAGAAGTTGTGGTCTTATCAACATTTATTGTACCTGTATTTTCAAACGACTGTTCCATGGTACCTTCCAGATATGCTGCAATCGAACGTTTTCCAGTAATATTTATATTTCCATTATTTACAATTGCTTTCACAAATGTCGATTTATTCTGCGAGAAAATTCCAATCGAATCATCACTTGAAAATTCCATATTTGCATTGTTTACTGCATTAGAATTTATTGAAACAATTCCTTTTGCCTTATTAGATATTCCCGTTATTTTTTTACCTGTAATAGTAGCCGATGAATTATCTACATAAATACCTGTAGATCCATTATTCAATGTTATCTCATTCCATCCGCTAAATTCAGATACTCCGTTCATATAAATTCCTGTTCCTTTGGAAGTTACGATGATATCATTGTCATTCATTTTTGCCTTACTGTCAATGATGAACAGCATTGGTTCTGAAGATGTTGTCAATGTCCCGCTATTGTTGTAGTTAAGTGTCGCATTATTTTCAAGGTAGGCAAGACTTCCACTGTCTGAAAAGTCATAGTTTCCGCCATTCACATTTATTGTCGAATCATTTCCATATAATGTAAATCCTTTATTTCCAACTTTTACGTCTCCTGTCGTATCAAGAGTAGTCTTATGTTCCACATACATTCCAACCGAAGTTGTTTCCACTTTTCCAGTTACAGTATTCACAATGGAATCTCCAATTGTAATGTTTCCAGTATTTGTAACTTTTGAGGCTCCTGAAGTTGCTGTCTTAGGAGAAACATATATTCCTGCCGAACCTTTATCTAGCGTTATATCTCCATTATTTACAATAGTTATTGCTTTATGACCGTCTGCTGGGGCATTTGTCGCATAAATTCCCACAGATTTCTCTTTACCTGTTATCTCACCTTTATTTTCAACTTTATCAAATCCTACAGAATAAATTGCTGCAGATCCATCTCCAACTTCAATTTTAGAAGTTGCTGCAGTTGTTATTGTCCCAATATTTTTGGTAGTCGATCCGCTGTAGTTTGCAGTTGTCTTGTTATAAATTCCATAGATTCCAGTAGATTTGTCTCCTATAATAATTTCTCCTGTATTAAGTCCTCTTGAAGAATCAAGGTACATCGCAGTACTTGTAACTGCGTTTGAAAGATCAATTTTTCCTTTATTTTCAGCTTCATATCCTGCTGTTCCTACCCAAGTTAACCCAGGATTCTTATTACCATCTGCCATAAGTCCAATAATATTTTTTGAACTTGGTTTGGCTTCAACAGTTACTCCTGATTGTATTATAGCTTCTCCATTAATAACGTGAGAAAGAATATTTCCTGTTTCAAGAGCGTTTCCGTTAGCTATTGTCAAATCACTTGATGTAATTGAGCTTCCTTCTGTTATTCTTGTTCTTTCTACAGAATGTCCATTTGTAACAAGTGTTCCTCCGTTATCATTAATAATTGCACCCTTTTGTCCAAAAATACCTACTCCATCTCCACCAAACTCAATTTTTGCTCCAGACTCAAAGTTGGCAGTTGCTCCACCTGTAACTATGGCACCAACTCCATTTTTACCGTTAAGTTTTATATCAGCTCCGCTTGCAATTATTACTGTTGAAGCAGATTTACCATCTGTTCTATTTCCAATATAGATTCCTGTTCCAGCTGTAGTTCCATCTCCAATATTCATTGTTCCTGCATAAGTGATGTTACTTTTATTTTCAGCAAACAATCCAACCCCATTTTTACCTGCTGTTATATTCGCAGTCATATTTTTAGCCTGTTGTCCATCAGCATATATTCCGATTGCATAGAAATCATTTGAACCATCGGGACTCAGTACTGAATCTCCAACTTTTATTTCATCTGTATAAGCTGTAATATCAGCATTACCTTTCATAAGAAGTCCGATTATTCCTTTTCCTGTATTACCATTGGCAGTATAGTCAAGTTTAGATGTGTTTGCATCCAGAGTTCCTCCATCAAGATAAACTCCAACTCCATATCCTTTTATCTTTCCGATGTTTCCTCCGTAGAGCTTTCCTGTATCTGTCGCTGTTGTTCCTTTTACATAATAGGCAACCTGATTTTGTGATTTTTCATTCAGATCAATTTCTCCTGTTGATGTATTAGCTTTAGCTTCATCCGAAAGATATACCGCAACAGATGAATCCGCATCATCATTCAGGTTTATTTTCCCTACTTTCTTTATATCAGATTTTGGAGTGTAAATCCCTACTGTGTTCTTTTGCTTTAAATTAATTGTTCCTTTATTTTCCACAGTCGAATCTCCTAAATCTCCTTTATTCTTTGTAAACATTCCTGTAGAGCTTTCAGATTCTATATCAATCATTCCTGCATTTAGCAGTTTGATAGTTTTTCCTGAAGCACTTGATGAACCAAACATTCCAACAGAATTCTTAGATGTAGATTTTAATATTATAGTTCCTTTGTTTTTAGCTTCAGCGTCATCTTTAGAAAATATTCCTGTTGATTTTTGTCCATGCAATTCAATATTTTTTTCATTTATTACTTTAGTTCCATTATCAACACCATACATTCCAATTACAGATTCTACTGAATCTGAAGGTCCTTGAATCAATTCATTATTTATAATTTCAGCATTTTTAGTAGCTAGCATTCCAGTACCTTTTTTACCTTTTATAATGATATTTCCATCATTTACACCTTTTGTACCTGATTCTGTAACATAGATTCCTGTTGATTTACTATCATTTCCTGAACTAGGTGCTTCTATTGTTATTGTACCATCCGATGTATTGGTCACTTCTGATCCGTTTGTTCCATACATTCCTGTAGCTTCTTCATTAGAAATATTAATTTCATTCTTGTTTTTAGCTACAGATTTATCAGCTAGCATTCCAACAGCCTTTTTCGACTTTAATTCAATTATTCCTTCATTTTCTGCAACTAAGTCTGTCTTTGAAGATTTTCCATTTTTAGCATATATTCCAACAGATTCTTCCATATCGACTTCTATTTTATTTTTATTACTTATTGTCAGCTTTTTAGCGGCTGTACTTTCAAGCTCCCCGTAGATACCTGCGCTTTTCTTTCCAGTTCCAGTTTTAAGTATAATTTCTCCGCTGTTTTCAATAGTATTATCAGCTTTTGATCCACTCGTAAATTTACCATAAATTCCAGCTGATTCTCCTTTATGAACTGTAATTTTGGCATTTTCAGCATTTACAGCATCACTGTCTTCAAGATATATTCCGGCTGATTTTTCTTCCTTTATTTCTATTTCTTTTTCGTTCGTTACTTTTGATCCTTTGCTTCCATAAATTCCGGCTGATTTCTTATCTTCCATTGTGATAGTTCCAGCATTTTTAACTGTACTTTTCTGAGCTGATATTCCTATGGATTCTTCGGATTTTGCAGTAATATTATCATTGTTGACTACTTCCAGCTTATCCTTGTCATTGTCCTCATCATTTACTGCAAACATTCCTACAGACTGCTTGCTTCCTACGGCAATATTTATATCCTTGTCATTCTGCAATGTCAGTTTGCTAGTTGCACTTTTCTCAACTTCACCGTAAATTCCAACATTCTTCGTTACACTTTCAATTTCAATTGCCCCTTTATTCAGTATTGTGTAATTGCTAGTCGATGTTTTAGACAATTTCCCATACATTCCTGCCGATCCGCTAGTTGCTCCTGAAGAACCGTTTATCGTTATTTTCGCATTTTCATCATTCATCGCGTTTGAGTCTAACGCGTACATTCCTGCCGAATCTTCACTTGAAATAACTATGTTTTTTTTATTTGTTATTTCAGAATCATTGCTTCCATACATTCCTGCCGAATTTTTCTTCTTCACATTTATAACGCCTTCATTTTCTCCAATCGCCTTGTCAACAAAAATTCCAACTGTACTATCAACATCCAGATCGATTGTTCCTGTATTTATGGCTTTTCCTTTATTTCTGTCTCCTGAATTATTTTTAATATATATTCCAACAGAACTTTCTTGCCCAACAACTACACTGTTTTTATTATACACTGTTGTTTTTCCTGCTCCAGAACCAAGTTCAGCATATATTCCAGCTGACTGAGTTCCAGGAGGTGTTGCAGTCCCCTTTAAGTTTATTGTTCCTGTATTTTCGATAGTATAGTCCTTATTATCAGTATTTTTTGCAAATATTCCTGCTGATTCCTTACCTTCAACATTTATTGTCCCTTTATTTACAGGTGTAGAATTTTCAGTATAGATTGCAGCTGATTTTTGCCCTTCTACTGTAATAGTTCCACTTGTATTATTTGTTACTGTAGCTCCATTTTTACCAAGCAGTCCGGCAGAGGCACCACCGCTCATCTTAATAGTTCCGTCATTCGTGATAGTTTTTCCATCCGACAGCATTCCGACTGATTTTGAGTCATTTGCTGTATTTTTAAGATGAATAGTTCCAAGATTTTGAAGTACAGACTTAACTGTTCCGTAAATTCCTACAGATGTTTTTCCTTCCAGCTCTATTTTACCTGCAGCCGCATTAGTAACTTTAGACTGTTTCGCCATTATCCCAATTGCTCCGTCAGCATTTGATGTTGAGACAATGTCCTTTTCATTCGTAACAACAATTTTGTTATCATCTCCAGTTTCATTCTGAGCATAAATCCCAATTGAATCCTTTATGCTGATTTCTATCTTATCTTTATTTTCTACGGTTAAATTTCCTGTAGCTCCTGCTTTTAACTGGGCATAGATTCCCACTCCTTGAGTTTCACTACCTGGAGAAGATGCTGTTCCTACATTTATAGTTCCTGAATTTTCAATTTTGTTTGTTTTTGAAAATACACCATAAATTCCGGCCGATTTTCCTTTTTCAGTACTTATAGTTCCTCCTGAAGCATTTGTAACTTGACTGTCATCTGCATAAATTCCGGCTGATTCAGTTTCCTTGGCAGTTATTGTACCTTCATTATTAATTGTAGATTCATTAGCTCCATAAATTCCGGCCGATTTTTCTTTCTCCGTAGTTATAGTTCCCCCTGAAGCATTTTCTATCGTACTTTTATCTCCAAGCATCCCTACAGAAGCTTCATCTTTTGTCTCAATTGTACCTTTATTTTTCAATGTAGAATTTTCTATTCCATAAATCCCAATTGATTTTTTCTCTCCCACAGTAATTGTTCCTGAGGATTCATTCGTTCCTGTAGATGCCTTTAAATAAATACCTACAGCTTCCTCAGTTGCTGTCATATCAATTGTACCTTCATTTTTTATATTAGCTCCACTTAGTCCTGAAACTGTAGTCTTCAAATTAGATTTAATCGTTTTTCCACTATTAATTGTAGCAGTACCCTGATTAGATACTAAAAACTGAGCTGTTTCATCAACATTTGAATATGTTGTCATGTCAATATCATCATCAACTTTTACTTTCGATCCTGTATCTCCATAAAGAAGTGTTGATTTAGCACCCATTTTAAGCACTGTCAAGTTAGATAAAGTTCCAGAACTTATAGTTCCTGTTCCTGTAGAGCCAAAATAAGCTAATGCCGCTCCATCTCCAACACTAGTCTTTAAAGCGCTTATGGCAAATCCTGTACCAAACTTATCTGCATCTTCTGCATACAATCCAACCGTACCTTTCCCCAAAGTAAGTTCTGCATTTCCGTTAAATGTTACTGTCTTAGTTGAGGCGGCATCCATGTATACTCCTATTCCTGTATCATTCTTTGTTGAATCTCCAACATTAATTTTCCCAGATACAGTTCCTTGGGAATTCTTTACAAACATAGTAATTCCACCATTTTTAGCCGAAATTACTCCATCAGATGTGTTTGTAAATATTCCATTTTCAGTAAATAGTGCTACTTTTCCACCAGCATCAGTAGAAACAGTACCTTCATTCGTAAACGTTCCACCATCTTGAACTACTGCATGGTACTTTGTACTTGAAATAGTTGCCCCATTTTTATTTGTAGCAATAGAATTTTTTATATATAAACCAATAGAATTAGATCCTGTGGCAGTTATTTCAGCATTAGCATAGTTATTAAATTCAGCTGAAGCATCGTTGTCAATTAACATGACTCCAAAACCATTAGTCCCCTCGACAGTAATTTTTTTCTTATTTCCACTAGGATCACTTGTGTTAGATTTTGTTTCTTTCAATAGCATTCCAATATTTTTATTCCCTTTTACTTCTATTGTTCCTTCATTATTAATTACAGAAGTTTCAGAAAATATCCCAATATTTTCACCAGCACCACTTTCAATGGTTATTGTTCCTTCATTTTTTAATCCAGTTGAGTTACCTTTATTATTCCCAACTCTTATCCCCATACTTCTAGTTGCATTACCTTTTATAGTAATTGTTCCAGAAGCACTATTAACTATTGGTGTTTCATTAGCCACAACTTTAGTTAAATTTGAATTAAAAACATCCTGAGAATAAAGTCCAAATGAATTATTTCCTGTTATATTTATTTCTTTATTATTAGTTGCTCCTCTAGGAACTTTATCAAGAATAGTCATTCCACCTGAATCATTACCGTTTACATTAATAATCCCATTATTTTCAAACTTAGAATCTCCTGCTAATTCATATTTTGGAGCAGTTGGAACAAAGTTTCCTGAACCATCTTTTTTACCAGGTAAATTTTCAATTTTAGTGACAACCATACCATGACTTTGATTTCCATTTAAAGTTACAGTTCCTTCGTTTATAGCTGTCATTTCCCAACTTTTTTGATTATTTACATTACCAGTAGGACTCCCTACAAAATTACTAGTTGCAAATCCTGCTGAATTATTTCCAGCCATATTTATTATACCTGTTTTTCCATTTTTTAGCGTATGTTTATTGCCTGCCTTAGAATCTTCATCTGTAAACAAAAGAGCTACTTGTTTATTATCCTCTCCTTCAATAGTTCCACTATTTATACCTGTAACTTTCATGTCTCTATTATGAGTATCTGGTTGTACTTCTATTCCAGCAGTTTGTGCAACTTTTAAATAAATAGTTCCTTTGTTTTCAAAAGAATATTCAGTTTTAGTAGATGTTCCATCCCATTCCACAGGATTAGGATATCCTGGCTTTGAGGTTGGTAATCCTGGATCCAATGTTACTGCTCTTTTCTTTGCTATATCAACAATCATAATAGTGTCATCTGCTGTAGTGAAATCACCAGAATTAGTAATGTATTCTATAATTCCATTTTGCTTTCCTGATGGTGCCTCAGACAATTTATAAGTTTTACTATCTAAATTTCTATTTTGTCGTGTCATTGTAGTTCCTTGGTTATTTCCATATGCATCCAACCTTGGAACTTCAAAATTTATTGTACTTACTGATATACCTGGAACATTTACTGTTGGTGCTGATGGCTTATTCACGGTAATTGTACTAACTTCTGAAACTCCTGGAGGTGTTATTGTCAAAGTATTTACTGTAGGTGTTGGCGGCGTTATTTCCATGTTCAACTGTGGCGGCTCAATATTAAGACTGATTGATGGCGTTGACAAATTCATTGTGATATTTGGTGCAGTTACTGTTGGTGGTGTATCAGGTTCCTGTGGATTTGGAACATTGATAGTTACTGGATTCAGTCTAGGCAATGTTAACACAGGTGCTTCCAGAGGCGTGTTAACATTCAAGCTGATTGATGGTCTTACCACTTCCCTTGGCATATCAATCTGTGGTGTAATTGTTATTTCTTCTTTTAAAACAGATTTTGGACGTACATTTGCCATTATTTGAATTTCTACTTCTGGCTCTTGAACGTGTAATAATGAAGCTAACCCATAAGATGTTGATCCTACAGATGATGAATTAATTGGTGGATTTACAGCTCTTCTTCTATTTGACAAAGCTCCAGTTTCTCCCCAGTTTCCACGTCTATAAATTCCCTCAAAAGGATATTTTGAAGCCTTATCTCCTCTTCCTTTGTAAGCTCCATTATTCTTTGACATAAAAGTATTTGATCCAAATTGCCATGATTCCCATTTTGATTTTACAACATGGTCTCCCTGTTCCATCAGCTGAATTAATTCCAGATTCAATTCTTCTATCGTTTCTTCATTTTCTTTTTTAGCTTTCTTTATGGCGGTACGTGTTTTGTCAGCTGACATTATAAGCTCTTTGTTTGCACGTTCATAAAGCACATTTGAAGATGTATTCACTCCAATTGAAAAAGTTATCATCCCCGTTATTAGATACGTGAATAGCAACGATTCCGTGTACTTGACATTCTTAGCCCTTTTAGCAAAGGCTTTTAAATCTTTTTTTGCCTGTTTTAAATTGTTACTCATACTCTAAATTCTCCTTTTTATATTTTTCTTTTTTCAATTTTAGATAACCAATCAGCTTTTATTCATACTAATTATCTATTTTCTAAATTTTAAATCTTTATTACTCTGTAATAATTACAATTTTTTTACTATCCATAATTATAGCCAATCATATCTAAAACTGTTATTTTCTCAATACCATTAAATATATAAATTTATGATATTTTTAAACTGATTGGCTTCTAAATTATGTTATTTAATTTTTTGCTAATAAAACTACCTTAAAATCAAATTCAAAAACTATTCTATTCAAATCCCAAAACTACTTTACTATTTAGATTTTAAAGGAGTCTAAATACATTTCAAATCTAAAATTTGAAATTATTTTTCGTAGTATTATAACATTTTTTTATTTCCATTACAACAAAAAAATCTCTCTTTTTTATATAAATTTAGAGAGATTTATTTAAATATACTGTTTTTATATTGTCTTTAAAATTATTTTTTAATTATAAAACTATTATTTTATAATTAATGTGCTTCCATCCATTTCAGCTGGTTTTTCCAATCCTAATAAATCAAGCATTGTTGGAGTAATATCAGCCAGTTTTCCATCTGTTCTCAATTTTGCATCTTTCATATCGTTTGTAATGAAAATGAACGGAACTGGATTTACAGTGTGTGCTGTATGAGGTTCTTTAGTTTCAGGATTTACTAATAAGTCAGCATTTCCGTGATCTGCTGTAATTAATACTGCACCATCAAGTTCCAATACTTTTCTTACAATTTGTCCTGTACAGTTGTCTACTGCTTGACAAGCTTGAATAACAGCATCAACATTTCCTGTATGTCCAACCATGTCAGGATTTGCGAAGTTTAATACAACTGTGTCAACTTTTCCAGTATTTAATTCTTTAATTAAGTTTTCTTTAACTTCATAAGCACTCATTTCAGGCTGTAAATCATAAGTTGCAACTTTTGGTGAATCAGATAACAATCTGATTTCTCCTGGATATGGCTCCTCTTTTCCACCATTGAAGAAGAATGTAACGTGTGCATATTTTTCAGTTTCTGCTGTTCTTACTTGAATTAATCCAGCTTTTGATACAACTTCCCCAAATCCATTTATAATTGTTTCAGGCGGGAATGCCACTGGTGAACTGAATGTTGCATCATATTGAGCCATTGTAGCAAAGTTTACTTTAGGATAAACTTTTCTTGTAAATCCATTAAATTCAGGGTCAACAAATGTTCTAGTTAATTGTCTAGCTCTATCAGGTCTAAAGTTTGCAAAAATTACACCATCTCCATCTTTAATTAATCCATTGTCTTTTGAACCGATTTTAACAGGTTTTACAAATTCGTCTGTAATTCCTTCTGCATAAGAATTTCTGATTGCTTCATCAGCAGTAGCCGCCAAGTTTCCTTCTCCAGAAGTTAGGGCATTGTAGGCAAGTTCCACTCTGTCCCAGTTGTTATCTCTGTCCATTGCATAATATCTTCCAACAACTGTAGCAATTTTTCCTACACCAAGTTCATCCAATGCTTTTTGCAATTGTGCCAAGTACTCTACTCCACTTTCAGGGGCAGTATCTCTTCCATCCATAATCGCATGAACATAAACTTCTGTAAGTCCTTTTTTCTTAGCCATATCAACTAACCCAATTAAGTGGTCAATGTGGCAGTGAACTCCACCATCAGAAGTTAATCCTGTAATATGTAAAGCTTTTCCATTAGCTTTTGTAGTTTCCATAATATCTGATAACACTTTATTTTCTAAAATTGTACCTTCTTTAATAGCTTTTGAGATTTTTGGCAACATTTGGTAAACTACTCTTCCAGCACCAATATTTGTATGCCCAACTTCAGAATTTCCAAACTGTCCTTCAGGCAGCCCAACAAATTCTCCATCTGCTCTCAATTCAGTATGAGGGTATTCTTTAAGATAATTGTTAAAATTAACTGGATGAGCCAATTTTACTCCATCAACTTCATTATCGTGATGATTCATCCCCCATCCATCCAAAATTATTAAAACTACTGGTCTTTTTTTCATAATCTTTCTTCCTTCCATTTTTTAAATAACTTTCTTTTCCTATGTCTATTATACAGATTTTTTCTAAATTTATCAAGGAATTTGAATAAAAAATTTCTCTTTCTTTTTTTATATACCTATTGAAAAAATTATTGTTAATGGATTTTCTTTCTATAATTCATATATTTTTTCTTTTTTATAAAGCAAGGAAAATCAATCGCCATTTTAATTCACTTATGAACAATTATTTTTAATTCTTTATTTAATAAGCAAAATTTCGTTAGAAGAAAAATAG
>NZ_KI271290.1:44550-49666 GCF_000469385.1 Leptotrichia sp. oral taxon 879 str. F0557
TAGAAGAAAAATAGCTGTTTGAGCTTTTGAAATATATTTTTATCATGTATGCTTATTTAATATTAGAATAACCTACATTCAAAAGCGAGTTCTATTTTTCTTTTATAAGAAAGTTTTGTGTTAAGCGAGGATGCAAGGGCATGGCGTCTGATGCCCTTGCGTTAAAATAAATTAAAAATATAAAGGAAAAAATACTTATTAATCAAAATAACTTTTAACAGAAAACAGAAAAATTTATTCTTTATATCTTGATTTTTATTGAAAAAAATGATAATATATTGTGTAATTTGCATATATTAAATTATATAGCATTTTATTTTATAAATAAAAACTATTGAAAGGAGAAATAAATGGCACACTCAAAATCATCTAAAAAAAGAGTTTTTATTGGTGAAAGAAATGCAGCTAGAAATCAAGCTATTAGAAGTAGAACTAGAACTTTCGTAAAAAAAGTGCTTGCTGCTGTTGAAGCTAAAAATGTCGACGAAGCTAAATCAGCATTAAGTGCAGCATATAAAGAATTAGATAAAGCTGTAACAAAAGGTGTTCTTAAGAAAAACACTGCATCAAGAAAAAAATCTAGATTAACATTAAAAGTTAATTCATTGGCAAATTAATTTTTTGCTACTGATTGATTTTAAAAAAATTTTTTTAAGATTAACAAAAATAAAAGACTATCACAATCTAAGGATAGTCTTTTTTAGTTATACAACTTGGACTATACCCCAAATTTTGGACTACTTTTAAAAACATAAATTATCCTTTCTTTAAACAGAATTTAGTATAAAAATTCTTATAAAATAAAAAAGAGAGCGTCAAAATGCACCCTCTTCCATTATTTTCTGACAATAATCAGTTTATATTAAAACTTAATTTCACAATAAATTTTATTTCTTTACTTTTTCCACATCATCTTTTTTCTTTAAATCTTTATCTGTTTCTTTATCTTCCTCCTGTTTTACTCCCCACGCTTCAGGCTTAGGCACACAAATTGGACGTCCTTCTGGCAGCATATCCCATATCTTTTTTAATATTCCCATTGGAAATACACCTCTTTTATGTTTGCTTTCAAATTTTGTTCGTATTCTTTAATTTTTTTGTTAAAATTCTATCAGGTTCAGTTAACGTAGCTTTTAAACAATCTAATTATAAATCAATTATTTAGGCATCTTCGTTCAATATTTATATTTATTCATATCTTAGGATTTCTAAAATTATTTTTTTCTAAATAATGAGCAAATTTCCATAATTAACATTTCCACTCCTGTTTCCATTTCTATTTTACCAGTCTTTATGTCTTTTTCGATTTCCCAGCATCTAAAAACTAATTTTTTTAAACTGGCATTTGTGTAGTTTTGCTCCAGTTTTATTTTTTTGAAAATTACATAGGAATTTGGGATTCTATTATTGGATTTAAAAATTTCTTTTATTTCTTCAAATTCAATTTTAAAAGTGTTGTAATTTTTATTGAATTTTCGCCCTTTCACTTTTAGCGAGCTTATTTTGTACATTATTTCAAGCTCATTGTAAAGAGAATACAAGATTCCCATATATTCTTTTTTTTGCTCCAAGTATCTCATTACATCCGCTGGGTTGTTTAACAATATGTTTCGGGTCATTTCATAAATTTGATAATCTTTTTCAATAGATACAATATTTTTAATTTTTTCAATATCAAACTTTTCTCCATCTAGAAAAATCTTTATTTTTGCAACTTCATTTCTAACCTTAAACGGATTGTTTCCTATCATTTCAAGAAGCATTGCCACATCCCTTGCATTTATATCCAACTCATTTACAACATAAGCCCGAATTTCCTCTTCTGTTTCCTTCTGAAATAAAAAAACTTCCATTTGCTTATTTTTACTAAATTCATCCAGCAGCTTTTTTAATTTTACTCCAAATTTCCCGTCTTCCTTGTCATAATCAATAATAATTTCCTTATTTACTATCTCAAGATTTGCTACGTATTTCAAAATTTCCTCAATATTTTTAAGCTTTTCTGCTCTTTTCAATACAACCAGTTCCTGACTTGAAAATATGGAATTAATATTTATTTTTTCCAAAAATTTTTCATTTTCCTTCAAATCCACATCAAAAAAACTTTCACTAATTCCAACATTTTCTTTCCGAATTTTCTCCAAAAGTTCAAAATATTTAAATTCTCTTTGCTTTTTTCCTCCAATAAAATAAATCATTTATTTCCTCACGTCTATAATTATTTTTTATTTCTTGAGAAAATTATATCAAATTTTTTGTATAATTTGAACTTTAAAACAAAAAACAAATAAAATTTGTAAAAATTATATTCTATATTTTTCTCTTATTTGATTTTTATATGTTTCAGCCTGAGTTCCATACACTACTTGAATTCCTTTTCCAGAACGAATTACACCTTTTGCCTGCAATTCTTTCCATCTCGCATCATCAGCAACTATAGAAGCATCTTTTACAGTAACTCTAAGTCTTGTAATGCAGGCATCTATATTTTCTATATTTTCTGCTCCACCTAATGAAACTACTATATTGTCTATAAGTTCTGTATTTTCTTTAGCTTCGTTATAGTCTTTTCTTGTGTAAAGTTTATTTTCAGAATCTCCTCTACCTGGTGTAAGAATATTAAATTTCAAAATTAATGTTTTGAACACAAAATAATATACAAATGCATAGACAGGTCCTAATATTAGTATCCAGTAATATGAAGTCTTTGCATTTCCTTGTAAAAGTCCAAAGAAAGTGAAATCTATAATTCCTCTTGAGAATGTAATTCCTACTGCCACATTAAGCACATACATTAGCATATAGGCAAGTCCTTCAAGCACTGCATGAATTACGTATAATACAGGTGCTACAAATAAGAAAGTAAATTCTATCGGTTCAGTTATTCCTGTAAGGAATGATGTCAATGCGGCTGATAGCAATATTCCTTTTATAGCCGCTTTATTCTTGTCATCTGCAGTTCTGTACATTGCAAGAGCTGCTGCAGGTAATCCAAACATCATAGGTAAAAATCCACCTGTCATTGTTTTTGTCGCCGCTGCACTAAAATGTTTTACTGACGGATCTGCAAGCTGTGCAAAGAATATATTTTGCCCTCCTGCTACCATCTGTCCTCCCACTTCCTGATAACCTCCAAGCTGAGTATACCAGAACAGAGGATATATCGCATGGTGCAATCCAAATACATTTAACAATCTCATTGTAAATCCATAGAAGAATGTTCCTATAGCCCCTGTAGCCGCAAACATTTCTCCAGCTTTCACAATTCCCATAAAGATTGTAGGCCAAACAAACGGAAATATTGCTGCCAAAGGAATAAATAAAATAATTGTCATAACAGGCACAAATCTATTTCCGCTGAAAAATGCCAAATAATCAGGTAATTTTTTATCCGAAAACTTGTTTGTAATTGCCGAAGCCACAATACCGCACACGATACCACCAAACACACCCGTCTGTAATGTAAATATTCCAAGTTCCTTTGCATACAATGCCGCTGTCCCTCTTGCCGCAGCTTCACTCAAACCTTTTCCAATAAGAGCATCATAAGTTACTGAATCAGGAGTTATCCCTTTAAAACTCAAAATTGTCCCTATTATAGTGTGAAAAAGCAAAAATCCCAAAACTGCTGATAACGCTGCTGTTTCTTTATTTTTATTTGCAAGTCCTATAGCTACACCAACTGCAAACAGTAAAGGTAAATTTGCAAAAACAAACAATCCTACGTTAGAAAATAACTGCATAAGATAATTTAACGGCGTTCCTGGTTCAAGAAAAGTTAAATTATATGTTTTTATAAGAACAGGATTCGTAAAAGAACCTCCCACCCCTAAAAGTATTCCCGCCATTGGCAATACTGCGATAGGTAACATAAAAGCCCTACCTATTTTCTGTAATACTGCAAAAATTCCATTATTTTTCATAGCATATACCATATATTGAAACCATTTAAAATATTATATTTCCTCCTCTCTTTGTTATTTTCTAAAACAGTTTCAATAATTTCCTTTCTATAATATTTATTTTTAATTACTAATTTTTATTTCTCCATTTCCCTAACAAATCTTTGGGCAATCTCAAGAGGTCTTGTTATAGCTCCTCCGACAACTACTGCAAATGCACCCAATTCCAGCATTTTTTTTGCCTGCTTCGGCTCGTGTATTTTTCCTTCTGCTATTATTGGAATATGAAGTGTTTTAGCAAGATTTTCTACTAATTCAAAATCAGGCCCTTCTGATTTTTTGCTATAGGGAGTATAGCCACTAAGTGTTGTTCCTACAAAATCTACACCAGCTTTCTCAGCATTCACACCTTCTTCAAATGTTGAAATATCTGCCATTAATAGCACATCAGGATATTTTTCCCTAATTTTTTTTATAAATTCATTTATTGTTTTTGCTTCAGGACGTTCTCTCATTGTACAGTCTAGTGCAATTATATCGGCTTTAGCTTTCACTAAATCATCTATTTCCTTCATCGTTACAGTTATATGCTGAGGAAATCCTTCATATTGCTTTTTGATTAATCCTATAACAGGTAAATCTAAGTTTTTTTTGATTTCTTCAATATCTCTTATTCCATTAGTTCTTATTCCCGCAGCTCCAGCCTGTTCTGCCGCAATAGCCATAAGATGCATTATAGTCCCATTTTCTATATAAAGAGGTTCTCCAGGCAATGCCTGGCACGAAACAATCAATTTCCCTTTTAATTTTTCCAATAATTTTTCTTTACTCATAATTACACCTTCTTTTATCTTTCAATTAATATTTCTTATATTCCTATGTTACCCCATTTTTTAAATTTGTCAATAGAAAAACTTTTTAATTTTTTATTATAAAAAAAATTTTTTTTTAATCTTTTTCAAATTATATTTGAACTCTTTTATCTATCAAAATAATATTATTTCCTGTTTAAATAATGAAATTATTACAAACTTTTCTAATAAAGGGTATATTTAAAATAATTAAAATATAATTTTGATTTTTCAATCAGATTCTAGTATAAATAATCCATCGGAGCATTTTTCTGTGCTGACAAAACTGTCTGAGTATAGCGAGTTTTTTTTCAGTGCAGAAAAATGTGGTAGACTAGCCATAGGTTATTGCGTAGCAATCTT
>NZ_KI271290.1:49766-69755 GCF_000469385.1 Leptotrichia sp. oral taxon 879 str. F0557
TATTTATTAATCAAAATATATAAAAAATAATTTACTTGAATAACTATAAATTAACCTATTATAAAAATTTTAAATCAAATTTAGTATAAAACTATTTTTTTCAAGATTATATTATTACAATATATGTAATTTAAAAATTTTCAAAAAAAAAGACTGGACATTTTGTCCAGTCCCATATATCCTATTTTTGTTCCACATCTTTATCTTTTTTAGCAAGTTCCGAAAATGCGGTAACCATTCCAGCCAGATTTTGTAACTCGCTTGGAATAATGATTTTTGTTGATTTTCCATCTGCCACTTTTTCAAATGTTTCCATTCCTTTTAATGACAATACCTCTTTTGTTGGTGCAGCTTCGTTTAACAGTTTCAATGCTTCTGCTTGTGCTTTTTGAATTGATAAGATTGCTTCTGCACGCCCTTCTGCTTCTTTTATCTGCTGTTCTTTTTTAGCTTCTGCTCTTAAAATTGCAGCCTGTTTTTCTCCTTCCGCAACCAAGATTGCCGCTTCCCTTTTTGCTTGTGCTTCCAGAATGTTTGCCCTTTTTTCACGTTCTGCCTTCATTTCCTTTTCCATTGCTACACGAATGTCAGCTGGTGGCAAGATGCTTTTCAATTCCACACGGTTTACTTTTATTCCCCAAGGATCTGTGGCATCATCCAGTTCTTGACGCATTTTTGTGTTGATAATATCTCTTGAAGTCAATGTCTGATCAACTGTCATATCTCCAATAATATTTCTCAAAGTTGTCGCTGTCAAATTTTCAATTGCTGAAAGTGGACGCTCTACTCCATAAGTATACAGCTTTGGATCAGTTATCTGAAAATAAACAACTGTATCAATTTGCATTGTGGCGTTATCCTTTGTAATAACAGGCTGAGGCGGAAAATCCACAACTTGTTCTTTTAAAGAAACGCTTCTTGCAACCCTGTCAAAAAATGGATTCAGAAAACTAAGTCCTGAATTTAAAGATCTATCGTATTTTCCCAATTTTTCAATAATAAGTACACGTGATTCCGGTACAATCTTTATTGATTTAAAAATGTAAATTAACGCTATTACAATAAGAATAACTATTAATGGTAAAGTCCAGTACATAATAATATTACCTCCTATTTTTATTTAAAAAATTATTACTTTCTTTCAAGAATTATCTTGTTGCCTTTAAAACCTTTAATTTTAACAATTTCTCCATTTGACAATATTTCCTCGCTTACTCCTGTCCAAATGGATCCTTTAAATTTTACTTCATATTCCTTTTCAGCTTGTTTAGTATCGACTACTTTTTCAATTTTTATATCAGTCCCTTTCATGCTCGCATCAAAATTTGTCTTTCTTTGCGATTCAATGTATTTTCTCAAGACTGGACGTGTAAATATTAGGAAAATTACTGAAAGCACAGCGAATATTAAAAACTGTATTAGCGAATCTTCTATAAAATTTGCAAGAAACATTACAATTAAAGCTGAAAGTGCAAACCAAATTGTTACAAGCCCTGGAATAATTATTTCCAGAATTGCTGTTATTCCTGACAAAATTGCCCAAAATAATGCTCCCATTTTTCTCTCTCCTTTTTTTCTGATAAATACTTCAGCTACAAAATCTTAAAGTCCTGAAACACCTACTCCAACATGAATCGAATTTGTCCCTTTTCCAGTACTGCTGCAAGCCGCAAGCGTGAACAAAATCATAATCAAAATAATTAGTTTTTTCATTTTATCTCACCTCTTAAAAAATTTTTTCCATTTAGTTGGCTTAAAATCTAGAAATAAACTCCAACTCCACCATGCAATCCACCTGGTCCAACACCTACATTAGCTGATAAGCACGAACTTAAAGCTAAAGCCAATAAGACCAATATCAAAAGCTTTCTCATATTTCCTCCATTTTAAATTTATTTTGTTTAATGTATTTTACAATTATAATCTTAATTTTTCAAGTTTTTTATTCATTAAACTTGTCTGATGGCTTAAATCCCAATACTATTTATACAAATTCATTGATTCCTTAAACTTGGCAATTTTGTTTTCAAGCTCTTCTTTTATTCTTCTTTCTTTTTCCACAGCTTCAGGTTTTGCTTTTGCAACAAAATTCTCATTAGATAATTTTTTCAATACTTTATCCAGTTCAACTTGAGTTTTTTCAATACTTTTCTCCAATTTTTCAATTTCCTTGTCTAAATCAATTAACTCTGCTAACGGAACATAGATCTCAGTTGTATCAACCAATCTAAATCCTACAAGTTTTGGAATTTCCACATTAAATTCATATTTTTCAACATTTGCCAGTTTATCCAGTATTTTGGCATTATTTTGTAAAATATTTCTTGCATTTTCATCAGCTGTCTTGAAAATAACTTCAATTTTCTTAGATGGGGAAACATTTGCTTCTCCACGGATATTTCTAATTGCCGAAATAATTTCCTTCAGATAGTCAAATTCCTTTTCAGCCTTGACATTTATAAACTCTTTTTCCTCTTTTGGAAAATCTGATAACATAATCGTTTCTTCGCCCGTTTGTAATTTTTGCCAAATTTCCTCAGTAATAAACGGCATAAATGGATGCAGCATTTTAAGGCCTTTATCAAGAACGTGTCTTAACACCCATTGTGCCACAACTTTATCACTACCCTCCTGTCCATATACACGTGTTTTGGCAATTTCAACATACCAGTCACAAAAATCTCCACGGAAAAATTCGTATGCTAATTTTGCAGCAGCGTCCAGTTCATATTTTTCCATATTTTCATTAATCAATTTTGAAGCAGTCTGCAATTTAGATAAAATCCATTTATCTTCAAGTTTAAATTCTGAATTATCCACAGTTGTTGAAACATCAAAATCTTCCAGATTTGACAATACAAATCTTGATGCATTCCATACTTTATTTGCAAAAGCTGAACCCATTTCAAGCAGTTTTTCTGAAAAATGAATGTCCTGCCCTTGTGAAGTATTGTATAAAAAGCTGAATCTTATTGCATCTGCACCGTATTTTGCTATCAAATCAAGCGGATCAGGCGAATTTCCTAGAGATTTACTCATTTTTCTACCTTTTTCATCCCGTATAATTCCGTGCAAATAAACATAACTAAATGGAATTTCATTTTTTATGTAAAGACTCATCATTACCATTCTTGCTACCCAGAAGAACAATATGTCTGCCCCTGTAACAAGTGCATTTGTTGGAAAGAATTTTTTTAAGTCTTCAGTTTCATTTGGCCAACCTAATGTTGAAAATGGCCATAATGCTGATGAAAACCAAGTATCAAGCACATCTGTTTCTTCTGTCAAGTTCACATCTTTTCCAAATTTTTCACGTGCCTGCACTTTTGCCTCTTCCAGACTTTTTGCTACAAAAACTGTTCCGTCTTCTGCATAATAGGCAGGTATTCTGTGTCCCCACCAGATTTGACGTGAAATTGTCCAGTCCCTTATGTTTTCTAGCCAGTTGTAATAAACTTTTTCCCATCTTTTTGGCGTAATTTGAATTTTTCTATTTTTTACAACTTCCAATGCTCTTTTTGCAAGCGGCTCCATTTTTACAAACCATTGCGTAGAAACTCTTGGTTCAATAACCGAATTACATCTGTAGCAATGCCCCACAGCATTTTTATGATCTTTTACTCCAACTAGCAGTCCCTGCTCTTCCAAATCAGCAAGTATAGCCTTTCTAGCTGCAAATCTTTCTAGCCCCTGATATTTCCCACCATTTTCATTTACATGCGCATCTTCTGTAAAAATATTTAAAAATGCAAGCCCAGTTCTTTTTGCCACTTCAAAGTCATTAGGATCGTGTGACGGAGTCATTTTAACTACCCCAGTACCAAATTCCATATCCACATATTCATCTGCCACAATTGGAATTTCTCTGTTCATAAGAGGCAAAATTACAGTTTTTCCAATCAAGTGTCTATATCTTTCATCATTTGGATTTACTGCAACCCCTGTATCTCCAAGCATTGTTTCAGGACGAGTCGTAGCAATTACAAATTCTTCATCACTATCTTTAATCGGGTATCTAATTTCCCAGATTTTTCCATTTTTATCCTCATGATTTACCTCATCATCAGCAAGTGCTGTCTTGTCATGCGGACACCAGTTTACAATGTATTCTCCACGATAAATAAGCCCATCATTGTAAAGTTTGATAAACACTTCCTTTACAGCTTCCGAAAGCCCTTCATCCATAGTAAATCTCTCTCTTGTCCAGTCCAGCGAGACTCCTAGTTTTCTAAGCTGCTTCGTAATCAGCCCGCCATGCTTTTCCTTCCATTCCCAAGTTCTTCTCAAAAACTCATCATACCCAATTTCCTCTTTAGAAGTTCCTTCATCAGCCAGCATTCTCTCAACTTTATTTTGCGTAGCAATCCCAGCATGATCCATCCCTGGAATCCAAAGTGTATCAAATCCGCTCATTCTCTTATATCTAATAATCGCATCCTGTATTGAGTTGTTAAGCATATGACCCATATGTAAAATCCCTGTAACATTTGGTGGTGGAATGGCAATTGAATATCCTGGCTTTTCTGCATTGTGCTGTGCATTAAAATATCCTTTTTCTTCCCATATTTTATACCATTTATCTTCTATCTCATTTGGTGAATAAACTTTATTCAGTTCATTTGGCATTATTTTTCCTCCTGTTTTAATTATATATAGTTTTTATTAAATTTTTTTATTTCTTAAATTATATTGTATATTTTATCACAAAGATGACTTTTTTTCTACTTTTATAAAAAAATTAACAAAAAAAGCTCACTAAAATGATTAATCATCATTCAAATGAACTTTTGAACTTTTCATATTAAATCTTTAAAATTAAATTTCTAAAATGCTGTAATTGTTGCAAGTAGCCCAAAGACTACCCCTGGAAAGTTTGCTGCTGATAAAGGATAATCTTTTTTTTCCTTTAAAAGCCCATAACTTGTCCATATCGTACAGTTAACTGCTGCTGCTAAAGGCTGTAAGAAAAATGTTTTGTTCCCATGTAGGTTTCCTACTATTTGTGGAACATAAGATACATACATTATTACAGAAAGTAATGTTCCAATCCATCCTAAAATTTTTAAGTTTTTTTCGTTCACTTTGTTCTCCAATCTTTTAAATTTCAATAAAATTAACAAGTTTTAATAATAAAAGTATATCACAAAGTCTTTTGAAAAAACAATAAAAAATCAAATTAAATTTCCCTTGACATTACAATAAAAATCCGATATAATATCTTTGTAAATTTTGCCGCTTTAGCTCATCTGGTAGAGCAACTGACTTGTAATCAGTAGGTGGTTGGTTCGAGTCCGACAAGCGGCACCACTTTATAAAAATCACTCATATTATAATTTTAGGACTATTTTATTAAAATAAAATAGTTTTTTTTTTGAAAATATCAACTTTAACTTTTGGTATTAAATCATAAAATATTTTATAACTCAAAAAGAACAATAATCATAAAAATTTATAATATACTCGAATCTATTTAAAATTGAACTGATTGAAATTATATAATTTAGGGTTTAAGTAAAATAGTCATAATTTTTGAGTTCTATTTTAAACTAGTTTTACTATAATATCTCTTTAAATACATTTTATATTTATTCATTTATAAATCTTGATTCCTTATATTCCAAATCATTTAAAATGATTTCAATTCTTCTATTATTATATCTTCCTTCTACAGTTTCATTTGTATCAATAGGTTCTTCCCCACCTTTTCCTATAATTTTCACAATGGAAAATCTTTTATCTAATCCATATTCCCGCAATAATTTAGCTGCATTTACTGCCCTTTCCAAAGATAATTTTCGATTATGTTTTTTTGAACCAGTTGAATCTGTATGCCCTATAATTTCAAGAGAACCTTTTTCTATATGGACATTAAGCATATTTGCAATGTATTTCAAATCATAACTTTCAGATTCATTCACTTTTTCTCCACCTACCTTAAATCCATGAACTACACATTTTCTATCTGTTATAATACAAGGCGAAAATCCAAAATTTATCTGAGTTGACATTGGGGTTTCTGGAATATAATTAGTATTTCCCATATTAATTTTTTCTTCTTTTTTTCTAATTTCCTCTGTCTGTACACTCATATCTATTACTATCATCAAAAGTATAATTAATTTTTTCATAATCTTTTTTGCTTTAAAATTCTAATTTTACTTATTTTCTTGATTTTTAAATTCTACATTATTCAAAAGAATTTCAACTCTTCGGTTATTGTATCTGCCTTCAACTCTGTCATCTGTATCCACAAGCAAATTTGCTCCTTCACCTTTTATTTTTCCAAAGGAAAATCTTTTATCCAGCCCAAATTCTCTCATTAATCTTGCAAAGTTTTTTGCCCTTGTTTCTGATAATTTTAAATTATGTCTTTGTGAACCCGTAGAATCTGTATATCCTATAATATCAATTGTTCCAGATTTGCCATATTTATTCAATATATCAACAATCTCCCTAATACTAGAAGCTTCTGATTCATTCAGAATATTTCCATCTACCTTAAATCCTCTTATAACACATTTTTTCTCACTTACAGAACAAGGTCCTCCTAAATGTGCCATTGCATTTATTCCAACTGCCATCACTAAAAATATAACTGCTTTCTTCATTACTATCACTCCTTAACACTTTTTTCACTAGAATTATATCATATTTTTGTAAAAAAAAAGAAAAATCTGATAAAATCAAATCTTTCTTTCATAAATTAATTTTAATTATTATTTTTTAGTTTTTTTTGCTAATAATTTGTTGTGTTCCTTTATTACTTCATTGAAGTTTGCAAGTACATTTTCTGGTGTCCCTTCTTCAGTCTGTGCAAAGAAACTATCACTTACAGACGAATGTGAGGCTTTTTCCTTTTTCTCTATTCTTTGGATAAATACATTTACAGATTGCTTAAATTTATTTGCTTTCTGAATAAATTCACTATGATCTCCAGGATTATATCCTTCTTTTCCAAGCTGTTTTGTATTTTTTATAGATTTTTCAAATTTTATAAAGGCTTTATCCATTTTTTCTTCCAATTTTTTGAATTTTTTTGCATTCCCTTTTGTAGTAAAATCACTTGCATCAAGCCCTTGCTTATGTATTTCCTTTATAATCTGATCGCCTTCTTCGATGAACATAAATTGATTATACGTAATATACTGCTTTCTCTTGTCATAATCTTTTATCATCAGCTTTTTAATTTCATCTGATTTTTTCTGGAATACTTCTTTGTAACTTTCTGTAACCTGATTATACTTATCCATACAGGCAAGCAACTCAGTATGTAAAATTTGAGCTTTTGCATAATTATCTTTTGTATATTCCTTATTTTTATAATAAGTTCTCATTTTATCCGTAATTGGTAACATTTTTTCAAGTATTGGAATTATAGCTTCCGCTTTTTTATCCATATCATCTTTTTTTTCATTACTTTCAGAAAGTTCTTTCAATTTGTCAATAAAGTTTTTATCTATCGCTATATCAGCTACAACTTCTTCATTTTGTATATTCTTGAATTTTTTATCCATTCCAGCATCTTCAAAATAATACAAAAGTCCTTTATCAATATTTAAAATTCGATTATAAAACCGTATATGTTTACTATATTTCTCTTTGTTCTGTTCTAATATAATCTGTTCTTTAGAAGGTTTTTTTACAATTTCTTCTTCTGGCTTTTTTTTCAGTAGTGATAAAGATACAATAACTGACATTATTATCACTATTATTCCAATTTTCTTCATATAATATCTCCACTCCTTCATTTAAAATAACTTTAAATCCATATAATAACTCTTATTTTTTCTTACTCCTTTGAGTTTCGTTTTAAATCTATTTTACTATCTATATAATTATAATAATTTTTATAGATAATGTCAAATAAAAATAATATATTTGAATGAAAAAATTTTATTTTACATATTCCAAAGAATGTTATATAATATATCTAAAGATTTTTAAATAAATATAATAGAAAGGAAGAAAAATGAGAAAATTATTAATTATTATTACAATGTTTCTGACATTTTTAGTCGGATATGGAAAAAATTCTGAAATTAATGTAAGAAAAGGAGCAAAACTTCCAAGTTTCGAACTTATGGATTTTAATAGAACAAAAATAAAAAGCCACAAAATTTTAAATAATGGAAATCCAACATTACTTGTTTTTGTTGCTGAATGGTGTCCATACTGCCAACATGAGCTTCCTGAAATTCAAAGATTCTATGAAGAAAACAAAGATTCTGTAAATGTTGCCGTTATTTTTATAAGTAAAAATACAACATTATCAGATTCAAAAAAATTTATAGATGAAAATGGCTTCACTTTTCCTGTATACTATGATCTTGACAGATCTCTAATGAACGCCTTTAAGATTAAGTCTGTTCCATATAACTTAAAAATCCAAAATTCTGTAATTCAGGATATTCAAAATGGTGTTGTGACTTATGATAAATTAAGCGAGTTATTTTCTTCTGGTAAATAAGCTTATTTAAATGTAAAAACAAAAAATATGAACTAATCTTAAAAATATTAAGAATTTAGCTCATATTTTTTTATCTAAAAAGTTCAATTTTACACTATTTTACTTTATAAAACTAGATACTTTATAAATTTTGAATTGTTTATAAATTTCGTAAGTATTTAATTTTTTTTTATTAATATAATTTATATTTTTTAATAAATAAACATCGAATCTCCAAAACTATAAAATCTATACTTTTCTTCAACTGCCTTCTTATACGCCTCAAAAACAAATTCTTTTCCACCAAATGCTGAAATTAACATAATTAATGTAGATTTTGGCAAATGAAAATTTGTAATTATTGCATCTACAATTTTAAATTCATAATCTCCATAAATAAAGATATTTGTATCTCCCTTAGAAGCTATTAATTTTCCATTCTCATCAACAGAAGATTCCAATGTTCTTACTGATGTTGTTCCTACTGCAATTACACGATTCCCATTTTTTTTAGCCTCATTGATAATTTTGGCAGTTTCTTCGGGTATTCGATATTTTTCACTGTGCATTTTATGATCTAGCACATTTTCCACCTGTACTGGACGAAATGTTCCAAGCCCCACATCCAAAAATACTTCTGTAATAATAACTCCCTTTTTACGAATTTTGTCTAGAAGCTCATTTGTAAAATGAAGTCCCGCTGTTGGAGCGGCTACTGATTCACCTTCCTTAGCATAAACAGTTTGATATCTATTTTTGTCCTCCAATTTTTCCATAATATATGGTGGAAGTGGCATTTCTCCCAATTTATCCAAAATTTCCTCAAATCTTCCTTCAAAATTAAATTTTATAATTCTATTCCCATCTTCCTTTATTTCTAGAAGTTCCGCCTCCAAAACTCCTTCCAAAAATATAAGTTTCTGTCCAATTTTTAATTTTTTAGCAGGTTTTAACAAAACTTCCCATGTATATAAGTCGTATCTTTTTAAAAGAAAACATTCCAGTACAACCCCATTTTCCTTATGTCCAAACAGTCTTGCAGGAATAACTTTCGTACGATTAATTACTAAAACATCATCTTTTTTCAAATAATCTATAATATTATAAAATTTTTTATGTTCCAATGTTTTTTCTTTTTTATTTAACACTAATAATTTTGAATGATCTCTAGGATTTACAGCATGCTGTGCTATCAGTTCCTCAGGCAGTTCAAAATCAAAATCTGAAATTTTCATTTGATTTATTTCTCCTATTTCTATATTTTTTTTATTTCTATTTATTTTAAAGGAAACAGGGAATTATTAAATTCCCTGCCATAATTATTATTATATTAATATGCTCTTCCAATTTCAAAAGTTTTATAAGTGTCTACTCTGTTATACCAACCTTGTAGCCATCTTCTTTCATTTCTTGGAGCATTTCTTACACGCCTTGCCAATACATCTTTGGCAGAATTACTAAATTCTACTAATGCACTTTGTCCTACTGCTGTTCCTTTCATATTTTCAAGCACTTGTCTTAATCCCCAAGCTATATTATTATATGAAGAAACACCTTTTAATCCTTCACCTTTAAAATTTACATAATCAATCAACGCATAAAGTCCATTAGGAGTATTTACCATTCTTTCAAATTGATTTCTTAAATTTTCTTTATTTGAAGACGCTTCTATCATTTTATCAAGAGAACTCTTTAATCTGTCATATATAAACATAACTTGAATATCTCTTGTATTATCAAAAAATGCTATTAGTTCTTCAATATCCTTGTCTCCACTAGCCTTTTTAGCCATCAGTTCTGATTTACTATTCCATGGAGAATATCTAAAATCTGTCAGTAATTTAGGTAGACTAACACCTTTTTGCTTATAATATGCTATCATATCTGGCAAACTGTCTCCAAATCCACTTCTTCCACCGCTTGCTTTAAACCAAGTAAAATGTCCTATACCAAGTGAAGGGAAATTCTCTCCATCATTCCAGTCTACTAGATTATTTCTAACTCCACCTGTTTCATTTTGAAAAATTCTTTCAGCTACAGCCAGCAATTGCTCTTTTGATAATTTCATATCTGGAGTTCCTTGCTGAGTTTTTCTATTTGCTGTGTAAGTATTTACATTTGGTCGCTCATAACTTCCGCTATCACGCATATTTCTCAAACTTGTATTTACATTTAAGTCAATACTTTTATTGTTATACTGATTTTTAATTAACTTTTCCAGCTGAGAATTATTTGTTTTTGATGATGCGACTAATTTTGGCTCAGATTTTGGCATATTTACATTTTCGACACTTTCTGATGATGAAATTGCTTCTTTGATATTCTCACTTCCAAATGATATTATTGAATATGTTAATCCTAACAATAACGCTCCTGTCTTTTTAAAAATTCTCCTATCACTAACCATTGATTCATCTCCATTCCTTTTTATTAGATAATTTTTAATTTTCAAAATAAAATATTTAAAAATCTAAAATTATTTAATATTTTTTGTTAATTTTTAATTTTATTTATAATTTTCTGTCCTACGACAACTCTATCCAATCCAACTAAATCTTTTATAACTTCAATATTTTTAAAACCTGAGCTTGTCATAATTTCAGCAACATTTTTTCCCTGTTTATAGCCAATTTCAAACAATAAATAACCAAAATCAGCTAAATAATCAGATGCCTTCTGACAAATCTCATAATAAAAATATAATCCGTCATTTTCTGCAAAAAGTGCTTCACTCGGCTCGTGTAATAAAGTGTCATCTGACATAATACCTATTTCATTAAGGGAAATATATGGTGGATTTGACACTATCATATCAAACTGATTAAATTCAATATTTTCAAATAAATCTGATTTTAAAAATTTTATATTTGAAACTTTTAAAAGTTCTTTGTTTTTTTCAGCAGTATTAAGTGCTTTTTCAGAAACATCCACACCTAGTACATAAGAATTTTCTACTTCTAATGCAGCAGTTATTCCTATTATACCACTTCCAACGCCAATATCAAGTATTTTAGGATGAATTTTTGAATTTTCATTTTTTGTAATATCATTTTTCAAAATATCAATCATTTTTTCAACTAAAACTTCTGTATCCTGACGTGGAATCAAAACTCCCTTGTCAACGTAAAATTTTCTTCCATAAAATTCCTGTTCATTTAGCAAATACTGAACTGGAAATTTTTCACGCCCAATTTTTTGAATAAAATATCTGATTTTTTCAATTTTTTCATTTTCAATTTCATCTCTGTACTTTGTAAAAAGCATCATTCTATCAATATTTAAAACATGTGAAAATATAATTTCCGCAATTAACTTACTTTCATCAATATTATTTTTTTCAAGATATGAAATGCTTTTATCAAACAGTGATTTTAATTGCTTTTCAGATTTTTCTATATTTTCAAAATTATTATTGTCAGATATTTTTTTATCATCATTTGTTATATCGTTTAGTTTTTCTCTAATTTTTTTTAAGTCATCTTCTGATAACATACGCTCAAATTCAGCATAGAGCATAATTCTTTCCATTCCCATTACTTCTGAAATGATACTTTCTGCTGTCAATCTAGCATTTTTTACACCTTTTTTTTCTAAATAATTAACCGATTTATTCAATATATCCAGTAAATTATTCATTTCCACTTCCAACTTCTTTTAATAATTCAGCCTGTTCATAAGCAATTAAGGCATCTATCATTTCGTCTAAATCTCCATCTAGAACACCATCTAGCCTATGAAGTGTCAGCTTAATTCTATGATCAGTAACTCTTCCTTGAGGAAAATTATATGTTCTGATTTTTTCTGATCTATCTCCACTTCCAACTTGTGAACGTCTTTCATTTTCAACTGCACTTCTTTGTTTTTCATATTCCATTTCATACAACTTAGAAGCTAGTACTTTCATTGCAGCTTCTCTATTTTTTATTTGCGAACGTCCATCTTGCGAAGTTACTACAAGTCCAGTTGGCAAGTGAGTAATTCTTACAGCAGAATCTGTAGTATTTACGTGCTGTCCTCCAGCTCCACTTGATCTGTATGTGTCAATCTTCAAATCACTTGGATTAATTTCAACTTCACTTACATCGTCTATTTCTGGCAGTACTGCAACTGTAATTGTAGATGTGTGAACTCTTCCAGAAGATTCAGTAGCTGGAACTCTTTGTACACGATGAACTCCACTTTCAAATTTTAATCTTGAATACGCTCCGTTTCCTTTGATTAAGAATGTTACTTCCTTCAATCCACCAACACCGATTTCACTTTTATCAATGATTTCAGTTTTCCAACGGTTTCTTTCTGCATATCTTGTAAACATTCTGAAAATATCAGCTGCAAATAATGCCGCTTCATCTCCACCCGCTCCAGCACGGATTTCCATGATAACATTTTTATCATCATTAGGATCTTTTGGAAGTAAAAGAATTTTTAATTCTTCTTCAAGATGGGGAATTTCTTCTTCAATTGAATGAATTTCCTCAAGCATCATTTCTTTCATTTCTGAATCTTTTTCAGATTTCAAGTCTTCTTTTAGGCTTTCCATTTCCTCTTTACGATTTTTGTAATATGTATATTTTTGAACAACTTCATCAATGCTGTTTAAAGCCTTATTATACTCCATAATTTTCTTTGGGTCTGAAACAACTTCAGGATCCATAAGCATTTCTGTAAGTTCTTTATGCTTTAAGACAACATCGTCTAATTTTTGAAACATAATTTATTTTTCAACTCCTAAATTTTCCTATTTTTTATATTATATTTGAACTTTTTAAAAATCAGATTTGATAAAACTGATTGAAATCTAAAATCCATATAACTAATTATAATTATAGGTTTTAGGCCCAAATTTAAAGCGGTATTTTTATAAAATTATTTTATTATAATAATATTTACTAACAGTTATTATAACACATTTTTTAACTTTTTTCAATTTTTAATTATATAAAATTCCAAATTTCATCATTACAAACAATATAATAAACGAAACTGAAAAACCAAGCAATCCTCCAGCCAGTACTTCTCTAATACTGTGAATTCCAGACTTAACCCTGCTCTGTGCAACTAATGCAGCCATAAAGAAGCCTAATATCAATATTCTCACATCTGAAGTCATAAATAAAAGTATTCCAAATGCTGAAAAAGCTATCGCACTATGTCCACTTGGCATTCCACCTTCAAGTGGTGTTCCCTTTTGAAAAAACGATTTAAGAACAATCACAAGGATTGCAACTAGAATTAATATTAAAATCGAGATATTCCCTTTTCTTCCTGCAATAACATGCAATTTATTTGTGCCGTCAAAAATATCCAGTAATTTATCATAAAATAGCAGATAACCTACACAAAGTGCATTAATCGCAGCAATTAAAACTGCTCCAGCCGCCACATCCTTAGCTAATTTTGCAAGAGGATGACGTTCAGGCGAAATCAAATCCACAAGTGCCTCAACTGCTGTATTTATAAGTTCTGTAATTATTACAAATGACACCGACAATGAAATTATAAGGATTTCTACCTTACTTGCATTTATAAGAATTGCTAAAATCACAATAACAATTGCAGCAAGTATATGTACTTTCATGTGTTTTTCGTTCTGCAATGCCGAAATCATCCCATCAATCGCAAAATTAAAACTGTCCACAAGCCTTTTATCTCTTGCCCTCTCTTTTTTAATGTCCCAATTGTATCTATCTTTTTTATGAAATAACCCAAAAATTGATTTCTTCTCTTTTTTATTTTTTTCTCCCAAAATTTTTACTCCTTTCTAATTTCAATAGATTTTAATTTAAGTATTAATTTTTTTATTTTTATAGAATGTATTAACATTCTATTTTTACATTATTTCATTAATAATTATTTTTTTATACTTTTTTACATAAGTTTATCAAATGCTATGCCCTTACAATTTTGCTTGATAATTTTTATTAATACTGTTTTTCACTTAAAGGCGAATGTTCAATAAGTTCTGAATTATATACTTTAGTAAGAAATTAAAACTTATTGTTTTTAATACAGTTTCTATTTTCCAAGAGGATTTTATATAAAATTATCATCTATTATAGTTAAATTTACTCAAAATTTCTTCTTCTCTTCTTCTCATGACAACTTTATCTTCCTCTTCAATATGATCGTATCCAAGTAAATGCAGCATTCCATGACATAATACATAATAAAATTCCCGCTCATCAGAATGCCTATATTCGCTAGACTGCTCTTTTACACGCTCAATTGAGATTACAATGTCACCTAACATATTTACTGCTCCAAAGTTTTCAGTTTCATTATAGGCAAAGGAAATTACATCAGTTGGAGTATCTTTTTGGCGATACTCACGGTTTATTTTCTGAATTTTATCATTTGTTGTAATTAGTAATGAAAGATAGTATTCGTTTTTGTCAAATTCTTCTTTATATTCATTTTTTAGAATATAGCTCACAAATTCATTTATTTTAGGTTCATCAAAAAAATTGTCAATTTTTTCAATATCATAAGTTATATCTATTTCTACCATAATTTTCTCCATTTTTATATTTTTAATTTTTTTTAGCTTTTTCATCCATTTTTGGATATTTTATCCTCTCGTGATAAACACCTTGCAGGGTATTTATAAATGACTGTACTACAGTTTCTATCTCTCCCAAAGTCAAGTCGGAGTCACTTAACTGCTTGTCTTCAATTTTAGATTTCACCAAATATCTGATAAAGTTTTCGATTCCTTCCTTGCTTTTATTTTCAAGCGTTCTTGTTGCCGCTTCTACCGTATCTGCCAGAAGGATTATTCCTGATTCTTTTGTTTTTGGCTTAGGCCCGCTGTATCTAAAATTACTTTCCACAACTTCTTCTCCACTTTCTAGTGCTTTGTAATAAAAATATTGTGTTAGCGTTGTACCGTGATGTTGCAGTATTACATCCAATATTTCCTTTGGCAGTTTATTCTCTTTTCCCATAATATAGCCATCTTTTGTATGCGAAGTCAATATTAATGCACTTAATGATGGTTTTATCTTATTATGGGGATTAACTCCATCCCGCTGATTTTCCACAAAAAACTCTGGACGCTTCATTTTTCCAATATCATGATAATATGAGGCAATTCTTGCAAAAGTAGCATTTGCTCCTATACTTTCAGCCGCTCCTTCCGCAAGAGCTCCAACCATTATACTATGATGAAAAGTTCCTGGTGCTTTCATAAGAAGCTGTCTAAGCAAGGTATGTGAAAAATCACTTAATTCTAGTAATTTCATTGTCGTCAGAATTTCAAAGTAGTCTTCAAAATACGGCAGAACCGCAAGCGACACCATTCCAGTTAAAATTCCTGAAAATACTGAAAACACTATCATTAACATAATTAACCCAAAACTTGACTGATTGACTAATCCATAGCTAAATGCCATCAATGCTTGAAATATTCCTAAAAAGAAACTCAATTTTACAATATCACTTCTACTCACAAGATTTGAAGCCTTATAAACTGCAACTAGTGAAACTGCTATTGTAACTAAAAACCACGATTCTTCTCTTGACAAGATAACCATATTTGAAAATGTCAAAATAATTGCATACGTTCTATTTCCCAAAATTGTTGTTATAATAGGAAGCATTGCGAATGGAAGCAAATAAATAAAAAACTCGTTATTTAAAAATAAAATATAGAAAACATTTACAAATACTATTGTAATAAGTGTCGGATAGAATGCCTTCGATTCTACAATTTTTTTTACATTTTTTCTAAGCAAATAGTAAATTAGTATCATAAGAAGTGAGAATGTAGAAGCAAGTCCGACTATTTTCCTCAATTTATCTCCATTTCTTACTAAATTTAATTTCTCAAGTTTTAAAAGTGCATCCGAATCGATAGTTTCACCTTTTTTTACAATAATATCTCCTTTATAAATTTTAATTTCCTTATCCCTTAACGACATCATATTATCTGCAATTTTTTTCTTTGTAGCCTCTTCATTAATAACCAGATTTGGCTTCATAAAATTTTGCAGAACTTTCATATCCAGATTATCTGCTTTTATATCTTTTTTTCGTATTATTTTTGAAAGATTTTCCATTTTATAAATTCCATCACTATAAATTTCTGATATAATGTCCGTCAGATTTACAGAATACTCAACATTTTCAGTTCTTGCCTTTATTTCCTTAATATCCTCAACCGAAAACGTGTACTTATTATCTTTTATATAACCTTTAATCGCTGCATCATCAGATAAATTTCGTACATCACGTAAAAATTTGTTAAGCAAAATTATAGTTTCTCTATTCACATCCTTTATTTTATCAAATTCAGGCTGTGTCGTCTTCATTATTTTTTCCTCAATACTGTCATCTAGAATATCTACAAAATACGATACATTTTTGTATGCCACAATATCAGATTTTGCAATGCTTCCAACAACATAGTTCACATTTAACCTTGACATTTCGATAATTATTCCAAATATCATAAATGTTATTGTTAAAATAATAAATCTGAACATGAACTTGTTTTTGACTTTATACTGTGTTTCATTGTTTTTAGTCTTTCTTTCCTTCACTTCAAAAACAAATTCTCGCCCTAGTATATTTACTCTCATTTTCCCTTTCCTTTCCTAAATTTTATAAAACTCCCTTTTTGCTTTTACAATGCTCTATTACTTCATCTTTTTTAAAATTTCACTTTTACTTTCAACTACCTTGTTTCTTGGCAAAGCCGATAAAAATTTTTTTCCATACATTTTTTTTATTATTCTGTTATCTAGAATTATAATATTTCCGCTATCAGTCTTGCTTCTAATAAGTCTTCCAACTCCCTGCTTAAACTTAATTACAGCTTGCGGAACTTGATAGTCATTAAACGGGTTCTGTCCATTTTTTCTAATGTTTTCAATAATCGCTTCAGTTACAGGGTCATTTGGCACTTTAAACGGCAGTTTTGTGATGATTACTGATTGCAGCTGTTCCCCCTGTACATCTACACCTTCCCAAAAACTGTCTGTCCCAAATAATATTGGATTTTTAGAATTTTTAAATATTTCTATCATTTCATGCCTTGGAAAATCATTTTGCTTTATAAGCGTATATTCCTCTTCTGAGAAACGTGATTTTAACTGATTGTACAAAAAATTCAAAGCACTATATGAAGTAAATAATAAAAAACAATGCCCTTTCGTATTTTTTATTACACCCTCAATAAATTCTTCTAAATCCCTTAAAAATTCGATATTTGTTGGATCAAGTGCATCTTCTGGAATATAAACTTTCATTTGTTTTTCATAATCAAATGGCGATTTTACAATCCTTTCGTCTATTTTCCTACGATTTTCCTTCATAAGCCCAATACTTTTTTTATAATAATCAAATTTATTGTCAACAGCAAGTGTCGCTGAAGTAAAAACCATCCTATCCATTTTTGTAAACAAATTATCATTCAGTTCATCCGAAATATCGAAAGGAGTAGCATATAATTTTACATTTGGACGAATTGTAGTAACATTAGCCCAGTAAACATACCCTTCTTCTTTCCCTTCCAGAATAAACTCAAATTTCTTATAATATTGCTTCAATCTTTCATAGTATCTTGAAAATTCAAATAAAAAACCCTCTTTGTCTTCTAAATTATAATTGCTCACAGTATTTAAAAACTTGTTAATTCTTATAACTAAATTTCCATAACTTTCCTTAAACTGGCTATTAATTTCCATAACTTCACGAAAAGCCTTATTACTTCGCATTTTCTGCTTATCAATCTTTATTTTGATTTCCCTGTTGTCATTATTTTCTGAAAAAAGATAAATCAATTTATCAAAAATATCTATTCCTTTATCGTAAAATACGTTCAATTCCGCAATAACATTTTCCTTCAATTCATCAACTTTTTCATATTCTTCACTTGAAAGGCTTTCGTTCAGATAAGTCATTAATCTTACAATAGCCCCACCATTGCTGGAATTTACAACACGTCTATTATAAATATTCCCCATAAGCCGTCCAAATGATATTTTTGACGTTTCAAAAGTAAAATAATTTCGAGCCGTATCTTCTATATTGTGAGCCTCATCAAAAACAACAATATCATAATTTGGTAAAATTGAATAATTTGTATAAAATCCTGTCTGATTTCTAATTGCTAAATCTGCAAAGAACATATGGTGATTAACAATAAGAAGTGTTGCATCCGCAACATTTTTTCTAGCATTAAAAAAGTGGCATTTTGAATAATATGGACACTTTACTCCTTTACACATATCCGCTTCACTATTCACTTTTTCCCAGATACTGTTTGAAATTTCGTATTTCAGCTCATTCCTATCACCTGTCCTCGTAACATTTTTATCCCAGTCAATAAGATTTCTTATAATATTTTTTTCAGTTTTTTCCTCTTCCGTATCTGTTTCTTTCTCTGCAACATCTATATTATAAAGTTTCCTCTTACAAAGATAATTCCCACGCCCTTTCACAATCTGATAATTAAAATCTTCATTAATAATTTTTTTTAAAAGCGGAATGTCCTTATTAACAAGCTGTTCCTGCAAATTAATCGTATTTGTGGAAACTATCACTTTCAGATTATTTTCAATAGCATAAAGTAACGTAGGTAATAAATAGGCTATTGTCTTTCCTGTACCAGTTCCTGCCTCAACTATCAGCTTCTTATTCTCATTCATGCTATTTTCAATTAATTTCGCCATTTCATACTGTTCACGCCGCACCTCAAATTTACCAAAATTCTTATGAATAACTCCATTCTCCCCAAAATATTCATCTATATCTATCTTTATAAATTCTTTTAAAGGTACAATCACATAAATATCATCCACAGCGTTATTCACAATGTATGAAGCTCCCCCAACTTCCCCATACATGCTGGAAATATTCACATCTTCATCTGACGGAATCAACACTCCAGATGGATGATTATGTATTATAACTTCATTTTTTCTCATCATATTTAATAATGCAGCAACAGAACTGGAATTTCCTCTTGCAATAACTTCTACCTCAGAAACTATCCCCTCTCCATCAGGAATTCCACGAAAAAACACTTCATTTCCGCCAGATTCGCTAATTCCGAGACGCATACTCTCCATTGCTTTCGCACTAATAAATTCAGCAATTTTCATCTTTCCTCCTATAGTAAAGATTTTACTATATAATAGGCTTTTTTTCAACTTTTCTTAAAAAAACTCAATAAACACATAAATACTTCAAGTTATTTCTTTTGTATTTCTCTATTTTTTAACAAGATCCCCTATATCTC
The DNA here is from genome assembly GCF_000469385.1 of Leptotrichia sp. oral taxon 879 str. F0557. Lineage (GTDB taxonomy): Bacteria > Fusobacteriota > Fusobacteriia > Fusobacteriales > Leptotrichiaceae > Leptotrichia > Leptotrichia mesophila. Next base: position 69,455 of record NZ_KI271290.1, read on the forward strand.
AAAAAATAATTTTAAATATTTCTTTATATAATACTTCTTTGTTTCTAGCCTTCCTCTCTGTTTTCTTTCTATAATTTTCTCATTCTTTAATTTCTTTCTAAATTCATTATCATCAAGATACCCTTCCATCTTTTCTTTTAAATCCTTCTGGTTTCTTTTTACCTGAAGATAAAAATATTACTTCTTCTATTTTAATAATGTTTATTACTAATTCTTTCAGATTTTGGTCATTTTCTAATATTTTTGCCAGATTATTTTCTAAGATCAATTCGACAACCTATAGTTCAAAATTATAAATTGC
>NZ_KI271290.1:69855-70367 GCF_000469385.1 Leptotrichia sp. oral taxon 879 str. F0557
TTGAATTGTATTTTCTATCTTCTTTAGTTAATTTATTCCTTTTTGTCGATTTTTCAGGTATCAAGCTATTACTGTGTATCTTATTCATACCTATGTATCCTTTGTTGGCAATTAAAAGTACATCTTTTAAAAGATGCACGTAGCTTTTGCAGAACAGCTTAAAGTCATGAACGCTTCCATGTGAAAATGAGACATTAAGTATCCTCATATCTTTTTCGTCTGCCGCTATCTGAGCCTTTATCGTGTGCTTTTTCTTTTTTCCTGAGTAATATCTCCGCTGTTTTTTTAGGACGCTCAATCTCACATTCCGTAGTGTCAACCAGTACAACCTCTATCTCAGTGTCCCTGACAAGCTCCCTCTTTTTAGGCAAGGAAAACTCCCCGTTTTTATCAGTGTGTTCTCACCCTATTTAACACACTCACAAATGATACTTTTTTGCAACGACGTATTCAAAGGCAAGGTTGTCGAACAGGTCTAATATATAATAAAACCTATTTAAAACTGAACTATT
>NZ_KI271291.1:0-32069 GCF_000469385.1 Leptotrichia sp. oral taxon 879 str. F0557
TTTTTTTTAGATTTTTTTCGTACGTTTGTCGTGACTCACTATACCATTATCAAGAAAAAGACATATTATCAATGGAGAAAAAGATAGAGTCATTAAAGGATTAAAAATAACCTTAAGGTTTTGATAGATTATGAATAAAAATAAAATATTAATTATAACAAAAATTGAATATATTCTTCGTTTTTGAAAAACTCTAATTCTATCATACATTAACATTCCAAGATAAAAGAACTTATATGCATTATAGGATTATAATATATTATCTCTAATATATAACCGTTTCCATTAATAGTAAATTTAACTAGATAATTAAAAAAATAACAAGTATATATATTAACTAATAAAACTATCCAAATAAAATATTTAGTTTTTAATAAGTGTAAAAAAATTGGAAATAATAAAAATAATGCTGATAAATACCATGTTGATAAATTATAAGTTAATGGTTTAGTAAAAAACCATGACTGAATCAAAAGAATATTATATATAATATCCTATTTAATCTTTGATGATAATAGTATTAATAATAATGAAAAAAATAAATTGGATAAAATTTAAAAATTCTTATTTTATAAAAATCTAAGATATTAAAATCAGAAGAATCTATATATCTGTATGCTAATAGAAATCCTGAAAGATAAAAAAAAGAAAAATACCCATGCAGGTCCTGATTTTAAAAGTCTTGGAATTTGCATATTATACGATACATGAGAAAAAATTACAGCTAAACTTCCCAAAAATCTAAAAATTTCAAATTGATTATATTTTTCCATATTAATTTACTCCTTTTAATATTATAACTTAAATATTTTATTCTCTAAAAATATATTTACAATCTATGATATTAAAATAATTTTCAGATGTTTGTATATATTTTGAGATAATATAAACTCTATTTATCTTACCCTATTATCTATACAAGATATCAACCATAACCTTAAATTATACTCGGTATTAAGAAAACTCTATTTAATCTTTAACAATTATTTCTTTTTTTTCAGAATAAACTACGTTGTTAGTATATTTATTTTTTATTCTTAATTGTAAAATTTGTGTTTTATCATAAAAATTATTTGGTAAAAATGCTGTCATAATCTTCCCAGCTACTACTGTATCAGATAATTCTGTATTATTTATAACTAATTTACTATTCTTTAAAATATTAGACCCTTCTACAATAATAACCGATTTATTATTATACAAATTAAATTTCACTCCTTTTTTTATTTCATTAGGAGAGACAGAATCTATCTTAGGTAATATATATTTTTTTACCTTTATATCACCATTTAGATTATTATAACTTAAATACATGTACTCTTTTGTTAAATCATAATTTTGTTTTGAATTAATTTCTACATTTATATTTTTTCCATAAAGCATTTTTAATATAGAATCTGAGCTATGAGAAAATACATTATCCTCAGAAATAACATTATCTATGTAAAAATTTGATATAGAATTTTCTGATATATTTAATTTCTCTAATGCTTTATATGAATTATAATTTCTAATTGACAAATGTTTCCAATGGTCTCTAAAGCCTCTTCCACCGTAAAAAAAATTAACTATAATTAAAAATACTAAAACTATAAATATATCATACTTCATTTTTAATTTAACAATTTTAATTATATTTTCAAAAAATATTGCAAAAATTATTGACAAAAAAATAGATGGAAGATATAAATATAATTTATATTGCTCACTATTAAATAAAACTGGAACTAATACCACTACTATGTTGCCAATTATCCAAATGATCTGATATCTATAATTTTCCTTTTTTATAAAAATATAATAAAGTAAAAATAATATTATAATTAATATAAAAAATAAAGAAATAAAGGAGACTTTCGTATAAGTAAATGAAGAATTATTTATATCAAAATACAAAATAATATATTTACAAAAATTTTTTATTAAATTTATTATTTTAAAAGTATGATGATGAGAATTTTTAATATCAAAAATTATATTAGCAGCTTTTAAACTTAATATCATTTTTAAACATAATACTGTTATTATATTAAGAATTATTGTTAAAAATGATACTTTATTTTTTTTATATTTTATACTTTTTAATATTTCATATATTAATAAAATCAATGGGAGAATTATTATCGTTTCTTTTGATTTAAGTCCTAAATAATATAAAATAATTATTAATCCAGAATATAAAAATTTCATTTTTTTAGATTTATTCTCTAAAATTATAAAAATATTTAATATTAAAATTGAAAAAAAACCAACTAATAAATCAAGTATAAAAGAATCCGATAAAAAAGTCATTGTTGATATTGGCCACATTCCAAAAATTATTCCTGAGTAAAAAGCTATTTTTTTACTCTCAAATAAATTTTTAGATAATTTATATACCCCTATAGAGGTCATTATATGTATAAATAACAAAATTAAATGATGATATTCATAGTTTAATTTAAATAGTTCGTATATAAATTTAAGAAAAATTAAGCCCGTTGATGACGACTGATTAAATAATATCTCTTTTAAAGAAGAATATTTTATTATTTTTAATATCGAATAATCATTAAACATAAAAAAATTGAATTTAGTAAGTACCCATAAATTAAAGATAAATAATACTATGACTAAAAGTAATATTGAATTATTACTATAATATCTCATTTGAATTTTAATATTTCTCTTAAATTTACTTTCTGAAATGATTTTTCTTCCTAAAATAATTAAATAAGCTCTATTACTTAAAGAAATCATATTGTCTATTACAAGACTAATTAATAAACCGAATACAATAACTAACGGCCAAAATGGATATTTTGATTCAAGTATTAAAGTTGATATTTGATTTAAATTAACATAACCCATATTATATAATAGATAAAAACATAACCTAAAACCTAAAAAATGAAAAATCATTATGGACAAACTTTTTCTTCCTAAGAGTTTAATTTGTTCAATTCCTAAATTTAGATTAATCATTATTTTAGAAAAAAGATAAACTAAATACGTTCCTGATAAACATATAAAAATATCAAACGGCATTCTAAAATCTCTACCTGCCCAACTTATAGGTATATAACTTATTTTGAAAAAATAATACATTATCCCAATTGAAATAAAAAAAATGTATACATTGTTATCTATTCTACTAATTATATTATATTCTTTTATAATAAAGCCAATTAAAAAATATAAAGTTCCATAAAATGATAAATCTAACATGTACGGTAATAAAATTCTATTTTGGTTAATAATAACAGATATAAAAAATAATACTAAAATAGTATACTTCAAATTTATTTTTTTCTTACATTTTAATAATATTGCTGATAATATGCTTGAATAGAATAAAACTAATAAAAACCAGGTTGCATCTCCAATATCTACTCTTTGAGAATATAATAAAAAACTTTTTATAGTTGGTATATTAAAAAATACATTCATTTTTAAAAATTTATTTATTATTCTAGCAAAAATAAGAAATAAGATATTTACGACAAAATAAGGGAGCAATAATCCTTTTATTTGCTTTTTTATATAGCTTTTTATAGTATATTTAGAATCATTATATAAAAAACCTGATATTATAAAAAAAGCACCCATATGAAATAAATAAATAAATGACGTATATGGAGAATTTGTATGTCCTATTACCATTAAAACTATTAATACTCCTTTCATCATATCAATAAAATCTAATCTCCTTTTTTTTTCTTCCATATAACTAACCTCCATATTATATCAAAATTCTGATTTACTTAAAAACCCACTTACTTTGTAAAATAAAATTATATCCTATACAAATAATAGTTGCTATTAATTGAGCAATAATTTTATCTATTTTTAGATAATTTACTAATAATATTGTAACTAAAATATTTATTATCAAAGAAGATAAATAACTAAATATAAATTTAATCATGTTTCTAACTTCTTTTTTTGCTTTAAATACAAAAAACGTATTTAATAAATAACTCAAAATTATTCCAAATATATAAGATAAAATTATCGCAATGATATAATTACAATTTAATTTCAACAACAATACATATAATCCAAAAGAAGAAAAAGTATTTATAAATCCTGTAATTAGAAATTTAATAAACGAAATTGAAATAAATTTATTATTTTTCATCAAAACCTACTTCCTCTTCAATTATATAATTTGGTCTATTTTTTACTTCATCTAGTATTCTCCAAACATATTCTCCAATAATACTCGTTATTAACATTTGAACTCCTGAAACAATTAAAACAATTGCTATCATTGAAGTCCAACCTTTTATTGAAACATTATTAAATAATTTATTAAAAATTAAATAAATTATTCCAAAAAAGCCAAAGATTGCAAAAATAAATCCCAAAAAAGACATGAATCTTATTGGAAAGTAAGAAAATGACAAAAAAGAGTCAACAAATAATTTTATTTTTTTAGATAAAGTCCATCTTGACTTTCCTTCTTCTCTTTCTCTTCGAGTGTAATATATTTTTTCAGTTTTAAATCCACACCACAATATTTGACCCATTATAGATGTATTTTTTTCTTTCATTTCAGCTACTTTTTTACAAACTTGTTTATCAATTAAAAAACAATCAAATCCACCTTTAGGCATATTTTTTAAAGCAAATCTTTGCATTAATTTATAATATGTATTTGAAATAAACGTTTGTAAAAATGATTCCTCTCTACTTTCTCTAACAGCTAAAACAACTTTATTTCCTTCTAACCATTTTTCAAACATTTTTTCTATTATCTCGGGTGGATCTTGTAAATCAGCTGATAGTACCGTAACACAATCTCCTGTAATATGACTCATTCCTGCTAGAATTGCAGTATGAGAACCATAATTTTTTGATAATTTTAATATTTTTATATTCTTGTCTTTTTCTCTAACTTTTAATAATTCTAAATATGAATTATCTTGTGAGCCATCATCTACAAATATAATTTCATAACAGAATCTATTATTTTTTAATACTTCCATTAATTTTTCATATAATTTTGGGATATTCATTTCATTAAAATAGACAGGTATGATAACTGATAATTTTTTCATTTATTTTTTCTCCCTAGTTATTTTTTTAAATTCTTCATAATCTCTAATATACTCTTTACCGTTATAATATTCGTTACTTAAAACTAATAATATAGAATCCTTAGAAAAATTAAACATATTTTTCCAAACTAATTTATCCAAATAAATACCTTGGTGCGGTTTATCTAAAATAATAGTTTCTTGATTTTCCCCATCATCTATAAAAATATCACAACTACCACAAAGATTTATAAGAACAAACTCTGATAATTTATTTGCATGTTGACCTCTTACTACATCTTTATCACTACCATAAATATAAAATATTCTTTTTATATCAAATGGTATATCCTTATTTCCTTCAGCTACCACAAGATGACCTCTTTTATCACCCAATTGTGGAAATTCCAATAATTCATATTTTTTCATTTTAGTTTCCTCATTTTATTATAAATATTTTTTATATTTCTTTTCTCTTATTTTAAAATAATCTTCTTTTTCTAATATAAAATACTCAAATTCAGCATCTTCAGAAATTTTAGTTGCTCCAAATTTTTTATGAAAAGATACTACTTTTGTATTTTCTTTCATAACTTCAAATAATGCTTTTTCCATATTCAATTCTCTAAATGCAATTTCATAAATTAATATAGCTGTTTCTAGTGCACTTGAAATAGGCTTTTCTTCTTTCATTATCCAACTACCCCAAGTAAAACTTTTTTCTTTTTTATTTATTTTATATACTCTAACATATCCTAAAATTTCATCTTCTTCTGTTCTTATCGAATAATAATACTCTGTCCCATCTTTTTCTCTATTTTTATACTCTTTTATCCATTTTTTTTGTTTTTCAATATCTTCATCTGTAGCAGAAAGATATTTGTTTAAATTATCATTTTTCCTCAATTCGATTATTCTTTCAGCATCATCTTCTGTAACTAATTCAAATTTTATATTCTTAGTTTTTAACATATTTGAAAAATTCCTTTCTGTTAATAATTATCATGATAAGATATCAGATAAGTAATTCTTTAATAATCAAAAATTTTCGATTTAATAATTACGTTATATTTTAATCTAACCTTTGAATTCATTTAATACCTCCACCACATAACTAATTTCTTCATTTTTCATCCCATTATACATGGGAATACTCAAAACTGTTTCTGCATATTTTTCTGTTACAGGTAGTTTTCCTTTTTTTATATTTAAATATTTATATGCTTCTGACATATGTGGTGGAATTGGATAGTGAATTACTGTCCCTACACCTTTCTCTGCTAAATATTCTTGAAGTCTATCTCTATTTTCACATTTAATTACAAACAAATGCCAAACATGTGTTGCGTTTTCTCTAACTTTAGGTAATTTTATTAATGGATTTTTTATTTCATTAATATATCTTTTAGCAATTTTTTCTCTTTCTTCAGTTAATTCATTTAAATATTTTAATTTTACTCTTAAAAGCCCTGCCTGAATTTCATCTAATCTAGAATTATACCCAACTACTTGATTATAATATCTCTTTTCACTCCCATAATTTCTTAATACTTTTATTTTTTGAGCAAATTCATCATCATTAGTAGCAATTGCTCCTCCATCTCCAAAAGCTCCTAAATTCTTACTTGGATAAAAACTAAAACATCCTATTCCAAAACTACCTGTCATTTTCCCATTAAATTTTGCTCCATGTGATTGGGCACAATCTTCAACTAATTTCAAATTATATTTTTTACAAATTTCAACAGCTTTTTCCATATTAGAAGCTTGTCCATATAAGTGTGTTACTAATATAGCTCTTGTTTTAGGAGTAATTTTTTCTTTCACTTTTTCCATATCCATGTTAAAAAATTCATCAGGCTCTACAAATATTGGCGTTGCTCCATTCATAGAAATTCCCATAACACTTGCAATATAAGTATTTCCTTGAACTATAACCTCATCTCCTTCGCCTATTCCTAATGCTCTAAAAGTCAATACTAATGCGTTAAGTCCATTATCAACTCCTACAACATTTTTTACTCCCAAATATTTAGCAAATTCTTTTTCAAATTCCTGAACTTCTTTCCCTAAAATATACCAACCACTTCTCAAAACTTCTAAAACTTTTTGTTCATATTCAGATTGGTATTTAAAAAATTGTCTGTCTAAGACATTAAATGGTACTTCCATCGAATTCCCTCTCCTTCATTAAATAAAATCTCTATATAATAGAATCGAAATAAAAAGAACTTAATACAAAAAATAAAATTTCACCTAAAATTATAAAATTAAAATATTTAAATTTATTAAATTTTTTATCAAAAATAACTTCTGTAAATTTAAAGGAAAAAATGTAATAAGCTATTAAATAAAATATTATAAAAAATCTCCATTCTATAGCTAATATAAGTTGCGGTAAAGTAAATACTATAGTTAAGATACTTCCTAATAATAGCTCCTCTTTAGAAAAGTATTCTCTACGATTTCTTTTATTTATCAACAAATAAATTCCAGTTAAAAATATCCAATAGTTAAAAAAACTAAAAATGTATGTTTCAGTACGACTCTTATAAGCAGAAGGATACATTTCTGGTGTTTTTAAATCTATAAAATAAAATATCTTTTTAGTCATTAAAATAGTAGTATCTAATGGATTGCTTATAAATAGAGCAAATGTTTGATTTATATTTATGTCCTCTTTTGTAAAATTATTTTTTAATTTTAGTGCTGTATTATCAGGATTATATTTATATGGATAAATATATACCAAAGTTACTTTCAATGAGGCATTAATATGCTCCTCTACTAAAGTAAAATTTCTTGAACGATTATAACTTCCCCTTTTATCATAAGGAAATAAACCTATATGACCTTGTTTAAAATTTATTACAGCTTGTGGAAAAGCTATCAATATAACTCCCAGAAAAAAATAAACAAAAAAATTTTTTTTTAATTTACAAAATTTATCAATTTTTAAAATTTTAAATCCATATTTTAAAATAAATATAATAGCTACAATATATACCCCAAATTTATAATTTGTTCTAATTAAAGAAGCAATTGTTACCAGTACTCCAGATAAAAAAGCTAAGACTCCTCTATTACCATTTTTATATTTTAAATACATTAAAATACCCCAAAAAAACATTATTACACCAAACATATCAGACAATACGGAATAATACACTCCCCTCCAAAAAAAAGAAAACAAGAGAAACATAACTATAATTTGATAATTTTTTAATATTTTTTTTGTTAAATTCTTGTATATTTCAGGAATTATATAACTTACAAATAGAATTATAAAAAAATTATTAAGTATATAAAATGACCAATATTTATTAAATCTTATTTTAAATATATCGTTTATACTTTGAGCTAGGGCCATTGGAACGTAAGCAAAATATCCTCGAAAAGATACACCTTTTACAAGATACTTAAATTGTAAATTTTTTAAAGCCCATCCCATATTCCAATACCAAAACTGATCCCAAACAACTTCTTTGGTTTTTTCATCAAAATAAGTTTTAGGTAAAAATTCTCCTAAAACACTTATTGTTATAACTATAGATACAAATAAATATAATAATAAAAATACTTTTTTAGGGTTATATCCCAATAAAAAGTTTTTAATTCTTTTTATCTTTAATTTTTTTAGTATGAAGTTTAAAAAATTAAAAACTATATATATAATTACAGTAAGAATAAAATAAATTCCAATTGAATATAAAAAGTATAATTTGCTATTCTGAAACGGAAAATAAGCATAAGTTTCTCCATCTTTTGGAATATCCATATCTAATACTCTAGATTTATTACTAATTTTTACATTTACTTTTTTAATTCCTGTATTAAAAAAATATATCGCATTATTAGGAACTTCTTTTAGATTAAAAGAAATTTTAGTTTCAGGATTACTAAAATAAATTATATACTTATTATTTTTTTCTATTTTTTCTTTTAAATCTGCGTTTTTTAACTTATTTTTTTTGAAAATTTCTTTTAACGAATAAAATTTTGATGTTTCTTCATTTTCTATTATCATGATATTACTATTATCTTTTTCTACAATAGAAATCTCTACTTCTTTAATTGGTAAAATTTTATATACTATTTCATTCACATATGAATACATCATAAAAGATACTATTATAGAAAATAAAAGTTTATAAATTATTACTTTTTTATTTTGTATCATAAAATTTTTCCTCCTTCTCTGATAATATCAAAACCATTTAAAATGATATTATAAATTTAGTATTTAATTAACGATATCAATACTATTAGTAAATATTGTTTTATCAAAATTAATATTATATTTGTAAAATTTCTTATCTTTAATTCCATTTTTTAACTCAATATAGTTATATTCATTATTTTCATTTTTAAAATATACCTTTTTTGACTCCAAATTATTCAATGAAAAAATTGAAATATTTTTAGTTAAAATTTGTTGATCTTGAGTAATACTATCTATAGTACCCAATAAAAATATTTCTCTTTTACCAATATTCCTAGATATTATAATTCCATTTTGATTATCTAATTTATTTGACACTTCTATATTCAATTTCTTTATTTTAGAAATTTCTGTCCAATAATTCTTATGAAGCCCTATCGCCAATCCCATCTTATATAAATCTTCTGAAAATATTTTTTTTTCATTCCAATTAATAATTTCATTCGTTTCAAAAATTCTTTCAGCATCTGTTAATTTTTTATATTCTTTTTCTTGTTTTAAAGAAATAACTTCATTCATAATTTGAGTTGATGTAGAAAATATAACAAAAGTTATCATTGCCAAAAATTTAAAAATTTTATTATTAAATGTACTTACAATTGAGCTAATTATAAATACTGCTAAGAAATATGTAAAATAAGTATTAGTAAACCCTATAAATAAATCAGGTCCTACAATAGGATTTTCTTGATTTGTTTTTGATAGTACTCTCACACTTAATGTTAAAATCATTAAAAATAAAATTATTATGATTATAAAAATATTTTTCTTAATTTCTATTTTTTTTGTATTTAATTTTAAAATTTTGTTAATAAAATATACTCCTAAAATCATATAAAGTATAATTCTCACATTTATAAAAAGTTCACTTTCCTGTGAAAATTCATTACTTACTCTAAAAAGAAAACGATATTTTGCATTAAATAAATAATATCCCGGGAAAGAACTTCTAAACATTAAAAAAATCTGATTTAATGTACGTTTTAAAGAAATTAATGCTAGTTTATTTCCATCGTAAGCACTAGGATAACATAATCTTAATACAAAATATAGAAAAAGATAGGACAATGTTATTATTATTATATATTTTAAATTGACATAAACTATTTTTAATCTACTATTATCTTTTTTTAAGGCCATTACTAAATATAATAAAAAATAAAATAAAAACAACTCATACGTTAACAAACTATACAGATATGTAATTCCACTTATAATTAAAAATTTTTTATTTTCAGTTTCTAAATAACTCTGATAGTATATCAATGAAACAAGAAAAACTGAAATAGATATTCCATACATGCCAGTATATGCATTTGGTGGAACCGGTTCCCATCCCATTGGCAAAAATGCAATAAAAATAATCATACTTAAGAAGCTTAATTTTTTATTTTTAGTTACTTTATATAATAAATAACCGAATAATACAACATTTGAAATAATTATAAAAATTTCTACTAATTTGTATATTTTTTGATTTGTTGAAAAAAAATTCAAATAATTATTTAAAACTAATGGAATGGGCATTCTTCCTTGATGTTGTAAAACTGCTTCATAATGATATTTTAAAAAACTTTTTATCCCTAAAAACTTACAAAGTCTTAATTGTAATTCATCATAAACATTTATTCCTGTTCTATATAGCGGAAACATTAAAATAATCGAGAATATTATTATTAAAATTTTATTTAATTTTAACTTTTCACTTAATAAAATAAAAAAATTTTTATAAATATTAATATTTATCTTTATTTTTTTCATAATTTAGACTACCTTTCTTTTATTTTATCAATTATTTTCAAAATTTTTTTACTTGAATCTCCAACTCCATAAGGATTTTTTGCCTGACTCATCAGATTATACTTTTTTTTATCTTTTAATATTTCTTCCACTTCATTAATTATATTATTTTTTTTAACCCCAATTAATTTTATAGTACCTGCTTCTAAAGCTTCTGACCTTTCAGTTTCAGTTCTTAGTACAAAAACAGGTTTTCCAAGAGCTGGTGCTTCTTCTTGTATTCCTCCACTATCTGTCAATATTAATTTAACTTTTTTCATCAAATTTACAAATGATACATATCCTAAAGGTTCTATTAAATGAATCTGTTTTTGACAACCTATAACTTTATTTACAATTTCTCTTATTTTAGGATTTTTGTGCATCGGAAAAATTATTTCTATATCTTTATTTTGATGTATTATTTCTAATAATGATTCAAAAATATCTTTCATTCTCTCTCCTAAATTTTCTCTTCTATGACAAGTTAACAAAATTATATTCTTATTTTTATAATCTATATTATTCAAAATTTCACTTTCAAACACGTAATTTTCTTTAATAACACTAAATAAAGCATCTATTACTGTATTTCCTGTAACAAAAACATTTTCTTTTATATTTTCTTTTAATAAATTCTGTTTATTATTTTCTGTTGGAGCAAAATGATAAGTTGTTAAAGAACTTATTAATTTTCTATTCATTTCTTCTGGAAATGGAGAATACATATTATAACTTCTTAAACCTGCTTCAATATGAGCAACTTTAATTTTGTTATAAAAAGAAACCATTGCTGTATTCAAAGCTGTAGAAGTATCTCCATGTACAAAAATTATTTCTGGTTTTTCTTTTTTTATAATTTTATCCATTTTTTCTAAGATAGATATCGAAATATCAATTATAGTTTGTTCTTTTTTCATTATTTTTAAATCATAATCTGGAACAATTTTAAATATTTTTAATACTTCATCTAACATTTCTTTATGCTGACCTGTTATAACAACTTTAACCTTAAATTTATCTTTTTGCTTTAATGATTCTAATACCAAAGGAGCCATTTTTATCGCTTCTGGTCTAGTACCAAATACAAACATTATCTTTAACATCCTTACTCCATTTCTAATACTTTTAAGTATTCTTCTATCCTTTTTTTCCAATTATTTTCATTTATAAACTTTGTATTTATTGTCTTATTAAAATCTTTTATTTTAAAATCTTTTACCGCTTTTTCAAAAGTTTCATAATCTTTATAAAACTTTAAATTTTTATAATCAAATTTCGTAATCTCATCCCATTCTGTTGATATTATATTAGAATTTAACCCAATATATTCGTATATCTTTACAGGATCAACAGCTTCTATTAGATTATTTTTTATAAAAGGTATTAAAAGAATATCAGAAGATTTAATAAATGAGAAAACCTTCTCATGTTTTATACTTCCATAGAAAATTATATTTTTAGGAAAAATATTTTGTGACATTAATTTATTCGGACCTATTAAATAAATAGTATACTTAGGATTATTTATTGCAAAATTTTTCAACATTTCTATATCTAGCCACTTGTCTATAGTTCCTATATAAACTAGGTTAGGCTGTTTCAATATTATATGTCTTATTTTATCAATTTGAATATTAATAGTAGCATTATTAATAACTTTTATTTTTTTATCTTTTATCTCATATCTTTCTAACAAAATTTTTTTTAGTGTAATTGAGCTAACTATTATTTTTGAAGCTACATTTATTAACTCTTTTTCAAAATAGATAATTTTCTTACCTACATTTTTATCATAAAATTCTGGAATATTATCCATGCAATCGTATATAATTTTATAATTTTTCTTATTTATTTCTCTTAAATACTCTATTTGTAAGGGATGTGTTAATATAATTACATCGTATTCTTTTAGGTTTATTTTTTTATTAAATAAAAATCTATTTATTAATCTAATAATTCTAAATTTTAAAGAAAACGGAAACACCCAAAATTCTCTAATGACAAAATTTTCTTTTATCTCTATTTTTTTTGATTTTGATTTGAAAAGAGGAAAAACAGAAATATATTCTAATTTTTCTATGTTTTGAGTTATTCCTTCTGATATAAAATGTGGTCTTTGTTTTATCCAATTCCATCCTACTAAAGAAAAATACATTACTTTCATAATTCAAATCTCTTTCTATGTGGTATCCAAACTGTATTCCATTTTTCTTCATAATACTTTTTATTTCTTTCAAATATTCTTTTATATTCTTTATTATTCATTTTTTTAAAAGAAGATCGTCCAAAATGATGAACAAATACATCTTCTGCACAAATTAACTCATATCCCGCATTAGTTAATGTATATGAATAATCATCATCCTCAAACATACCTATCTCATAATTTTCATCTAATAACCCAATTTCGTTAACAATATCTTTTTTTAATGCAACACAATACATTGCTAAAACTTCTATATCTTCATAAATTTCATTATAATGTTCTGTTGTATAGTTTAAAGAAAATTCATCTATTTCATTTTCATTTTTATAATCTACTTTAATTTCTGCTTCATTTCCAATTGAATTCGTTACACTTCCTACCATTCCTACTTTTTTATTTTCAAAATGCTTTATTAATCCTGTTATCCATCCTCTAGTAACAATCGTATCATTATTTAATAAAATATAATATTTTCCGTCTGATAATTTTATTCCTTGATTATTTCCACTAGCAAAACCCATGTTTTCTTTATTTAATTTTATCTTTATGTTAGAATATTCTTCTTTTATTTCTCTCAAATAATTCGGAGTATCGTCTGAAGATGCGTTATCTACAATAATTATTTCATAATTAGGATAAGCTGTTCTTTCCAAAATACTATTAATACATTTTTTAGTTAAATCCAAATTATTATATGTTACTATTATAATACTTACTTTTTCAAACAAATCTTTTGAACATTTCATAATATTTTTAGCTCTATCAGACCAATCATTTTGTTTAGCGAATTCGATTCTTTCTTTTATTTCATATTCTGTATCAACTTTTTCTATTAATTCATTTACAAACTTCAAAAATTCTTCTTTATTTTTAGCTAACTTAACTAAATTCCCTTCATACGGCCTTAATTCGGGAATATCAGTTGCTACAACTTTTTTTCCTGCACTTAAATATTCATAAAATTTTACTGGATTAGTAGCTTTTATTAAATCAATATCATCTTTAAAAGGTATCAAACAAACATCATAGTTCATCAAATAATTTGGTAAATCTTCGTATTTTTTTTCTCCTAAAAAAGAAACATTTGAATATCTTTTTAATATATTTTCTACTTCTGGTTCACTAACTTCTCCAATTAATTCTATTTCTATGTCTGGTCTGTTCTTAGCAATAAACTCTACTTTATTAGTATCAAACCAGGAAGAGATTGCTCCATAATACCCTATTTTGACTTTTTCATCTACTTTTTTTTCTCTTAATGCTTTATTAAAAAAACTGAATTCTGTTCCATTTCTAATTATTTTTGTATTTTTAGCGTATTTAGAGGCTCTTTTATTTAAAAAATCTGAAGTAGTTATTACTAAGTCAGACATTTCTAAACATTTTTTTGTTGCTTCTTTTAAATATTTATTTTCTGAAGTTTCTTTAAAATCATTATAATCATCAATATAGTCTAAAATAATCTTCGATTTATATTTATTTTTTAGAAATTCAGTTACTTCATACCAAGTAGGATATTCAAGTATAACTATACTTTCTCTTATATTAAATTCTTTATATAACTCATCTAATTGTTTTTTTAAAATGTCACTATCTTCTTCAAGAATATCGTAAATCCTTAGTTTTTCTTGTTTTTTTAAAGTTATATTATACAAATTCTCAGTTAATTTATTTATTTTATTTTGTTCACTGAAGTTAGCATTTATATAAAATACTCGATTTCCATTTTGTGATATATTCTTAGCCAAATGCTGAGGTCTTTGATATCTAAAATTCCAATCTATAACTGATAAAAAAACAACATCTACTTTTTTATATGTATAGTCTAATAGCTTAATTTTTTTATTATTTTTTTTTTCCGATTTATCTATTATTGTTTTTCCTTCTAAAACATTTAAAAGATTCATAATTGGATTAAATCTGTAGTCAGATAGCTCACTAGATTTTTTTGTGATCCATTTTATGAATTTCTTTTTCTCCTGAAGAGAACCTAATAACAACTGATGAACTAATCTATTATATAAATGAATTATTTTAGATGATTTTGATTTTAAAACTTTATGTAACAATTTCTGAGTTTCTTGAATATTATTTTTATAAGTATAATTTATTTTTAATATTTTTTCTATTCTTTGTTCTAATAATATATTTTTTTCTATTCTTTGTTCTAATTTATTCTGTAGTTCCAATGACTCTTCAAAACTTCCGTTGTTAATTTTATCTAATGAAAGCTCTTTTAGTTCAATATAATCTTTTTTTATATAGATTAACAATATCTGTTTCCCTGGCCAATATGTTTTTTCATAATTTTCTGTATTTATAATTTTATAATATGCCAAATAGAAATTATCCTGCATCATTTTATAATCATTATAATCAAATCTATAAAAATGTTCTTCATGTAAATTTTTTTCTTGAAACGGCATCATTATGATGGCGATTTTAGAAGTTTTTTTTAATATTTTTTTTAATTGTTCAAAGGGATTATAAAAATGTTCTAGCACATTTGAGCAAATACTAACATCATATAGTTTATTGAAATTTTCTATCGAATTAACTTCAAATTCAATATCAAAATTAGCAAATCGTTTTCTAGCAATTTCAATAGCATCTTTCGAAAAATCTACTCCTAAAACTTTTGAATTTTTAAAAATATCTTTTAGTTGTTTTGTCATTTCTCCTTCTGCACATCCTAAATCTACAATAGATAAATTTTCTAAACAAATTTTTTCGTAAACCCATTCAGGTAAGTTTCTCAATAATATATCTGAAAAAAAAGAGGTTTGTTCTCTTCCACCAAAAGTATCCCAATCTCCTGTTTTAAATCGATCATCCCAATATTTTTTTGAATTTATATTTTGCATATTTATAATTACTCCTTTCGCCTTGCTCAAGGCACAAAACTATATGAAAAATTTTGTCACCCTTTGCAAGAATTATTATATTTTATATTATTTGATTGTAGAGAAAAAATAACTACAAATCACAGGGAAGTGAGCGAATCTACATCTTCTTTTGTAAACCGTATATTTATAGGTGTCGTTGCCTTCTCAAGCATAAACAACTGTGTTTTTAAGCACGTAATCTTATCTTTAGTAAACGATCTCATTTGCTCGGCGCAAACAATTAATATTTCTCCCTGCTATTACTCAAACCTAACGGTTTAGATTGAAGTTTTTTTATATCTCTTAAAATTGTTTATGATAATTGCTGCGCGATCTTCAAAATATTTATTGTGTTCTGTATTGCCTATACCGACTGCAATTCTACAAGAGCCATCATTTTTTCTACCTTTACTAAAGGACTGATGTTACAACGGCTCGTTGTTAATAACTGCTAGGATGTATGTGTAAAGTTCAACGGTAATACTGGAACTGGATCCCTGTCTTCAATATTTTTGAAAATCATTGTTATATCATCCTAGTTTACCCTAAATATGTTAAAACCATCAAACATCATTGCTGACATCTTCGCCAAAATTTCTTTAGCTATTATCGGAAACTTCTTGAAAATCTTTTTGACGCTTCCTTTAATCTTGAACCTTAACTTTTAAAAGTTTAAAATTCCTGGACTTAAAGAAGCTATTAACGGGGTTCTTTCTCAAGAATAAGTTGAAAAACTTAGAATTATTAAAAAATATTTTGATTTTGTCAGCTCTCTTAAAGATGAACTATAAAAAATTATTTTTAATCTTACTTCTAATTTCACTAATGAAATTGACTTAATCTTTTAGTAAGCTGAAGATTACATCAATCCCTTACTTGTTCAATATGCCAATGCTACTGTTAAAAGCAAGAACAATCCTGAAATTTCTTTAGATGAAGCTATTAATACCATAACTAAACAGGAATTCAGAATCTGAGAAATTGTTTAACAATAATTTTAATTTAATCAAATTTTAATTTTAAAAATGATTAATTTATTTTACTTATTTTTCAATCTTATCATACTTTTCTACTTTTAGCTATTCTTATATTCTTTACAAATTCTATTCGTTTCACCATAATCTTTTACCCTACCTTTATCTAACCAAAGAACTTTTGTGCATAATTCTTCTATTTGTTCTATTGAATGTGATACTATTATAACTGTTACTCCATTTTTTATCATTTCTTTTATTCTATCTTCACTCTTCTTTTGAAATTTAAAATCTCCTACAGATAATATTTCATCTACTATTAATATCTCTGGATTTACAGTTGTTGCTATTGCGAAACCTAATCTTGCAATCATTCCTGAAGAAAAATTTTTTACTGGAATATCAATAAATTCTCCTAACTCAGAAAACTCAATAATTTCATCAAAATGTTTTCTTAAAAATTTTTTACTATATCCCAATATATATCCATTTAAAAATATATTTTCTCTAGCTGTTAACTCCATATCAAATCCTGAACCTAACTCTATCAACGGTGAAATATTACCATTTACTTCAACTGATCCTTTTGTTGGTTTCATTATTCCAGAAATTATCTTCAACATTGTACTCTTTCCAGAACCATTGAAACCTATTATTCCTAATATTTCTCCTTTTTTTAATTCAAAACTTATATCTGTTAAAGCTTTAAATTCCTCGTATTCTAATTCTTGTTTTAAAAATTTAATAACATATTCTTTTAATGAAAATATTTTATCTCTTGTTAATTTAAAACTCATAGATACTTTATTAATTTTTATAATATTTTCTTCCATTTATTTCACCTACTTATACATAAAATATAAATTTATCTTCTTTTTTACTAAATATCCATATTCCTATAATTAGTGATATTAAAGAAGTAATAATACAAATTAAATTAAATTGCAAACTAGGGATTTTTCCATATAGCATAATACTTCTAAAATATTTAATATACATGTATATTGGATTATAATTTATCCAGCTTCTCACGCTCTCAGGTAAAATCTTTATTGGATAAAATATCGGTGTTAAATATGTCCAAACTAACAATAATATACTATACAAATGTAATAAATCTCTGAAAAAAACTGTATAACTTGCTAAAATAAATCCTATACCTAATGAAAATACAAAAACATATATTAATGGAATCGGAAACAATAACATCTCAAATCTTAATGGTAATCTAGTGATTAATGCTACTATCAATATTGCTACTAAAGAAAAAATCATATTTGAAAAACTGAATATAACTTTTGATAGTGGAAACATATATTTTGGTATATATACTTTTTTCATTAATTCTCCGTTCCCTATCACTGAAACCATAGCTATGTTTGTTGCTTCCGAAAAAAAAGAAAAAACTACTTGTCCTATTATTAAATACATTGGAAAATTGGGTATATCCATCCTAAACATTGTTGAAAACACAACACTCATTACCGTCATCATTAGTAATGGGTTTAAAATACTCCAGGTAAATCCTAACATAGATTTTTTATATTTTATTTTTATATCTCTTAAAACCAACTCAAATAATAAATCTTTGTATTTTATGAAATTATTCATTCTTGTTATCCTTTCAATAACATAAATAGACGTTTTTTTAGATTCATATTAAATTTAAAACCTTTTATAATACGTATTATTCTATTTATTTTTTTATCTGTTACTTCTAAATATTGTTCTATTAAAATTTTCTTACTTTCTGTCAATTTATTTCTATATTTTTTCTTTATTTCTATAATTAATCTTCTATCCTTTTCATCAAAATATTTTTTTCTTAATATTTTCTTTATAATATTTCTTTTTACACCTATTTTATTACTATTATGTTGTCTGTATTTCATCAAACTCTTATCCACAAATATTCTTTTTCCGAAAAATTCTGATAACAAATGAAAATATCTGTCATGTAATGTTACATTTTTTAAAAATGGAAGTCCAATATTTATTAATTCTTTATTCATTAAGATAGTAGAACCTTGAACAGTGTAAACAAAAAAACAACTGTTTCCTTTATACTGTAATGCTATTTTAGAATTAATAAACTTTTTTCTTATTATCTTTAGATTTTCATTACAAACAAAAGAATTCGAATGTAGTAATAACGGTTGTTTTAGCTCATCTTTTGAAAGTTTATTCAATTCATTATTATAAATTTCTAATTTATTTTCTATCCAATAATCATCTTGATCAGAAAACATAACAAAATTTTCATAAGAATTTTTAAGCAATTCTTCAAAATTTTTTACAAAACCCAAATTACCTTTATTATCTTCTAAAAGTTTAATTCTTACATCTCTTTTTTGATATTCTCTTAATATTTTTATCGTTTTATCTTTAGAACCGTCATCCCTTATTAACAATTCCCAATTTTTATAAGTTTGATTAATAATTGAATCTATTTGTTCTTTTATATATTTTTCTCCATTATATGTAGCCATTAGTATTTCTATTTTAGGATTCATTTTTTACTCCAATTATTTTATAAGGTTTATCAAATATCTTCCATACTCGGTTTTCTTCATAGTTTCAGAAAGTTTCTTCATTTTTTCATCAGATATCCATCCCTTCTGATATGCAACTTCCTCAATGCAAGCAATATACAAACCTTGTCGCTTTTGTATAGCCTCCACATAATTCGCAGCTTCTAATAAAGATTCATGAGTCCCTGTATCAAGCCACGCAATCCCTCTTCCAAGATTCTTAACATTTAACTTTCCTTCAGACAGGTACATTTCATTTACAGCTGTAATTTCTAATTCACCTCTTGCAGATGGTTTTACATTTTTTGCTTTTTCAACAACTGTATTATCATAAAAATATAATCCCGGTATCGCAAAATTTGATTTAGGTTCTTTTGGTTTTTCTTCAAGTGAAATCGCCTTACCATTTTCATCAAATTCCACAACTCCGTAAGCTCTTGGATCTTTTACTGGATATCCAAATATTATTGCTCCTTCATTTAATTTTGAGGCTTCTTCAACAAGTCCTGTAAACCCACTTCCATAAAATATGTTATCACCTAAAATTAATACAACATTATCGTTACTGATAAATTCTTCACCAATCAAAAATGCTTCTGCAAGTCCATTGGGATTTTCCTGAACCTTATATTCCAAATGAATTCCAATATCACTTCCATCTCCAAGTAGCTCTTCAAATACGGGCAAATCCCTTGGTGTAGAAATAATTAAAATATTTTTTATGTTTGCAAGCATAAGTACAGATAACGGATAATAAATCATCGGTTTATCATAAATCGGCATAATCTGCTTTGATATTGATTTTGTCAGAGGATATAATCTTGTTCCACTTCCTCCTGCTAAAATAATTCCTTTCATGGGAATCCTCCTAAAATTATTTTATTTTCCTTTTCCAAAAAAAACAGCTTTTGCTGTCTTTGCGACAATAAGAACATCAAATATGAAATCCTGATGTTTCAAATAATACAAATCATATTCAAGTTTTTTTTTTGCATCCTCTAAACTTTCTCCATATGGAAACATCACTTGAGCCCAACCTGTTATTCCAGGCTTTATAAGATGCCTGAGATTATAATAATTGATTTGTCTTGCATAGTCTTTTGCAAGAATATCCCACTCAGGGCGTGGTCCAACGAAGCTCATAGTACCTTTCAGTATGTTCCAAAGTTGTGGAAGTTCATCGATTCTTGTTTTTCTTATAAATTTACCAAACTTGGTAACTCTGCTATCATTATCTAGAGTGTATTTCGAATATTTATCCGGATCATGAAGCCTCATACTTCGAAACTTGTACACCTTGAAAGGACGCATATTTTCGCCTATACGCGTCTGCTTGAATATAACAGGACCCCTTGATTCCAGTTTAATAATTATTGAAACTATTAATGCAAAAGGAGAAAGAATGACCATCAGTATTAATGCAAGCATTAAATCCATTCCTCGTTTTATATTCCTTTGCATCTCGTTATTCAAAATATCAAATCCATTTGACTGGAGAAGCCATTCCTCATTTATTTTATTTACATCAATCTTTTTTTGGATATCCTCATTAAATTCTTCATAATTCATTATTTTAAGTCCATTTATCTTTAAATCGAAAATCCGTTTCATATATCTTTTAAAGTCTGGACTTTTTATATCTTTTACAATTATAAGAATATCAATCTTTTTTTGATGTATAATTTCTTCCAGCTCACCATAACTTCCAATAAGATATTCTGTTCCCTTGTTCTTATTGTCAGAAACATATCCAACATAGTTATAGTCAAGAGATTTTATAATATCATGTTGAATGTTATTTTCTATATGATTTGAACCAAATATAAGCACATTCTTCTTTTTCATATAAATTGAACACACTATTCTTCTAAAGATTACTTGAAATAAAAACAACATTGCAAACATATTGAAAATATCAAAACGTTTCCAAAAAGCATATAGAGTTGCTGAAAAGACAATATTAATCCCAAGATTTATGAAAACATCCTTTAACCTAAAACGTTCTGCATAAAAATCTAACTGCCCAAATATAAATTTTGTAAATATATATATAATAAACAAAAAATTGGTTAAGTATTTTACTATGTAGTCATACTTATCTAGTAAAAGACTATAAAGTATATACAGAATAAATATATATAATACTCGTATATAAATATCCTTATTTATTTTCATAAGTATTCATCCTCACTTAAATAAGTAATTCATTTATTTTATTAAGTATAATTTAGTTATTAAACTATCAAATATTTAATTTTTTATTAAAATAGACAAACATATTTCTTTTTAACAATAATTACGTTGTAAGTATAGCACATTTTAGTAGTAAATTCAAGATAGTATTTCATATAAAAATCCATAAAAGAAGCCGAATCTAAGAGTGATTTAATTTTTATTAAGTTGTATTGCTATACTTACTGTAATCTTAATTTTTTCATTTTTTTAGAATTATACTTTTTTTTAATTTTCTGTATATTTTTGTGTCATATTGTTAAAAATTATGTTCATACATTTTTTCTTATGGTCAAGTTCTGGATGAACATAGAGGTTTAACGTTATGCTGACAGCTGAATGTCCTAATATTTCAGATACCGTTTTATAATCTATTCCAAGTTCTATTGCCTGAGTGGCAAAAGTATGCCTCAACGAATGAAATTTTAATTTTCTTATCTCTAAAAACTCTAACATTTTTTTGAAAAATTTTCTATATGTTCGAGGCTCGATATATTTCTCAGTTCCTGAAATGACGTAATATTTATCTTCTGACTTGAATTTTTCCAGAACAAGAAGCAGTTCCCTTGCTATTGGGATTTTTCGTTTAGAACTTTGTGTTTTGGGTTCAGAAATTATTACTTTACTTTTTTGAGTAGTACTTGAATATATTCTCTGTATTGTATGATTTATACTAATAATACCTCTTGCCATATCTATCTCCTTCCACCGTAATGCACATATTTCACCAATCCTAAGCCCTGTACATAGACAGAGAAGTATGCCAACTGTACGGCAATTCATATTATTTTTTACATATTCAAAAATTTTTATTCTTTCCTCAGAATCAAAAACTTCCATTTTTTCAGATTTCTTCTCTTTTGGAATTTTATATTCAAATTCTGTCTTTTTTATTATTTTTCTTTTTTTTGCAAAATTAAGAACTGCATTAAGAATTGTTACCATATCCTTTACTGTTTTTCTCGATAAACCTCCATTTCCATTTAATTTTCCATTATTTAGCTTATCCAAAATAAAGGATTGAAAATCCTTACTGGAAATTGTACTTATTTTTCTATTTTTAAAATAAACTTTCAGATGTTTTTCAATAATAGTTAAATACAGAGCATAGGTAGATTCTTTTATATAATTATGTTCATTTTCTATCCAAATATCCATACATCTTGCCATGGTCATTTCTTTTTTTATTAATCCTGATTTTATTTTCATTTTGTCCCTCCTATTTCTAAAAATATTAAAAACAAGATTTTTTACAGTATAGCAATACAACTTTTATGAATTTAAATTTAAAATAAATTTAAACTACTATAAACAGATTATCAAAAATATATAATTATGAAATTTGAGTCTTATAGCTTGAATCTTTGAAAAATTTTCATTACAAAATTGTTATTTCGCTCAAAATTTGATATACTGAAATTATAAAAATTAAAAAATACAGAAGGAGAAAATTATGAATTTCAACGATTACAAATACAAACATTTGGACTTGGAAAAAATAAAAGGACAATTTTCAGAATTAATAGACAGTTTTGAAAGGTCAGAAAATGTAGAAGGACAAATTGAAGCATTTGATAAAATTATAAAGTTGAGAAACCATATCGAAACTATGCAGACACTTGTTTCTATTCGTCATAGCATTGATACAAATGATGAGTTTTATGATAAGAAAAATGAGTATATGGATGAAATCAGTCCGATTCTATTTGGATTTACGAATGATTTTTATAGAGTGCTTGTTAATTCAAAATTTAAAGATAAGCTTATTGAGAAATATGGAAAATTATTGTTTGACTTAGCGGAAAATACATTGAAAGTTTTCTCGAATGAAATTATTCCAGATGCACAAGAGGAAAATAGATTATCAAGCAAGTATTCAAAATTGATTGCCAGTGCGAAAATTGATTTTGATGGAAAAGAGCTTAATTTATCGCAAATGGTTCCTTACACTCAATCTAAGGACAGAAATGTGAGAATTGAAGCTGCAAAGAAAGTAGTTCAATTTTTTGCTGAAAATCAAGAAGAATTTGACAATATTTATGATTCGCTTGTAAAAGTGAGAACTAAAATGGCACAGAAAATGGGATATAAGAATTATGTGGAATTTGGATATAAACAGCTTTCAAGACTTGAATATGATGCAAAAATGGTGGAAAGTTACAGAAAACAAGTACTTGAAAACATTGTACCGCTACATACTGAGCTTCGTAAAAGACAGGAAAAAAGGCTTGGTGTTGAAAAACTTAGATTTTACGATGAGGCTATAAAATTTAATTCTGGAAATGCTGATCCACATGGTTCCCCAGAATGGATTTTAAATCACGGCAAAACAATGTATAAAGAACTGTCAAAAGAAACTGATGAGTTTTTTACATTTATGACTGAAAATAATTTGCTTGACTTGCTTTCTAAAAAGGGGAAAATGAGTGGTGGATACTGCACTTACATTCCAGAACATAAGGCTCCATTTATTTTTGCCAATTTTAATGGAACTGCACACGATATTGATGTTTTGACGCATGAAGCAGGGCATGCTTTTCAAGTTTACCAAAGCCGAGGTTTTGATGTGCCTGAATATTTATGGCCAACTTACGAGGCTTGTGAAATTCATTCAATGAGCATGGAATTTTTGACTTGGCCGTGGATGAAATTATTCTTTGAAAATGATACAGAAAAATATAAATTTATTCATTTGTCAGAAGCTCTTTTATTCATTCCTTATGGGGTAACAGTCGACGAATTTCAGCACTGGGTTTACGAAAATCCAGAAGTTACGCCACAAGAGCGTCGTGAAAAATGGCTTGAAATTGAGAAAAAATATTTGCCAACTAGAGATTACGGAGAAGTCGATGAATTGAAAAATGGAATTTTCTGGTTTAGACAAGGGCATATTTTTAGCTCGCCATTTTACTACATCGACTATACTTTAGCTCAAGTCTGTGCTTTCCAATTCTGGATAAAATCAAGAGAAGACAGGGAAAAAGCATGGAAGGATTATCTAAATCTATGTAAACTTGGAGGAAGCAAATCATTCTTTGAACTTATGAAATCTGCTAATTTGAAAAATCCGTTTGAGGAAGGAACATTAGCAGCTGTAATTCCCAAAATTAAGGAATATTTGGATAGTGTTGATGATATGAATTTGTAATTTAATCCATGTAAAAACCAAAATTTAAAAATATTTTCAAATTTTACTATTGATTTTAATAAATTTTAGTGTTATAATAATTGTAGATACAAATTTAAAAAACAATATATTAAATATGGAGGTAATTTTAATGATTTATGAAAATATTTTAGATTTAATTGGAAATACACCTGTGGTGAAACTAAAATTTTTAAACGAAGAAAATATTGCTGATATTTATGTAAAACTGGAAAAATATAATATTGGTGGAAGTGTAAAGGATAGAGCAGCTCTTGGAATGATAGAAGCAGCTGAAAAAGAAGGAAAATTAAAGCCAGGTGGCACAATTGTTGAGCCTACTTCAGGAAATACTGGAATTGCATTGGCACTAATAGGAAAAGCAAAAGGATATAGAGTTATAATTATAATGCCAGATTCGATGAGTGTGGAAAGAAGAAGTATTTTGGCGGCTTATGGCGCTGAATTAATTCTAACTGAAGGGGCAAAAGGTATGAAAGGTGCGATTGCTGAAGCTGAAAGATTAGCATCTGAAAACGGATATTTCCTTCCTCAACAATTTGAAAATCCTGCAAATCCTGCAAAACACTATGAAACTACAGCAAAGGAAATTTTGAATGACTTTCCACAAATTGACGCCTTTATTTCAGGAGTTGGAACTGCTGGAACTTTGTCAGGAGTTGGAAAAAGATTGAAAGAAGAAAGACCTGGAGTACAAGTATTTGCTGTTGAACCTTCAACTTCTGCTGTATTATCAGGAGAACAACCTGGGAAACACTTCCAACAAGGGCTTGGTGCAGGATTTATTCCTGGAAACTATGATGCTAATCTTGTAGATGGAATTATAAAAACAACTAATGAACAAGCAATAGAATTTGCAACAAGAGCTTCAAAAGAAAACGGATTATTTGTAGGAATTTCTTCTGGAAGTGCAATTGCAGCAGCTTACGAAGTGGCTAAAAAATTAGGAAAAGGGAAAAAAGTATTAGCTGTTTTACCTGATGGCGGAGAAAAATATCTATCAATAGAAGCATTCAGAAATAGCTTATAATTAACATAGCTTAGATAACTTGGGCAAGGATTCTCTGACTCTATATAAATGAATGGGATGAATTGCCTATTTTCATACTTGAAATTTATATAATAAAAAGTTGTTTTTAAAATAGTTTTATTATATAATCTTAGCATATAACTTTTAAGGAGTGTGATTATTATTTTTAAATGGTTACTAAGCGAAATAAATAATATTGCAGAAAAAGACCCTGCTGTAAGATATAAAATAGAAGTTTTTCTTTATCCATCGTTACATGCTGTTATTAATCATAAAATTGCCCATTTTTTTCAAAAACGAAAATTATATCTTTTCGCAAGGCTTATTTCTCAGATTTCTCGTTTTTTTACAGGAATAGAAATTCATCCTGGCGCAAAGCTAGGAAATAAAATATTTTTTGATCACGGAATGGGGATTGTAATTGGAGAAACTGCTGAAATAGGAGATAATTGCGTTATCTATCACAATGTAACTCTTGGTGGTGTAAGTACATCCAAAGTCAAACGGCATCCTACACTCAAAAATAACGTCTCTGTAGGAGCTGGAGCAAAATTGCTTGGAAACATAGTAATCGGAAATAACGTAAGAATTGGTGCAAATTCAGTTGTTTTAAAAGATATTCCTGATGAAGCTGTAGCAGTAGGTATTCCAGCAAGAATTATTCCAAAAACAGAAGAAGACTATTATATGTGGCATATTTAACTAAAAAATATAATAATTTATAAAAAAATAGCAGTAAAAATTTAAATATCAAAAAAATTTGACAATCAAAGTAAAATATGGTATATTTCTTAATATACAAAAATTTAATAAGTAATTTAAAGTGAAATTTTAAACAAAACAATTTATTTCATTTCTTTGATTTAATACAAAGTCTGGATAAAACTATTCAGAAATAGATAAATATATGAAAATATATTTAAAATTAAACTAACAAATACGGAGGTCTAAAATGGCAAAAGTAGGAATTTTTTTCGGATCAACAACAGGAGTAACTGAAGATATTGCTCACAAAATCGCAGAAAAGATTGAAGGAGCCGAAGTTTTTAATATTGATGGAAATGAGGATAAATTAGAAGATTATGATGTATTGCTTTTAGGAACTTCTACATGGGGATTTGGAGACTTGCAAGATGACTGGGCAGCAATTGTTGATGACTTAGCAAGCAAAGACTTCAGTGGTAAAAAAGTAGGATACTTCGGAAGTGGTGATCAAGGTACTTTTTCTGATACGTTTATGGATGGAATAGCCATCATTGATGAAGAAATCCAAAAAACTGGTGCAACAATTATTGGGAAAACTTCGACTGAAGGATATGAATTCAATGAATCAAGAGCAGCAAAAAATAAGGAATTTTTAGGACTTGCTTTAGATGAAGTCAATCAATCTGAATTAACAGATGAAAGAATTGACGCATGGGTTGAACAAATCAAACAAGAATTTTAATAACTAATCTATGTCTGTGAAAAATATTTCTTCAAATAAACTGATTGTTTTCACAAAAGACAAACATAAATATGATTTTAGCTATATATATTTATATATAACTAAGATAAATCAATTTTCACAAGTTGATTTTCTCTCCAAAAATAAAGAAGGCGTCCATAAAGGCGTCTTTTTTATTTATGGAATAATCTCCTAAATAGCGAAAATTAAATAGTTTTCTCAAATATTTTTTGTATTTTTTTTATAAATTTGATATAATTTAAAATGAACAATCTGAAAAAGGAGAAATATTTTAATGAAACTAATTGTAGGATTGGGAAATCCAGGAGAACAGTATAAATTAACACGTCATAACATTGGATTTATATTTATTGATGAATATTTGAAAAAAAATAATATAACTGACATAAGAGAGAAATTTAAATCACTTTTTGTACAAACTAATCACAAAAGAGATAAGGTGTTTTATCAGAAACCAATAACTTTTATGAATTTGAGTGGAGAAGCTATTGATGAAACTGTAAGATTTTTTAAGATTGACCCCAAAACAGAACTTTTTGTGATTTATGATGATATGGATATGCCATTTGGAAAGTTAAAAATTAAACAAAATGGAAGTGCAGGAGGACATAATGGAATAAAATCCATAATTTCACATGTTGGAAATGAATTTGTAAGAATAAAATTTGGAATTGGAAAACCTAAAATGAAAGAAGAAATATTAAGCTTTGTGCTAGGAAAATTTTCGCCTGAAGAAAAAGAAATTGTAAAAAATTCAAGAGAAAAAATATTTAGTCTTATTGATGATATAAAAGATGACATGACAATTTCTAGACTAATGAATAAATACAATACAAAATAGAAAGGATACTTATGGACAATATTATTTTAAAGTGCAATAGGCTATCTAAAAGTTATGATTTTACTAATGCTCTTAACAGTGTGAATATATCAGTAAAATCTGGAAAAATTGTTGGACTTTTAGGTCCAAACGGAAGTGGAAAAACAACTTTTATAAAGCTTCTGAACGGACTTATTAAACCTACTCAAGGAGAGATACTAATTGATGGAAAAAATCCTGGCATAGAAACTAAAAAGATTGTTGCATACTCGCCAGACAAAAATTATTTAGATAATACTAAGACAGTAAAGGCTATTTTACGACTATTTGCAGATTTTTATGAAGATTTTGACTTAGATAGGGCTATAAAGATGTTAAAGGACTTGGATATTGATTCTTCCAAAAGGTTTAAGTTACTCTCTAAGGGAATGAAAGAAAAAGTTCAGCTAATTCTTGTAATGTGTAGAAGAGCTAAGCTGTATCTATTGGATGAGCCAATAGCGGGTGTAGACCCCGCCGCAAGAGACTATATCCTCAATACAATTATAAAAAACTATGATAAAGATGCTGCTGTTATTATTTCTACTCATTTAATTGCAGATATTGAATCAGTGCTTGATGAGGCAATTTTTATAAACAAAGGTAATATTTTACTCCATCAAGAAGTCGAAACAATAAAAAAAGAACAAAATATGACTGTTGACAATTATTTCAGGGAGGTGTTCAAGTATTGAAAATTTTAGGAAAATTAATTAAATATGATTTTGCTGATATTGGTAAGTTGATATTTCCGTTTTATATTGGGTTAGGTATAATGGGAATTTGTATAAGAATACTGTTATTTGTTTTGATGAATAAAAGCATAGATCAGAATTTACGATTCACTGTAACGCTGTTTCAAGGTACACTTTATTTTGTGTACACGCTTGCTGTTATTGGCTCTATAATAATGTTACATTACGGAGTAGTAGTGCGTTTTTATCGCTCTGTATATGGAAATGAGGGATATTTGACAAATACGCTTCCAATTAGTACAGCTCAGATAATTTTGGCAAAAACAATAACTTTCTTAAGCTGGTTTATCATTAATGGTTTTATAATATTTTTAACATTCTTATTAATTATCCCACTTGAAGAAATTGTTTTGTCAAAATTTTGGGAAAATCCAGATTTTATACAAATGATAAATTATCTAAAAACAGCACTAGACATCCAATATATAATTCCAACAATAATTTTATTTATCATTTTCTTAATTTTTTGGGCAATTGAAAAGATACTATTCTTATTTTTCTGTGTCAGTGTCGCAAATATGGCAAAATCATACAGAATTTTAATAGGAGCTGCATTGTTTATGATAATTGGAGGAATTTTAAATGTTATAAAACGAATGATTTTGGTCTATACATATCTATATAATTCGTCATTATATGATAAAACTGGAAATGTAGCTCTAAATGTCGTAAAATACATCATAAGTGCAAATTTTGGATTAATTATATTAACTGGTATAGTGAGTATAGTACTATTCTTAAGCGTAAATTATATATTAAAAAATAAATTGAATTTAGAATAAATTGTTTTATAATTTAATTATTACAATTTATGTAATAAAACAAAAAAACTTAACGACAAAAATTAGATTTGTTCAAGTTTCTATTTATGACTGAACATATATTAAAAATGGAGGAAAAATAAATAATGGATAATAATTATGGAGCAGAGGCGATTACGGTTCTGGAAGGGCTGGAAGCAGTTAGAAAGCGTCCAGGAATGTATATTGGATCAACGTCGGCACGTGGGCTTCACCATCTAGTATGGGAAATAGTGGATAACAGCGTGGATGAAGCACTTGCTGGAATTTGTGATAAAATTACTGTAAAGATACTTGAAGGAAATATTATCGAGGTATCTGACAATGGACGTGGAATCCCTGTGGGAATGCACAAAACTGGAAAATCAACATTGGAAGTTGTACTTACTGTGCTTCACGCTGGAGGAAAATTTGACAATGATAATTATAAAGTGTCAGGGGGACTTCACGGAGTTGGGGTATCTGTCGTAAATGCTTTGTCAGAATGGCTTGAGGCAACTGTAACACGTGATGGAAAGATTTTTAGACAGACATATCAGCGTGGTGTGCCAACTTCGCCTGTGGAGGAAATTGGCGTGGCAGATGCTGATGCACACGGAACTGTAATTAGATTTAAGGCTGATGATGAGATATTCGAAACAACAGTTTACGATTATTCTGTACTGGAATCACGTTTAAAAGAATTGGCATATTTGAATAAAGGCTTAAAAATTGAACTGGCTGATGAGAGAAATGCTGAAAATATAAAAGCTGAAGAATTTTTATTTGAAGGTGGAATAAAAGACTTTTTAAATGAAATTATTGATGAGGAAAAAATCGTTGATGATGTGATTTATATGGCTGATACAATGCAAATTGAGGAAGCTAAGGAAGTAGAAACTGTGGATGAGGATGGAAACACGGTGAAAAAACAGCGAAGTGCAAAATTCGTGGAAGTGGAAATTGCAATGAACTACACAACTTCACAAAGAGAAACTGTTTATTCGTTTGTAAATAACATAAATACCCATGAAGGCGGAACCCATGTCAGTGGATTTAGAACTGCGCTTACGAGAACAATTAATGATATTGCAAAACAGATGAACTTAATCAAGGATAAAAATGGGACATTTCAGGGAACAGATGTAAGAGAAGGGCTTGTCTGTGTAATAAGTGTAAAAATACCCGAGCCTCAATTTGAAGGACAGACAAAAACAAAACTTGGAAACAGTGAAGTTACAGGAATTGTATCAAATATTGTTGGAAGCAATTTGAAATTCTATCTAGAAGATCATCCAAAGGCGGCCGAAAAAATCATTGAAAAAATGGCAATGTCAAAAAGAGCAAGAGAAGCTGCGAAAAAAGCAAGAGAGCTTGTACTTAGAAAAAATACATTGGAAGTAGGATCACTGCCTGGTAAACTGGCAGACTGCTCTTCAAAAGATCCAGCTGAATCAGAAATTTTCATAGTCGAAGGAAACTCGGCAGGAGGTTCTGCAAAACAAGGAAGAGACAGAAGATTTCAGGCAATATTGCCACTTCGTGGAAAAATCTTAAACGTAGAAAAATCAGGAGTACACAAGGCTTTGGAAAATGCTGAAATTAGAGCAATGATTACAGCTTTTGGAGCTGGATTTGGCGAAGAAATGGATTTGAAAAAACTAAGATACCATAAAATCGTAATTATGACAGATGCTGATGTTGATGGAGCTCACATTAGAACATTAATGCTAACTTTCTTCTACAGACATCTAAGAGAATTAATAAATGAAGGTTATATTTATATCGCACAGCCTCCTTTATACAAAATTCAGACTGGAAAGGCAATCAGATACGCCTACTCAGATGATCAGATGAAACAAGTGACAAGAGTGCTGGAAGGAGAAGGAAGAAAATACACAATCCAGCGTTACAAAGGGCTAGGAGAAATGAACCCAGAACAACTTTGGGAAACAACACTTGATCCAGAAGTAAGAACGTTGTTAAAAGTTTCAATGGAAGACGCTTCCTATGCCGATAAAATGTTTAATATTCTGATGGGAGATAAAGTTGAACCGAGAAGAAAGTTTATCGAGGATAATGCAAATTACGTAAGGAATTTGGATATTTAATCTATTTTGATTAGTAAATATTTTTTCATATTACTATGTTTTTTCTTT
>NZ_KI271291.1:32169-70161 GCF_000469385.1 Leptotrichia sp. oral taxon 879 str. F0557
ATCCTACAACCTATGGCTAGTCTACGACATTTTTATGCACTGACAAAAAACTCGCTATACTCAAACAGCTTTGCCAGTGCATAAAAATGCTCCGACGGGTTATTTATACTAAACTCTGTTTAAAAAATGAAATTTATATCTTAAATTATTTTTAAAAATATTAGGTTTATTCTCTTTATTAGGAAGGTTTGTAATGATTTCGTTATTTAAAAGCAGTTTAGTATTAAATTGTGTAATTTTAAGAAGATGGATTGTAAAGAAAGAGAAGAAAAGAGGTGCAGGATGTCAGACGATTTTAGAGATGACGATGAAAGAGAAGAAGAGATAACAGAAATGGATGAGAACGATGATAGGGAAATCATTGTGGAGGGATTGCCTAAGGCTACGGATTTATCAAATGAATCTAATGTTTATATTGAGGATGAGATAAAGGCGGCTTATTTGGATTATTCGATGAGTGTAATTGTTAGCCGTGCGTTGCCTGATGTGCGTGATGGATTAAAACCTGTGCATAGAAGAATTTTGTTTTCCATGAGTGAAATGGGAATGAGCCACAAGACTCCGTTTAAAAAATCGGCAAGGATTGTCGGGGATGTACTGGGGAAATACCATCCACATGGAGATTCTTCGGTTTATGGTGCTATGGTTAGAATGGCACAGGACTTTAATATGAGATATGAACTTATTGACGGACATGGGAACTTTGGTTCGATTGATGGGGATGAAGCGGCGGCAATGCGGTATACGGAAGCTAGAATGGCTAAAATTACTGAAGAGCTGCTTGCGGATATTAACAAGGATACAATAGACTATCGTAAAAACTTTGATGAAAGTTTGGACGAGCCAGTTGTACTGCCTGCTAAACTTCCAAATTTACTGCTAAATGGAGCAAATGGTATTGCTGTCGGAATGGCTACAAATATTCCGCCACATAATCTAGGAGAAGTCGTTGATGGAATTGTCGCATTGATTGATAATCCTGAAATTTCAATTGATGAACTGATTACATACATAAAAGGTCCAGATTTTCCAACTGGAGGTATAATTAACGGAAAACAAGGGATTTATGATGCGTATAGAACTGGACGTGGAAAGCTAAGAGTTGCAGGACGTGTGGAAGTTGAAACTTCAAAAACTGGAAAAGAGTCAATTATTGTTACAGAATTACCATATCAGGTAAATAAAGCCAGACTTATTGAAAAAATTGCTGATTTGGTAAGACAGAAGAAAATTACTGGAATATCTGATTTGCGGGATGAAACTGACAGGGATGGTATTAGAATTGTAATTGAACTGAAAAAAGGTGAAGAAAGTGAATTAATTCTGAACAGTCTTTATAAGTTTACCGATTTGCAAAATACATTTGGTGTAATTATGCTTGCACTTGTGGATAATGCACCAAGAGTGTTGAATTTAAAGCAGGTTCTTCAAAAATATCTAGAACATAGATTTGAAGTAATTACAAGAAGAACTGAATTCGAGTTGAAAAAGGCTAAAAATAGAGCTCATATTTTGGAAGGATTCAAAATTGCACTTGATAACATTGAGGAAGTAATTAGAATTATACGTGCTTCAAAGGATGCAAATGTTGCACGAACTGAATTAATTGCAAAATTTGGATTCTCAGAAATTCAGGCAAAAGCAATTCTGGATATGAGATTGCAAAGGCTTACTGGACTTGAAAGAGATAAAATTAATCAGGAATATAACGAACTTATGCTATTAATTGAAGAATTAACTGGAATTTTATCTGACGATTTAAAAATATATGGTATAATTAAAGAGGAGGCACTTAAATTAAAAGAAGATTTTGGTGATGAACGTAGAACTGAAATCAGAAATGCAAGAGCCGAAATTAGCATAGAAGACTTAATTAAGGACGAAGAAGTTGTTGTAACACTTACAGAAAAAGGTTACGTAAAACGTGTAGCAATCGACACTTACCGTTCTCAAAAACGTGGTGGAATCGGTGTAAATGCTACAAATACAATAGAAGACGATGTAGTAAAAGATATGTATATAGCAAAAACTCTTGACACATTGCTTATTTTCACAACAAAAGGAAAAGTATTCAGCATAAAAGTGTACGAAATCCCTGAAACTGGAAAACAGGCACGTGGAAAACTGATTGGAAACATTATAAATCTAGATACTGATGAAAAAGTCAGCACAATAATAAGAGTTCGGGAATTTGAAAAAAATAAAAACTTATTCTTTGTAACACGAAACGGAGTTGTTAAAAAATCTGAACTTACATTGTTTGACAATATTAAAAAAGCTGGAAAACGTGCAATTAAGTTAAATGATGACGATGAAGTTATGTATATTGGGCTTACAAGCGGAACTGGCGAGGATGAAGTATTTGCCGCTACAAGAAACGGTATTGCGATTAGATTCTCTGAAAAAGATGTAAGAAGTATGGGAACTGGGGCAGCAGGAGTAAAAGGTATAACTCTTAGAGATAAGGACAAAATTGTAGGTGCTGCAATTATTAATTCAGAAATGAATAATGATGAAATGAGAATTCTTACAATAACTGAGGAAGGATATGGAAAACGTACTAAGTTATTAGAATATAGACTTACATCTAGAGGAGGAAAAGGAATTATCAATGCAAAACTTAATGATAAAACTGGAAAAATCGTAGATGTAAAAATTGTAACACAAAATGATGAGATTATGCTTATTACGTCAGAAGGAACATTGATTAGAACGAGCGTTAATAACGTGTCGGTAATAGGGCGTTCGGCATCTGGTGTGCGAATAATGAAAGTTAGAAATAATGAAAAAATTGCTTCAGTGGTAAAAATTACAGAAGAGCCTGAATTGAGTGAAGATGAACAATAAATAGGATAAAAAAAATTATCATATAGAAGGAAGTGGTTAAAATGTTACAAAAAAAAGCATTATTTTTAGTTACGGCGGAAAACGAAATACAGCCATTGGTTAATTTTGCAAAAGTTTTCAAGCAAAAATATAACGCTGATGTTGACGTTATTTATATTAAGGATGTCTTGAAATATGAGGTATTTCCTGTAAGTATCGAAGGAATGGGACTAAATATTGGAGCAAATTACGCTTTTAAGGAATACAGGGAACTTGAGGAAAAAACTGTAAAAAAATTAAAGGAAAAAATGACTTCTGATATTTCGAACTTTTACACAAAAGACGGAGAGACATCTGAAATTGTACTGGAAGAGTTAAAAAAATATGATTTGCTTGTTCTTGTAAAAAGTGAAAAAGTAACTTCAGTACTAAAGGAAATTTTAAGAAGTATTTTCAAACCATTAATTATTTTACCAAATGTGGAAGATTTCAAATTAGAAAATTTAATGCTGCTTGACGATGGAGCTTATAATGCAAATAAAACATTATTTACTTTCTTCCATATATTTGGGGAGCAAAAAGTGGATGTATTACGTGTAAATGTTGAAGAAGAGGATGAAAATAGCCTAGCTGAACGTTTTGGGGACAATTACAACCTTATCCACAAAAAAGGAGATACATTCAAGACAATTATGAATGAAGCACAAAACTATGACCTAGTCTTAATGGGTGATTTGAGATACACAGTAATGGTGGAAAGAATTACTGGTAAACTGGGAGTTAGAATACTAGAAAATCTTCAAAAGCCGATTTTTATAGTATAATCTCATAAAATTTAAGAATATTTAACAAAAATACTCAGGCAACTTTCTGACGCTGTCTGAGTATATTTTTTATTTTCTATTTAAAATTTTTTTAGTCATTTCCAAATCTTTTTTTCTCGAAACAACGCCATACTGCTTTTTAATCTCTTCTAGTCTATCAATAATCTTGTGATTCTCTTCCTTTGAAAAGTTTTTTACCGATAAAAAGAATTTCATTGAGCCTTCAAAACTTCTGATGGATTTTGTCAAATAGAGACGTTTTCTAAAAAAGGGCGGCTTTCTTACAATATCGTCAAAATCAA
The DNA here is from genome assembly GCF_000469385.1 of Leptotrichia sp. oral taxon 879 str. F0557. Classification (GTDB taxonomy): domain Bacteria; phylum Fusobacteriota; class Fusobacteriia; order Fusobacteriales; family Leptotrichiaceae; genus Leptotrichia; species Leptotrichia mesophila. The sequence continues at coordinate 36,122 of NZ_KI271291.1, forward strand.
TAAAGGCAATTTTACCATTTTCTTTATCTATAAAAAAATTTCCTAAACTAAAATCCATATGATAATATTCCTTTTCAAAAAAATTTTTTTCAAAATTAAGCCATAAATCAAGTGTTTTATACGTAAGACGAAAATCATTTTTTTCGATTAGATAATTGTAATAAGATATAAAGTTACTGTTAAATGTCTTATTTATATTTTCTGATACAGTTTCTATCTTTATGTGAAAGGGAGTATATTTTATAACTTTATATTCTGTTATCTTCATGAAATTAAGTTCTGGAAAATCATTTTTTAAGTGTTTTGCAATTTCGAAAGAATTTTTTCCTTTTTCCCTTGTAAATCCCAAAAATATTTTTAGAGCTTTTGTATTTTTGTATTCATAAGTTTTATAAAAAAAATTTTTTTCATTATCTATATTTAAATTTTTAGTTTCCTGCATTTTCTTTTTTCCTTTATCTAATTTTTATTTTCTTTTGACAATTCTAACATATTATATTTTTTATTTCAATATACCTGTTAACCTATGTAAAAAAATACTAAAATATGGTATAATAACTCTGTATATAAAGATAAATGAAATATTTATAAAAAAGCTTAAAAATAGGATGTTTTAGAAGATTTTGGATTAATGGGGTTTTGAAAAAGGAGAAGAAATGAAAATATTGGTAATACATACAGCATTTATTGGAGATATTGTATTGTCTACGCCTTTGATACAAAGGTTAAAGGACATGTATCCTGAATCAGAAATTGATTATTTGACATTGCCGACAAATAAAAGTGTGATAAGTAACAATCCAAATTTAAATGAAATAATTCTTTATGACAAAAAAGGGCAAGATAAAGGGATAAAAGGTTTTTTGAGAGTTCTAAAGATTTTAAAACAAAAAAAATACGACTATGCGGTAATTCCACATAGATTTATAAAATCCATATTACTTGCAAAATTAGCAAAAATTCCTAATATTGTAGGATTTGATGTAGCGACAGGCTCATTCCTGCTAAATAAGAAAGTTCATTATGATATGAAAAAGCATGAAGTGGAAAGATTGCTTGATTTAGTGGAATATAAAGGAGAAAAAATTCCAATTAGAATTTATCCTGCAAAAGAAAATTTTACTAAAATTAATAAAATTCTGGAACATCACGGCTACTTTGGAAATGAGGGACAAAAACTCATATTAGTTGCACCAGGTAGCCAAAGAGCAGAAAAAATGTGGCCAATAGAAAAATATCGTGAGATTATTGAAAGATTGAAAAAAAATAAAAATTATTTTATTGGTATAACTGGCTCAAAAGCCGAAAAAAAATTATCTCTAAATTTCCCAAATGATAAAAATGTTATTGATTTTCGTGGAGAAATTAATCTTGTAGAATTTGGAGCTTTGATTTCAAAGGCAAATATTGTCGTTGGAAATGACAGTTCTCCAATTCATATTGCAAGTGGATTTGAAAAACCGTTTGTGATTGGGATTTTTGGTCCAGGAAAACGAGATTTGGGTTTTTTTCCGTATACTGAAAAAAGTAATGTTATTGAGGATAATGAATTTTATGAAAATAACATTGTGAAAATTCCTGAGAAAAGACACGAATATAAAAAAGACTACTATAAAGGAATTCCTTTAATTAGTGTGGATAGAGTCTTTAAAGAAATTATGAATCGGATTTAAGATAAAGTTATCATTTTAAAAATAAAAAAGAAAGAGAACTTATATTATGAATAAAAAAATTAATTTAATTATAAATAGGATAGGATTTATTTTTTGTATATTAGTGGGAATGGCCTTATTTTTATCAGAAAAATTTGAAAACAATGTTGCAATACGTGTCTTGTCATTAATATTTATAATTGCCATGATTTCAAGAGAAAATAGGAAAACGCTATTTAAATCTCTGGATATTGAATTTTCAATAGAATTGCTGCTTTTTATTTTTGTTCCATTTATAATAGCATATTTTGATGGCGGAATAGATACTCGTCTAGATAACTATATTCTTCGTTATCTTATTTTCTTTCCATTTATCTTTTTTGTAAAGGATATGAAAAAAGTTATGATTCTTCTAAAAGCTACGCTTTTTAGTGCCGTAATAGTTATGATTCTTGCTACTTTCAATTTTATAAAAGACTATAAAGAATGGGCAAATCCAGTAGGCATGTATTATCCAAGAATTACTGCTATTTTGACTGTCCAGGATTTTGCAAATATAATGTGTATAATTTTGCTATTTCTGATGTCTTTTTTATTTTTCTATAAAAATGAAAATAATAAAAAGAATAAAATAATAAAAATCTTTTTATTTATAATGACAACATTAACATTTTTCCTGGTTATTGTAAACAGATCGAAAATGGTATATATCTGTCTATTACCAACAGTTTTCTACATTATATTCAAAAAAAAGAAAAAATATGTTCTAGCTGCAATCCTTATCTGTTTAGGCGGATACTTCGTTCTTCCAAACTCAATTACAGATAGACTACAGTATATTGTAAATTATGAAAAAGATCCTTCCAGCAACCTGAGAGTCATCTTTTGGAAAACAGGACTTGAGGCCTTTAGACAAAAACCTATACTGGGCTGGCAATGGGAAGATAGGAAAGAATTTAATCTTGAATATTACAAAAAAACTGGTGTTAGCAATTATGTCCATCAAAATTTTCTTGATAAGCTAAGCGAGTGGCCGATTTATTATGTGCATACACACAGTACTTATCTTCAGTTCCTGCTGGATTTTGGAATTGTGGGAATTCTGTTCTTTGTGATATTTTTTGTAAGTACTTTCATGAAGGCAGCCTCTATAAACTTTTCTAAAAATAAGGAAAATATTGATAGCAGGCTAGTTGCTCTTGAAATTGGTACAAAAGCGGCTCTTGCGGCATGGGCAATACAAGGGATTACTGATATAAACCTAAATAATAAATATATGATTATAACTTCAGTAATATTGTTGTTTTTACTGAATTATCTATGGAGAGAAAAAATAAAACTGGAAAAGGGATAAGATGAGAATGAATAATTACAAATTTAATATTTCAAAACTTGATAGGCTTAACAAAAAGTTAAGGCAAAAACCATATAAATATATATACAAGGAAATGATGCCAAAAAAATTATTTAATAAAATCCAAAACAGAGTTTACCTTATAACTCAAAAAATGGTTGGAGAAGACTGGAATGAGCTTTTAAATGAATATTTTACAAAAGGTATCAAAGCAGAGCAAATTAAGCCTAAAAAATCATTTGAGAATGAAAAAATTATATGGCAGTTCTGGGGACAAGGATGGGATTTTGAAAAATTGCCTGATGTAGTGAAGATAAGCTATAAATCTGTACAAAAATATAAAAAGGACTACACAGTAATACACTTGGATATGAATAATATAAACGATTATCTTGAAATACCAGAATATATTTTACAAAAGCTTGAAGCCAAAAAAATAAATTTTGCACATTTTACAGATATAATAAGACTCGCTTTGCTAATTAACTATGGTGGAGTGTGGATTGATGCGACAATCTTGCTTACAGACTATTTGCCACAGGAATATTTTGAAATGGACTATTTTATGTTCCAAAGAGATGACAGCCTTAGTTTAGAAGAGAAAAAAGACTGGGAAGAATATGATGATTTTTATTTTTCGTGGAATGAAGAAATGAAAGTCAGAGTATTAAATAGCGTAATTTTTGCAAAGAAAAACAATGAAGTATTGAAAGTTTTGCTAGATATGCTGCTAATCTTTTGGAAGTATAACGATTTAGCTCCAAACTACTTTTTCTTTCAAGTGTTGTATACTGAGTTAATCGAAAATTATTACAAAGATAAAAAATGTAAAGTTGTCTCAGATACATTGACACACGAAATGATAAGAGTCTGGTTTGATAAATTTTCACAGCAAAAGCTGGATGAAATAACTAAAAGAATCAATATTCACAAACTTACATATAAAATTGACGCTGGAAAACGGGATACAGCAGGAAGTTTTCTGGAACATTTTAAAAAAATGTATGAAATAGACTAAAATAGCTGTATAAAGTGATTAAAATAATGTTTTTTACAATATTTCTTTTGAAAAATTTATAATAATATAAATTTTAAATTTTTAGAGTATTGTAGATTAATATAAAAAAGAAGATTTTTATAGTAATTAAGAATGGGGAAAAAATGAAAGTATTGGTATTGCACGGACATCTTAGTATGGGTGGCGAAGAAAGGGTTTTACTTAGCGTTTTAAAAAACCTGGTGGAACTGAATTACGATGTTGATTTACTTATAACTTGGAATCATGGAGAAAATAACTTATTTGAAAATGAAATTCCTGAAAAGGTAAATTATAAATTCTTATTTGATAACTATAATGGCAAAAATAAACTTATTAAAGAAATTTATCGGATAAGGGCAAAGACAACTTATTTGAAAAAGGTTGAAAAAATAATAAAAGAAAATAAATATGATGTTATTATAGATTATTCTTCAAATTTATTGAAATATAATAATTTTGATATAAAAGTTCCAGTATTTGCCTGGATTCATTTCTCACTTACTTTTGGAGAGAAACTAAGTGCAGACAAAATAGAAAAATATAGAAAACAATATAAAAAATATGATAAGATACTGGTAATCTGTGATACAATGAGAGATGAATTTTTGGAAATTTTAGGAATGGATAAAAACAAAGTGGAACTTGTCTACAATCCGATAGATTTGGAAGCTATTCGTAAAAAAGCTGAAAATATTGATAAAAAGTATGAAAATTATTTAGAGCAGGACTATTTCCTGCAAGTTTCACGTTTGACAGAACAAAAGCAGCCTGAACATCTTGTCGATATTTACTATAAATTAAAACAGCGTGGAATAAAAGAGAAGCTTTATTTCATTGGAAATGGTGAAAAAGTGGAGCTGATTAAACAAAAAATTAAAGAATATAAGCTAGAAAACGATGTAATTTTGCTCGGACAAATTGAAAATCCGTATCCATTTTTTAAAAATGCTAAATTATTTGTACATACTGCAAAATATGAAGGTTTGCCAACTGTATTGCTGGAAAGCCTTGCTTTTGGAACACCTGTTGTGGCATATGACTGCCCTACTGGACCAAAAGATATATTAGGAAAAAATAGTGAATATGGGAAACTGATTCCTTTAAACGATAAAGATGTATTCGTAGAAAAAGTTTGCGAATTGATGAATGATGATGAAAAATATAAAAATTATAGAAAAATATCATTAGTTAGAGCTGATGATTTTTCAATGAAAAATAATAGAGAAAAACTCAAAAAATTAATAGAAAATATAAAAACTCTAAAAAATATTAATAACTATTTATAATTTAATGTAAAGAAAGGGTTCACATGAGTATAATAAACAGTATAAAATCCAAGATAATAATATGGCTGTTTGGCACTAAAAAAAAGCATAAGGATATCAATTTAAAAAACATAAGAACCATTCTTCTTAATCCAAAAGATTCAATTGGAGATACTTTAATGTCTTTTTCCTATGCCAGACAATTAAGAAAAATATATCCTGATATTAAGCTTGGAATGGTCGTAACAGACAGAAATATAGAATTTGCCAAATTAAGTAATGAGAACGAACATATAATTGATGTTATCGTAAACCGTAAAGATGTACTTAGAAATTCTAAAAAATGGGATGTATTACTGGACTTTCTAAGCAAGGAAAATACGAAAAGAATGATTTGGAAAAAAATATTGAATCCGAAAATTACAATAATTTTTGGAGAAAATTATGAAGGACATCACTACAATAAAGAAATTCTAAAAAACTATGACTTTGATTGTACTCCTCCAATGGAAACTCATATTATAGATTATTTAATTGATTCAGAATTTTCAAAATATTTTAAGATAGAAAAGCAAAAGCCACATATTGAACTTTTACAGCAGGACATTAATAAAATGGAAGAATTTTGGAATTTCAGTTTAGAAAATTCATATAAAAAAGTAAAAATTCTATTAGTTCCACAGGGAAGCGATAGAGAGATGAATCCTGGCGAAGTTTCACAGCTTCTCAATAACATTTCTGAAGAGAAAATGAAAAAGGTAAAGATTATTATGGGCAATACAAACGGAAGTGATGAATACTTTAAAAAGCTAAAGCCTCTAGTAAACAAGAAACTTGATATTTCCTTATCGCCACAATTTGATATTAGAAAATATGTTTTGTTTATGGCTACATCTGATATAGTTGTAGGAGTTGATGGAGGAGGCATTCATATAGCAACTTCATTAAACAAGCCGTTACTTAGCTTTTATGCAAATAATAAATATAATTTATGCAGGTGGTCTCCTAAAACAACTGCCGATAGTCTCCAAACAATTTCAAGAACTGCTGGGAACCATAATCAGACCTATAATTTTTCACTATCAAAACCAATACAATGGTTAAATACTCAAATTGAAAAAATATCTGAAACTAAATAAATTTATTTAAACATCTATTCAAACTTTAATATTTCTTAATAAATATGAATAAAGCTTGGATATAATACAAAACTACAAAGGAATTATACGTTATCCTCAAACTAACGTAAATAAATATATCTGTATAAGGAATAAAAGGAATGAATAAAATAAACTGGAAATTTTATAGACCATATAGGGATAAATTGGTGGACAAAAAAAATAAGATGCTAAGTCACATATTTGATAAAAAGAAAAAGAATATTAATCTTATACCTTCAAATATAAAGCGTATTTTATTTCTAAGAACAGATGGAAAAATTGGAGATTACATAATAAGCTCCTTCATCTTTAGGGAAATAAGAAAAAATTATCCCAACATAAAAATTGATGTTGTTGCAGATAAATCCCTCGAAAATTTGTTAAAGCTAAACAAAAACATTAATAAATATTACATTCTTGACAGGAAAAAGATGCAGGAGTGGAGAAGTATTGCAAAAACACTTGGGAAAAATAACTATGATGTCCTTTTTGATTCAACTGAAGGGCTAAAATACAAGCAAGTTTACCTTCTAAACAGGGTAAATGCAACCGTAAACGTTGGATACAACAAGGATGGATACCATATTTACAATAAAAACATAAAGCAGAATAACACTTTAAAAATGATTCAAATTTATAAGCAAATGGTGGAAAGTGTAAATATTGAAATAAAAGACACAAAATATGATGTTCCTGTTTCCGAAGAATCTGAAAAAAATGTAGCCAAATTTCTTGAAGAAAATAATGTGAAAGATAAAATAATAGCATTAAACTTTTTTGGAGCATCAAGAGGAAGAAAGATAAACGAGGAAAATGCACTTATTATAATAAAAAGATTGGGAGAAATGTACAAGGATTACACAATTATAATTCTAGATTCACCAAATGACAGGGAAACAATACATAATATCCTAAAAAAAACGGATAATAAAAATATTTTATTTTTTGAAAAATCTAAAACAATCTTGGATTCTATATCAATAATTAATAGCAGTGACTTAGTAGTGTCGCTTGATACTTCGATTTTACATATTGCTGAAGGGCTGGATAAGAAAATAATGGCTTTTTATGGTCCAAAGATCAATAAAAATAAATGGCGTATAAAGGAAGAAGGCAATATATTAATTGATTATCCTGAAAATCGTATTAATGATGTAAATTTTGAAAAAATGTTTGATGAATTATGTCAAAAGAATGCTTTGCCTGCTGTTTAGAAATTAAAAAATATGAAATAGGAGAATGCTGATGAAATTATCCGTAGGAATAATAACTTTTAATGAGGAAAACAGAATTGGGAAAACTTTAGATTCAGTAAGAGAAATAGCTGATGAAGTAATAGTTGTAGACAGCGGAAGTAACGACAGAACTGTGGAAATTGCACTTGCGAAGGGAGCAAAAGTTTTTGTAGAAAAGTGGAAAGGATACGGTCCTCAAAAAAATGCTGTTTTAAAAAAATGCAAGAGTGAATGGATTTTGTTAATAGATGCTGACGAAGTAATATCGCCACAACTGAAGGAAAAAATAAAATCAATTATAAACAGTGAAAATCCATCAGGTGATGTTTACAAAATTAAACTGCGAAATATAGCTTTTAAAAAAGAAATAAAATTTGGCGGATGGGATGACTATGTAATCAGGTTATGGAAAAATGGAAAAGTAAAAATAAATAGCCGTGAAGTTCATGAACAATATCAAACTGATAGTCAAATAAAAAAAATAAAGGAAATGATAATCCACTATACTTACGATAGTATAGAAGAGTTCCTTGAAAAATTAAATAGATATACTTCCCAAAGTGCTAAAGAATATATAAAAAAAGGTAAAAACCCAAGTTTTATAAAAATATATTCCAAAATGCTGTTCAGGTTTATAAAGATGTATATTTTGCAACTGGGGTTTCTGGATGGCTATGAAGGGTATTTGCTTGCTAAATATAGTTCCATCTATACAATGACAAAATATACAAAATTACGTGAAGAATATTATAATAACTTAGGAAACGATACTTCCCTTGTTATTACTACATACAATTGGCCAAAAGCTTTGGAAGCTTGTTTAAATAGTGTATTAGATCAAACTGTTACACCGAAGGAAATTATAATTGCTGATGATGGCTCAAAGCAGGAAACAATAGATTTAGTAAAAAGATTTCAGCAAAGTTATCCTCAAAGCAATATTATTCATTCGTGGCAGGAAGATAAGGGATTTCGTGCTGGAATGTCTAGAAATAGGGCGATAAGCAAGGCAACAGGTAATTATATAATAATAATTGATGGTGATTTGATATTAAATAGGCATTTTGTTGAAGACCATATAAAAAATATGGAAAGAGGTTGTTTTATTCAAGGTTCACGAGTTATAACTTCACCAGCTGTGGCAAAGAAAATAATGGAAGGCAAAAAAATAAATCTTTTTACAAAAGGACTTAGAAACAATATGAATATGGTAAGAAGCAAACTTCTTTCAAAAATTTTTACAAAAGTAGATAGAAATTTACGTGGAGTAAGATCTTGCAACATGTCCTTCTTTAAAGATGATTTAATTAGAGTAAATGGTTTTGAAGAAGAAATAGAAGGCTGGGGAAGAGAGGATAGTGAACTTGCTGTAAGGCTGTTTAATATTGGATGTAAAAAGAAAAAACTCAAGTTTGAGGCTTTGACTTGCCATTTATATCATAATGAAAATGACAGAAGCAGGTTGAAAAAAAATGATGAATATTTGGCAAATGCAATAGAGAATAAAAAAACAAAAGCTAAGAAAGGGCTTGATAGATATGAAAGAAGTAACGCTGGTAATAACTAGCTGTGGAAGATTCGATCTGCTGGAAGAAACGCTTGACAGCTTTTTTGAATGCAATACTTATCCAATTAAAAAGATAATAATTACAGAAGACAGTACTGAAGGGAAAAAATTGGAGAGATTAATTTCAAAATATAACGATAAAAATAATAATTTCAAGCTTATAGTTAATGAAACACGGCTGGGGCAATTAAAGTCAATTGATAAGGCTTACCGTGAGGTTGATACTAAGTATATTTTTCACTGTGAAGATGACTGGAAATTTTTGAAAAAAGGTTTTATTGAAAAATCAATGGAACTGATGGAGGAAGATGAAAAAATTCTAGTTGTTGGACTACGTGATAAAAAAGATTTTGCAAAAGATTTTTTTTATGACGAAGACTATATTTCAAAAAATGGCGAAAAATATTATAGTGTAAAAGGTGAAATATTTACTTATAATCCAGCCTTAAGAAGAAAAAAAGATATGGACTTATTTGGGCTTCACGAAAAATTGGAAAATCAGAGATATGAGGAAGCTTTATCTGATTTTTATAAAGAACATGGGTTTAAAACAGTATTTTTTAAGGAACCATATGTAACACATATTGGAAATAAAAGACACGTTCATTTTAGTAAAAATCGTAAAAATACTGTATTAAGCTTTAAAATTGATAGATTTATAAAAAAAATCAGAGCAAAAATCTTAAAGTTGAAAGGAAAATTATAATTATATTTTAATGAATATTTTTCTTATTTTTTAGTTGTTATTTTTTTATGTTTCGTATAAAATATAGATATAAATGGTTATAATAATTCCATTTTACATTTAATATCAAACTTGTATATCAAACAATCTTAGGTTTGGCTTAAATATTTATAATTTTTGAATTTGTTTTTAAAATAATATAAAATTAAAAAGAATAAATATAAAAACCTTTAATTTATGTTGAAGTATAAAATTAATATCTATTAAAATAAAAAATATTTACTAAAGTAATTATTTTTCAGTATTTAGAATAATTTTACTATTTGTAAATAAAGGATGGAAAAATGATATATTTATTTTTAATAATAATTCTACTATTTTTTATATTTGTCATTTATAACAAAACTAGAAAAAATTTTGTTTTATGTCTTATGTATCATAGTGTTGACAGTGAAAAAGGAAAAGGTGGAATTTTTGTAGATGAATTTGAAGAACATATAAAATGGATAAAAGATAAAAAAACTTTTAAAATGGAGGAACTAAAGGGATTAAATTATACATTGCCACAAAATTCAATATTAATAACTTTTGATGATGGTTATAAAAATAATTACACTTTAGCTTTTCCAATTTTGAAAAAGTATAATATGAAAGCTACAATATTTTTGAATACAAAATTTATTGAAAAAGATGAAGCGTATTTAAACTGGGATGAAATAAGAGAAATGTATGAAAGCGGACTGGTTGATTTTCAGCTTCACACACATTCTCATCAGTTAACAGTAAAGGATATTGAAGTGCTTGCTTTTTATGATAATGAAAGTTCGTCATACTTCAAAAGAGAAAGCTATAATTTATTTTTTGAAGGAAATTATGATGAAAAAAAAGATATGGAAAAATTAAATGGACTTCCAGTATTTAAATTAAGAAGTAAAATTTCAATTCCTGGATACAAACCAAAGAAAGATTTTGTAGAAAAATATCGAAATATCGCAGAACTTCAAAAAAATAATAAACCAGAAAAAGAAAAAAAAGAATTTTTAAATAAATTATTTAAAGAAAATCAAAAAGAATTTTTTGATAAAGTTAGTGAAGAAGAGTTTAGAAAGATTGTAGAATTTGAAATTCTGGAAAATAAAAAAATTATTGAAGAAAAACTTGGAAAAACTCCAGATTGCCTTGCATATCCTTGGGGTCACCGATACAAAGGGAACCGAGAAGATATAAGAAAATTGGGAGTTGATGTATTTATTACTACAAGAAAAGGTGTAAATTCATTGAAACTTAATAAAAACTGGATTTATCGTGTAAGTGGAGACGATTTTGAAAGTTTTGATGAATTTAAAAATGAACTGACTGATGGAAGCAGTCCATATTATAGAAAATTACAAAAAATTTTCATAAAAAAATAACTGTGGAGAGGTGTTAAAACAATAATTATACGAAAGGTAAATATATGAAAAAAATAGAACTAGATTTTGGAGTAATTCAAAAATTAAAAAAATATATAAAAAAATATTATATATTAATCATACTAAATCTTTTACTTGCAACAATATCATCTCTTGTTTCTTCGGCTCCAATAGCTTTGGTAAAAAGGTTATTTGATAGGGGTATTGCGGGAAAAAGCGAAAAGGATATTTTGTATGCGGCAGGAGCAATGATAATGCTTGCAGTAATTGGTGCAGTTCTTATGTATTGGAATACAATTTTTTCAACTGTAATCTCATCTTCTATCTATAAGGATATAGTTACTGATATTTATAATAAAATACAGACTTTAGATATAGAATATTTTTCAAGCAAAAAAATAGGAGATATAATGACACGTGTAATGACAGATCCTAGTAACATAAATTCTATTATATTAGAAATTTTTGATATGATTTCTGAAATAATAAAAGTGATATTTTTTTTAGGAATAGCATTTTACATAGATTTTGATTTGACTTTAGGAGTTATGATTGTTACTCCAATCCTTGTAATTACAGTAAGAAGATATGCAAAAAGACTAAAACGTTCAGGAAAACAGCGTCAAGAAGCATTAGATGGACTAAATTCCAAATTACAGGAAACATTGTCAGGAATTAGGATTATACGGGCATTTGCTACAGAAGAGTATGAAATAAATAATTTTAAGAAAAAAAATAATAATTTAAAAAAAATTGCTGTAAGATCTGCTAGATACAATGCAAAAGCTAACTCCATTATGGAAGCTTTAAATTATATAATAATAGCACTTCTATTAATGTTTAGTGGATATCGTGTTTTGAGGGCAAAAAGTTTTACGCCTGGAGACTTTATTACAATAATAGGTGCTATCTCATCAATGTACACACCTGCAAGACGCGCCATAACAAGATTTAATGCAATAAATGTAAATTTATCCTCAATTACAAGAGTTTCTGAAATTCTGGAAGAAATTCCAAGTATTGTGAATCGACCAGACTGTGTGAAATTTAAATATTTTGCAGATAATATAAACTTTGAAAATGTAGATTTTCATTATAAAGATAATCCTGAAAAAATATTAAAAAATATCAATTTAAATGTAAAAAAAGGAGAAACTGTAGCTTTTGTCGGAAATTCAGGTGGTGGAAAATCCACACTTGTAAATTTAATACCAAGATTTTTTGATGTATCGGATGGTTCAATAAAGATTGATGGAATCGACATCAGAAATTATGATATTAAAAGCCTTAGAAAAGCGATAGGAATTGTGCCACAGGAGACGTTCCTATTCGCAGGAACAATTCTTAGTAACATAAGATATGGCCGCCAGGACGCCACCAAAGAAGAAATTATAAAAGCTGCTATTCAAGCTAATGCACATGAATTTATTGAAAATCTGCCTGATGGATATGATACAGAAATTGGAGAACGTGGAGTAAAATTGTCAGGTGGACAGAAACAAAGAATTGCAATTGCACGTGCAATCTTAGAAAACCCTCAAATATTAATTTTGGATGAAGCGACTTCAGCTCTTGATAATGAATCTGAAAAGCTAGTTCAGGACGCACTTGAAAAACTTATGAAAGGAAAAACTACATTTATTATCGCTCATAGGTTGACAACAATCGAAAATAGTAATAAAATAGTGGTAATACAAAAAGGAGAAATAAAAGAGGTAGGAAATCATAATGAATTAATAAGCAAAAATGGAATTTACAAAGCGTTATATAATAAAAACTTTGATATTTCTAATAAAAATTAACAAAAAATTATTGTGATTCATTTATATAAATTATATCTTATTTAAATAAATAAAAAGTTAGGAGAAAGAAATATGAAGCAAGTCAAAAGTGTCATTTTATTCCTATTGTCAGTTGTATTAGTGGCATTTGGAAGTCAAGATTCAAAAAATCCCAAAAATATAATTAAACAACTGGGAGATGAAACCAAAAAAGTTGGTGACAAAATAAAAGAAGTTAAAAAAGATGATAAAACTGATGCCAAGAAGAATGATTCAAAACAGCAGCCTACGCAACAGCAACCTACCGCAGTAGTAAATCCTGCACAGCCTCAGCAGCCTGCACCAAATATGCCGCAACAACAAGCAGCACCACAACAGCCTGTAGTAACTGATCCAAATGCACAAAATCAAATGCCAGGTGTACCAAATGAAAACGGACTTAATGGAAAAAGAGGTAACAAAAAAAATAGAAAAAATAATAATGGCTTGTATAAAGTACCTAAACATAGCCGTCTAAAAAACAATAATTCTTCTGCGGAAGTAGCGCCACAGGAAAAACCATCAAAAGTTAAATCACAAGATTCTGCTCCGAAATCAACCGGAGGAAGCAGTAGCGGATCTGGAAGCGGAAGTAGCGGAGGAGGAAATAATTCCGGAGGTTCATCGTCTGGTGGTGGAGATTCAAGCTCGTCAGAATAGACAATTATATCAGAAGTTTGTCTAACAACTTTTTACTGGGGTTAAGCAAAAATAAAATTAAATTATAAAAGAAAGGTAGTGAAATTTTAATATGTTTAGAAAGAAAAAGGAATTACAGGAAAATATAACAAAGACAAATATAGATATTTTAGTGTCTCTGCTTCCTATGTTGTTTGTTGCATTCTTTATTTATGAAACAACACCACTTCTAGTAATTTTATCAGCAGTAGGAGCTTCAGAAGCGGTAGACATAATATTTTCATTAATAATACAGAAAAATAAAGGAACATTAAAGGATCTTTCGGGAATTACAATAGGAGCTTTGACAGGGCTTGTTCTTGCTCCATTTACTCCACTTTATGTAGCAGCATTTGCAGGAGGGACAGCGACATTATTTGGAAAAGCTGTATATAGAGGGACAGATAAAAAGATTTTTAATCCAGTAATATTAGGAAAATTATTCGTATTGACGTTTTTCCCAGCTATTTTAGCTCCAAATTCACAAGCGTGGACTAATTCAGAAGTGTTAAAAATTTCAGGGCAGAACATGACAGGATTAGCTTCATTTATTCTAGTAGATAGAGGGATTATTGGTGAACTTTCAATAGTTGCCATGGTTATAGGAGCAATATATCTAATCTTTAGAACAAAGATAACATGGCATATTCCTGTATCATTCTTTGTTACAATCTTCTTTGGATACTATATTACAGCAGCTTATAATATTAATGTAGTAACTACTCTTGGAGAAATTATTTTTATGGGAATTTTTGTATTAACAGATAGCTTTACTACCCCTAGACATGGACTTGGAAAAGTATTTTTTGGATTTTTAGCTGGACTTTCTACAATAATATTCTGGTTTTTAGGAATTCATACTGAAGCAATTATTTATTCCGTATTAATTTTAAATCCTTTCACAAAACCTATAAATACAATATTCAAGCCAAATGTATTTGGTGTTGAATCTGTTTCTTTTGCTGAAATAATACAAGGGATTGGTTTTGCAATTATTGTAGTTTTAATTGTATTTGCAACATCTTACCTGCATACTTATGGATTTATTCCATATATTGTTTATATTTATGTTGTATACGGAATATGGCGATTATATAACAACAGATAAAAAAGGGAAGGCTTTTTATGAACTTTAACTTAAGTTTTTTAGATAAAATAGAAAAAATAAAAGATAAAAAAATAGATATTTTACAATCTGAAAATAATTTTTACCGCGGTGCAATTCCGTGGTTTTTATTATGTTCGGAAAAGAAAAAGATAATTTATATTTCCACATCCAACAGAAATTTGGAAAATTATCATGCAATGCTGGAAAATTACTATGAAATGTCAGAAAAACAAAAAGATATTTTAATGAAAAAATCTAAAACTGATAAAAAAAATATTAAAGAAAGTAAAAATAAACTGGAAGATAAAAAAATAATTGATATTTTTGAAAATATCTCACAAAATAAGGAAGATATTACAGGAATAAATATAAGACTGCTGGATATTTTAAAAAATCAGGAAAAATTTATTTTATTTGTAAATTTACAGATTACTTTGGATATTTTTTTTGAAAAAGTTAAGTTTTTTTCTTTTGAGATTGGAAAAGAATATAGTTTTACGAAAATTGTAGAATTTCTTGTGGAAAATGGGTATGAAAATTCATATTTGATTGAAAAAAAGGGGCAGTACAGCAGACGTGGGGATATTCTTGATATTTTCCCGCCAGATTTGGAACATCCTGTTAGACTCGAGTTTTTTGGTGATGAACTGGAAAGTATAAGAGTTTTTGATATTGATAGCCAGATTTCTGTGGAAAAGGTGGAAGAAATAAAAGTTTTTGGAAATTTGCTTTCTGGAAATAATTATGAATTGATAGAGCTTATTGATGAATTAAGGGCAGAAGACGTAACGATTGTTGTTGAAAATGAGGAATTGCTGGACTATAAAATGGAAGAGTTTATTTTGCTTGACAGAAGCCGTGAGGAAATTTATCGAAAAAGATATGAAAATCTGAAGAAAAAAAGTATTTTTGTGCAGACTAAAAATTTCTCGCAGGAACAGATTGAGACTTTCAGGGATAAAAATAGGCTTGAAAAATTGTCAAAAATTGAAGATGTTTATATTTTTACGAATAACTATGAGAAGAAAATGGCTGAATTTGGACAAATTCTGACTGAAAAGGAAAACAATCTGGAAATTGAAAAATATGAGCTGTTTGAAGGATTTATCTTTAATGACAGTTCAGAAAATCTAGATACTAAAAATAGAAAAAATAATTTTATTGTGCTTACAGACAGGGAGCTTGACGGATATATTTACGAGCGAAAGAAAAAAACAGCAAAAGCTATAAAATATAAAAAAGTCAATCAGATAATCGAAGGTGACTATGTAATCCACGTTCAATATGGTGTTGGAATTTATAAAGGAATTCAGACAATGGAAGAGCGGGATTATTTGAAAATCAAGTATGCTGATGAGGATATTTTGTATATTCCTGTGGAAAAGCTGGACAGACTTGAAAAATATGTGTCAAATGATACGGAACCGCAATTATTCAGGCTAGGAACACGTGGATTCAAGCGAAAAAGGAAAAAACTCGAAGAAGATATTCAGAAATTTGCGGCAGAACTTATCAAAATACAGGCACGACGGCAAAGTCAGAATGGTTTTGTATATCAGAAGGATACTGTATGGCAGGAGGAATTTGAAGCAAATTTTCCATTTGAGGAAACAGAAGATCAGAGAAATGCCATAAATGATGTGAAAAAGGATATGGAAAGTCCGCAAATAATGGACAGGATTGTCTGTGGAGATGTTGGATATGGGAAAACGGAAGTTGCAATGAGAGCCGCATTTAAAGCGATTGACAATGGAAAGCAGGTTGTTATGGTGGCTCCAACTACCGTACTTGCAGAACAGCATTTTGAGCGGTTTAAAAGAAGATTTGAAAATTATCCGATTACAATTGAGAATTTATCACGGCTTACAAAAAATAAATCAAAGGACATTTTAAAAAATCTGAAAAGTGGAATTATTGACTTAGTTATTGGAACTCACAGGCTTCTAAGTGATGACGTGCAGTTTAAGAACTTAGGGCTTTTAATTATTGATGAGGAGCAGAAATTTGGAGTTAAGGCTAAAGAAAAGTTAAAATCTCAAAGGGAAAAGCTGGATGTGCTGACATTAACTGCGACTCCGATTCCACGTACTCTAAACCTTGCGATGCTTGGAATCCGTGAAATTTCCATAATTGACACTCCGCCAACGAACAGACTTCCTATTATAACAGATATTCTCGATTGGGATGAGGAAACAATAAAAATGGCGATACTGCGTGAACTGTCACGTGATGGGCAAGTTTTCTATATTTATAATGATGTAAAAAATATGAAGGAAAAATTGAAGGAACTGAAGGAAATGCTTCCAGACTTTGTAAAAATCGAATTTATAAATGGGCAGCTTCCGCCAAAGGAAATTAAGGATAAGTTATTGCGTTTTGAAAACGGGCAGTTTGACATTCTAATTGCTTCAACAATCATTGAAAATGGAATTGACGTGGGAAATGCCAATACCATCCTGATTGAAAACTTTACTGGCTTGGGATTATCTCAAGTTTACCAGCTAAAAGGGCGTGTAGGACGTAGCAACAGACAAGGTTACTGTTATTTATTAAAAACGAGAAATATTACAAAGCAGGGGCGACAGAAGGAAGAAAGCATGCTAAAGGTGGAAGGTATAAAATCAGGCGGTTTTCAAATTTCGATGGAAGACTTGAAAATACGTGGTGCTGGCGAAATTTTGGGAGATAAGCAGCACGGAACGATTGAAACTTTTGGATATGATTTATATATAAAAATGCTAAATGAGGAAATTCGTAAGCAAAAGGGCGAGTTTATCGAAAAAATTGAAAATGTGGAAATTATTCTGGATGAAAGAGGATTTATTCCAGAAACATATATTGAAAAGAATGAGAGACTGAATATCTATAAACGTTTTGCAATGCTGGAAACAAATGACGAATTGACGGAACTGCTGGATGAAGTGAGAGATAGGTTCGGGAAAATTCCAGAGCAGATGAAAAAATTTATTTTAAGCATTAAATTAAAATTATTTGCTGAAAAACATAAAATTCAGAGAATTTTTGAAACAAGAAATTATTTTGAACTGTACTTTTTGGAAAATGCACAGAAAGAGCAGGCAGAATTAAATGAAAAATTTGAAATGAAGAAAGTTGTAAAAACTATTGATGCAGTAAGTCCGAAAGGGAAAAATAAAGAGGAGGATACAGTTGATAATCTTGTTGTAATGAAAGTAAGAAAATCAGATTTTTTAACTGTTGTGGAATAAATTCAAAAGGTATTCATAAACAGAAATTAGTTTTTATTTTAAAATTTTGAAATATATAAAAATTGTGGTAAAATTTATAAAAGGGTTTATTTAATTGAATAAAAATTGAGAAGGAGAAAGTGTATATGAAAAAAGTATTATTATTTCTAGCAATATTTGGTATGTTATTGTCAACTGGTATTATTTCAGCAGAAACTACCACTACATTAAAAACAGAAAAGATAAAATATCCAAAAGGAATAAAAAATGTAACATCTGTAACAGAAGTCTTTGGAAATGGACAGCAGATTACACATATTATTATAGAATTTAATGAAAAAGTAGTAAATTCACAGCTTTCAAGGGATACCTTCGCCGTATCAGGCAGAACTGTGGAAAGAGTTTATTCAAATACTCAGCCTGAAAAAACAAATATTGTTAAAGATGGAAAATATATAATTATTGAACTAAATCCAAAAGACAAGGAAGCTTCTTTGCGTATAGAAGGCGGAGCTGAAATAGGTTTTCAAATGAGAAAGGCAACTTCCAAAATAACACAAAAAGAAGATATTTTATTCACAAATGGAAAAAAAATGGAAAAAAGCATTGCAATATTTGAAAATAACAAAACAAAAAATTTAGTTGTAGAAAATTTTAAGCAATTTGTATTTAAAGATCCAAGAACTGGAACAAGTGTTAAATATAATTTATATATTCCAAAAAATTATGACAGAAATAAAAAATATCCACTTGTACTGTTTATGCACGACATGGGTGTTTTAAGTGAAGATACGAAAACTACACTTCTACAGGGAAATGGAGCAATTTCTTTTGCGACACCTGAAGAACAGGCAAAACATGAGGCATTTGTACTAGCTCCACAATATTCTAGACAAGTTGTTGATGACAATGGTGATATTACAAGTGATCTGGAAGCAACTGTCAATCTAGTAAGAGAATATCTTCCTTCCAGATATAACATTGATACTAAGAGAATTTACGCCACTGGACAGTCAATGGGTGGAATGATGGCAATTGTTATGAATTCCAAATATCCTGATTTGTTTGCCGCTTCATATCTAGTCGCATGCCAATGGGATGACAAGGAAACCGCGCCAATGGCAAAAAATAACTTATGGATTTTAGTTTCTACGGGAGATGCAAAAGCTTATCCTGGAATGAATGCCATAACAAATGAACTTACAAAAATGGGAGGAACTGTGACAAAAGAAACATGGAAGGCTGACTATACAGAAGGACAGTTTCTAGAAAGTACAAGAATACTTGCCGCACAAAAATCAAATATAAAATATACAACACTTGAAAAAGGGACAAATCCATACTTGCCAAAAGATGCCAATCCAGGCTCTGAACATTCAGGAACTTGGAAAGTAGCTTATAGCATACCTGGCATTAAAGACTGGATGTTTTCTCAAACGAAGCAGTGAACAGCGTTAAAGAATTTTAAATAAAAATTTGAAAGCGAGAAATAAAAAGTGGAAGAATTAAGAGAAGTATTGAAAACTGAAGATTTAACACAAACTGAATATCAAGGCAGAACTTTTGAAGTATTAATAAAATCATTTAAAACACATAAAAAGTTTTTATTTCTAGCTTTTGTATTATTTGGAATTAATGGATATGTATTAAAAAACTTTATTGTGTTTCAAACAATCAGCAAAGAAGAACTAATTACAAGCTTTTTAATTACAGTGGCAACTGAGTTTATACTAAGTTTATTTCAAAATAGTGTTATAAGCAAAATTAGAGAGAAAAATGAACTGGATAAAACTAATTTAATATTTAAGTCCATTGTTCTAAGTATAATAATGACTTCAATAAATTTTAGTATTCTTATGATGAGCAACAACTTGGCATCCTCTACAATTATAATTGTGCTTGCACTCTGTTTTTCATATTTCAGACAAGTTTATCTGTCTAGAGACTTTAATTTTTTTGAATCTATTGAAGAAAATTTTAAACTTCTAGATGGAAATAGAAAAAGGATTATCATCCCTTTTATTGTTGTTAATATAATTTTTTATATTTTATCTTTCATTTTTCTCGTATTTGCTGTAATAATTGGAAATTATTCAACAGACGCTAGTTCAGAGCTGATGGTAATAGTCATTTTAGTTCTGTTTAAACTGGCAGATGGAATAAATGAATTTTACAGAAAAATTTTAGCAGGTATAATTTTCTTAAATGTAGAAAATAATCAATAAATCAAATGAAAAATTTAGAAAGGAGACGCTATTGACTTTTAGTTATTTTAGCCCTATTCATATAGAAACTTTTATTGTTTCAATTTTATTTTGCATATTTTTATTCTATATTCCAAAATTTTTTAAGAATATAGATATAAAGAAATATTCAACATTTTTAGGATATTTTTTGTTAATATTTAAAATAGTTGATTCGATTTATAGGCTGATGTATCAGAATGAACCTATAACCAATGTTACACCTGTGCATCTTTGTAATTTTGCAGCAATTTTTGCAGGATTGTATTTAATTTTTAGAACAAAATTTTTATATAATGTAGTTTATTATTTAACTTTTGGGCCAGTATTGGCACTAATTCTGCCCGGGATAATTTACTATCATGACAACTATTATGTCTATATTTTTATGATAATGCATGCACTTATTGTATTTACAGTTTTTTTTGGATATGAATATCTAGATGAAAGACCTACAAAAAAAGGATTTATTCAATCAATAATCGCATTACTTCTTATATTTCTTTATGCGTTTATCTACAACTTTATCTTTAAGGAAATAAATGCAATGTTTTTAAAAAGCCACATTATCCCACAAGTGAAGTTTATAAATCCTATCTGGTTATATGATATTGTTCTGATTTCTACAATGATTTTTTTAGAATTTTTGTTATATTTGCCAGTTATGAAAAGAAAGGTTTAATATGAATCTTTGGAAAAGTTTTAAAAAAAAAGAAGAAGAAAGAAAAGTACACCACTGATATTAGTATTATTATGTATTTATAATTTTAGTATTTTAGGTGTACTTTTTTATTAAAAAATTTTATTCAGTTTCAGATTGAGCTGCACTTTCCTGCTCAAATTTTTCCAGAATAACTTTTGTTATTTCAGTACGAAGTTCAGGTTTAATTGGATGAACTATGTCCTTAAATTCTCCATTCGGCATTCTTCTTGATGGCATTGCCACAAACAATCCGTTTTGTCCATCGATTATTTTTAATCCATGAATTACAAAACTTTCATCAAATGTGATGTCAGCATAAGCTCTTAATCTCTCGTTGTTCTCTGTTTGTTTTCCAATTCTAATACGAATATCAGTTACTTTCATAAGTCTTCTCCTTGTTTGTATAAATTTATCTTCCACTATAATTATACCCTATTTATCCTAAAAAACAAGAGATAAAACAATATTTCCTCATAATTATCCAATTATTTCAATATATTCGTCAATAAGTTCTTTTTTAAGGCTTTCAGGCGGTAGATCCAGTACTTTTACCTTTATATTCTTGTTAAAATACTTTATGTCAAAAATATCGCCTTTTTTTACATCATAAGAAGATTTCTTCTGTTCTCCATTTACGGCAATATTTCCGTTATCTGCCAGCTCCTTTGCCACAGTTCTTCTTTTTATGATTCTTGTTACTTTTAAAAATTTGTCTAAACGCATTTTTCCCCTCTATTTTTATTATTTTATATTCTTCATTCCTTCATACCAGGCTGTATTTGTTTCTACAAATCCAACATTGTCGTTTTCCTTTAGGAATAATCCTCTTACCTTGCTTTTCTTGTTACTAAAGATATGAGGGTTATCAGTTGTTGACTTAGACAAAAGAGCTTTCTTGATTTTTTCCTGATCTTCTTTTGCCAAAGTTTTTGTATTAAATACGATTGGTCCGTTATAAACTGGAATTGACTTTATGACTGTAAAACTTTTTCCTGCATAATCTCCAAATGGTGCAACCGCTCCCTTTTTCACTTTGTATGTGGCTCCTGAATTAAAGTCCTGTCCGGCAGTCAGCTCATAAATTGTAAATGATTTTGGAATGGCAAATGTTGCAACATCAACATCTCCTTTAAATAATAGAACTTGTGCTCCAGGATGCGAATTTCCAAACATAACTTTTGAAAATACTTTATTTCCAAGCACTTCATCCGTATTTTTTAATCCAAATTCTTTTACAATGAAATTAGCTGGTATCTTAAATCCAGATGTTGAGCTGTTTGTAACAAATCCCATAGACTTACCTTTTAACTTCTTCAAGTCAAATCCATCTCCAGAACGGTACTGATTGGCATCTTCTGCTCTAACTGCAATAAAGCTGTAATAACGTGCATCTTCTAACGTTCCGCTCTCTCCAGCATTTGTAAGCACAGCCTCAATATCCTTTGTTCTCTGTCTAGCATTCAAATACGCTTCAGCTCCTATATATGCAATCTGCGACTGTCCAGAAACAATATTCTCAACTGTAATATTATAGTCAGTCGTTGTAACAATTTCAACTTTTTTCCCAGTTGCTTCCTGCACAACTCGTGCAAACTCTTCACGTGATTTTTTCAGTGAATCATTAGTTTCATTTGGTAAAAATACAATTTTGATTGTATCATTTTTCTTGCCACAGCTAATAGTAAACAGCAAGATTGCTAATAATAATAAACTTCTTAAAATATTTTTTTTCATAAATACCTCCTAAATAGTACAAATAAAATATAGTTTATTATAACATTTGTCATTTGCATAGTCAATTCTCTATAAAAATAAGTTTAATAATTTAGTCTAATAATAAACTATCTTTTCAAAAATCTCCCCAACCGAAAAACTCCTAACTTCCCTTTCTCCAGCCTCATTTTGTTCCATTAAAACTTCGATTTCTCCATCTTTATTAATATTATGTGCAATTCCTGAAACAACTTCATTTCCAAATTTTAACTCAATTCTTTTGCCTTTCAGATAGTTTATTTTATTTATTTTATCCAAAATATTTTCCCATAATCCATTTTCCAGCTGTTTACATAATATTTGAAACTCTGAAACAATACTTTTTATAACTTCATCAATTTGATATTTCTTATTTGTTAATTGTGTCAATGAAATTGCCTTATTTTGTAAGTTTTCTGGCAATATGTTATTCACATTTATCCCAATTCCAACAATATAGACATTTTCTGTTTTTTCCAGCAAAATACCGCATAATTTCTTGTTTTCCAAATAAACATCGTTTGTCCATTTAAATTTATATTCTAAATTTTCAATTTTCTTTAATCCATTTATTGTTGCAAGACCGGCAATCAAAGGTAATTTTAAATAATTCTCGATTTCCCAGTCATCCCTTTCCTTCAAGAAAAAGCTAAAGATAGCCATTCCATCCATAGATACCCAGTCATTCTGTCTGCGTGCCTTCCCATGAGTCTGCGTTCTAGCAGAAATAACATCAAATTCTTCATGACTTTTGTGATTTCTTCGTAAATAATCGTTTGTCGAATCAAGTTCATCAAATTTATATAGATTTATATTTTCTTTCATTTTTTCTCCTAGATTTATTCTAATACCATTTCCCATTTATCCTAAACTCCGTTTAAAATAGAAATAATTTTTTATAATATAGTTGTTTAACAGCTAATTTATAATCATTCAATTAAATTGTTTTTTTTATTTTTTATATATCTTGATTAATAAATATTTTTTCATATTATACTCAAACCTATTTTAAATTAAACTGCTAAAATTATATAAATTAATGGTTTGAGTAAAATAGTTATAGCTTTTGAGTATAGTTTTAAATAAGTTTTACTATACTATGTTTTTTCTTTTTTTCGTAAGATTAGTTTATACTAGACCATGTTTAAAAATTGAAAATTATATTTTAATTGTTTGAAAATATTAGATTTATATCCTTTATTAAAAAATTTGTAATAAATTTGTTATTTAAATGTGGTTTAGTATTAATTATTTAAAAATACATATAAAAAATCACTCTCACTAAGTATAAAATTTTAGATTAATGAGAGTAATAATTTTTTATCTGAATATTATTAAAAGAACTCCAGCGGCAACGGCTGATCCAATTACACCTGCTATATTTGGTCCCATTGCATGCATTAACAGAAAGTTTTTGGGATTTTCTTCCTGCCCTAGTTTCTGTACAACTCTTGCCGCCATTGGAACTGCTGAAACTCCTGCTGCTCCAATCATAGGATTTACTTTTCCTTTAGTCAGTTTGTACATTATTTTCCCAAACAGTACCCCTCCTACTGTCCCAAAAGAAAATGCAATTAACCCAAGAATAATAATTTTTATTGTTACCAGACTTAAAAAATGCTCTCCGTCAGCAGTTGCTCCAACAGTCATTCCAAGCACTATTGTAATGCAGTATAACAAGGCTCCTCTTGCATGTTCAACTAAATTTGAAACAACTCCAGCCTCCTTTATAAGATTTCCAAGCATTAACATTCCGATTAATGGAGCTGATGACGGAACTAGAAGAATAACAATAATTGTTACTGCAATTGGAAAAATTATTTTTTCTCTTTGACTTACGAATCTGAGTTGCGTCATTTCCACCGTTCTTTCCTTTTTTGTTGTCAAAAGTTTTATAATTGGAGGTTGAATTACAGGAACTAAAGCCATATACGAATAGGCTGCAATAGCGATTGACCCTAGTAAATGTGGTGCCAGTTTTGTTGTCAAGTAAATGGCTGTAGGTCCGTCAGCTCCTCCAATAATTCCAATTGAAGCTGCCTCTTTCCCAGTCAACCCTAGCAAAATTGCTCCAATAAACGCTATAAAAATTCCAAGTTGGGCAGCAGCTCCTAGTAGCAGACTTTTGGGATTTGCAATTAGCGGTCCAAAATCAGTACTTGCTCCTATTGCCAAAAATATTAGAGGTGGATAAATACCTAATTTTACTCCTTGATATAAATAGTATAAAAGTCCGCCTTTTTCCATAAGTCCTTCATTTGCAACAGCAGGCAAATTTGCGAGCAGCATCCCAAAGGAAATCGGAAGCAATAGATAAGGTTCATATTGTTTTTTTATCGCCAGATACAACAAAATTAGCGAAATTATTATCATTATAATCTGTCTTCCAGTTATCATTGATATTCCTGTTGTTCCATAAAGAATTTTTAGTAATTCCATTTGAAAACCATTCCTTTCTTTAAGGTTTTTAGTAATTTATTAGATTTTTATATTTTAAGACAATACCACTAAAATATCATCAGTATTTACTGTATCACCCTTTGCCACTCTAATTTCGCTTATAGTTCCATCGCAAGGCGCTACAATTGGATTTTCCATTTTCATAGCTTCTAATACCACAACTTCATCTCCAGCTTTTACCTTTTGTCCAGATTTTACTTTGACATCTACTATAAGTCCTTGCATAGGGGCTTTTATTACTTCACTTCCTTCAGTTTCCTTTTGTAAAGGTGGATTTTCATTCTTGCTTACGTCTTGCTTGCTGTCTGAACTGGCTGAAGTTTCAATAGTTCCTTCTTTTTCTGAAACATCTTCCACTTCTACTTCGTAAACTTTTTCTCCGATTCTAATTTTATACAGTTTAATCATTTTTTCTGTACTCCTTTGTATTTCAGATTTTATTTTATTTCCCTAATATTTTTTATTCTTATACGACTATCCTTGTTATCTCCAGCTGCTTCAATCAAAGCTGCCATCATTGCCGCCAGCATAGTTTCATCTTTTATTTTTTCCATATTAAATTTTTGTTCACTATCTAGTTTTTGTTGCTTTTCCAGAATTTTACTGTCATTTCTTTTTTTATTTTCAATATCTACATTTTTTTCCTCATAAGCTGAAAAGTATTTAAAAAATGACAATACAAATGAAATCAAAAATAATATAAAAAATACAATCAGCATACTGACAACAGTTATATAAATGGCATCTGAAAAAGTTACAGCCGAACTTCCAAATAAAATACTTTTCATATTTTAAATTATTCCTTTCAAGTTTTTTTGAATTGCTAAATTTAAACAGTTTCTGCATGTCACTTTATTTCGTAATAACTATCAAATCTTTCCTTTTGCGAGAGTTTCATTTTATTTCTCAAATGAACCATATCACTTACAATTCTTTCTTCTATATGGCTTAAATTGTCCCAATCTATAAGATTTTCTGCATCACGTGTCTTATTTATTTCCATATCAAGTTCCGATATTTTTTCAAGCAATGCTTTTTTGTTCCATCTTGTATTTTCATACCATTCCGTTATTTCCTTTAATTTTGTCTTGAAGTAATCTATATCTAAGTTCATTTTTTTCACCTCTCTTTTTAAACTGCCTATTCTATTATATTTTAATTTTTATTTCTAAAAACTTTTAAAAAACGACATCAATATTCTGAATACTAATTTTCTCTTCCGAGTTTTTTTCTTCGTACTTTTCTTTCAGGTAATCTTTTGCAATCTGTGGAAAACATGCGTATGTTAGAACATCTTCATCAGATTTTGCCAGACTTCCTATTTCATTCTTCATTGTGTCATATTCATTTTGTAGTAAATCGGCAGGCCTTCCAGTAAATATTTCATCATTTCCAATTATAACCGCCTTAATTTCATCCGAAATTTTTACAGGTGATTTTCCATACATTCCTTTTACATAATCTTTAATTTCCTTTGGAATCATCTTGTATCTCTGTCCTGTCAAGACATTAAATACTGACTGTGTCCCAACCATCTGGCTCATCGGCGTTACTAAAGGCGGATAACCTAGGTCTTTTCGGACTTTTGGAATTTCACGAAGCACATCTTCATATTTATCTTCCGCTCCTTGCGCCTTCAACTGCGATAAAAGGTTTGAGAGCATTCCGCCAGGAAGCTGATATTCTACAATGCTTGGCTCTACAGCAAGAGCTTTAGGATTCATTGTTCCATTATCAATATATTTTTTTCTTATAGGTTTAAAATACTCTGCGACTTCCTTTAAAAGTTCAAGATTTAACCCTGTATCGTATTTCGAGCCTTGCAAGGTTCTAACAAGCGATTCTGTAGGTGGCTGTGAAGTTCCGCTTCCAAAAGGTGAAATTGCCGTATCCACAATATCCACTCCAGCTTCAATCGCTTTTAAGGTACTCATTCCAGCTAGTCCCGCTGTTGCGTGAGTATGCAGTTCAAGTGGTATATTCAAAATCTCTTTCAATTCACTTACAAGTTCATAAGCCGCATTTGGAAGCAAGATTCCTGACATATCCTTTATAGCAATAGAATCCGCCCCCATGCTCTGCATTTCCAAAGCCAGTTTTTTATAGTATTCTATCGTATGAACAGGACTAATTGTATAACAGATAGCAAGCTGGCTATGTCCTCCATATTTTTTTGTACTTTCTGATGCCTGCCTTATATTTCTTGTGTCATTCAAAGCATCAAATGTACGAATTATATCAATTCCATTTTTTATCGAAAGCTCAACGAACCTGTCCACAATATCATCTGCATAATGGCGATAACCAAGCAAATTCTGTCCTCTCAGCAGCATCTGAAGTTTTGTATTTTTAGCCCTTTTCCTAATTTCTCTTAATCTTTCCCATGGATCTTCATGCAAAAATCTGATTGCCGCATCATAAGTTGCTCCACCCCAGACTTCCATTGCGTAATATCCGACTTTATCCATAGTTTCTATTATTGGAAGCATTTCGGCAGTAGTCATTCTTGTCGCCATAAGTGATTGATGTCCGTCCCTTAACGATGTTTCCGTTATTTTTACCTTTCCCATAAAAACCTCCATATTTTAGTAAACATTTAAAAATTGTTATAAAATAGACAGTTAAGCATTTCCCAAAACTTTTAAAATTGACTGAAAATTAAATAATTAATATTCGTTGTTTGAACATTACTGAACTGTCTATCGCTGTATTTATTCAAAACACATTGGACCTGCATTTACAATATGTTCTGGCATATTCGGATATTTTGCTGCAAAATTTTCTCTAAACATTTTTGCCAGCTTTCTTGCAGCCGCTCCATAAGCTTCCTTGTTTGCCCAAGTGTCTATTGGATTTAGAAGTTCACTTGGAACATTTGGGCAATATTGTGGAATTTCTAGATTGAAAATATCATCGTGTCTGTATTCAACTTCATCCAGTTCTCCATTTAACGCTGCAGTTACCATTGCCCTTGTGTATTTTAAGTTCATACGGTTTCCAACACCGTAAGGTCCGCCAGACCATCCTGTATTTATTAAAAATACCTTTGTATTGTGAAGTTCTATTTTTTTACCTAGCATTTCTGCATAAACTAACGGATCTAATGGCATAAACGGTTCTCCGAAGCAAGTTGAGAATGTAGGCTGCGGTTCTGTAATTCCACGTTCTGTTCCAGCAAGCTTAGAAGTAAATCCTGTCACAAAATGGTAAATTGCCGCATCTTTTGAAAGTCTTGAAACAGGCGGTAAAACTCCAAATGCATCTGCTGTAAGAAATATTACAACGCTTGGAATTCCTCCAATTCCTGGAATTTGTGCATTTTTTATATGATTAATCGGATAGCCAACTCTCGTATTTTCTGTCAAGCTCTTGTCATAAAAGTCAAATTCACGTGTTTTAGGATTCATTACAACATTTTCCACAAGGCTTCCAAATTTTATTGCATTGTAAATATCAGGCTCATGTTCTGGATCAAGATTTATACATTTAGCATAGCATCCTCCCTCAAAGTTGAAAATGCTGTGATCAGACCATCCGTGTTCATCATCTCCAATTAACTTACGGTTAGGATCTGTTGAAAGTGTAGTCTTCCCAGTTCCAGAAAGTCCAAAGAATACCGCAGTATGTCCAGTTCTTGGATCCATATTAGCAGAACAGTGCATAGGAAGTACATCAATTTCTGGCATTACAAAGTTCATTATTGAAAATACGCTTTTCTTAATTTCTCCAGAATACTCTGTTCCACAAATAATACCGACTCTTGCTTCGTAATCAATAATTATTGCAGCCGAAGAGTTTATACCGTCAATTTTGGCATTACATTTAAATCCTGGTGCTGCAATTATTGTAAAGTCAGAATGCCCATAATCCTTTAGCTCTTCTTCTGTTGGACGGATTAAAAGCTGATGTATAAATAAATTTTGGCTAGCACGTTCATTTATTATTCTAAATTTTCGTCTGCAAGTTGGATCTGCTCCTGCCATTCCATCAAATATGAAAATTTCACGATTTTGCAAATATGCAATCAGCTTGTTATAAATAGAATCAAATTTTTCTTTTTCAATAGACTTATTTACATTTCCCCAGGCAATTCTATCATGAATACCAGCGGTATCAACAATATATTTGTCTTTAGGTGAACGCCCTGTATATTTCCCTGTTGTTACAACTAAAGCTCCTGTTTCAGATAGTGTTCCTTCCTTACGGCTTAATGCATGTTCGATAAGCTCAGAAGGCGTTAAATTCCTGTAGATTTTTGCCACATTTACAATTCCTAATTTCTCAAGATCCTTTGTCAATTTTTTCATATTGCTTCCTCCATATTTCAGAAAATTTTAGTAATATTTTTATCATAAATTATAATATTAATTGCGACATTTTTCCAAGATTCTTTTATAAAAAACAAAAAATCCCTACTATAGCAGTAGGGAAATACAAAATAATATTAGTTTTAAATATTTAAATTTTGAATTTATCGGGATAATATTAAAATTTTAACAATATTTTCTAAAACAATTTCAATAAAGCTAAAAATATATCAAAAAATTACAATTTATAGCTTATATTTTTTAAAAATATACAACAAATATTGAATTTGTCATACATGACTTTTATTATTTTACTATATAATTGTCTCAAATTGTATTCAACATTATTTTCTCCCTACATTAATATTATCCCACATTTTTCCTAAAAGTCAATAATTTTTATAAATTTTTAATTAAAAGATTATTCTACGAAAGATTAAATTTGTTATAAAGATAAAATATAATTGAATCTTTTTCTATCATAAAATTCTGTTTAAATATAACAATTACAATTTTAGGTTATACTTTAAAAAGGTGTTATAATATTCTTCAAGAAGTCAATAAATTATAAAGTATCCTCATCCAATTTAGGAATTTTTTTCATTTCCTTTTTCAAAATGATTACCGATACAATAAATGCTACCAAATCCGCTATTGGAAAAGCGAACATAATTCCATCAACTCCCATAAAGTACGGTAAAATTATAAGTAGCGGCAATAATGATATAATCTGTCTTACAAGCGATAGGACAGCCCCTTGGAATGCCCTTCCAATTGATGTTAAGAACAATGTAATTGCACCTTGAATACCATTTAAAAATATGAAAAATAAAAATATTCTCATATATTTTGTTCCGTATTTAAAGTAAAGTTCGCTTCCACTTCCAAATACAGAAATTATCTGTACCGGGAAAATTTGGAATATCGCAAATGCTACTATTGAAATAACAAAAGCGGCTTTTAATGTCAATTTTAATATTTCACGGACTCTCGTATATTTCCTTGCTCCATAGTTGTATCCTGCAATAGGCTGTGCTCCCTGAGTAAGTCCCAATACAATCGCTATAAATATAACATTTATTTTCATAACAATTCCAGCAACAGCAATTGGAATTTCACTTCCATAAATGGATTTTGCCCCGTATATCTTTAGCAGATTATTTGTTACAATTTGAATAACTAAAGCAGAACATTGAAAAATAAAAGGCGATGTCCCCAATGCAAATAAAATCCCTATTTCTCGTATTCTTATCTTAAAATCCCTTAACTCAAATTTCACGCTTTTAAATCTGAAAAAATACAAAGCTAGCATAACTGCTGATACAAACTGCCCAATTACAGTTGCCCAAGCCGCACCATCCATTCCCATATCAAATCCAAACATAAATAACGGATCTAATATAGTATTTACAAGCGATCCAACAACTATCGCAAGCATCGAATAAAAGGCATTTCCATCAGCTCTTACCAAAGGGTTTGCCCCTATTGAAAATAATAAAAATGGTATCCCTAAAGATGTAATTTGAGTATATTCAATCGCATAGTCAAAAATCTGATTTGTCGCCCCAAATGCTGTTAACATAGGCTTTAAAAAGATATTAATTAATATGCATAATATAATCCCGCCTAAAAGAAGCATTGTTACCGCTGTTCCTGCTACACTTTTTGCTCTTTTTGGACGCTTTCTGCCTAATTCCAAATTAAAGTTCGTCGCCGCCCCGACTCCCGTCATAAGTCCAATCGCAAGACAAATTGTCGTAAGCGGAAAAGCTACATTCGTAGCTGCATTTCCTAGAAATCCAATTTTCTGTCCAATAAAAATCTGATCCACAATATTATAAAGTGCATTTACAAGATTAGCAATAATTGCTGGCACTGCAAGTGAAACTAACAATTTTGGGATTGATTCTGTGCCAAATCTCATTTTTTTGTTATCTTCTAAGCTGTTTTTTATCTTTATACTTTCTTCCATTCTTTTTCCTTCCTAAATTTTCAAACATTTCAATAAAATTTATTAAAACTGAACTCAAAAACTATAACTATACTTTCTAGACCCCAGTATTATTTAATTTTATCAATTCTTCAAAATCGCAATTAAAAGCGAAATATCATTATAAGTAACTCCACTAATTCTGCTAGCCTGCCCAATCGTTTCAGGCTGTCCATATATAAGCCCAGAAATAGCGATATTGCTAAGTCCTTTTACGCTTTCATAGTCAAAATCCTTTGGAATTATCATTTTTTCCAGTTTTTTAAATTTCTCAATCTGTGCCTTTTCCCTTTCAATAAATACGTTATATTTCGCATTTATTTCCACTTGCTCCTTCGCTAAATCCGACAATTTCACAGTTTCCACAAATTCACTTAAATTATTATAGTTAATTTCTTTTCTCGCAAGAAATTCAAAAGCTGAAACAGGGCTGTTCATGCTATTTTTACTAGTTTTTTCAATTTCCGTACTTTCAGATTGATTTTGTTTTTCTACAATTTCAAGTAATTTTTCATTATTTTCCTTAGTCGGATAAACCGTAATTCCTTTCAATCTTTCAACTTCATTTTCAATTTCCTGACACGTATTTTCAAGTTCGGCTAATTTTTCAGCATTTAATAACCCAATTTCCTTCGATTTTTCCAAAAGTCTTATAAAAATGTTGTCTTGACGCAAAGTCAGTCTGTATTCAGCTCTTGAAGGCAGTACACGATAAGGCTCTGGTGTTTTTTTATTTATTATATCGTCTATCAAAACACCGATATATCCCTCAATTCTGTCAATCACAATTTCCTTTTTCCCTAAAATTTTTCTCGCAGCATTCACTCCCGCCATAAATCCTTGACAGGCTGCTTCTTCATATCCACTCGTTCCATTAATCGTTCCCGCTGTGTAAAGTCCATCCAGAACTTTTGTTTCAAGAGTTAATTTTAATTGATACGCAGGTACAAAGTTATATTCCACAGCATACCCGTAACGCACAATTTTAGCATTTTCTAGCCCACTAATCGTTTTTAACATTGCTTCCTGTGCAAATGGAGGCATTGCTGTCGTAAATCCGTTTATGTAAATTTCATCTGATTCCACAGATTCCTGCTCCAAAAATATCTGATGATTCGTTTTTTCTGGAAAGTTCATAATCTTTCTATCAAGTGAAGGACAATGTCGTGGACCCTTCGTACTTACAATTCCTGTAACAATCGGTGAATATTTAAGCATTTCCTGTCCCACTCTTATTGTTTCAGGTGTTGTGAATGTAAGCCAAGTTGGTAAAGTCGAATTATATTCTTTTTTTGTTTCGTAAGAAAAATATCGTGGCTTGTCCTCTCCCTTTAATTCCTCTGTTTTTGAAAAATCAATTGAAGATTTGGCAATTCTCGGAGGAGTGGCTGTCTGGTATCTATCCAGCTCAAAGCCATATTCCACAAGCTTATCAGGCAAATCCACACTCGCAGGCTCTCCTTGCCGTCCTGATGAATATTTTACATCCCCCATAACATATTCTCCGCCTAAGAACGTTCCTGTACATAAAACAACAGCCTTTGCCCCATATTTTATCCCAAGATTGTCTTTAACTCCCATAACCTTTTTATTTTTCACAATCAAATCCACAACAATTCCCTGCACTAAATCGAGATTTTCCTGCTTTTCGATAATCTCCCTCATCTTAACCCTGTACCAGTATTTATCGGCTTGAGCCCGTGTAATCCGAGAGGCTAGTCCCTTTGTATGATTCAAGTTCTTTAACTGCAAATTGTAATTGTCAATATGCCTTGCCATTTCTCCGCCAAGCATTCCAAGTTCCGACACCAGATGGCTTTTTCCTGGTCCTCCAACCGAAGGATTACAAGACATCATCGCAATATTGTCAAGATATATTGTAAACAACGCTGTTTTCAGTCCATGTCTTGCCGATGCAAGAGCAGCTTCCACCCCAGCATGACCCGCTCCAACAACAATTATGTCATAATTTTTCATTTTTTAAATTTTCCTTTCAATTTAATCTATTTTTTTACTATTCTTATTTGATAACTTTATCCAAAAATTTAATTTTAACTCTAAGTATTTATCTTAATAATTGTATTTAAAATTGACAAAGATTATTTTTTATTAATATTTATTTTTTTGTTTATCTCAATACTTTTATTTTTTCTAAACGTAAAGAGGATCAGTCGCCATCCCCTTTTATTTCGCAATATTAGTTATTTCAATTTCATTCAAAAAAAATCACGACAATTTTAATTTAATTAATAATAAATTATTTAACAAAAACAAATATTAAGCAAAATTTCGTTAAAGAAAAAATAACTGTTTGAGATTTTGAAGTAAATTTTAAACTATATTCAATTATTTGTGTTGAAATAACCTTAATTCAAAATCGAGTTTTATTTTTTCTTTATAAGAA
>NZ_KI271291.1:70261-91030 GCF_000469385.1 Leptotrichia sp. oral taxon 879 str. F0557
TTGTAAGGGCATGGCGTCTGATGCCCTTACGTTACAAAAAAATAAATAAAAAAGAATAAAAAACTATTATTAGTCATTATTAAATTAATAAAAATTAACTCATAAAAAATTTTCAAAAGAGATATTTTAGATAAATTTTAAAATTATTAAACAAATTCACTTCTTCTTTTTAAAAACATTCCTTACTGGACGAGTAATATCCTTAAAATACACATAACTTTTGTGTTTTCTAATATAATACCTCAAATATCTAAAAACCAGCTCTTCCCTCTGTTTGCAGTACTTCGCATATTCGTTTGCAAAAATTCTAGCTATTTTTTCATCTTCCATCATTCTTGAAACATTTTTCATTCTTTTATCCAGATTCAGTTTCACTCCAAATTTCATTCTATTTAAGTCAACCAGATAAAACTCGTAATTTCCACTTTTGTCCTTAATCAGCACATTTCCTGGTGAATAGTCTTCAAATTCGACACCGCTTTCATGTAAATCAAAAGAAAATTTTGCAAATTGCCTTATGATTTTTTCACGATTTTTTTCTACTTTTGCAAGCATTCTTTCGGTTTCTTCGCTTATCTTGTAGTTTTCTCCCTGCTCAGCCTTGTCCCGCTCAATATCCTCAGGCCAGAAAACTTCCCGGCAGGTAAAATCATATTTTAATTCCTCGCTTATATAATAACTGTTTTTTTTATTATTTTCGTTTACAAAATCATCAAAATATGCAATTGGTTCTGGAGTTTTTATTTTACATTCCAGCAATTTTTTTGCATATTCATAAGAACGCTTTGCTTTTGAGCCTTTAAACCTGTAGAAAAAATTTGTAATAAAATCTTTTTGTTTAAATTTTTTTATATTTATCATCTTTTTGGTTTCAAGGTTTTCACTCTTATTATTTTGTTTTTCCAAATTATTTTTAATATCTATTTCAAATCTTTTTATTTCATTTCTTCCTGGCTCTACAACATATTCTCCGCTTTTATCAAAATTTTTCAGTACATTTATCAATATTTTCTCATCATATTTTTTGTTAACTTCATAATTTTTTTCTTCCATTTAAAATCCTCATAATTTCTAAATTTTTTCGCTTTTATTTTTTTCAAGCCTTTTCTCATTTTTCCTTTCAAATTTTCTCTTATTTTTCTTTAATCTTTTTTTCAATTCCTTCAAAAACTCTTTGTCTTCTACCAATTTATCCATCTTGTCAACATACTCAAGTGCTTCATCATATTTATTCTGCAATTCCAGCACGTATACTAAATTCATATAATGACGAGAATTTTCAGGTTCTAAAATAATCATCTTATTACAAACCTTCTGTGCATTTTCATAATCTTCCGTTTTCACAAAAAATCTTCCCTGCAAATTTAGCATTTTTATTCTCGAAAGCCCTTTATTCTCATTCGTCGCATTTTCATAATTTAAAAGCAGAAGTTTTATTTCCTCAAACTCCTCCGCTCTAAACAATATCTCAAAATAATCTTCAAATATATAATCTTCCACATTTTCACAATTTATAGCGATATTATAATATTTTACAACTCCTTTTATATTATTTGAGTACGCCATTGTATCGCCCATTCGTGCATAGAGGGAAAATTCTTCGACTTCGTTAAATTTTGCATTTAAAAGTTTTTTGTATTCAGAAATTGCTTCGTCGTATCTGCCCATCATTGTAAGGCAATCACCTTTTTCCACGTATGCTTCTGAACTTTCAGGCTCCATTTCTATGGCCTTATCAATATTTTCTATCGCCTTTCTATAATACTTTAATAAAGCGTAGGACATTCCCATATTCAGATACACAAAATAATTTTTTTCTGTTTCCAGAAATTTTTTATAAAGCGAAATCGCCTTTTTCAATCGTCCAAGCGACTGATAGACAAATCCCAACGTAAAAAGCGTATCCCTGCTATCAGGATACTTTTGTTGCAGTTTTTCCGCA
Organism: Leptotrichia sp. oral taxon 879 str. F0557; assembly: GCF_000469385.1. GTDB lineage: Bacteria > Fusobacteriota > Fusobacteriia > Fusobacteriales > Leptotrichiaceae > Leptotrichia > Leptotrichia mesophila. The sequence goes on from NZ_KI271291.1 coordinate 72,204, forward strand.
TATTCCTTCGCCTGTTCAAACATTCCAAAGTCTGAATAAAGTTTGGAAAGTGCCATCAGTGCCGAATAATTATTTTCATCAATTTCAAGCACTGACTTTAAATATACAAGCGCATCGTCGAACTTGTAATTTTCCATTGATTTATCCGCTTCCTTCAATAACTCTTCTATATACATCTTTTCTCCATCTATATTTTAACTTTTTTAAAATCAACTTATAAAAACTAAACAATCGTAAAATCAAATAATATCAAAATTAATTATTAATCATATTTACCATTTCTATAAATTTAGACGGCTTCTTATCATACGGATTTGGCATAATGTCATCCGTTATCATAAGCCATCCTGCATTTCTTTGTCGAGAAAGCCTTACAATCTCAGCATATTCCTTAGGAGTCGCACTATGCACAATATGCCAGATATGTTTTGCATTTGACTGATTATTTTCAAAACTAGATTTTGGTTTTTCAAATTTGTTAATATATGTATTTGCACTTACCTCACTTGTCACAAAAATATCTAAAATTTTAAAGTTCCGTTTTTTTTAATAATACTATTTTTATCCGAGTTATATTATTTTAACATATTTTGATAAATAATTGTAATTTTTTAACAAAATAAAAAATAGTATAAAATCAATATCTCCTGTTATTCTCAAGCCTAAATTTCATATCCTTTCTTAATCTTCTCAAAGCCCACTTTCTCTCAATCTTAAAAACTTCCTCATTGTCACTCCCAATTTTATAGTCCACATAATTTTTTATAAATTTTTCCACATCTTCCCTCGACTCACTCCGAATTTCAAACTCATAATCTTCATTTAAAGAAATTTCCCTGTTTTTTTCAAGGCAGTAATAAAGCATATCATTGTAAGTCTGCTGTGCCAAGATGTCTCTTGCCTTGTAATATGTAGATTTGTCAGTATTTGTCATTCGGACTGCCTGTTTTTCGGAAATATACGGTTTATTTCTTATTAAATCAGCCATTTTCTGAAATTTTCGATTTTTCTCATTCATTCTACACTCAAAGCACATTTTCTCGCTATTTTCCTGCAAAAATAAAATTTTACAGTTTTTACACTCAATATATCCATTATTCTTTAGGTATTTTTCTCTTTTTTTGAGTTTTATTGCAATTTTTTCCAGCCTTCTAGCAATATCTTCATACTTTTTATCAATTTTATCAATATTCTCATGAATTTCCTCAACTTCTTCAGGCAAAAGCACAATATCTCTTACTTTTTCCGTAATTTTATTTTCAGAATCAATATTCCTATTTCTTTCCCTAACATTTCCTCTAGGGATTTCCCCAACCCGAATCGTCCCTCTATTTTCCTCATTTTCAATAAGTTCATCCAGCAAATCTCGCTTTATTTTGTAATTTATCTTCGAAAATTCAATACTTTCCAAAAATTTCCCATTCAAAAATGTGTTTACTTTTTCCTTTATCTTTTCCGCATACATTATCGTCGTATGGTAAATAACACCATCATTGATAACCACAACAAGATTCCCATTAAATAGACTTTTTGGATAAGTTTTCTCACCAATTGGCCCACTCACAATCTGCTTCCAATTTTTCTTGATTTTCCACAAAATATATTTTTCATTTTTCAAAAGCGAACTTCTTTTTTCAATTGCTTCCAGTGCCAAATTCTTTAAATCCTTAATTCCTTCCATTTTTCAACCCCTTTTTACTCATTAATAATCTTCCCCTTTTCCACAATAAATTTTTTCCCCTCTATTCCCAAATCCTCTGTCGAAGTTATAAAACATTGGATTTTTTTATTTACAAAATAACTTAAAATACTTTTTTTTCTCACTTCATCAAAATATGAAGCAATGTCGTCCATCAGAAATATCGGATATTCCTTTTTTTCCTTTATTAAAATATCAATTTCTGAAATTTTTAGCGAGAATATTATAGATTTTTTCTCTCCTTGCGAAGAATACGCCTTTGCATTTTTTCCATTCAGCTCAAAGATAAAATCATCTTTTTGAGGTCCGAGCAGGCTGTATCCAAGAAATTTTTCCCTTTCACTTTTCCTTTTACATAGCACTTCAAATTTTTCCTTCAGCTCTTCTCTAGTCTTCTTTTCCACATCCCCAAGAAAACAGTCGTATTTCAATTTTAATTCTGAATTTTCATCAAATAATTTACGATAATTCAAGTTTAACAAAATTGATATTTTTTTTATAAATTCCTGCCGATTTAAAACAATATTTAGCCCTTCCTCTATAAATTTTTCGTTGTAAATCTTATAAATTTCCTCGCCAGTCTTTTTTTCCTTTATAAGCTTGTTCCGCACCTTCAATATTTTCTCAAAATTCACAATCGACTGTAAATACTCTTTTTTTGCCTGCGAAATCTCGTAATTAAAAAAGTTTCTCCTAACACCAGGATTCCCAATAATCAGTTCAATATCCTCAGGAATAAATGAAATAATGTTAAGTAATCCTACATAGTTTATATATTTATCTTTTTCCCTATCAATATAAAAATCTTTCTTATCCTCATTAACATCAATAGCAATAGCATTTTCGGATAAATCTTTATTTTTATATTTCCCAAATACAATCAGCCTGTTGAAATTATACTTGCGAATCTCTTTCACTTTCTTAGTCCTAAAGCTTTTCCCAGTAGCTAAAAAATGAACAGCCTCAATAAGCGATGTCTTCCCCTGTCCATTCTTCCCATATATTAAATTAAAATACCTGTCAAACTTCAACTTCCCATCCGCAAGACAACGAAAGTTATTAAAACTAATCTGATCCAAATACATCGCTATTTCTTTCCCTTTCATACTATAACTATCTGTAACTGACTTTTACCACTTTTCTACAAAAAGCAACCCCAACAAAAGTAACATCCTTAACACCTCTATCTTTTAACCCAACATCATACTTCTTCTCCATTATCTGCTCTATCGCCTCTTCCGAGACTTTCTCCAGATTATCTTCATTTTTAACAACTTTAAACTCCAGAATAAACCCTCTATTGTTCTTATTCTTTGGCTCAATTACAACATCATACCTTCCAAGACCACTTTCTTCGTTAGATTTTACATAATAATGGTTATCCAGATAAAACATCATTCCTAATACTAATCCATGATAAAAGTCCTCATTTTTAGTATCCATAAAACTTGTTGATTTTAATAAAATATTCTGTAAATATTTTTGAAAAATATTAAATTTAAGGTTTTTAAGACCTTCCATAGCCTTTCTAAACATGCTTTCCCCAAAATTTACATCAATAAATTTCTTCCTAAAAAACTCCCTTACCTCCCTATTAGGCAGTCTCAAAGAATACACATCCTCATAGTCTTCCCCAATTTTTTCATCAATAGTTAAATATCCGCTAAATAAAAGAAGTTCCCAAATTTCCTCTTGCCCCAATAAACTGGATAAATCGGAATTACCACTGATATTTTCTTCAACAGTTTCTCCATTAAAAAGAGCTTCCAAAGTTTCCATAATTTCAGAATCTGTATTTTTCAAAATCTGATTTATCAAGAAATTCCCAGAAGTATCAATCCAGTGAGAACCAATTTTTTTAGATTTTAAAAATTTTAAAATACTCCAAGGGTTATACACATCAGAATCACCAAATTTGTAACCGTCATACCAAGCCTTAACATCAAAAAGTTCATACTTTACATCAAAATATTCAAGAGTTTCTTCAACTTCATCTTGATTAAAACCAAAAAAATCGGAATATTCATTTTCTAAAATAGAATAAACATTTAGATTGTTCAAGTCAGAAAATATTCCAGCCTTAATAACCCTTATAATCCCAGTCATAACTCCCATTTTTAAATACTGGTTAGTTTTCAGTGCTTCTCCGTAAAATACTTTAAAAAATGCGATGGCATCGCTATAATAATGATGTTCATAAGCAGAAAGCAAAGGACTGTCGTATTCATCAATTAATAAGATAACTTCTTTTTTATACTTCTGAAATAATATTCTAGTTAAAAACAGCAAGGCATTTTTTAACTCAGAAAAATCTGCATTGCCCAGTAAATACTTCTTAAATCTAGGCAAGTCATACTCATCCAAATCCTCTAAAAGATACTTGTACTCAGAAAACAATTCTAAAATCAGCAGTCTAATTTCCTGTATTGCTTCCTCCCAAGTTTTTGCCTTTATGCTTTTCAGTGAAATAAAAATTACTGGATACTGTCCCTGTTCAGATATATATTCAGATTTTTCAATATCAAGTCCATTAAATAACTTTCTATTTTCTTCTTTATTTTCAACATTAAAAAAATATTTTAACATCGACATATTAAGCGTTTTCCCAAATCTTCTTGGACGTGTGAATAACTTTATTTTTGATTTATCCTCTAAAATTTCTCCTATCCATTTTGTCTTGTCAATATAATAGCAATTCTCTTTTATTACTTCACTAAAATCTTCTACTCCAATTCCTATACCTTTTTTCATAAAAATCTCCCCTTAAATTCTCCACAGCCTGCTTTCACAACTATTTGTCTTTTTAGTAAATCAGCAAACTATTTAATGCTTTGTCCTTACAATAACTTTTTCTCCAGCAAACTCCACAATATCCCCATCATAAATTTTTTTCCCACGTCTAGTTTCCACAGCGTTATTTACCTTTACTTCACCATTCAAAATAAACATTTTCGCTTCCACTCCAGAACCTGTAAAATTTGCCCACTTCAAAAGCTGATCCAATTTTATAAACTCAGTATTTATAACAACTTCTTCAATTTCATTATCTATATTTTTCATTAATTTCCCTCCATAATTTATATTCATATTTTTTTAGTAAATTTGAACTAATATTACACTCAATCATTAATCAAATTAATGTTTAATTTTATTGTGGAAAATTCGATTTCTACGTTGAAAACTTTTCCCACAAATATTTCCACACATTTTCCACAGTTATGATATATTCTTATTTTTAAAGAATTCCTTTGTGAATTTTTTTCCTTCTCAAATTGTGAAATTGATTTTTTCATATATGGAGAAAATTTATATCTTTTTATTTTTATTATTTTATTACAACTTTTCTTTAATTTAAAATTAATCATTTTTGGTTTATCCACAAATGTGGAAAATTTTGTTTATTATTGTGGATATCTAAATTTTAGTTTTACACAATAAAATTTTATTTTCCCACAAAACTTGTTTTAATACAATATTTTTGATTAATTTTTTCAACAATTTTTGTGTATAAATTTTCAACATATAGTGGAAATTAATTTTTGTTTTTACACATTATAATTTTACAATTTATTTTATTAAATATAATTTAATTTTTTTACTAAATTTTTTTTATAAAAATAATCTGTGTAGAAAACTTTTTCAACTGTGGATAATTTTTAAAATATTATCATTTTTTCCCCACAAAATTTTCAACATTCTTTCCACATTTTCCACAATTTTTTTAAACTCTGAAAATCTTCTTGTTTAAAGCTTCAATTTCTTTTTTGAACGTAACATCTTCCTTCGTTTTCTTATCAATTTTTCTAATACTGCTTATAACCGTGCTGTGATCTTTTCCGCCAAAAAGTCCACCAATTGCTGTCAGGCTTAAATCCAATTCATCATTATTCTTTAACAGATACATTGCAATTTGTCTTGTTTCAACTATTTTTTTCTGACGTTTTTTAGATTTCATATCAGTTACACTGACACCATACTGTGCAGAAATCATTTCTATTACTTTTTTTGCTGTTACTTTAGACTGTTCTCGTTTTACGTTATGCATAAGCATTTCCTGCACAAGTTCTAACGTTATCTGTTCATCTAGAAGTTTTGCACGGGCATTTAAGTTTGTAAGCGTTCCTTCCAGTTCTCTTACGTTTGTATCAAGAGAATCTGAAATATATTCTAAAATGCTGTCGTCTATTTCGATTCCCTGTGCCTTTGCCATGTTTTTTAGAATCATCATACGAGTCTCATATCCTGGACTTTGGATTTCCACAGTTAGGCCTGACAAAAATCTTGATTCTAGACGTTTTGACAGATTTTTTATTTCCTTTGGCGACTTGTCACTTATCATTATTATCTGTTTTCCAAGTTCCTGCAACTTGTTAAATGTGTGGAAAAATTCTTCTTCCACAGTCCCTTCTCCACGTCCAAACACCTTTTCAAAAAATTGTATATCATCTAGAAGAAGTACATCTAAAGCACGGAATGTATCACGAAAATGCTGAATTCGTCCACTGTTCAAAACTTTAAAAAATTCATTTGCAAATTCTTCAGAAGTAGAGTAATAAACACGCTTACTTGGGTCATTTTCTAAAATTGCATTTCCTACAGCCTGCATAAGATGGGTTTTTCCAAGCCCTGAACTTCCAAAAATAAAAAGAGGGTTATAAACCGTTGGATTTTTTACAACTGCAAGACAGGCATTATATGCAAGCTTACTGTTTTCCCCAACAACAAAATTATCAAGCCTGTGCTTTGGATTTAGTCCTGTGTGAACAAGTGAAGCTTTTTCCATTGTTTCTTTTGGAAAACTGTGAGTTTCAGGCTTATATGACATCACATCCTGTTTTTTTATCTCAAAGTTTATCGTAACTTCTTCATCAGTCACAATTTCTATAATTTCTTCCATCTGGCTTTTATATTTTTCCATATTTTCCTTTATTAGCTTCGAATTACAAGTAAGAATAAAGACACTCTCTTCAAGTTTAGTTGCCTCCACATTTTCAAAAAACAGCTCAAATTCCCCTTCATTAACTCTTTTTTTCATAATTTTCTTAATTTTTTCCCACAATTTCACAACATCCATTTATTTTTTCTCTCCTTTTTTAACAGTATTCCTATAAATAAAAATTTTAAATTTCACAATAATTCCAGCCTTTCTATTTGCCTTAACTATAACATATATAAAATAAATAATCAAGATTTTCCACAAAAGTTTTCCACATGTTTTTCCACAAGAAGAAATATTAATTTTTTCAGTATTTACAATGCTTTATAACTTTTGTACAATTTTTTCCACAATAATTATATATAGTGATTTCTATTGCATTCCCACATATTATACACATAGTTTTCATTTTCCCACATAAGCTGTTGACAATCATGTGCGAAACTTTGTTGATAATATTTCTCCACAAAAATCAAATTTTTTTTCCACAGGATATTCTCTTGCAACCGGTCTATTTATATATGTTTCCACATTTCCACAGTGCATAATAATAATATATTTAATAATATATATAATATTAAATATTATAGGAGTGTGGATAAAAATAATTAACAAAAACTCTAAAAATCTTTTAATAAGCTAAATTTTAGTATAAAATTTACAAGTAGTTTTTTTTATTAGCTTTACAGTTAGATATTAAGAGAGTTTTATCATACTTTATGACACAAAGCATTAAACTTGACTTTTTTTTGAATATTGTATATAATGTCTATAAAAGACAATAATTTTTTTAAAATATAATAGAAAGGAAAAAGGATGACTAAAAGAACATATCAACCAAATAAAAGAAAAAGAAAAAAAGATCATGGATTTAGAAAAAGAATGCAAAATAAAAGCGGAAGAAATGTTTTAAAAAGAAGAAGAGCTAAAGGAAGAGCTAAATTATCAGCATAACCCGGTGTTAAATTCAACACTGGGTTTTTAAAAGCATTAATATCTAAACTAGAGAGCTTTTTAAAAGAAAAACGCTCTAAATTTTTTTAGACGTAAATTTATAAGCTCTCACTTATTTTAAATCAAAGAAGAGAAATATGTCTATTAATAAAATTAAGAAAACAAAAGATTTTTCATTAATATATAACAAATCAAAAAAGATGCATACAAAGTATGCTATTATTTTTATAAGTGAAAATAAGAATAACGACCAGCGATTTGGCTTTGTAGCCAGCAAAAAAACTGGAAATGCAGTTCAACGAAATAGAATCAAAAGAATTTTTAAAGAATTTGTAAAAATACATAAGGATAAATTTAGAAAAAATACTGATTATGTATTCGTAGGCAAATCTATTTTGAAAGATAATTTAAAAAATTTAAAGTATGGGGATATCGAAAAGGATATTATCAAGGTGGTAAAATGATGAAAAAAATATTGCTATATTTGTTAAAATTTTATCAAAAGGGCATTTCACCATATTTTGGAAGAAGATGCAGATTTTATCCAACTTGCTCAGAATATTCACGACAGGCAATTACAAAATATGGAGCATTAAAAGGTAGTTATCTGACAATAAAAAGATTACTAAAATGTCATCCTTTTCACAAAGGTGGCTATGATCCCTTAAAATAAAAAAGTGGAGGAAATAATATATGTTTAAAATACAGGCACTTGTTGATTTTGTCGTACATGTTTTAAATGCGATATATGGTGTTGTGGGAAATTACGGTATAGCAATAATAATTGTTACAATTTTAATGAGAATAATTGTATTTCCATTAACATTAAAACAGGAAAAGTCAATGAAAAAAATGAGGGAACTACAGCCTGAACTTGAAAAAATAAAAGAAAAATATAAAGATGATCCAAAAGAATACCAGCAAAAAACAGCAGAACTTTATAGAGAAAGTGGAGTAAATCCCCTAGGAGGATGTCTGCCACTATTAATTCAGATGCCAATATTTGTAGCGTTATATTGGGCTTTTAGCGGAAATGCAATTCCAGCAGACGCAAAATTCTTATGGTTTACATTAAAACAACCTGACAGATTATTTATGATAGGAAAATTTGCATTTAATTTATTACCAATCTTAAATGTAGGAGTGACGTATATTCAGCAGAAAATAATGACGAGCGCAACTAGTGGACAGGAAAGCAATCAGCAGATGCAGACAATGCTTTATATGATGCCTCTTATGATGCTGTTCATATTTTATAATATGCCGTCAGGGGTAACCTTGTATTACTTAGTTTCGGGAGCTTTGTCATTAGTTCAGCAGTATTTCATTTTGAAAGGAAGAAGTGATGATGGAAAAGATAGTATTAAAGGCACAAAATGAGGAAGAACTTAAAAATATGGTAAGCCGTTCATTGACTTTAAAAGAAGATGAAACTTATCAGGTAAAAGTTTTGAAACATCCTAAAAAAATATTGTTTATCAATATAAAAGGTGAATATGAAATCGAAATTGTTAAAAAATCGGATTTGAAATCGAGTGATGTAAAAACAGAAAAACCAAGAATACAAAATGAAGAGAAAATTTTCAAAAAAGAAAAAAAAGATGTAAGAAATCCAAATAATTATGATTCTAAAAAAAATAACATTAGAAAAAACTATAGAAATGAAAGCCCTGAAAATGAAGAAAAAGTTATTCAAAATAGTCAGGATGATACAAATATAGATAAAATCAGAGGATTTTTCAAGGAATTTATAGTAAATGCAAAATTAGATATAAAGATTATAAATGTAAAAAAAGAAAATAATGGTAAATATCTAGTTATTCTTGATGGAAAAGATATGAGATTTTTAATTGGTGAAAAAGGGAGTGCCTTAAATAACTTAGAATATTTAATCAGTACAACTAAAAAATTTAAAAATCTGAAAATTTCTATAGATTCTAATAATTATAAAGAAAAACGTGAAAAATCATTAAGAGATTTGGCCAGAAAAAAAGGTAAGGCAGTTTTAGCAACTGGAAATGCTGTAAAGCTGAACCCAATGGCTGCACGTGAACGTAAAATTATTCATGAAGAAATTTCATTTATGGAAGGGCTAAAAACTGAGAGTGTTGGGGAAGAGCCAAAAAGATATTTAGTGATTAGAAAATTAGATGAAAAAAATTAAACTATTGTGTTTAAAATTATAGGTAAAAAAAATAAAATTGAAAAATGATTTTAGAAAATAGAGGGATAAAATGTTGTTTGATACAATTGCGGCGATTTCCACTCCAAAAGGTGAAGGCGGGATTGCCATAATAAGAATATCCGGCGATAAATCATTTGAAATACTGGACAAAATATTTATTAAAAAAAACCCAAATGCTGATTTGGGTTTTTATAAATTAAATTATGGATTTATCAAGGATGGAGAAAAAATAGTAGATGAAGTAATGGCTGTACGGCTAAAAGCCCCAAAAAGCTATACTTGTGAAGATATTGTGGAAATAAATTGCCACGGCGGAACGCTTGTTTCAGAAAAAGTGCTTGAACTTGTGCTAAAAAATGGGGCAAGACATGCTGAAAGTGGAGAATTTACAAAGCGAGCATTTATGAATGGACGTATAGACTTGTCACAGGCTGAGGCGGTTATGGATATTATTCAGGGAAAAACAGAAAAGAGTGTATCACTGTCGCTCGATCAGTTAAGAGGGGACTTGCGTGATAAAGTTAATGAATTTAAGAAGGCTTTGCTAGATATTACAGCACATGTAAATGTAGTGCTGGATTATCCTGAAGAAGGAATTGACGATCCGTTGCCAGTAGAACTTAGAGATAATCTTGAAAAAGTATATGAAGAAGCAAATCGGTTAATTGACTCATATGACACAGGGAAAAAAATAAAAGAGGGAATAAAGACAGTTATTGTGGGAAAACCAAATGTTGGGAAATCTACATTGCTAAATGCCTTGCTTCATGAGGAGCGTGCCATTGTAACGCATATTGCTGGGACTACGAGAGATGTTATTGAGGAAATAATCAATATAAAAGGAATTCCATTAGTTCTAGTGGATACAGCAGGAATTAGAAAAACTGATGACATTGTTGAAAATATTGGTGTAGAAAAGTCTAAGCAGTTTATTGAAAAGGCTGATTTGGTACTTCTTGTACTGGATGCTTCAAAAGAGCTGGAAAATGAGGATATAGAAGTTATAAATCAGATAAAAGAAAATAAAAAGAAAGTTATAGTATTATTGAATAAGATTGATTTAAATAAAAAAATTAATCTTGAAGGGTATAACCTGGAAAATATTGTTGAAATTTCTGCAAAAGACAATATTGGAATTGAAGATATGCAAGAAAAAATCTATTCATACATTGTGGAAGAAGATGTGGAAAACTCATCAGAAAAACTAATAATTACAAATATTCGTCACAAAACTGCACTTGAGAAAACAAAAGACGCAATAAGAAATATTTTTGAAACAATAGATATGGGACTTCCTATGGACTTGATTTCTGTGGATTTGAAAGAAGCGTTAGATTCACTTTCAGAAATTACAGGAGAAATATCGTCTGAGGATATTTTAGATCATGTATTTGGGAATTTTTGTGTTGGAAAATAGGATTAAAAATTTTTTAGTTAGAATATTTTACAAAGATTATTTTAAGATTTGAAAAAAAATCTGCTTAAAATAGAATAGTAAAGTGTCAAAATTAAATCCAAGATTTACAATAGTTATGCTCAAACCTCAGTACTATTAATTTTATTAATGTAATGAGTAATTTGGATACATTTAATTTTTTTTAAGAATTTTTTTCTTTATAATAGTTTCATTTTTAGAATTATATAACTAATGATTTAAGATTATTATAAAAATTTAGATATTTTTATTTTTTAGAGAAAGATATTATAAATAAAAAATTATAGGAGATTATAATATAAAAATTTTTATTTTAAAATTAAAAAAATGTATAAAAATAAAGAGAATTATAATAAAAATAATAACATTTATAAATTTTTTTAGATTATAATAAATAATACTTATTCTATTTTAAATTTTATTTTCTTTTATATGACATAGAAAATTAGTATTAAATTAAAAAATATGTTATAATAATCTGAATTTTAAAATTAAATTTGAAATGTAATTTTTGAAGTTACAACGGAGTAAAAACAAAATTATATAGGGAAAGATTATTTAAAAGCTTTGTAAATAGATATTTTACAAATTTAAGCATAATAAATATTTTCTGAAATGGAAAATAAAAGAGGAATAGAGAGAGGAGATTTAATGAAGGTATTGATTTGTTCTGACAGCCACGAAAGGCTTGATTATTTTCAGCAAGTAATGGATCTGGAGAAACCAGAAATTGTAATTTTTGCAGGAGATCATAGTACAGACGCAATTGATATGTCGTTAGTCTATAGAGATATACTTTTTGCTATCGTAAAAGGAAATACTGATATGGATGACTATGAATCTAGAGAAACTAAAATATTTGATTTAATGGGGAAAAAGGTATTATTAACACACGGACATCTATTTAATGTAAAAACTACGCTTGAAGATCTGGAAAAGAAGGTACATCTAGAAAAAGCTGAAATTTGTGTTTTTGGACACACACACAGAGAATTTATGGTAGAAAAAAATGGAGTAATATTTGTAAATCCAGGAGCGTTGCAGGATAAAAAATATATGATTTATTATGGTGGTAAAAAGTTTGAACAAAAAATATTAAAATAATTTGAGCCATCGCTGGCTGTAGTTGGAATATAAGGAAGACATAATTATTGAGTAAAATTAAAATTATGTCTTTTTTATTTAATGCAATTTGCTAAAATTCTATTAAAATCATTTAAAAATAAATATTTTAAAAAATAGTATAAATATTGTTATGATGTTTTAAATATCGCATTTTACAATACTTTAAAATAATTTTTATTTTTTATAGATTTAGAATTAACTAAATTAAAAAAAAACTAAGGCAAATGAGATTATAACATTTTTTTTAAAATAATATTGACATTATTCTATGATAGGGTATACTTAAAACATAGGGAATAATTTATAATTTGAAGGGAGAGACAGAGATGATTAATTTAATTGTTGCGACACATGGAAAAATGTCGGAAGAGACTGTTAATCTAACGAAAATGGTTTTAGGTGAAAGCGAACAGCTTGACTTTGTAACATTTGTACCAGGTGAAGGTCCTGAAGATCTGATTGAAAAATATAATAATATTATTTCAAAATACAATGCTGAAGGGACATTATTTTTAGTAGATTTGTTTGGCGGAAGTCCTTATAATGCAGCTTGTAGAGTTGTTGCTGAAACTAAAAATACCGATGTAATAACAGGGGTTAATGTGCCAATGTTATTGGAAGTTTTAGATGCTAGGGAAGAAATCAGTGATGTTTCTAAATTAGTTCAAGTGGCAAAAAATTCAGGAATTAATGGAATTAAAATTTTTAGTGAATTATTTAGCGCAGATGTTGCTGATGACGATGATGATTCAGATGAACTGGATTTATAAAATAAAATATAGCAGAAAATTTAAAGCTGAAAATACAAAAATATAAACGAAAGGAGAGTTACTGAGAAATTTTTTATATTATACATGAATTTTTTCACAAAATTTTCAGTAACGTAATAGAATTATGGAATTAGTTTTAACAAGAATAGATTCAAGATTAATACATGGGCAGGTAGCAACTTCATGGGTAAAAGCTACAAAGCCTGAAGCAATTTTTGCTGTAAATGATGATGTGGCAGAAGATAAAATAAGAAAATCACTTTTATTGCAAGTGGCGCCAGAAGGAGTAAAATCATTTGTAATTCCAGTTGAAAAAGCAATTGCAGTTTATAACAATCCTAAATATGAAAAAACAAAAGTTTTGCTTTTAGTAACAAATCCAGCTGATGTGATAAGATTGATTGAAGGTGGAGTAGACATTAAAACAGTAAATGTTGGTGGGATGACTTATAAAGAAGGAGATAAATTAATTTCAAAAGCAGTTGCGATTAATAAAGACGATTTAGAAGCGTTTAAGAAACTGGATAGCATGGGTGTAGATCTTGAATTAAGACAGTTGGCTTCATCCTCACCAGAAAACCTTAACACAAAATTAGATTCTATCTCATTTGATTAAAAACTTGACAAAAACATAATTTAAAATGAAAACTATCTTTAGGAGGACAAAAATATGAATATTGTTCAGTTAATTTTGTTGGCACTTGTAGCAGCAATAACTGGTATGGGAAGTGTGCTTGATGAAAGACAGACTCATCGTCCGTTAGTAGCATGTACTTTAGTGGGATTTGTATTGGGAGATATAAAAACGGGGGTTATGTTAGGTGGTTCACTTGAAATGCTGGCACTTGGATGGATGAATGTTGGAGCAGCAATGGCTCCAGATGCAGCATTAGCCAGTGTAATTTCAGCAATACTGGTAATTGTAGGAAAACGGTCAATCCAAGAAGGAATTGCAATTGCAGTACCAATTGCAGCGGCAGGACAAGTCCTTACGATTTTTGTTAGAACTATAACAGTATTCTTCCAGCATAAAGCAGATGAATATGCAGAACAGGCTAATTTTAGAGGGATTGAGATGTGTCACTTTGCAGGACTGGCTTTACAGGCATTAAGAGTGGCAATTCCAGCTGTGTTAGTTGGTATGATTGCAGGAACAAGTATAGTGGAAAAAGCTTTAAATTCAATTCCAAAAGAAATAACAGGAGGACTTCAAGTTGCTGGAGGATTTATAGTAGTAGTTGGGTATGCGATGGTGATAAATATGATGGAAGCAAAAGCATTGATGCCATTCTTCTTTCTGGGATTTGTAGTAGCGGCGTTCGTAAAAGATATTAATTTGGTCGGATTAGGAATAATAGGATTGTGTGTGGCAATAATTTATATTCAATTGAATCCTAAATATCATCAAGTTGCTGTACCAAGTGGCGACGGAAATGTTGGTATTATAGAAGAAGCCGATGATGAACTGGAAGGACTATAGGAGGTAGGAAAAATGGCAGAAAATACAGAAAAAAAATTAACTGATAAAGATTTGAAAAGCATGTACTGGAGATCTACAACTTTACTAGGGTCTTTCAACTTTGAAAGAATGCAGTCAATGGGATTCTGCGTAACAATGATTCCTGCAATAAAAAGACTATATTCTAAAAAGGAAGATCAGGCAGCGGCTCTTAAAAGACATTTGGAATTTTTTAACACTCAACCATGGATAGGTTCAACTATAATGGGAGTTACAGCCGCAATGGAACAAGAAAAGGCAAATGGTGTAGATATTGACGACGCAACTATAAGTGGGATAAAAGTAGGACTTATGGGACCGCTTGCTGGAGTAGGAGATCCTATTTTTTGGGGTACAATACGTATAGTATTAGCGGCTCTTGGAGCTTCTCTTGCAATGAATAATGGAAATTTAGCAGGACCAATAATGTTTTTCTTGGGAATAAATATAGCGAGATTTTTAACAAGATGGTATGGACTAAAATATGGATATGAAAAAGGGACAGAAATCGTTGGAGATATGGAAGGTGGAGTTCTTCAAAAATTAACTCAAGGAGCTTCTATATTGGGACTTTTCGTAATGGGATCATTAGTTTCAAAATGGACTTCAATAAACGTTCCATTAGTGCTATCTAAATATACTAATCAGGCAGGAGAAGAAGTTGTAATTACAGTTCAAAGTATATTAAATGATTTATTACCTGGGTTATTACCATTATTACTTACATTTGGATGTATGCACTTGTTAAAGAAAAAAGTAAATCCTATTTGGATAATTTTTGGATTCTTTATAATAGGAATAGTAGGATTCTGGTTAGGAATTTTGAAATAATATGTTTAAAAAAATGATTGAAAAAGTGGAAAAATATGTGAAAGTTCCACCAAAAGAAGGGTATATAAAAAATAGTTCTATTTTAGTTACAGCACTTATGGTTATTGGAATGATTTTATATCCGCTTACTAAAGGATACGGGACAATAATAGCCTTAGTAGCGGCATTAATTGTTATGGTTGGGCAAAAACTATTAATAAAACAGGCTAAAAATGATTTTAAGGATATGTATTATGCCAAGGAAATGTACTTAAAAACTAAAAATACAGAATATCTGGATTTTATTATGGCACGTTCAAAACAGATGATTAACGACGTGAAAGTTTTGTCTGATAGAGCAAAAAGAGAAATAGCTGAACTTCAGCAGTTTGCTGAAAAATATAAGAAATAATTTTGTAATTATTTTGGCAATACAAGTTATAATTCAAAATATTTAAGAGAATACCTTATTGTGGGTATTCTTTTTTTGAATTAGAAATAGAAAATTTAAACTTTTTAATATATTTAAAGTGTGATATAATAAAAACATAAATTTTTATGGTAAAAATAAAGAAAAGTGAAGCAAACAGGAGGAAAAATGTTGGACAAATTGGCACACTTGAAAGAAGAAGTGTTAGCAAAACTTAAAGAAGTGGAAAATCTTGAGGAGCTGAATGACCTGAGAGTTAAGATATTGGGAAAAAAAGGGGAATTTACAGCTATTATGAAGGGAATGGCTGATATTGCAGCTGAAAAGCGGGCTGAATTTGGAAAAGTTACGAATGAAATAAAAAATGTACTGCAAAATAAATTTGAAGAAGTAAATACCGACTTAAAGGAAATTGCAAAACAGCAAAGACTGAAAAATGAAACTATAGATGTGACTTTGCCAGGAAGAAAGGCTAACGTGGGTTCGCTTCATCCGCTTACAAAGACAGTTATGGAAATAAAAGACATTGTTTCTACAATGGGATTTGACATTGTGGATGGACCAGAAGTAGAATATGTAAAATATAATTTTGATGCATTAAACATTCCAAAAACACATCCTTCACGTGAAATTTCAGATACATTTTACATCGAAGAAGAAAATGTTGTATTAAGAACACAGACTTCTGGTATGCAAATTAGATATATGGAAGACAGAAAACCACCATTTAGAATGATTTCGATTGGGAAAGTTTACCGTCCAGATTACGATGTGTCACATACGCCAATGTTTCATCAGATGGAAGGACTTATGGTTGGAGAAGACGTTTCTTTTGCTAATTTTAAAGCGATTTTGGAAAATATCGTGAAAAAAATATTTGGAGAAGACAGAAGAGTAAGATTTCGTCCGCATTTTTTCCCATTCACAGAACCATCGGCTGAAATGGATGTAGAATGTGGAGTTTGTAAAGGAGCTGGATGTAGAGTTTGTAAAGGAACTGGATGGCTTGAAATTTTGGGAAGCGGAATGGTAAATCCGAAAGTTCTGGAAGGTGTTGGAATTGATCCGAAAAAATATCAAGGTTTTGCATTCGGGCTAGGACTTGAAAGAATCACGATGCTTAAATATGGAATTGATGATTTGAGGGCATTTTTTGAAAATGATGAGAGGTTTTTGAATCAATTTTAGGATTTAATTAGTGTAATTCAAAAAAAAAACATGAAAATACGCAGATTTGAAGAAAAAGACGCTAAAAAAGTATCTGAATTGATTATTGATACACTGCGAAAAACAAATATAAAAGATTATTCTGCTGATTTAATAGAAAATTATGTAAATAATTTCCAACCTGAAAATGTTCTTAAAAGAGCTTCGTGGACACATTTTTATGTTGCTGAAGAAAAGGGTAATATTATTGGATGTGGAGCAATTGCACCATATTGGAATAAAATTGATGAAAGTTCTTTATTTACTATTTTTATCTCGCCTGAATATCAGGGAAAGGGAATAGGACGAAAAATTATTGAAATATTGGAAAAAGATGAATATTTTTTAAGAGCCAAAAGAATTGAGATACCTGCGTCCATTACTGCTGTCCCATTTTATAAGAAAATGGGATATAGCTACAAAAATGAAGTAAATAAAGCAGATGATGAAGGAATTGTAAGAATGGAAAAATTTAGAAAAGATAAAGAGAGATAATTTTTGAAAATGAAAGAAAAAATATTAGGAAAAACAGTTGGAAAAGCTGGAATTTCACAAGTTTTAATTATAAAAAGCACATTTATTATGGCAATTTGCATTGTTTTGGGATTTTTCCTTGTAATTTCGTCGCTTGTAAACTGGGGAAAAAGTTATTTTGAGTTTTTATTCTGGATTGGAATATTCATTGTATCACTTGCACCAATTCAGTTTTTATGGCTGAAAATGGAAGAAAGTTCAGTTGGGAAATATATTTTTTATGAAAACGGCTTTGAAGATGTCTTGAAAAAGAAACAAATATTTTTTGAAGATGTGAAAAATTATTTCTATTTAAATTTAAAAAATGGTTCTGATAATGTTGAATTTCTTGTTATTGAAGTGGAAAATAAAGAAAATTTAATAAAAAATCATTTAGAAAAAATTACAATAAATTTGAAATTAAACAGGGTGGCTTCAAAATTGTTTGTAAAAAATTATGTTGAATTTGTTTTGAAGAATGAATTTCATGAAAATGTGAAAAATAAGGATAATTTTGACTTTAAATTCGGAATTATTGAAGAAAATAATTTAATGAAAGACAAAATTTTTAGTTTAAATATGGATAAAAACTTAGAAAAAGTAAAAATATATAACAATATTTTTTTAAACAAAGATGGAATTAGAGTGGAATATCAAAATGGAAAACTTTTAGAAAATTATTTTTGGAAAGAAATTGGAAAAATTACAGTTTTAGAAAATAAGAATAATAAAAATATACAAATTGAGAAGAAAACTGGAGAAGTAGTTTTTTCAAAAAATATGAAATATATAGAAAAACCTGAATTATTTATAAAAATAATAAAAATATATTTTTTGAATTTTGATTTTAGATTTGTAGATTAATAATTTTTTTTTCATATTTATTTTTAACGCAAGGGCATCAAACGCCATGCCCTTGCATCCCCGCTTTATGCAAAACTTTCTTATAAAAGAAAAAGAAAACTCGCTTTTGAATATAAGTTTTTCTAATATTGATAAATAGATTTTATTTAAAATATTTTTCAAAAGATCAGACAATTCTTTTTCCTTTAACGAAATTTTGCTTAATATTTTATTTAACTCAATTATCTACTGAAATTTAAGTTAAGAATGTCGTGATTTTTTTGGAATGAAAACGATTAAACACATTTATGTGTTTCTTTCGCAAAAACTCTTATAGCAAATATATTTTATAGAGTTGTTCTAATCTTCATTTTCGAAAGTGAGTGTTGGCGAGTTTCGTTTTCGTAGTAATCAAGGTTTATT
>NZ_KI271291.1:91130-94398 GCF_000469385.1 Leptotrichia sp. oral taxon 879 str. F0557
AAGAAATTGAAATAACTAATATTGCGAAATAAAAAGGGATGGCGACTGTTCCCCTTTGCTTTTAAAAAGGATAAGTATAAAATTATAGGAAAAATATTTATTAATAATAAAAAAATAAAACAGATAATATATTTGAAATAAAAAAAAGAAAAATAAGGAGAAAAAAATGCTGATTTCGTTGAACTGGTTAAAGCAGTATATAGATTTAGATGGAATAGAAATAAATGAAATGGAGAATGCCCTTACTATGATTGGGCAGGAAGTCGAAAAAATCGAGGTGCTGGGGGAAAACTTGGAAAATGTTGTAACGGCACATATTGTTGAAAAGGAGATGCATCCTGATTCGGATCATTTGACGATTTGTAAAGTAGATAATGGGAAGGAAATTTTGCAGGTTGTATGTGGTGCGTCTAATCATAAGACTGGAGATAAGGTTGTTTTAGCACAGGTTGGAGCAAAACTGGCTGAAGACTTTGTTATTAAAAAAGGGAAGATAAGAGGTGTGGAATCAAATGGAATGCTTTGTTCAGAAGAAGAACTGAATATTGGTAAGGATTCTGACGGGATTATTATTTTACCTCAAGATACACCTGCGGGAATACCAATGAAGAAATACTTGGGAATTAATGATACTGTTTTCGAGCTGGAAATTACGCCAAATCGTCCTGATTGTCTGTCTCATATCGGGATTGCAAGAGAACTAGGGGCTTATTACGGAAAGGAAGTTAAATATCCTAGTTTTGTGATAAATACTGAAAGTAGCGAAAAAACTGCCGACAATATTTCGGTTGAAATTTCAGACAGCAATTTGGCAAAAAGATATGTGGCTAGAATTATTAAAAATGTAACGGTTAAGGAAAGTCCAAAATGGCTTAAGGAAAGAGTAGAATCTATTGGAATTAGAAGTATTAATAATATTGTAGATGCTTCAAATTTTGTGATGATGGAACTTAATCAGCCTAATCATACTTTTGACCTTGATAAAATTGAAGGTGGAAAGATTGTTGTGAGAGCAGGGCTTGAAAATGAAAAACTGGTTACGCTTGATGAACAGGAAAGAGAGTTAAATAGTGATGATATTGTAATTTCAGATGGGGTGAAGGCTGTGGCACTTGGTGGTGTAATGGGCGGAGAAAATTCACAAATTACTGAAAATACAAAAAATATCCTTCTGGAAGTAGCAAACTTTAACTCGCAAAATGTGAGAAAAACGTCAAGAAGATTGACTTTATCAAGCGATTCTTCATACAGATTTGAAAGAAGAGTGGACGAGGAAAATGCGGTTAATGTGATAAATAGACTTGCAAATTTGATTCAGGAAGTAGCAGGTGGAGAAATATTGGCTGGAGCTGTTGACAATTATCCTGTCCCTTATGAGAAAAAGTCTGCTGAACTTAATTTTGAAAGACTGAACCGTTTCGTTGGAAAAGTAATTTCTCGTGAAACTGTTGTTGGAATTTTGACTAGACTTGAAATCGAAGTTGTAGATAATGGGGAAACTTTGACATTAACTGCACCAAGTTACCGAGATGATTTGGAAAATGAGCAGGACTACTTTGAAGAAATCATCAGAATGTATGGTTTTGACAATATCGAAAACATTTTACCGAAACTGGATATTAGTGAACAGCCAGTTATTGACACAACAAAACTTTCTACGCAGGTAAAACTTATTGCGGCAAATGCAGGACTGAAGGAAGTTATCAACTACAGCTTTGTTCCAAAAGATGCGATGGAAAAAATAAAATACACAGTTGCACAGGAAAAACTGATTGATGTGTTAAAACCAATTACAGAAGATTTTGTAACATTGCGTCCGACATTGCTTTACAGCCTTATCAAAAACGCAAAGGACAACATTAACAGAAATGTTGCAAATATCAGATTCTTTGAAGTAAGCAGAACTTTTGAAAAAGCCGAAGAATTGGCAAAAGAAGAAGTGAAATTGGGAATAATTCTGGCTGGAGAAAATGACAAGACATTGTGGAATCCAAAACCTGTTCCTTACGATTTTTACGATTTGAAGGGAATTGTAGAAGAAATCTTTACACAACTTAAATTCAATAACTATATGATAAAACGTTCTGAGCAAAGCCAGTTCCATCCTGGACGTTCAGTTGACGTGTTCGTGGGACGTGAATTAATTGGAAGTTTTGGAGAAATTCATCCAGATGTGCTGGAAAACTTTGACTTAGGGAAAACATCAGTTCTAGTTGGAGAATTTAACATTGACTTGATTCAGAAATATATCGGTAAAAAGGTAAATTATCAAGGAATTGTAAAATATCCAGCTGTTCCAAGAGATTTTGCATTCGTTATGAAGGAAGAAATCCTAGTTGGAGACGTATTAAAAACAATCCAGAAAGTTGACAAGAAAATAGAAAAAGTGGAACTATTCGATATTTATCAAGGTGTAGGAGTACTGCCAGGAATGAAGAGTGTGGCAATCAGCGTAGTTCTAAGAGATAAGAGCAAAACACTGGAAGAAAAAGAAATTGTAGACATTTCCAATAAAATTGTGGCTAAGGTTGAGAAGGATTATGGTGCAGTTTTAAGACAATAGAAGTATCGAATTTAGAGGTGATTGCTATGAAAAATAAAAAGTTTGAAATAATAGCTTTATTAATATTATGTGTTATTTTTACAGCATGTGGTAAATCACAAAATTCTAATAAAAATACTTATGAATATAAAACAAAATATGTGGGTGACAATTCTAAAGTAATGAATATTTTATCAAATTTAAAATATCCCAAGGAAACAAGTTATAATTCTGTACAAATTTTGTCGGAAAAAGAGCCTTATGGAGTACTTGTCAAATTAAATATAAATTCTGGAGAAATTCCTGAAAAAACTGAGTTTCTTAAAAATTCGGCTGTGTTATTTGCTTTAATTGAAAATTTATCATTTGTGAAATATGAAGATATTTCAAATAATAAAATTATAGCCGAATTTACTAGAGATGAAATTGATAATTACTTGAAGGCTGAAGTGAATAAAAATACTAAAGAAATTGGAAGTAATGAAAAAGAATTTATAAAATATTTGAACAAATAAAACTTATAAAGTTTAAGTAAATAGGGGGAAATTGAGGTGTTAAAAATAGTAACATTGCCATTTGATGATAAAATTGAGGAATTTGAGCAGGAAAAACTGGAAAAAGTGTTAAAAGATGTTCAAATCGTAAAATATCAGGCTGAACTGGTGAAAATCGAGGGGAAATATTACTGGACGGCTTTTGTTGAGTGTGAAAAAACAGATAAATTTA
>NZ_KI271291.1:94498-97648 GCF_000469385.1 Leptotrichia sp. oral taxon 879 str. F0557
AGATATTAAAGGAATGGCGGGCAGGAGAAGCACAACTTTTGGGCTATCCACCCTATATTATTGCTTCAAACCAGCTTTTGGCAAATATTGCAAAAACTAATCCTAAAAATATGGAAGAACTTTCGCAGTTAAAGGGAATGGGAAAACGGAAAATCAGGGATTATGGAGAAGAAATTTTGCTGATTTTGGAAAATTTTTATGATATGAAGATTTAAAATAAAACAAAGGTAACTAAATGGATAATTTTAATAATAATGAATATACAAATATGATAAAAGACTTGATACACGATACTAAATATATAGAAAGATCTAATAGAGGGAAAATACAAGGATTAAGACAATATGCGGAAATACTTGTGAGAAAGATTTTAAATCTTGGAAGTAGCATACAAATAACATTGGGAGAAATAAGAAATGATTCAAGAAACGAGGCAGTAGTTACTTCCTTGAATTTATTAGAAAATGATTTTAGAAATAAATTAATTAAAACTGTAAATGAAATAAGAATAATTGGAAATAACGGAACACATACTAGTCATACAGAAACATTTTCTAATGAGATTGTAGAAAAAACGGAAGATAGAGTTATGGAATTATATGCTTTGATTTTTATCAAGTATTTTCTGGATATTCGGATAGATATATATACTTCACCCATAATATTACATGTTTTTTCTATTTTACCTCCTATTATTAGATATAAAACATGGAAATATTTATTTAAAAAAAATAAAAATAATATTCAAGTAGCAAATAAATTATGTTTATCAATAATTAAAGCATTTAGTAAAGAAGAAGCATATAAGTGGTTACAAAAAAATATGAGAGTAATAAAATCAATACCCTATCCAACTGCTAAAGAAAAAATTAAATACATAGAAACTGCAGGTATTCAAGTTTCTCCAACACAGTATCAAGTAAGTTTAAATTTTGATAGATATAATAATATGTATGATTTGTTGTATGATAAAATTAAGGATTCTAGAACTTCTATTAATGAATCAGGAAAAATGTATACAAATTTTGAAGAAGCTATAAAATATTATCGTAATTTTAAATCCTCTTATAATATTCAAAAATATACAGAAGAAATTCAAATACTTTACTCTTTAATGGATTTTGTATATCTTGGGAGAAAATCTGATGAAGAAATACAATAATTTTTAAAATATTTCAAAGACAAAAGATTTAGAATGTAGTCTAAAAACTATATAATTAGAAACAAAGTTTAAAGATTGTATTTTTTTGAAAAAATTAATTATAAGCTTTCTAGTTTTATAGTATTTAGCAAGTAATTAAAATTTCTTGTTACTAACATAATTTCTATTTTCTAATGGAATTTAGTATTATTTTTGGAAATTAGTGGTATAATAAAATAAAGTTAGATTTAATAAAAGAAATTGAGAAAATAAAACAAAGAGGGAAAATATTACTGGACAGCTTTTGTTGAGTGTGAAAAAACAGATAAATTTAATAAAAACTCTGGAAAAGATAATTTTACACAAGATGTAAAAGAATTTAAAGATGCTAACCCAAATTATATGGAATATTTGACGGAAGATGAAATGGAACTGTACAAGATATTAAAGGAATGGCGGGCAGGAGAAGCACAGCTGTTGGGTTATCCGCCATATATTATCGCTTCAAACCAGCTTTTGGCAAATATTGCAAAAACTAATCCTAAAAATATGGAAGAACTTTCGCAGTTAAAGGGAATGGGAAAACGGAAAATCAGGGATTATGGAGAAGAAATTTTGCTGATTTTGGAAAATTTTTATGATATGAAGATTTAAAATAAAACAAAGGTAACTAAATGGATAATTTTAATAATAATGAATATACAAATATGATAAAAGACTTGATACACGATACTAAATATATAGAAAGATCTAATAGAGGGAAAATACAAGGATTAAGACAATATGCGGAAATACTTGTGAGAAAGATTTTAAATCTTGGAAGTAGCATACAAATAACATTGGGAGAAATAAGAAATGATTCAAGAAACGAGGCAGTAGTTACTTCCTTGAATTTATTAGAAAATGATTTTAGAAATAAATTAATTAAAACTGTAAATGAAATAAGAATAATTGGAAATAACGGAACACATACTAGTCATACAGAAACATTTTCTAATGAGATTGTAGAAAAAACGGAAGATAGAGTTATGGAATTATATGCTTTGATTTTTATCAAGTATTTTCTGGATATTCGGATAGATATATATACTTCACCCATAATATTACATGTTTTTTCTATTTTACCTCCTATTATTAGATATAAAACATGGAAATATTTATTTAAAAAAAATAAAAATAATATTCAAGTAGCAAATAAATTATGTTTATCAATAATTAAAGCATTTAGTAAAGAAGAAGCATATAAGTGGTTACAAAAAAATATGAGAGTAATAAAATCAATACCCTATCCAACTGCTAAAGAAAAAATTAAATACATAGAAACTGCAGGTATTCAAGTTTCTCCAACACAGTATCAAGTAAGTTTAAATTTTGATAGATATAATAATATGTATGATTTGTTGTATGATAAAATTAAGGATTCTAGAACTTCTATTAATGAATCAGGAAAAATGTATACAAATTTTGAAGAAGCTATAAAATATTATCGTAATTTTAAATCCTCTTATAATATTCAAAAATATACAGAAGAAATTCAAATACTTTACTCTTTAATGGATTTTGTATATCTTGGGAGAAAATCTGATGAAGAAATACAATAATTTTTAAAATATTTCAAAGACAAAAGATTTAGAATGTAGTCTAAAAACTATATAATTAGAAACAAAGTTTAAAGATTGTATTTTTTTGAAAAAATTAATTATAAGCTTTCTAGTTTTATAGTATTTAGCAAGTAATTAAAATTTCTTGTTACTAACATAATTTCTATTTTCTAATGGAATTTAGTATTATTTTTGGAAATTAGTGGTATAATAAAATAAAGTTAGATTTAATAAAAGAAATTGAGAAAATAAAACAAAGAGGGAAAATATTACTGGACAGCTTTTGTTGAGTGTGAAAAAACAGATAAATTTAATAAAAATTCTGGAAAAGATAATTTTACACAAGATGTGAAAGAATTTAAAGAAACTAATAAAAATTATATGGAATATTTGACAGAAGATGAAATG
>NZ_KI271291.1:97748-119709 GCF_000469385.1 Leptotrichia sp. oral taxon 879 str. F0557
TGGAAGAACTTTCGCAGTTAAAGGGAATGGGAAAGCGGAAAATTAGGGATTACGGGGAAGAAATTTTACTGATTTTGGAAAATTTTTATGATATGATTAAACCACTTTGATGATATTTAATAAAATCTTTTTAATAACAAGGGGGCTTACCCCCTTGCTAAAAACTTTTAATTTAAAATTTATAATGAATCTGCTATTTAAACAGAAATAATATTAAATACTGTGCTAATTACAAGTTCCATTATGTAAACATGCGACATATCTCTCTTCTTTACTTTCAATGTTTAAGTTTTTATCTAAAATTACTAAAGTTTTATATTTTGTGTCCCATCCAAAATACACAAGACCTCCTACATAATCAGAACCAAGATTTGTATAGTCGATAACCAAAGCACCATTTTTGTAAGGCTTAATTTGTAATAATGGAACATCTATATCCATCGCTGGATCTAGATCTTCTACATACCATTCATTTTTCTTTTTAACAATTTCCCAAAATCTACTATCCCAAGTACCTTTCAACTTTTCTAAATTTGAATTGCCATCACTATGGAACTTTTCTCCAAATACAAAAATGTTTAATAACAACATAACCATAATAACTAGTTTTTTCATTATTTTCTCCTTCTTCTAACTATAATTTAAATTAATTATAGCATATTTTAAAAAAATATTATAACTTAAATAATACCTTTCTATAATAACTTTTTTTATTAACTTTATTAACTTTATTATACTCGATTTATATTTTTTTGAATATAATTTGAATTTTAGTAGACATGCTCCGTAAGACACGGTTTATAATTATAAATTATTGAACTTGTAAATAATTAGATAAAACAGTATAATAAATATATTGTATAGTAAAACTTATTTAAAACCAAACTCAAAAGCTATGACTATTTTACTCAAACCATAAATTTATATAATTTTAGCAGTTTAATTTAAAATAGGTCTGAGTATACTTCTTGATTTGAAGGGAGAAAAATGGAGAAAAAATATGTGATTTTTTTGAATGGGGAATATAAATATTCGCAGGAATTTATGGATAAACTTGTCTCGGAAAATGCAGTTTGCTTTTGTGCGGATGGTGGAGCAAATTTTGCTTTTAAATATGGGAAAATACCAGAAATGATTGTTGGAGATCTGGATTCAATTGAGAAAAAAGTTTTGAAATATTATAAAAGTAAGAATATTTTGATAAAAAAGTTCCCGAAAGACAAGGATTTTACAGATTTTGAACTGATTTTGAAAGAAATTAATAAAATTTCGGAAAATAAGAATTTTGTTGAGAAAATATTTGTTGTTGGTGGGATTGGGAAACGAATTGACATGACTTTGAGCAACTTATTCATAATGGAAAAGTATAAAAATCTTGTTTTTTTGCAGGAAAATGAAGAAATTTTTTATGCAGAAAAATCTTTTGTCCTAAAAAATAAAAAGGAATATGAATTTTCAATCATTCCAATTAGTGAAAAAGTTGAAAAATTAACCTTGAAGGGCTTTAAATTTGAAACAGATAAAATTGATGTGAAAAGGGAAAGTTCCAGACTTGTGAGCAATGTAATCTGCGGAGATGAGGCAAGTGTGGAATTTGAAAGTGGGAAACTGATAATTATTTTGAAAAATAATAATAAAAATATTTAGTAATAGATTTATTTAGCAACTTATTTTTATTAATAAATATTTTTTCTATAATTAATGTGTTTTTCTTTTTTTTTACAGGATTGCTCATTGCCGCAAATCCTGTACCTATGGCTAGACTCCGACTTTTATTTGCTCAACTCCGAAACTCCTCCTTCCAGTCGTCAAACAGTCGTAGTCGAACAAATAAAAGCTCCGTCGGTTTACTAAAATGATAGATTGTATAATAAAATACAACAAATTTAAAATATAAGTTTAAAAAATGGTTTATTGAGATGATTAGAGTAAGAATTAAATATTTTAAAGTTTATTAAAAAAATAAATTTGTAAAAAGGATGTGTATAGATAATGAAAAAATTTAGAATCGAAAAGGAACATCAGAGGATGAAAATCTCGCAGTATTTGCGGGAAGTGCAGAATTATTCGGGGAGAAGTTTGAGAAATGTGGAAGTTTTTTTGAATGGAAAGCAGGTAAGACTGACTAAGAAATTGCCGTCACATGGGAATTTGAGAGTTGTAGAGAAGAAAAAGGGGACGGACATTAAGCCGATTAAACTGCCACTTGATATTATTTTTGAAGATGAAGATATTTTGGTTGTGAATAAGGAGCCATTTTTGCTGACACATCCGACACAGAAAAAAGCTGATTTTACACTTGCAAACGGAATTGTAAATCATTTTTTGGAAAAATATGGTGAAGTTCGAGTGCCACGATTTTACAACAGGCTCGATATGAATACATCTGGGCTGATTATTATTGCCAAAAATAGTTTTGCACAGGCATTTTTACAAAATTTTTCGATTTTTGAGAAAAAATATCTGGCGATTGTTAACGGAATTATTGATGGCAAAGAACTTGCTAGAATCAATGAAGAACTTGCAAAAGATGGGGAAAAACATAAGATTCAGGATTTGGAAAAGGAAAATTTAAAGCCTGAGATTGAAAAAGTTAATTTTGGAAAAATGAAAAAATACGATGAAATAGAGAAAATAGAAAATAATTTAACTATTGAAAAAAAAGATAATATAATTGGAGAAAATACAGATTTTAACAGTAAAAATGCAAAAGATAATTTAAATTTGAAAAATCAAAATAATTTTAATAATGAAATTTTGGAAAAAAATAGAATAAATAAAATAATTATTGAAAGACGGATTTTTCGGGATGGGGATAATTTGGAAAGAATAATTGATGAGAGGGGGCAATACGCAAAAACAGCTGTAAAAGTATTGAAAACTTATCCTGAAAAAAATGCAACATTAGTAGAATGTGAACTATTTACTGGGCGGACTCATCAAATTCGAGTTCACCTAAAATCCATCGGACACACAATCGTAGGAGACGAACTTTACGGAAATGGCTTAAACAAAGAACTTGAAATAAATAGACAATTTTTGCACGCTTATAAGGTAAAATTTACACATCCTGCAAGCAAAAAGGAAGTTGAACTGGAAATACCAATTTTTTCGGATATGAAAGAATTTTTGGAAAAATAGAAAAATTATATTTTTTCCAAAAAACTATTTTTAAAATAAGAATAAAAAACTTACGATTTAAAAAGCAAAAAGAAAGGACAGAAAATGAAAAAATTTAATTTTTCGGTTGATTTGATAAATGATAATATTTTGAAGTCGCTTCTGATTTTTTCGATACCGATACTTGTGTCGAATATTTTTCAGCAGCTTTACAATATGGCGGATATTGCTATTGTGGGGCATACTTTGGGGGACAACTCGCTTGCGGCTATTGGGGCTTCAGTGGCTATTTTTGAGCTGATTTTTGGATTTGCGTTGGGAATCGGAAACGGACTTAGTATGGTTACGGCTAGAAATTATGGGGCAAATAATAAGAATCTTTTGAAAAAGTCTGTGGCTGGCTCGATTGTTATTGGAATTTGGATTACTGTGGGAGTAATGATTTTATCACGGTTTATTCTTATGCCGCTGTTAAAAATCTTGCATACGCCTGAAAATATTATAAAAGAAGCATTTGAATATATAAACATAATAACAATGTTTATTGGTGTAACTTTTTCCTACAATTTATCGTCAGGACTTTTACGTGCAATCGGAAACAGCTTTATGTCGCTTATATTTTTGGTAATTGCCTCAATTTTAAACATTTTCCTTGATATTTATTTCATAACTTCCCTTAAAATGGGAATTGGCGGAGCTGCGGTTGCAACAGTTATTGCACAGGCGATTTCAGTTATCTTAAGTATTATCTACATTTACGTAAAAGAACCGATTTTAATACCTAGAAAAAAACATTTCAGATTTGATAAAAAATTGTACAAGGAACTACTTGGACAGGGACTTTCTATGGGATTTATGATTGCAATTGTACTTATGGGAACGCTTATTTTACAGTATGCGATAAATGGGTTTGGATATTTGATTATAGCTGGACATACTTCGGCAAGAAAACTTATGGGATTTTGCAACATTCCGCTAACTACAATAGCACTCGCACTTGCAACTTTCGTTTCTCAAAATAAAGGTGCAAACAAAGTAGATAGAATCCGAAAAGGTGTATTTTACGCTAATATGATGGATATAATTTTTGCAATCGGAATCACAATTTTTGTATATTTATTTTCCAAAAATATGATTCACCTGATGTCAGGCTCCGAATCTGAAATCGTCCTCCACAACGGCTCAACCTACCTAAAAATTGCCTCCCCATTTTTCACAATACTAGGAATCCTCTTTAACTTGCGATACGCTTTACAGGCTCTTGGTGAGAAATTAATCCCTCTTGTTTCTAGCGTAATAGAATTTTTTGGAAAAATAATCTTCGTAATTTTTATCGTGCCGAAATTGGGTTATTTTGGAGTAATGATTTGCGAGCCGCTGATTTGGATTGTGATGGTGGGACAACTGGGAATTGCGTTTTATGGGAATGGGTATATTAGAAAAATGAAATAAAAAAAGGATGTCTCATAAGGAGAATAAAAATACAAAATCATAAATTTTATATATGATTATTTTTATAAAATTAATAAAAACAAACATCTTTAATTTCTAAGAATATATAATATATATGTTTTTGGGATTATTTCTAACTTATGAGACACCTCTCTAATTAATCAATAAAATCAGCCATTAATTCGTTTACAACTTCTTTAACAGATTTAATTTCCTTAATAAAACTTACTCCTAAACCAACCGAAATGTATCCATTTTCATCCCCATCAAGCATTCCGAGTTTCATATTTTTTCCTCCACCCTGTTTTAAGAACAGTTCTTCTCTTGTAGCACCGTTTTTATCCATTTCAACTAATTCTGCCGATAGTTTTGTAGGAATAGATCTGTAAAAGTGAGGCAATGTTCTAAAAATATGTAAATCTTCAGCAGTTGTCTTTAGCATTAATTCTTTTACGTTATGTGCTGTTCTTGCTTCTTCTGTAGCTAAAAATCTTGTTCCAAGAAATACTCCTTCAGCTCCAAGTGCAAATGCAGCTCTGACACCACGTATATCAGAAATTCCTCCAGCAGCCATAACAGGAATATTTTTTACAGAATCTACTATTAAAGGTACTATTGAAAAAGTTCCTATCTGCCCTCCTGGAAGCATTCCTCCTTCATCAAATCCTGTTGCAACAAATACATATGCTCCTAATTTTTCTATAGTTCTAGCATTTTCAACAGTTGGTTCCCCTCTAAAGACTATTTTAATCCCAGCATTTTTTAATCTTTTAAATGTACTTTCAAAATCCATTCCTGCGACTCCGTTTACAAGTGCAACTGGAACTTTTTCTTCAATTATCATATCTAAAAGAGGATTTGTAAATTTCATATCTACATCTACTATTATTACAACACCAAAAGGTTTGTCAGTTAATTCTCTTGTTTTTCTAATTTCTTCCCTCATTCTTTCCATTGTTTCCTGTGGAGAAGGCGTCATTGTTGTTTGACCTGCACTAGGTCCTAAAATTCCTAGTCCACCGGCATTACTAACGGCTGCTACTAGTTTTGCATCTGTTAGCCATGCCATTGGTCCTTGTATTATCGGATATTTGATTCCTAAAATTTCTGTTATTCTATTTTTTTTCATTATTATTCTCCTCTCAATTTTTATTGATTTTTTTATTTTAAAATATTATAATACATTTACACTAAATATTGAAGTAGGCAATAAAAAATGACATAGTATTAAAAAATGTACTTTTGTGATATGAGGAGGTTTTATAATGAAAGATTTAAAAAAATACAAAATAAAGAATATTGAAAAGAATAATAGAATATGTGGAATAAATTATACTCAAAAAATTTTTGCAGGAAAATGGAAAATAACAATTATCTGGTTTTTAAAAAATGAAGCCAGAAGATATAGTGAAATCAAAAAGTTTTTATCGAATATTTCTCAAGGTTCACTTACTAAACAGTTAAGGGAACTTGAAGAAGACGGTATCGTGGGAAGAAAAGTTTATCCTGAAGTTCCTCCTAGAGTTGAATATTTTTTGACAGAGAAAGGAAAAAAATTGATTCCTGTCCTCGATACAATGGAAGAATTTGGTAACTTTTATGTTGAGGAATACATAAAAAATAAAAGTATATAGAATTATATTATAAATCTATGATTATACAGAAAACAAAATTAGTTGAATTTTTTTCAGATTTTAATGGATTTAGAGTGGTAATGAAAAACTTAAATTATGATTTTATAAAAAATTTAAATAATAGGGAATCCACAATTAAAACTGAAATCAAAAAAAGAAAGATTTTAGAAGTGCAAATTCAAAAAATAATGGAGTTTTTTGAAACTAATGATGAACTTACACGATTGGAATTAGAAAAACTTTTGAATATAAAAGAAAGCTGTGCGAGAGATTTGTTAAGATATTTGGTGAAAAATGATATATTACAAAAAATAGGGGCAACTAGAAATATCAGATATATAAAAACCGTCGGAAACAATGATATAAATAAATTACTTCAAATACTTAAAGATAGCGATTTTTGAGAAAATATTATTAAATTCGATTGGTAAAAAAACCGTCGGAAAAAACCAATCGTAAAACCGTCGGAAAAAAATTAAGCAACGAAAATTACTAAGAAATCGTTGCTTAAAAATTATTGATTATTTTTGTATTTTTGATAATTTAATTTGTTATAAGACTGCAAAGTTTTTTGTTATCTGAAATACGATATAAATCCATTTTAGGTCTATTCTTTTTATCAAATGAATAAGATAATTTATAATTAGAAAAAACATTTGTTTTTTCATTCAAATTTGTAAAATAAATGGAATTTTCGTCTTCTTTTACTTCATAATCTAATTGTGAAAGTTCAAGGGTAACTTTTCCTGTTTTTAGTGCTGCACGATTGTCTAATATACTAATTGAAATAGAAGGTTTACCATCTTCATTTAAAAATTTTACATAAGTAAGTCCTTTAAAGTTTTTATCGATGGAATGAGTACATCTCCAAAGTTCTTTAGATATTATGTCAATATCAGAATTAGAAAAACTTAAACTAAAAGTCAGTAAAAACAACGCAAATATAATTTTTTTCATAAAATCACTCCTAAATAACAATTTTTGTATATTTTATAATATTTTTTTAGGAAAATCAATAATAAAAACTAATATTTAAAATTTCACATTATTTTTAGAATTAAACGCATTTTGAAAAAATCCATCGGACAAGTCAAATTCAAAAGTTTCACGGCTTATGTAACCGACAGTTTTGTCGCTTTCGTAAAGTTGAATGAGAAAATCTGCCATTTCTTCGGATGTATGATAGTTTGGATAAGATTTATCATAATCAAAATTAGTTTTACCAGTTGCCACATTTCCAAAGTTAGTTTTGGTTGCAGCGGGTGCTAGGACTTTTGCTTTTAATTGTGCGTTGTTTTGCTTTAATTCTAGTGCAAGTCCTTCTGTGAAGGCGTTTACGTAGAATTTTGTGGCACAGTAGACAATTGCGTTTGGAACGATTGTGTAGCCTCCTGCTGAGGAGATATTGATTAATTGGGAGCCTTTTTCGTTGTGGTAATCTTGGACGTATAAAGAAGATAGCAAAGTTAATGCCTCTACATTGAGATGAAGCATATCTGAAATTTTATTTAAAGACTGCTCTTTTACATCTCCATACATTCCAAAACCTGCATTGTTTATTAAAGTTTCAATGTGATAATTTTTTAATTTTGAATATAGTTCAGGGATTTTACCGACATCAGTTAAGTCAAAATCTATTACAAGAACGTCCAAATTAGGATTTTTCTTCAAAATTTCGCTTTTTAAGTCTTTTAGTAAATTCTTTCTTCGTGCAATCAGAATAAGATTTTTATTTCTTTCTGCAAATTTTAGAGCCACAGCTCTACCTATTCCCGAACTTGCTCCTGTTATAACAGTATATTTGGTTTTCATAGTTGTTACCTCCATAAATTTGATAAATAAAGGATAGCAGTTAGAGTATAGTATAAGTCAATAACTTTTTTGAAAGGAGAAAATAAAATGAAAAAGAATGAACAAAAAATAATGCAAATAAAGGAATTTTCAGAAAAAACAGGCTTAACTCCATACACAATAAGGTTTTATGAAAAAAAGGAGCTGTTTCGTGTAAAAAGAGACGAAAAGAATAGAAGAATATACGATGAAACTGATATTGAATGGATAAAAATGTTAAAAAGATTAAAAGACATGGGAATGAAATTGAGTGAAATTAAGAAATATTCAGATTTACGATATGAAGGGAACGGAACGATAAAAGAAAGAATGAAAATTTTGACAAATCATAAAAAATATGTAAATATAGAAATTGAAAAGTGGCAAAAATATTTACAAAATCTTGATGATAAACTTGAGATTTATGAGAGTTTTTTAAAAAGTATTTCTGAAAAATAAAAGGGTCATAAATATATAGAAATTTAGGAGTAAATATGCTTACAAATACAAATATAACTTGGGGATTTGTTTTATTATCACCTTTTATAATTCCAGTATTAATTTTATTAACTTTCTGGTTTTTTGTTTCAAAACGAAAGTTTAATTTTCTTGTTGCATTTACAATTTTATCATTATTATTTGTTAGGTATCTTCGTTTTCCTTATGACACAGTTAACCGTAACAGTGAGATTAAAATATCACAAAATTTTTTGATAAAAAGAACTTTGAGTTCGGATTCAGAGCATGAAGTTTATAAACTTGTTGATAAGACGAAGCCTGAAGATTTGATTTTGTATTTAAATGGATTAGCTAAAATTAATAATACTTGGGTTGGTTATATAGAAGAAACAGATTCTTACGAAGGAAAATATGATGTCAAATCAGAAACATATTTTTGGATTAACGACAATAAAATTGAATATAACTTAGATGAGAAAACTTTAGAAAAAAGATTAGGTTTAAAAGAAATAAAATTACAGGATGCTGAGTACTTTGTTGATAAATTTGGGAGTAAAAAAGAAATCTTATATCAATATCAATTAGATAAAACAGGAGATTTAGATGAAAATATTTCTTTAAATTCAGAATTAAGCAAGAAATTGGAAACAAAGTATAAAAAAGACAGAGCATTCTATTTGATGTTTTGGAGTGTAATGTTGCTTATAGAAATTATTTATCTATTTATAAAAAATAGAAAAATTACAAAAAGTAATAAAGATTAGAAGGAGAAAAAAGGATGGAAAAAAACGAAAATAAATTTACATTAAAACCAAAAGACTTTTTAGTATTGATTTTATTTACAATAATCTATTTGTTCTTTCAGAAAACAATATATCCAGCATTGGCATTTTTGTTTTGGTTAATTTTTACAATGCGGATAGAAGAAATAATTTTTAATGCTTTAGAATTTTTAAATCTTTCAAAAGGAACCATAAGTATTATTGATATTGTGATTACAGGAATTGCTTTGCTAACAGTGCTTATGTTTGTATTTTACTTGGGATATCTATGCAGTAAATTTTTGAAAAAAATTAATAAAACTTTGTTAGGTAGTGTAATGATGGCGATTTTAATTTATTTTTTGTATAAAGTTTTTACAGAAACAGATGAAAATACAACAATGTTTTCACCATCAGCACGGGAAATACATATTTTCTGTACAGTATCACATATTTTTTATACAATCGGAGTATTTTTTAGTGATAAAGTTAAGAAAGCATTGGATAGAATAAAATTTAAGAGAAAAAAATAAAAGAAGGAGAAAAAAGGATGGAAAAAAATGAAAATAAATTTATGTCAAAAGCAAAAAGCTTTTTAGCATTAGTTTTATTTATAGTGATTTACTTTTTCTTTCAGAAAACAATATATCCGGCATTAGCACTTTTGTTCTGGCTGGTTTTTGCGATGCCGTTAGCAGGAATTATTATTAATGCTCTGGAATTTTTACATCTTCCGCAAGTGGCTATGACCACTATTGCTGTTGTAATTTCGGGAATTGCTTTAATAATGGTTCTTATGCTTGTGTTTTACTTAGGATATTTGTGCAGTAAGTTTTTGAAAAAAATGGATAAAACGATATTAGGCTGTGTAATGACAGCGATTTTAATCTATTTTTTGTATAAAGTTTTTACAGAAACAGATGAAAGTACAGCAATGTTTGCGCCGACAGCACGGGAAATACATATTTTCTGTACAGCATCACATATTTTTTACACAGTTGGAGTATTTTTTAGTGATAAAGTCAAGAAAGTTTTGTACAGAATGAAATCTAAAAGAAAAAAATAAAAGAAGGAGGAAAAATAAATGGAAAAAAATACAAATAAACTTTTGAGAAAACCGAATAATTTTTTAGGATTAATTTTATTTGCGATAATTTATTTTTTAGTTCAGAATGTGATATATCCGCTATTAGGATTTTTATTCTGGTTTTCTTTCACGCTGATTTTTGGAGGAATAGCAGATGCTTTGGGAATTTTAAAAATAAAAGAAATTCAAGTTATTTTAACTTATCTATTTTATTGTATTTGTTTGATAATATTATCTGGATTTATGTGTTATTTAGGATATTTATGTAAAGATTTTCTAGGAAAAATGAATAAAATAGGATTAAATACCGTAATGATTGTAATATTGATTTATTTTTTGTACAAAGCTGCTGCTGGAGATCAAAATTCAATAATTGATGCTTTAATAGATGAGAAAAAGTATATATTTTGTACTATATTTCATATTTCGTATATAATGGGAGCATTTCATAGCGATAAAGTCAAAAAAGTATTAGACAGAATAAAATTTAAAAGAAAAAAATAAAAGAAGGAGGAAAAATAAGTGGAAAAAAATACAAATAAGCTTGTGAGAAAACCGAATAATTTTTTAGGATTAATTTTATTTACAATAATTTATTTTTTAGTTCAGTCAGTAATATATCCAGTGTTAGCATATTTGTTTTGGTTTATTTTTACATTATTTTCTACTG
Source organism: Leptotrichia sp. oral taxon 879 str. F0557 (assembly GCF_000469385.1). GTDB lineage: Bacteria > Fusobacteriota > Fusobacteriia > Fusobacteriales > Leptotrichiaceae > Leptotrichia > Leptotrichia mesophila. Next base: position 108,762 of record NZ_KI271291.1, read on the forward strand.
GGATTTTGTTGGAAGCTCCAGAGCAGATTTTGAAGATTTTTGTAATTGTGTTTTCGTTGTTTTGCTTGATAATAATATTGGGAATTATGTACTTCTTAGGATATTTGTGCAAAAGATTTCTAAAAAAAATGAATAAAAAAGTATTAATTTTGGTAATGATTGTAATATTTATTTATTTTGTGTTTAGAGCTATTTTTGAAAATGAATATAGTTCGATAATGTCTCGTTTGACAAATGGGAGAAAATATATATTTTGTATATTATCGCATGTTTCATTTGTAATTGGAGTATTTTATAGCGATAAAGTTAAGAAAGTATTGGACAGAATAAAATCTAAAAGAAAATAAAAATATTTTTTGCAAATCCAATTTGCTTATGGCATTTTTATCTGTTATAATTATTTTACTAAGAATAAATAAGTTATTTATGAAAACATTATAATTTTTTTAGGAAAAATTAAAATAAGAATTCAATATTGTTGGGAAAAATTGGTAATTTAGATTTTTTTAGAAAGTAAGAGGGGGAATTAGGAATATGAAACGTTATTGTTACGCAAATTCTATCGAGAATTTTTTAAACGAAGAAAAAAGTAATTGGTTAAATAAAATGAAAAAGAATTTTCGAGAAAATTATAATTTGGAACTTGGAGAGCTGCAAATTAAGGCTTGGGATGATAGTTTTGAGCAGTTGAAAAAAATTCTTGTAAAAATTGAAGAAATTAAGAAAAATTTTAATATTATATTTGAATATGAATTGCCGTATGAAGGTGGGAGAAGAATAGATGTTATTATTTTGAGTAATGAAAAAGTTTTTATTTTAGAATTTAAAATGAAAAAGAATTTTTTGGTGGAAGATATTGATCAAACAGTAGCGTATTTTCGTGATATTCAAGAATATCATTTTGAATCAAGAAATAAAAAAATAATACCAATTTTAGTACTTACAAAATCTGAAAATAAAAAACCTAGGAGAAGAAAGAGCATTACTATATGTTCAATTAATTATTTATCAGAAGTAATTCAAAGAATAGTAACAAAAGAAAATAAAATGAATGGAAAAAATTTAAAAAATTGGATTTATTCAAAATACGAACCACTTCCTACAATTATAGAAGCTGCACGAGCTATAATGAAAAATGAGGAACTTCCCAATATTCGTAGAATAAATAGCACTAGGATTCCTGCTGCTATGGAAAATTTACAAAATATAACTATTGATGCCAAAAAAAATAAAAAACATATTTTGGTGTTTGTTACTGGAGTGCCGGGAGCGGGGAAAACATATTTAGGATTACAGTATGTTTATGATATTTGTGAAAGTATTGAAGATGTAAATTCTGTTTATTTATCTGGAAATGGCTCACTAATAAAAGTTTTATCAAGTACACTGGGAAAAAATAGTAATGTATTTGTAAAAAGTATTCACAAAGTTATTAATGAGTATTTGGAAAAGGGAGCAACGGATTTTGATAAAAATGTAATTGTATTTGATGAAGGACAGCGTGCTTGGGATAAAGAACGAATGAATTTTAAGAAAAAGATTAATCGTTCAGAACCAGATATTTTAATTGAAATAGCAGAAAAACGGTTAGATTGGGGAGTTCTCGTAGTTCTTGTAGGAGAAGGACAAGAAATTTATAATGGTGAAAGTTCTGATTTAGCACATTGGAACGAGGCGATTAGTAAAAGTAAGAAAAAATGGGAAGTTATTTGTCCAGAAAGATTAACTTCTCTATTTGAAAATTCAAATAATGTTGTGAAAAATAATAATTTTGATTTGGATGTTAGTTTGAGAAGTCATTTAGCTAATAAAGTAAGTCAATTTGTGAATTTTTTGTTAAATGGTGATATAGAAAAAGCAAAAGAATTAGCTCCATCAATTTTAAATTCAGGATTTAATATGTATGTTACACATAGTTTTGGAAAAGCTAAAAAGTATTGTTTTAAAAGATATTCTAAAAATGAGAAAAAATATTACGGCGTAATGGCTTCATCTCAAGCTAAATATTCTGAAAATTTCAAAAATAAGAAAAATAATACTGATATAAATGTAGTAAAATGGTTTAATGATAATGATTTTAATTATCGAATAGAACAGTCAATTTCAGAATTTCAATGTCAAGGATTAGAAATTGATATGCCTATAATTGGCTGGGGTGAGGATATGTTGTGGAATGAAAAAGAAAAAAAATGGGAAAAATTTGATAAAAATAATGAAAGAGATAGTTTGTATCGTATTAATAGTTATCGAGTTTTGCTTACACGTGGACGTGATGGCTTTATTATTTATGTTCCAAAAAAATTATCACCAGTTTATGAAGTTTTAGTAGGAGTAGGAATGGAAATTTTATAATAATTTGACTTTTTTAATAAAAGTTAATTGTAAAAGAAAAAGACTACAAAAACTTGATAATAATAGAATTTACATAATAAAAGAGAAAAAACCTTTTCAAAAAGTAGAGAAAATAAAAAATTTAAGATACTGTATTAATATAATTTTATAGACTTTTAGAAATAAAAATATTTAATAACTAAAAGGAGATGGATTTATGGGAAGAAAACATAAAAATATAATGTTGCTGGGGACAGGTTCTAATGTGGGAAAAAGCATAATCAATGCAGGATTTTGCAGAATATTTTATCAGGAAGGATATAGTGTAGTGCCGTTCAAGTCACAGAATATGGCTTTAAATTCGTTTATTACGAAGGATGGAAAAGAGATGGGGAGAGCTCAGGTGGTGCAGGCTGAAGCGGCTAATATCGAGCCTCAGGCATTTATGAATCCGATTTTGCTAAAGCCTACAACAGACAGAAAATCGCAGGTTATTGTGAATGGGAAAGTTTATAAAAACATGGATGCAAGGGAATATTTTGCTTATAAACATAATTTAAAAAAGGATATAATGGCAGCATATAATCACATAAGGGATAACTTTGATATTTGTGTGCTGGAAGGGGCAGGAAGCCCTGCGGAAATTAACTTGAAGGAAGACGACATTGTAAATACAGGAATGGCGGAAATGGCTGATTCGCCTGTTATTCTGGTTGCTGATATTGACAGAGGCGGTGTTTTTGCGGCAATTTACGGGACAATTATGCTGCTTGAGGAAAGTGAGAAAAAACGTATAAAAGGTGTAATTATAAATAAATTTAGAGGAGATAAGAGCCTTTTGACTCCTGGAATTGAGATGATTGAAGAGTTGACAAATGTGCCTGTTCTGGGAGTAGTGCCGTTTGTACCGCTTGGAATCGAGGAAGAGGACAGTTTAGGGATTGATAAGTATAATGTGAAAAAAGAAGGGAAAATTCGGATTTCGGTTATTAAACTAAAACATATATCGAATTTTACTGATATTGACGCACTTAGCCATTATAACGATGTTTCCTTGAAATATGTTACAAAAAGCTCTGAACTTGGAGATGAGGACATTATTATTATTCCTGGCTCCAAAAATACTGTGGAAGACATGAAGGACTTGATTGATAAAAATATAAGCAGGGAAATTATAAGGCTTGCAAAAAGAGGAACGATAGTATTTGGAATTTGTGGCGGTTTTCAAATAATGGGACAAAAAATAATGGATCCTCAAAATATTGAGTCTAATCTAAAAGAAATTTCAGGCTTAGATTTATTAGACATAGAAACAGTTATGGAAACGGCAAAAACAACAACACAGTATGAAAATAAAATAAAAAATGCAGACGGAATACTCGCTGGAATGGATGGCATTGAAATAAAAGGCTATGAAATACATCAAGGCTACAGTTATCCTGTAAATGAGGAAAAAACCGAGATAAAATGTATCTTTGACGATGAAAAGCTAAAAGGTGCTGTAAAAGGAAATGTTGTCGGAACCTATATTCACGGAATATTTGACAATTCTGAATTTACAAATCATTTTCTGAACGAAGTAAGAAAACTTAAAGGACTAGACAAAGTCGATGAGGACTTTAGTTTCAAAGAATATAAAAACAGGGAATACGATAAATTAGCACAAATTTTGCGAGAAAATGTCGATATTGATAAGGTTTATGAAATAATGGGGATGGAATAAATTGACATTTGTAATAAAAATTTAGATTGTCCATGTACTTTATCTTTGGATATGGTGACAAATGAAATCAGAAAATATATAATTAAAAATTTTCAAAAATGTTTTGCTGAAATTAAAGACATCGAAATAAAAAACGATATAATTAATTTTTAGGAGATTTAGAAAAAATGAAGAGTGAATATGATAAAAATGATGATGAATTAGTAGAAAGATATAAAAACGAAAATTTAGAAATTTATAATTATAAAGGAATAACATTAGGAGATAGCATAGAAAAAATTTATCCTCTTATGAAAATTTATAATACAGAGTATCGTAAAAATGACAGAAGAGAAAGATATAACTTAATAATGGAAATAGAAAATTCATATATTCACATAGACATATATTCAAGAAAAGTAGTGGAAATAGAAATCTATGATGAAAATTATTTATTAGGCGAATTTAAAGTTGGAAATGAGATGACAACTGAATTATGTGAAAAATACGATCTTTTAGATGTAGATGATGTAGATACAGGGGAAATATATTATTATCCTGAAAAAGGATTTATGCACGCAGAATTTTGTGTAAACCCTGAAGATGTTATATCAAAAATAAATAAAATAACTTTTTCCATATATGTAGAAACTCCTTCAGAAAATAATGTTAAAGATATTTTAAAAGCCCAAAAAATAGAAGATATTTACTATTCATTATATAATTTTGGAGAAATAGAAATAGATATTGAAAATAAAGAAATTATTGGAAGATTAGAAGAAAATATATTTACATTTGATTTATTGAACGGTAATTTAAAAAATATTGAAATTAAAAAATAAGAGATTGAAATAAAAATGAATTTGATTTTAAAGAAAATTTAGACAAAACAGTTAATATATTTTATCAATATAAGTTTTGTACAAGGAGAGGAAAATGGATTTTCATGGTGGAAATATTTACAAAATATTTAGGGAAAAAAATATAACAGAAATACTGGATTACAGCTCAAATATAAATCCTTACGGAGTGCCTGAGAGCCTAAAGCAGAAGATTGCTGAAAATATTGGGATTCTTGAGAGGTATCCTGACCCTGATTATATAGAATTACGTGAAAAATTGGCTCATCTGAATAAAGTTGAATTGGAAAATATTGTGCTGGGAAATGGTGCGACAGAAGCTATATTTTTGTTTATAAAAGTAATAAAGCCCGAAAAAGTGCTGATTGTATCGCCTACTTTTGGGGAATATGAAAGGGCAGTAAGAGTGTGTAAAAATTCTGAAAGTCAGAAAATTGAAATTAAATATTTTGAATTAGAAGAAAAAGATGAGTTTAGGCTTAATATTGGGAAATTAAAAAAGGAACTTGAGAAAAAATATGATTTGGTAATAATTTGCAATCCGAATAATCCGACTGGAAAATTTTTGAAAATGGCTGAAACAGAGGAAATTTTGAGAGAATGCAATAGATATGAGACAAAGTTATTTATTGATGAGGCATTTATCGAATTTTTAGAGGATGGACTAAAGGAAAGCATTGTAAATAGTGGAGAAAATAAGAAAAATTTGTTTGTAACTCGTGCATTTACAAAATTTTTTGCTATTCCAGGATTACGATTGGGATACGGAATTTATTTTGACAAAAATTTGGAAAAGAAAATCGCTGAAAAAAAAGAGCCGTGGAGCGTGAACAATATCGCTGAAATGGCTGGAATAACGGTTCTTGATGATACAAAATACATAGAAAAGACATTAAACTGGATAACAGAAGAAAAAAGATACATGTATAAAAGGCTGAATGAAATTTCAGGAATAAAGCCTTATAAAACTGAAATAAACTTTGTTTGCGTAAAAATAAAAGATGAACTGATTTCTAAAGGGATGAATGTGAAAAAATTGCGGGAAAAAATGATGGAAGAAGGAATTTTGATAAGGGATGCGTCCAATTTTAAATTTTTAGATGAAAGATTTTTTAGGCTGGCAATTAAGGACAGAAAGAGTAATGATAGAGTTATTGAGACTTTGAGAGAAATTTTAAAATAAAAAATTTGAACTTATCAGATTTGATAGCAATTTATATATGAGAAATTCTGACAACGAGAAAGAACTTGGTATTGATTTTTCGACTAATAAAGTAAAAGTTATAATTGGTGGAATATGTTTATTAGTATTTTAAATGGGGATTCTTATGATTTATAAGATATTCCCTATTATTTTATAGTAAAACTGCTTTAAAACTAAACTTAAAAGTTATGACTATTTTACTCAAACCCTAAAATTATATAATTTTTAGTAGTTTAATTTTAAGTAGGTTTGAGTATAATTTGTTATAAATTTACTAATTAGAATGTTTGAGAATCTTATTATTAAATTGAATTGACAAAAAATGGAAAAATTAATAGAATATAGGTAATCGTCTGTGAAGAGAAAGAGTAAAAATAAAAAAATTAAAATACTAAAACATCATTTTATATAACAAATAAATTTAGTAATATTCATTTTGCAGATAGAAATTAAGAAAAATTATTTTAAAAAATTACAAAATTCTATAAAATAAAAATTGGAGAGAGAAAAAATGAAGGAAAATTTAGTAAAAAATTTTTATATTCTAAGTTTTAGTTATAAAAATTTGAGTTTGGAAGAAAGGGAAAAGTTTGTAAAAGAGGGGTATAGACATGTTTTGAGGGAGTATTTGGAAAAAAGGATTATAAAAGGGTATGTGGCTGTCGAAACTTGCCTTAGGATAGAGCTTTATTTGGATGTTAGCAAGGAATTTGAAATTGAGAGGTTAAAGAGGGATTTTAGAATTGATAAGATGAAGGACTATAAAGGTGCTGAAGCCGTGAATTATTTGTTGCGGGTGATTTGTGGGCTGGATTCGATAATAAAGGGAGAAGATCAGATTCTTGTACAGCTTAAAAAAGCATATTTTGACGCTCTTGACAAAAATATTACATCTTCATTTTTGAATATAATGTTTAATCAGGCGATAGAAACTGGGAAAAGATTTAGGGCGGAAAGCAAGATAAATGAAAAAAATATTTCACTTGATTCGATAGCTGTAAAATTTATAAGAACAAAATTTGAGAGCCTTGAAAATAAAAAAATATTTGTAATTGGAGTGGGAGATTTGAGCCAGTCAATTCTTGCACTTCTTCACAAAATGAACAATTGCCATTTGACAATGACAAATAGAAGTTTACGACGATCAATTGAATTGCAGAAAGTGTATCCAGACGTTCAGACAGCAGAATTTAATGAGAAATATAATGTTATAAAAAATATGGACATTGTAATAAGTGCCACCTCTGCACCACATTTGATTCTTGAAACAGCGAAAATTCAAAATATTTTGAATGATGGAAAAAAACGGTTTTTCCTTGATTTAGCAGTTCCGAGAGATATTGAAACAAGTATTGGGGAGTTTGAAAATGCTTCGCTTTATCATTTGGAGGATATTTGGGATGAATATAATAAAAATGTGGAAAAACGGGATGAAATTGTAGAAAAATATTCTTACATTATTGAGGAGCAGTTGAAAAAAATAGCGGAAAAACTTGAAAAAAGAAGAAAATATACAAATCAGAAAAATATTGAGATGGGTGAAAATGGATGAAATCAAATAAAATAATTATTGGAACGAGAGGAAGTATTTTGGCACTTGCACAAGCGGAAAAAGTGAAGGAAATGCTTATTAAAAAATATGACGAATTAAGAGAAGATGAGAATTTTTGCGAAATTGAAGGGTTTGAGAAAAAAAGTCCGCTGAAAATAGAACTGAAAGTTATAGTTACAAAGGGAGATAAGGATTTAAGGGACTTTACAAAAATAAAAGGAATTACGCAAAAGAACTTATTTGTGAAGGAAATCGAAAAGGAAATGCTGGAAAATAAAATAGATTTGGCGGTACATTCGTTAAAGGATATGCCGCAGAACACTCCAGAAGGGCTTTTGAATGCGTGTTTTCCAATGAGGGAAGACAACCGTGATGTGCTTGTTTCAAAAAATGGAAAAAAATTAAAAGAACTTGATGAAAATTCTGTAATTGGGACAGGAAGCATAAGACGGGAAAAGGAGCTTTTGAATTTGCGAAATGATGTAAAGATAAAAGCAATTCGTGGAAATATTCACACAAGGTTAAAAAAACTTGATGATGGGGAATATGATGCGATTGTGCTGGCTGCGGCTGGATTAAAAAGAGTTGGACTGGAAAACAGAATTACTGAATATTTTGATAAAGATTCATTTATGCCAGCACCAGGACAAGGGATTTTGTGTATTCAATGCAGGGAAAATGATAATAAAATACGACATCTTCTGAAAATTATAAATGATGATGAAGTTACGATAATGTGTAAAGCTGAAAGAGAATTTTCAAAAATTTTTGATGGAGGATGCCATACTCCGATAGGCTGTTCATCGGTTATTGAAGGAAATACATTAAAATTAAAGGGAATGTTTAATGATAACGGAATCAGAATATTTAAAGAAGTTGAAGGAAATAGGGAAAATCCAAAGGAAACTGCACAAAAATTGGCTGAAGAAATAAAGGAAGAGGAGATGAAAAATGAGAAAAGGTAAAGTTTATATCGCAGGAGCAGGCTGTGGAGATGAGGGGCTTATAACTTTAAAATTGAAAAACGTGATAGAAAAAGCTGATTGCATTGTTTATGACAGGCTTGTAAATGAAAATATCTTACAATATGCAAAATCTGATGTAGAAATGATTTATATGGGTAAAGAAAATACTGCTGGAGGAAAATTGCAGGCAGAAATAAATAATAAATTAGTTGAAAAAGGTAAAGAAGGACTTGAAGTTCTAAGACTAAAAGGAGGAGATCCTTTTGTATTTGGACGAGGAGGGGAAGAAATAGAGGCTTTAGTTGCTGAAAATATAGATTTTGAGGTAATTCCAGGGATAACTTCTTCAATCGCTGTGCCAGCTTATGCTGGAATTCCTGTTACTCACAGAGGAATTAATACTTCCTTTCATGTATTTACTGGACATACGCAATTTAATGGAATAGAACTTGATTTTCCAGTTATTGCAAAATTGGAAGGAACTTTGGTTTTTTTAATGGGATTAAGCAATCTTGAAAAAATAACAGAAAACTTGATAAATAACGGAAAAAATCCAAAAACCCCTGTCGCAATAATAAAAGATGGAACAACGACAAGACAGAAAACTTACACAGGAACATTGGAAACAATAGTAAATACAGTAAAAGAGCATAATGTAAAATCGCCTGCCATTATTTTGATTGGAGAAGTAGTAAATTTACGGGAAAAAATGAAATGGTTTGAGAATAAGCCGTTCTTTGGGAAAAATATTCTTGTTACAAGAAATAGGGAAAAACAACAAAATATATCAAATAAAATAAATGAACTTGGCGGACAGGCTTTGAGCCTTCCATTTATTAATATAGAATATGTCGACTTTGAAATGCCTGATTTGAAGGAATACAGTACCCTTCTATTTAACAGCATAAATTCTGTTATTGGATTTATGAGAAAAGTAAAGGATATTCGTTCTTTGGGAAATGTTAAAATAGGTGTAGTGGGAGAAAAAACTGCTGAAGAAATTGAAAAATATAAAATAATTCCAGATTTTTATCCAGAAGAATACACTGTGGAAAGACTGGCAAGCGAAAGTGTGAATTTTACTAAAGAAGGAGAAAAAATACTGTTTATAGTATCTGATATTTCTCCAGTAAATGAAAAAAAATATTCAGATTTATACAACCGAAATTATGAAAAACTTGTAGTATATAAAACTCAGAAAGTTGAAGTGGAAAAGGAAAAAGCAGAAAAATGCATAAAAGAAAGCGACATCTTAATGTTCTTAAGCTCTTCAACCTTTAAAGCCTTTGCTGATAGCATAAACTTAAGTGAAAATGAGGAAATAAAAGAAATTCTGAAAAATAAAGTTATAGCCTCAATCGGCCCTGTTACTACAAAAAGTATTGAAAAATATGGATTAAAAGTAGGAATAGAGCCTAAGAAATATACTGAAGAAGGATTGTTTGATGAAATTTTGACATTTGTTGATAGTTTAAAATAAGAATATTAATCATAGATTGTAAAATATATTGCGACAAACAAAAAAATGTAAAAACTCATGATAATTTCGTGTTAAAATGTTAGTAACGACAAAAACATTTTTTCAATTTTGTTTAATACAAAGTGTTTTATTTTTTAAATACACTTATATAAACTTAAAATATAATTTTAAAAATTTTTTTTAAAAGTATTGACAAAATGAAAAATCGTAGTATACTCAAAATGGAAGTTGTGTTACAATGGAGTATGCAAAACTTTTGAAAAGACTGTTAAATAGCGAAAAAATCAACTAAACTAAACATATTTAAGAACAATAATATTTAAAGCAAAGGAGCTTGAGAAATTATTTATTTTTTTAGTTCCTTTTTTATTTTTGTCAATTAATAATTTTTTATATATAGACAAATTATTGATTTTAGAAAAATTAAGGAGGTGAAAAATTCGAATATTTTGTTAATAAAACAATTTAGGAGGAAAAAACTATGGCAACATTAAATGCACTAGGAATGATTGAAACAAAAGGATTAGTAGCGGCAATAGAAGCTGCCGATGCGATGGTAAAAGCAGCAAACGTTACTCTAATCGGAAAAGAACACGTAGGTGGAGGACTAGTATCAGTATTAGTAAGAGGAGACGTAGGAGCAGTTAAGGCTGCAACAGATGCAGGAGCTGCGGCTGCTGAAAGAGTAGGAGAATTGATTTCAATTCACGTAATCCCACGTCCACATGCTGAAGTTGAGACAATTCTGCCAAAAGGAAGAGAATAATTTTTAAGTTCTTAAAATGACATAGCATATAAACAATGTTTATTAAATAAAATTTTTAGGAGGAAAAAACTATGGCAACATTAAATGC
>NZ_KI271291.1:119809-173290 GCF_000469385.1 Leptotrichia sp. oral taxon 879 str. F0557
ATGCACTAGGAATGATTGAAACAAAAGGATTAGTGGCGGCAATAGAAGCTGCAGATGCAATGGTAAAAGCTGCAAACGTTACTCTAATTGGAAAAGAACACGTAGGTGGAGGACTAGTAACAGTATTAGTAAGAGGAGATGTAGGAGCAGTTAAGGCTGCAACAGATGCAGGAGCTGCGGCTGCTGAAAGAGTAGGAGAATTGATTTCAATTCATGTAATCCCACGTCCACATGCTGAAGTTGAAACTATTTTGCCTAGATAAAGGGATTTTTAGAAAGGATTTGTCAGATGGAAGAAGAAAAAAAACAGAGAATGATACAGGAATATGTGCCCGGTAGACAGTTGACTCTGGCTCACATAATTGCAAATCCACAAAGAGATTTATCAAAAAAGATAGGGCTTTCCGAAAATAATACAAATGCAATAGGAATACTTACAATAACTCCAGGAGAAGCGGCAATAATTGCGGCAGATCTGGCTACTAAAAGTGCAGGAGTTGAAATAGGATTTGTTGACAGGTTTACAGGATCAGTTGTAATAAACGGAGATGTGGGAAGCGTAGAAGCTGCTGTAAATGAAGTAGTTTCATATTTTAAAAATGTACTAAGATTTAGCATAACTCAGATAACGAGGTCATAAAATTGAAAAAGATACTTTTAATAGGAAAATCAATGTGCGGTAAGACAACATTGACTCAAAGAATACACGGTCTGGATATACAATATGAAAAGACACAGATGTTAAAGTATTCTGATGATATTTTAGATACGCCTGGTGAATATATGGAAAATAGAATGCTTTACAAGGCTTTGATTATAAGTTCGTATGACTGTGATGTTATAGGAATGGTTCAGGCGTGTAATGAGGAGCATAATGTTTTTCCGCCAGGATTTTCCACAGCTTTTACAAAACCTGTAATTGGAATTGTAACAAAATCTGATTTGGGTGGAGATGTAGAAAGAGCTTGTGAAATATTAGAAAACGCAGGAGCCCAAAAAGTTTTTGTTGTAAGTTCTTATGAAAATAAAGGAATTGAAGAGCTTGTCAAATATCTGGAAGATGATAACGGGCAGTTAGAAGGTGATAAATAAATGGATTCGTACGGATATGTGGAAACACGGGGACTTGTGACGGCAATAGAGGCTGCCGATGCTGCATTGAAAGCTGCTAATGTAACATTGACAAACTATTACTATGTAAAAGGTGGAATTGTAACCATTGAAGTGATGGGAGATGTTGCAGCTGTAAATGCCGCTGTGGATGCCGCCGTTGAAAGTGCTAAAAGACTTGGCAATTTCCTGAGTAGCAATGTCATTGCGAGAATGGCTGCTGAAACGAAGAAAATCCTAATAAGTGATAATGGAAAAAAATCAGACGAAAAGACAGTTGTCCAAGAAAAATCTGAAGAAAAGGTTATTGAAGAAACTCTAGAAGAGAAAATAGAGGAACAATCAATAGTTGAGAATACAGATAAAAAAGAGGCAATAGTTGAACAAATGGAGGATATAGTAGTAAAAGAGCCTGTTCAAGAAATTTTTGAAAAAGCATCTGAAGAAATTTCAGAAAAAATTGAAACAATAGAAAAAATGGAAGATGTGCTTCAAGAAGAAGTAAAATCAGAATTAAATGATGATAATCAGGAAAATAAGGAAATCTCATTAAAGAAAACTTCCAAAAAAGAAGAAGAAATAAAAAAATTGAGAAAAGAATATCAGGATACGAAGGTAGCCGACTTAAAAACAAAGGTAAATAACCTTAGACTTGGCTATACTTGGAACCAGATAAAGACAATGCCAAAGAAAAAATTGATAGAAATTTTGATAAAAAATAATCAGGAGGAATAGAGATGGCAACATTAAATGCATTAGGAATGATTGAAACTAAAGGATTGGTAGCGGCAGTAGAAGCTGCAGATGCAATGGTAAAAGCTGCAAATGTTACTTTAATTGGAAAAGAACACGTAGGTGGAGGATTAGTAACAGTATTAGTAAGAGGAGATGTAGGAGCAGTTAAGGCTGCAACAGATGCAGGAGCTGCGGCTGCTGAAAGAGTAGGAGAATTGATTTCAATTCACGTAATTCCTCGTCCTCATACTGAAATTGAAGCTATATTGCCTAAATCAAGAGTAGTTGAGGGTGAATAAGAGAACTTAAAGTAATCAGATAACAGTGATTATTTATAGAAAGGACAAACTATGGATAAAGATTTACAATCAATACAAGAAGTAAGAGATTTATTAAATAGCGCAAGTAAAGCATTTGAAGAATATAGTCAGTTCTCGCAAGGTCAAATTGATGAAATAGTAAGGGAAATCTGTGAAGAAGCTCAAAAACATGAAGTTGAGCTAGCAAAACTTGCTAATGAAGAAACAGGATTTGGACGTTGGGAAGACAAAGTTCTAAAAAATAGACTTGCTTCAGTAGGAGTATATGAAGCTATAAAAGATCAGAAGACAAAAGGGATAATTCTTGATGACAAGGAAAAAAGAATAACTGAAATAGGAGTTCCAATGGGTATAATTGCAGCCTTGATTCCATCAACTAATCCTACTTCGTCAACAATTTATAAAATAATGATAGCATTAAAGGCAGGAAACGCAGTAATTGTAAGTCCTCACCCAAATGCAAAGGACTGTATAATTAAGACTGCAGAATACTTGATAAAAGCTGCTGAAAGAAAAGGTGCTCCAAAAGGACTTATTGGAGTTATAAAAACACCTACATTACAAGCTACACAAGAACTTATGAAACATAAAAAGACTTCATTAATTCTTGCAACAGGTGGAGAAGCAATGGTAAAAGCGGCATACAGTTCAGGAACACCTGCAATAGGAGTAGGACCTGGAAATGGACCTGCGTTTATTGAAAGAAGTGCTGATATAAGAAAAGCCGTTAAAAGAATTATTGACAGTAAAACTTTTGATAATGGAGTAATTTGTGCTTCAGAACAATCAATAGTTACAGAAGAAGTAATTAAAAATCAAGTAGTAGATGAACTAAAAAGACAAGGAGCATATTTCCTTAACAAAGATGAAAGAAATAAAGTTGGAAGCATTCTTATGCGTGCAAACAACACAATGAATCCAAAAATAGTTGGAAAAACAGCTTTATATATAGCTGCAATGGCAGGAATAACAGTTCCTACAACTACAAAAGTACTTGTTTCTGAAGAAACAGAAGTTTCTCATTTAAATCCATATTCAAGAGAAAAATTATGTCCTGTATTAGGATTTTATACAGAAGAAACTTGGGAAAAAGCATGTGAAAAATGTATAGAAATTCTTGAAAATGAAGGAATTGGACATACAATGTCAATGCACACAAATAATGAAAATATCGTAAGAGAATTTTCATTGAAAAAACCTGTATCAAGACTGCTTGTAAATACAGCTGCAGCACTTGGAGGAGTAGGAGCAACAACTAATCTTTTACCTGCATTTACATTAGGATGTGGAACTGTTGGAGGAAGTGCAACTTCTGACAATATTGGACCATTAAACCTTATAAATATTAGAAGAGTAGCTTATGGTACAAAGGAACTGGAAGAATTGAAAGAAGAAGGTTCATGTGTAAATACATGTTCAGTTGATAATTCACGAGTAAATGAAAACGAAATTGAAGATATCATAAGAAAAGTATTGGACGGAATTATAAAAAAATAGATAGGGTGTGATAAAAAATGCCTGTTATAACAGAAGGAATGCTTAGAAAATTAGATAAGGAAGGGCAGCTTGAAAAAGTACATATAACTGAAAAAGACATCCTTACACCGTCAGCAAGAGAGTTTTTAAATGTAAAAAAAATTGATTTTAGAATAAAAAGATCACAGGATCAAGTTGTGAATAGCGAATCAGACAATGTAAACAAAGTTAAAGACTCTCAAGCAAATACTTCCGAAGAAAAAGCCCCTCCAAAAAGACAGTATAAAGACTATATTACAGGAGCAACTTATGATAAAAAGCCTGAATTTATGACTCAACTGTTTGGAAATGAACTTGTTGTAAAAAATCATAAGAGAATTGTTTTACGAGGTAAGTTTGATATTTTGCAGGCTGAGGTAATAAGATACTGGAAAAAATATGAAAAGAATAAAAAATTGGAAAGTGACTTTGCACAGGCATACAGATTTGTAAGAGATTTGTTTATAAGTGAAATGACTGATACACCGTTTCAGGAAAGAGATGTTCTTGGATATGACATTGATACATTAAAAGATATAACTCATAATACAATTAAATATTACAAAACAGGACATCTCTTTGAAATAAATGCTGACTTTGATGAAGCAGTCATTGATATAAACTGTCTTAGAGCTTTGTCAAGAGAGTGTGAAGTTGCTGCAGTAGATGCTTTTTATAAGGAAGGGAAGACGGAAAGAGTAGATATGCTAAAGGCACTAAACCGTCTGAGCAGTATATTGTACTTGATGATGTTGAAAGCAAATAACGGAGATTATAAATCATAAGCTCTGAATTGGGAGATATTATGGACAGAAATGAATTGGAGAGAATAATAAGAGATAAGTTGCAGGAAATTCTGACAACAGAAAAAAAAGATACCTTTATGGTGGAAGCATCAGGTCGTCATGTGCACCTTACTAAAGAACACGTGGAAGCACTTTTTGGAGAAGGATATGAATTGACACCTGTAAAAGATTTATCACAGCCTGGACAGTTTGCCGCAAAGGAAAGAGTCAGAGTAATTGGACCAAAAGGAGAATTTTCGAGTGTTGCAATATTAGGACCATGCAGAAATTTTTCTCAAGTGGAGTTATCACTTACTGACTGCCGTGAAATTGGAGTCAAAGGAGTAATAAGAGAAAGTGGAAAAATTGAAGGGACACCAGGAATACTTATAGGTGTAGGTGATAAATATATACAGTTGGATAAAGGGCTTATAGTCGCAAGAAGACATATACACATGACAAGTGAAGATGCAAAAAGATTTTCTGTAAATGATGGTGAAACTGTGAAAGTAAAAATTCATAGTGACAGACCATTAATATTTGATGATGTTTTAATAAGAGTAAAGGACAGTTTCAGATTGAGCATGCATATTGATTTTGATGAAGCAAATGCTTGTGGATATACTTCAGGAGTAAATGGAAGCATTGTAAAAGATTAAAGTGAAAAGGGCAGGAGATGAAATGGATACTCAAGATTTAATAGAAGTGCTTGCAAGGGAAGTATTAAAGGAAATTGCCAAAAGAGAAAATCAAAGTTTATCTGAAAATATCAAACATTCTCCTGAAAAATCAATAATAACAGCTTTTTTAGGAAATGATGAAGTCTTGAAGGATGAACTTAAAAAAGAGACATCAGTTGTAGACAACATAAAGTTGGACAGTACATGGGAAGAAATAGAAAAAAATGAAAATAAAAAGAGACTTGTTGTATCAACTCTTGGAATAAATGATTTAATTGATCTCTCACAAGGGAAAAAAAGTATCATAACAGAATTTCTTTTTAATGAAGGAGAAGTTCTGCTTGTGGAAGAAGGGTTGGAATATAAAAAATATACTAAACCTGCTGTATTAATAAGCCTTTATGATGAATATGTCAAAAAAGTTCAAGAATTTGGAATAAAGGTTGTGAAAAGAACAGAAGTAAAAAATACTTTTGATGCTAAAGAAAAAGTGTATCTAAGAGGTTTGGTAACAGAAAGCAGACTTAGAAAGCTAGGATTAAAAAATCAGATACTCGAAGTTGATGCAAAATCTAAAGTAACTTCCCTTGCGATGGATTATATAAAAGAAAATAGCATTGAACTGTGCTATGAAAGAGGACAATAACATGTTAATTGGAAAAGTTGTAGATAATGTCTGGGCAACAAGAAAGGATGAAAAGCTAAGAGGACTAAAACTTATGGTAGTTGAAGTGGAAGGTACAGGCGAAGGTCATGGAAGCAGAAAAATGGTGGCAGCCGATTATATTGGTGCTGGACAGGGCGATAAGGTAATAATCGTTACTGGAAGTTCTGCAAGACATGTATTTGATGCTGAAACTCCTGTAGATGCGACTATTGTAGGAATAATAGACAGTTTGGAATCGGAAAAGGAGTAAAAAAATGGGAAAAAGATTGATAACAGTAAAAAATCTTTTTGAATATATTCAAGATAAGGAACTGGTGGTTCAGGCTGATATGATTATTACTCCCGGAGCAAAAGACATGATTAGAGAACAAGGAATAGAAGTGAGATACGAAAAGACTTGTGGCGTGTCAAACTCTGCATCGGGAAATGAAATCAGAAAAAATACAAGAGATTGTGAGGATTTTGAAAAGAAAGTAATTGAAATACTTGTAAAAAATTACAAAATTACAGATTCTGACACAATCCGAAAAATATTATCCAAATTAAAGGAATTATAGTAAGATTACTTTAGAATAAAATTTAAAAGTAATAACTATTTTCTCAACTCTAGACTATTTAGATTTATTAGCTAAATGTTACGGAGATTGAGGGTACAATAGAAAGGAAGTGGATTTAATGGGTTTATTTCAAATAAAGCCGGATATTCATTACGGAGCTAATTCTTTGGATATATTAAGAACAATGGAAATCGAAAAAGTATTTTTAGTAACAGACGAGAATATGGTTAAACTAAAAGTAGTGAATAGAATAACAAATATCTTAAAATCAAGAGGAATAGATGCTAAAATATATTCGGATGTTAAACCAGATCCCACAGATGAAGAAATTATAAAGGGTATGCTTGAGCTTAGCGCTTATGATCCTGATTGCATAATAGCACTAGGAGGAGGATCACCAATAGATGCCTGTAAATCAATGATTTATTTTACAAATAAAATAAAAAGGGCAATGGGAGAATATAAAAAGCCTAAATTTATTGCAGTGCCAACAACAAGTGGAACAGGATCAGAAGTAACATCTTATGCAGTTGTTACAACTCAAAGTAAAAAAATACCGTTGAGTGACAGTGAAATGCTGCCTGATATAGCAATTTTAAATCCAGAGTTTATAAAAACTCTTCCGCCATCAATAATTGCGGATACAGGAATGGATGTTTTGACACACGCTATAGAAGCTTATGTTTCAAGATCTAGAAACTTGTTTACAAATACACTTGCCATAGGAGCAATAAAAACTGTTTTTGCTGATTTAGTAAGCAACTTTGAAAATCCTGAACTTGAAAGAGAAAGAATTGATTTACAGATTGCTTCATGTATGGCAGGAGTAGCATTTAGCAATGCAGGACTGGGAATAAACCACAGTATAGCACATTCGCTAGGCGCAAGATTTCATAAACCGCATGGACGGCTTAATGCGATAATAATGCCAAAAGTTATAGAGTTTAATGCACAAAATAAGAATGCAGCTAGATATTATCGTGAAATTGCTGAAGCATTGGGATTTGCACCTAAGGAAGATGCAGAAGGAGTACAAATTTTAGCAAAAGCTATTAAAATGCGAGCTGCTAAAATGTCAATACCAGGTAGTTTAAGAGAGCTTGGTATACCTGAAGATCAATATTTTTCAGAAATGGAAAGCGTAATTGATCAGATAGAAAATGATATGTGTACTGGGGAAAACCCAAGAAGATTTAGCAGAATAGAAATGAAGCAGCTACTGACAGATTTATATTAAATTTGAGGAAAAGGAAAAAAGATGAGAAAAATAATAGTTGTAGATGATGAGCCGATAACAAGAATGGATATATGTGAAATATTGAAAGAAGCAAATTATGATGTAGTCGCTCAGGCGGGAGACGGATTTGATGCAATTGAGCAGAGCAGAAAATATAAACCTGATTTTGTAATAATGGATGTCAAAATGCCGATACTTGATGGACTGAAAGCAGCAAAAGTCATAACAGAGGAAAAATTGTCTAGAGGTATTGTTTTACTCACAGCCTATTCCAATAAGGAATTTATAGAAGAAGCCAAGAATATAGGAATAATAGGATATATAGTAAAACCCATTGATGAAAAATCCTTTATTCCTAATCTTGAAATCATATTTAATAAGCAAGAAGAATTTGAAAAGCTGGAAAAAAAATATTTAAAAACAAGTCAGAAGCTGGAGGATAGAAAAAAAATTGATATTGCCAAAAGTATTTTGATAAAAACAAGAAACTTTACTGAAAATGAGGCATATGAATACATAAGAACGCTTAGTATGAATAAAAGATGTGACATGGGAAAAATAGCAGATATTATAATTTTATCTGGAGATGAAGATGCTTAGAACGATATGTAGACAATATACGCAACTTTCAAATAAAGATATTGAAAAGCTGGAAAAAATATGTGAAGGGCTGCCTGTAATGAGTAAACTTCTAAAGGCAGACGTGTTTATAGACTGCATGACAGAAAATAGAGATACAGCAATTGTAGTTGCTGAGGCAAAACCAAGAATAGGATCAAGCTATACTCAAAGTGTAGTAGGAAAATTTGCCTATAGGAAAAATGAACCAGCTGTACTTAGAACTCTTGAAACTGGGCATCCATCAAGAGATTATAAGGCATTGACGCAAGAAAATAAAAGTGTAACGCAAAATGTAGTACCCATAAGAAGTGATGAACAGGATGGAAAAATAATAGCCGTTCTTATAGTTGAAGAAGGAATGAATGAGGAAAATATCGGCAAGGGGCTGAGTTTTTTGAACAATGCAACTGATGATATACTTATGAGTTCTGTTGGAATGATGCGAGAGCGGAAAATTATTGACTATATAAATGATGGAATTATAATCTTTAACGAGGAAGGCATATGCATATATGCTAATTCCAGAGCAAAATATGTTTACAGAAAAATTGGCTATAAGGATTCTTTCCTTGGAGAAAAATTTGATAATATTGTAATTGATAATGTTGAATTTGAAGATGTGCTAAGTGGAAAAGTAAATAAAAGATCTGATATAAATATATCAAATATGGTTCTTAGTCTTGAATATATATTAGTAAAGGAAACAAAGAGCGTTAAAAATGTAGTCTTATTTATAAAAGATATTACTGAAATTAAAGTGAAGGAAAAGGAATTAGTTCTAAAATCTGTTGCAATAAAGGAAATACACCATCGAGTAAAGAACAATTTGCAGACAATAGCAAGTTTACTTAGAATACAGGCTAGAAAGACTGATGATAAAGCTGTAAAGGCTGCATTTAGTGATAGTATAAATAGGATTTTAAGTATTTCAGTTACTCATGAACTGCTTGCACAGAATGGATTTGATGAGCTTGAAATAAAGGAAGTTATAAATAAGATTCTGAAAAATTCAGTGAGAGAGAATTTAGACGGGCATCTGAAACTTAAAATAGATGTCATTGGAGACAACTTTGAAATAAGTTCAGATAAGGCAACAACAATAGCCTTGATAGTAAACGAACTTGTAGAAAATTGTATAAAGCATGCCTTTAAAGGAAAAACTAAAGGACAAATAATAATAAAAGTGAAAAGAGGGGAAATAAAATCCCGTATTTCCATAAGTGATAATGGAATAGGAATGGATGAAAGGGATTTTGAAAAAGGAAGCATTGGACTGCAAATAGTTAAAAGTCTTGTGAAAGAGAAACTTTATGGGAATCTGGATATAAAGACTGGTAATAAAGGAACTGAGATTAGTTTTGGATTTGAAAATTGATGATTTAAAGACAAAGGAGTCTTGAGATGACAGAAGAAATACTAAGTGTGGGGATAGACATTGGAACTTCCACAACACAGCTTATTTTTTCAAAGATATATATAGAAAATAGAGGAAGCGCTTTTACAGCTCCTCAAATAAAAATAATAGGAAAAGAAGTTGTTTACAGAAGTGAAATTTATATTACCCCATTAGAAAATGAAACAAAAATAGATGCAAAAAGAGTTAAGGAAATAATAGAATCTGAATACAAAAAAGCAAATATACAATATAAGGATGTTTCAACAGGAGCTGTAATAATAACAGGAGATACTGCAAGAAAGGAAAACGCTAAGGAAGTATTACAGATACTTAGTGGAATGGCAGGAGATTTTGTTGTAGCAACTGCAGGTCCTGATCTTGAAAGCATTATTGCTGGAAAAGGTTCGGGAGCCTATGGATATTCTGAAGAAAAAAATACAAGTATCGTAAACTTTGATATAGGAGGAGGTACTACAAATAATGTTGTCTTTAATAGGGGAGAAGTGGAAGACACTACTTGCCTTGATATAGGAGGACGACTTATAAAATTTGATGAAAACAGGAATACACGTTATATTTTCAAAAAAATGTACGATATTGCTGAAGATGTGAATGTAAAGCTGGAACTAGGAAAACCTATAAGTGAATCTGATTTGAGAAAAATAACAAGAAGAATGGCACAACTTATTTTTGAAAGTGTAGAAATTTTTCCAAAAACAGAACTGTATCATAAAATCGTAACATATAATGACTTCAGAAAGCACAATAAAGACATTCAACATTACTCATTTACTGGAGGAGTTGCAGATTTCATCTATGGACGTGTAGAAAAAGATTTGTACAAGTATAATGACATTGGAGTAGTTCTTGGTGAAGAAATTGTAAAAGTTCTAAAAGAATTGAATATAGAGCCTTTGAAGTTAAGTGAAACAATAGGAGCGACAGTAGTTGGAGCAGGAAGCCATACTACAGAAATAAGCGGAAGCACAATTACTTATACTGAAGGAATCTTCCCAATAAAAAATATTCCTGTATTAAAAATGTCTGAGTCAGATGAGAATTTGCCTGTTAATGAACTGGGAAAAGTGATAGAAGGTAAGCTAGACTGGTTTAGTTCTGAAAATGAACTTGAAAATGTGGCTCTT
This sequence comes from Leptotrichia sp. oral taxon 879 str. F0557, assembly GCF_000469385.1. Taxonomy (GTDB): domain Bacteria; phylum Fusobacteriota; class Fusobacteriia; order Fusobacteriales; family Leptotrichiaceae; genus Leptotrichia; species Leptotrichia mesophila. Next base: position 130,578 of record NZ_KI271291.1, read on the forward strand.
GCATTTAAAGGAAAGCATAATATGGCATATAACGAAATAATGGAATTATCTTTAGTAATTTCAGATATTATCAAAAGAAAGCATGACAAAAAACATCCTGTAATCGTCATAGTTGAAAATGATATGGCAAAAGTCCTTGGACAATGTATGAAACTGGAGCTTGCTGATTATGACATAATCTGTATAGATAGTGTTAAAGTAAGAGACGGAGACTACATTGATATAGGAGCGCCGCTAGGAAACGGAAATGTTTTGCCTGTCGTAATAAAAACATTGGTATTCAGTTATTAAATTAATAAATTTTAGAGAGGTGGCAATAAGATGGTATTAAAAACAAAATTATTCGGTCATACATATGAATTTAAATCTGTAAAAGATGTACAGAATAAGGCAAGTGAATTTAGATCAGGAGATGAACTTGCGGGAGTAAGTGCAAGTACAGCGGAAGAAAGAGTTGCCGCAAAAGCTGTGTTGGCTGAGTTAACATTGGCAGACTTAAGAAACAATCCTGCAGTACCTTATGAAGAAGATGAAGTTACAAGAATTATCCAGGATGCTGTAAATGAAAAGATTTATGGAGAAATAAAAAACTGGACTGTAAGTGAATTAAGAGAATGGATTTTGGATTCTCATACAAGTGGTGATGACATAAAGAGAATCAGTAAAGGTCTTACAAGTGAAATGGTAGCAGCAGTTGCTAAACTTATGAGTAATATGGACCTTATTCAAGGAGCAAGCAAAATAAGAATTAAAAAATTCTGTAATACTGAAATAGGTGGAGAAGGAATACTTGCAACAAGATTGCAGCCTAACCATACAACAGATGATCCAGATGGAATTATGCTATCAACTTATGAAGGGCTTAGCTTTGGGCAAGGAGATGCTCTTTTAGGATTAAACCCAGTTGATGACAGTGTTGACAGTGTTATGAGAGTATTGCACAGATTCCACGAAATAAAAACTAAATGGCAAATTCCTACTCAAATATGTGTATTAGCTCACGTAACTACACAAATGGAAGCAATTAGAAGAGGAGCACCTACAGACTTAGTTTTCCAAAGTATTGCAGGATCTGAAAAAGGAAATGAAGCATTTGGAATAAATGGAACAATGATTCAGGAAGCAAGAGATTTAGCATTAAAACATGGAACAGCGACAGGACCTAACGTAATGTACTTTGAAACAGGACAAGGTTCAGAATTGTCATCAGATGCTCACCATGGTTGCGATCAGGTTACAATGGAAGCAAGATGTTACGGATTTGCGAAAAAATTTGATCCATTTATTGTAAATACGGTTGTTGGATTTATCGGACCAGAATATTTGTATAACAGTAAACAAGTAATAAGAGCTGGACTTGAAGATCATTTCATGGGTAAACTTACTGGAATCTCAATGGGAGTTGATGCTTGCTACACTAACCACATGAAAGCGGATCAAAACGATATTGAAAACTTGAAAGTATTATTAACAGTAGCAGGATGTAACTACTTTATGGCTATTCCTGCAGGAGATGACATAATGCTTAACTATCAAACATCTTCTTATCATGATGATGCTACATTAAGAGAACTATGTAACAGAAGACCTATAAAACCTTTTGAACAATGGTTAGAAAAAATGGGAATAATGAAAGATGGAAAACTTACAGATAGAGCCGGAGACGCTTCAATTTTCTTAAAATAGGGAGGAAAAATCAATGTTATCAGAAAGAGAACTAAAAGACGTAATTGAAAAAATAATAGGTGAAATGAAAATAGACGAACCATCAACAACTGTTGAAGAAAAAGCACCAGTTGTCAGTACAAGCTCAGTTTATATCGAAAGTGGAGATGAGCCACGTGAAAATCCACATATTGTAAACGGAGAAGTAAGAGATATTGGACAAATAAACATAAAAGATCAAATGCTTGTGGGTAATCCTGAAGACAGAGAAGAATATATGAAGTTAAAACAAAAAACATCTGCAAGACTTGGAATTGGAAGAGCTGGAACAAGAATGAGAACAGAAGTTTTGTTAAGATTAAGAGCAGACCACGCTGCAGCGCAAGATGCCGTGTTCAATGACGTGCCTACAGAATTTCTTGATGAACTTGGATTGTTTGAAGTTACTACTGAATGTGAAAGCAGAGACCAATATATCACACGTCCTGATTTAGGAAGAAGAATTTCTGAAGAAGGAATAAAGACAATAGAAGAAAAATGCAAAAAAAATCCAACAGTTCAAATATTATTATCAGATGGATTAAGTTCAACTGCAGTTGAAGCAAATGCAAAAAACATAATTCCTGCATTGTTAAATGGGCTTAAAGGATATGGAATTGAGACAGGAACACCATTTTTTATCAAATATGGAAGAGTTGGAGCAGGAGATCACGTTGGAGAAATTTTAAATGCTGATGTAGTTTGTATATTAATAGGAGAACGTCCTGGACTTACAACTGCAGAAAGTATGAGTGCCTACATTACTTACAAGGCTCGTCCTGGAATTTCTGAAGCAAAAAGAACAGTTGTTTCAAATATTCATAAGGATGGAACTCCATCTTCAGAAGCAGGAGCTCACGTTGCTACATTAATTAAGAAAGTAATTGATGCAAAAGCAAGTGGACAAGATTTAAAATTATAAATTAACTTAATAAAAAATAAAAATTAAAAACTTTAGGAGGAACAATGAAAGGCGATAGATTAAAAGCAAATGTACTAGCTGTAAGATTAATTCCAAATGTAGATAATGATATGGCTAAAGAGCTGGAATTACCTGAAGGACATAGAAGTATAGGAATTATAACAGCAGATTGTGATGATGTTACATATACTGCACTTGATGAAGCTACAAAAAAAGCTGTAGTTGATGTAGTTTACGGAAAATCATTCTATGGTGGAGCTGCAAATGCGAATACAAAACTTGCAGGAGAAGTAATAGGAATATTGTCAGGGCCTACTCCTGCGGAAGTAAAAAGTGGACTAGCTGCAGCAGTTGACTTTATTGAAAATGAAGGAGCATTCATAAGTGCAAATGATGATGATAGCATTGCATATTATGCACATTGTGTATCAAGAACAGGAAGTTATTTATCAAAAACAGCAGGAATTGCAGAAGGGGAATCATTAGCATACCTAATAGCACCTCCGCTTGAAGCAATGTACGCTTTAGATGTTGCATTAAAAGCAGCAGATGTAAGTTTAGTTGCGTTTTTCGGACCACCTTCAGAAACAAACTTTGGTGGAGCGCTTTTAACAGGAAGTCAGTCTGCATGTAAAGCTGCATGTGATGCTTTTGCTGAAGCAGTAAAATCTGTGGCAGATAATCCATTAAATTATTAATTGAAGAACCATTGTTATAAACTAGAATTGCCTTGTAAATTTATAGCATTAAATTTTTAAATAAAAAATATTTTTATTGGGCAATTCTAAATTTTTATAAAATATTTAAAAAATTTTTAAGTATAGTTTTATTTGTGTAATTAAAGTTTTTGTAATCCAAATTAATAAAAAGAATTTTATAGAAAATGATTTTGAATAAATATAATTTTGAGTATTTTCATTTAAAACAAAATAATTAAATGAAAATTTGGGAGGAATATAAAATGGGAATAGATAAAATAATAATTATTATTATGACTATCTTTATGGCAATAGGTGGAATAGATAAAATATTTGGAAATAAACTGGGATATGGTGAAAAATTTGAAGAAGGAATAATGGCTATGGGTTCACTTGCGGTTGCTATGGTTGGGATTATTTCTTTAGCGCCAGTTTTAGGAAATATTTTAACACCAATAGTAGGACCAATTTATTCAGCATTAGGAGCAGATCCAGCTATGTTTGCAACAACACTTCTTGCAAATGATATGGGAGGAGCTCCGCTTGCATTAGGAATGGCTAAAAATCCAGAAGCTGGAAGATTAGCGGCATTTATATTAGGTTCGATGATGGGACCAACTATCGTGTTTACAATACCAGTAGCATTAGGAATTATTGAAAAAGATGACAAGCCATTTTTGGCAAAAGGAATTTTAGCTGGAATTACTACAATACCGTTAGGAGTACTTGCAGGTGGATTAGTGGCTGGATACCCAATAGGATTAATTTTAGTGAATTTGATACCAATAATAATTGTTGCTGCATTAATTATTTTAGGATTAGTTTTTATGCCTGAAAAAATGACAAAAGGATTTGCAATTTTTGGACAAGCAGTAGTAACTATAATAACAATAGGATTAGTAGCAGCAATAATTAAAGAATTAACAGGATTTGTAGTAATTCCTGGAATGGCTCCAATAAAAGATGGGTTAGGAACAGTTGGAGCTATTGCGATAGTTCTTGCTGGAGCATATCCATTAGTACATTTTATTACAAAAGTATTTGGTAAACCGCTTGAAGTATTAGGAAAAAGTCTTGGAATGAATGAAGCTGGTGCAGCTGGATTAGTTGCAACTTTGGCTAATAATATCCCTATGTTTGGAATTTTAAAAGATATGGATGCGAATGGAAAAGTTATGAATATTGCTTTTGCAGTAAGTGCTGCATTTGTTTTTGGAGACCATTTAGGCTTTACTGCTGGATTTGAATTAAATGGAGAAAGATTTACTCAAATGATTTTCCCAATGATAGTTGGAAAATTAGTGGCAGGAGTAACAGCGATAGTTGTAGCAAAAATATTATTCTGCAAAAAAGAAACTGCAAAATAAAAATGTGAAAAAATGATTATCTGAGGAGATGAAAGATGAAATTTAGTATGAAAAAATTGATTGGATTATTGGTATTTTTAGTTATGGCATTCGCTTTATCAGCTGCTAATTTGGACGAATTGAGATGGGTTCCCAAAAACAGGGAAGCTTTATCAAAACTTATAGATGAAAATAAAAATCAAGGAAATTATGTAGTCTTTGACTGGGATTATACATCAATTTATCAAGATACACAAGAAAATTTGTTTAGATATCAGATAGACAATTTAAAGTTCAAAATGACACCGGCACAATTTTCAAAAGCAATAAGAAAAGATATTCCGCTTGATAACTTTGCAAAAGACTATGTTAATGTAAAAGGTCAGCCTATTAACATTACAAAAATAGCAAATGATTTGGATAAAAGATACACTTTTCTTTACAATAACTACATAAAAACTCAAAAAATGTCTTTGGAAAAAATTAAGCAAACTGAAGAATTTAAAGATTTTAGAGGAAAATTAGCATTTCTTTATGAAGCAATAGGTGGCAGTTTTTCACATGATGTAGCTTATCCGTGGGTACTTTACCTATTTGAAAATATGAGCGTATCAGAAGTTCAAAAACTAGCTAAAGAAGCAAATGATTTTGGAATTGGGAATAAACTTGGAAAATATGTTCTTGAGTCAAGTGATAAACTAACAGGTGAAGCAGGTAAAGTAAGCCATCAATATAAGAGTGGTTTGAGAACTCAGCCTGAAACAGCCAATTTATTTCATGAATTTGAAAAAAATGGTATAAAAGTATATATAGTTTCAGCTTCTCTTGAAGATATTGTAAAAGTATTCGCAAGCAATAAGTCTTATGGATATAATTTAAGTTCTGATAGTGTTTATGGAATGCGTCTTGAAATGAACGGAGACAAATATGTTGCCGAATATAAGCACGGTTATCCACAAACACAAACTAAAGGAAAAGTTGAAGTAATTAATAAATACTTGAAACCTAAACATGGTGGAAAAGATCCGCTTCTAGTGGCAGGAGATAGTGAAGGAGATGTAAATATGCTTTCTGAATACAAAGGTACAAAGGCACTTCTTCTTATGAAAAGAAAAGGAAAACTTGACAATCTTGCAAAAGATGCTAGAGCGTTAATTCAAACAAGAAACGAAGAAACAGGGTTATTCGTTCCTGAAAATTAATTGAAAGATTTTGGAGGAAGAAATAATGGACTTAAAAAATTTAGATAAGGAAACATTGGAAAAAATATTAAGAAAAGTAGTACAAGAAGAACTTGGAAGAAAAGTTGGAGGATTTGAAAAACATATTGATAAAAGTGGAGTAGGAGTTGTTAAAATTCCTTCAGTAAAACCTGAAAGATTTGATACTGGAAATCCTAATGACAAAGTATTCTTAACTGATGTATTTACAATAGAAGAAAGTGGAAGATTGAGTTGCGGAGTTATGGAAATGGAAGAATCTGCATTTGATTGGGAACTGAACTACGATGAAATAGATTATGTAATAGATGGAACATTAGAAATTATAGTAGATGGACGTAAAGTTACAGGAAACAGGGGAGATGCTATTTTAATCCCTAAAGGTTCAAAAATAAAATTTAGTGCTCCTAACTTTGCAAGATTTTTATATGTAATCTATCCTGCAAATTGGCAAGACACTTGTAAATAAGTTAAATAAATACCCCTAAATAAAATAGAGGCTGTAAAATGATATAACAATAACAGCCTCTTTACTTATTTTAGAAAATATAATGTATAAAACAGATTACTTGATAAAGATAGAAAAAATACAAAATGAGGTTATTTTATGGAAAAATTTTTTAAATTTTTAAATTCAGACAGATATCAATACACAGAAAGTGAGATTTATTTAAAAAATAATATGCAAAATGAAATTGCAACTTTTGATGTATTTTTGCGTACAAAAAAAGAAAATGACTATGCTGTAGTATATGGGATATCTGATGTTCTTGAGCTTATCGAGATACTTAACGAAACTTCTTATGACGATAAGAAGAAATATTTGTCAAAAATATTTGATAATTCTGATTTTATCGAATATATTGCGAATATGAAATTTACAGGTACGATAAAAGGGGTACGAGATGGAGAAATTGTATTTTCAAATGAGCCAATACTAACGATTACTGCTCCACTTATACAAGGGAAAATCCTTGAAACGCCTATTTTGAATATTCTTCATTTTCAGACACTTGCGGCAACAGTCACTTCTAAAATTGTGCTAGCGGCTGAAGGAAGGGGAGTACTTTCATTTGGAACAAGAAGAACAGCTGGATTTGATGCAGCGATGACAATGACAAAAGCTAGCTATGTAGCTGGCTGCATATCTCACTCAAATCTTGCGGCAGAATATCTTTATGACTTGAAAAGCACAGGAACGATGACACATGGCTTTATTCAGACTTTTGGAATGGGAGAAAGTGCTGAATACACGGCTTTTGATGCTTTTATAAAAATGTATAGAAACAAAAATCAGGCTCTTATAATGCTAATTGATACTTATGACACTCTTGAGAGTGGAATAATTAGTGCTGTGAAGGCATTTAAAGATAATGGCATAGATGATGAATACGAAGGAATGTATGGAATAAGGATAGATTCGGGAAATTTGGAGAAATTGTCAAAAGAATGTAGGAAAATACTGGATAAAAATGGACTTTACAAGGCGAAAATTGTATTAACGAGCGGACTTGACGACAAAAAAATAGCAAATCTAATAAAAAATCAGGCAGAAGTTGATGTATTTGGAGTAGGAGATGCCATAGCATTGCCAGAAAGAGAAATAAGCACTGTCTATAAAATGTCTAAAATTAATGAAAATGATGTAATGAAAATTTCTGATGAAAGCGGAAAAACATCATTGCCAGGAAATAAGGAATTATATAAGGTTTATGAAAATCAGGATTTTTATGATGTTGTGGCATTAGAAGAAGAAAAATTGGCAAATATAGAGAATATACAAAAAATAACGATAAATTATATTGAAAATGGTAAAAAAATAGAAAAAAATTATGAGCTTTTAGATTTAAAAAAGGCAAAGGAATATTATGACAGCAATTTGATTTACTTAAAAAAAATTTATAGTGAAAAGCTGAAAACTAGAAGAGTAAAATTATCAGAAAAATTAGAAAAATTAAAAAATTTACTTTTTGAAACAAAAAAATAAACATTTATTATTAATTATAATTTAATTATAAAATATAAGAAAAACAAAGTTGTATCAAAAATATGTTGATAAATAGAAGATTAGATGATGTATATAATTTTTTTTGATAAAACAAAAAATATTAAAATAATTTAAAAAAATAGTTGCAAAAAATGGAAAAAACTATTATAATACAAACAGAGACAAAAGATAGTTTGATAGTCAAATATAAAGGGCTAGTGAATTAGTTAGTAAAAAGTAAATAATTTTATAAATTCAGATGGAAAGGAAGTGTTATGAGAAAGGCGATTTTAGTAACAAGTTTTGGTACATCGCATAAGGATACAAGAGAAAAATGCCTTGACTCGATTCAAAAAGAAGTGGAAGCAAAATATGGAACTGAAAATGTGGAAAGAGCCTACACTTCAGGAGTTATAAGACGAATAGTGGAAAGAAAAGAAGGAATCCACATATTTGATCAGGAGGAAGGGCTAGAAGCCTTAAAAAATAAAGGATATGATGAGATTATCACAATGTCTTTACATATTCTAGATGGAATTGAGTATTCAAAACTTAATAACAAGTATGGAAAAATTTCAAAACCACTTTTAGCAACTGATGAAGACTTTAAAAAAGTTGTGAGCAATGAAGAATTTAACAATCTTGAAGGAAATGATGCCATAGTATTTATGGGTCATGGATCCGAAAGTGCCGCAGACAGTACATATCAGCGACTTCAAGAAGAATATGTGAAGGCTGGAAAAGATAATATTTTTATAGCGACTGTTGAAGGGGAAGTAACAATTGAAGATGTTATTCAAAGGTTAAAAGGGAGAGGCTTTAGAAAAATATTGTTAAAGCCATTTATGATAGTCGCAGGAGATCATGCAAAAAATGATATGGCTTCTGATGAGGACGATTCGTGGAAAACCGTTCTTGAGAATGAAGGATATGAAGTAACACCTTTATTAAAAGGAATGGGAGAATATCAGTTTATACGTAAAATGTTTATGGATAAATTAGAAGAAGTTTATTAATATAGCAAAAGAATAATTTTAAATTTATAATTTTATAGGTGTTGCATAAACTTAATAAGGAAACCAGTTAGAATCTGGTACAGCCACCTCTACTGTGATACTGACGAAAGTATTGAAAAACCACTGAAATATTATTATATTTTGGGAAGGGTACGAGTAGGACGAAGTTAGTCAGGAGACTTGCCTATATTAAAAAATTATATTTTTCGGGAAGGGAAAAATTTAATATATAAAAACTGCTGTAAATCTGCATAAATACTATTCATCTGTTTTAATATATAAATTTTAGTTCAACTTTCTGAGTTGGATTTTTTTGTTTATGTAAAATTTTAAAAATATAAAAAAATCTCTTTTAGTATAGGAATAATAAAATATAACTAATACTATGAGATAAATAAAATAGTCATATTTTTTGAAGGAGGAAGTGATAAGTATCACGAGTTTAGACCAATGACGAAGAATAAAAAAATAGCAAAATATGCTACACAAATATTAATTGTACTTTTTGGAATAAGTTTTTTTACTTTCTGTCTTATGTATATTTCACCGGGAGACCCTGCAAAAGTAATGCTAACAGAATGCGGACATATTCCGACGCCTGAACTTTTGGCTCAAACAAGGGCGGAACTTGGGCTTAATCAGCCTTTTTATATTCAATACTGGAAATGGCTGTTTGGAGTACTGCAAGGAAACTTTGGAAAGTCATATTCATTAAGAATACCTGTAATTCAGAAAATTGCTCAGGCATTCATACCTACATTGTCATTATCTTTTCTGTCTCTTTTTATGATGTGTGCAATGTCGATACCGCTTGGAATACTTGCGGCAGTAAAAGAAAATAAATGGCAAGATTATTTGATAAGAATGATAACATTTATGGGAATGTCTGTACCTAGTTTCTGGCTAGGGCTAGTATTTTTGAGTATTTTTGGAGTGCAACTAGGATTGGTATCAGTTTCAGGCGGAAATGCTGATTTTGGTTCAATGATTTTACCTGCATTTACAATAGCGATAGCAATGTCAGCTAAGTATATACGTCAAATAAGACATATATTCCTTGAAGAACTTGGAAAAAGTTATGTGACAGGGGCTAGAATGAGAGGAATAAAAGAAAGAGATATTTTATGGAAACATGTACTTCCTAATGCAATGCTTCCAATAATAACATTGCTTGGACTTTCATTAGGAAGCCTTCTGGGAGGAACTGCAGTTGTAGAGATAGTTTATAACTGGCCAGGAATGGGAAGAATGGCAGTAGCTGCTATAAAATCACAGGATTATCCATTAGTTCAATCTTATGTTCTTATAATTGCATTTTTATATTTACTAGTAAATATTACAGTTGATATTTCATACAAATATTTGGATGCGAGAGTTGAGGAGGTAATTTAGATTTGAATAAATTGAAAAAATTAAAATTTATAGGAAAAGATACTCAGTTGAAAATATTTTTGGTATTGGCTATTATTGTGGTATTAATGGCAATTTTTGCACCAGTTATAGTTCCAAAGGATCCTTTTAAACAATTAGGACCAAGTTTACAGAGGCCATCAAATCGGTTTATTTTTGGAACCGATCATCTTGGAAGAGATTTATTTTCAAGAATTATATATGGCTCAAGATATTCTATATTTATGACTTTAACGTTAATGTTTGTAATATTTGCAGTAGGAACGATACTAGGAGTAATCGCAGGATATTTTGGTGGAGTTGTGGATACAGTCATAATGAGAATTGGAGATATGATGATTGCGTTTCCTGGACTTATTCTTGCTATAGCAATAGCAGGACTTTTGAATCCAAGTGTTAAAAATTCGATTATTGCAATAGCTGCAGTTACTTGGACAAAATATGCAAGGCTTGCAAGAAGTATGGTACTGAAAATAAAGCAGGAACTTTATGTAGAAGCTGCAAAAATAACAGGAAGTAAGGATTATTCAATAATATTTAAATACATAATTCCAAATATTATTACAACAATGATAGTAACAGCAGTTTCGGATATGGGAACACTAATGCTGGAAATAGCTGCACTTTCATTTTTAGGATTTGGGGCACAGCCACCAACTCCAGAATGGGGAGCAATGTTAAATGAAGGAAGATCAGCACTTAGTAGAGCACCGTGGGTAATGCTGTATCCGGGATTAGCAATAGTAGTAGTTGTAGTTATATTCAATATGCTGGGAGATTCAGTAAGAGATGTAGTTGATATAAAAAATGAGTAATTTATAAAAAATATGGTAATAAAAAATAAAATATATAGGGAGAAAAAAATGTTAAAAAATCGTAAAAGTAAATTTTTAATTTTAATTTTAGCAGTATTGATGCTGCTTGTGGCATGTGGGGGAAAAGGTAGTTCTACAAAAAGTAAAACTAATCCAGATGAACTTGTAGTTGGAGTAACTTCGTTTGCAGATACGCTTGAGCCTACAGATCAGTATTTTAGCTGGGTTGTAACTCGTTATGGTGTTGGAGAGAACTTGACAATTTTTGATGAAAAAGGTAACTTGCAGCCATTGCTTGCTGAAAGCTGGAAATTAAGTAATGATAAATTAGAGTGGACTTTTAAAATAAGAGATGGAGTAACTTTCTCAAATGGACATCCATTGACAGCAGAGGCAGTAAAAAAATCAATAGAAAGAGTATTTGCTAAAAATAAAAGAGCAGAATCATTCTTTAAATATGCTTCAATAGAAGCCAATGGACAAGAATTGAAAATAAAAACAAAAGAGCCTGTAGCGATATTGCCTGAATCATTGGCAGATCCGTTGTTCTTAATAGTTGATACATCAGTTAATACAGATGAGTTTGCTCAAAAAGGACCAATATCAACAGGACCGTTTATTGTTCAAGAATTTAAGCCTGGTGAACAGACAGTTGTTGTAAGGAATGAAAAGTATTGGAATGGAAAAGCAAAATTGGCAAAAGTAACATTTAAAGATATAAATGATCAAAATACAAGAGCATTATCGTTAAAATCAGGAGAAATTGATGTAGCGTACAACTTGAAAGTTACTAATAAGGCTGATTTTGAAGGGGATAAAAATATTGTAATAAATGAATTGAAATCACTTAGATCAACTTATGCCTTTATGAATCAAACTAAAGGACTTAAAGACAAAGTGTTAAGAGAAGCAATAATAAGAGGTGCAAATAGAGAAAACTATACACAAAACTTATTACAAGGTGGAGCAACTCCAGGAAAAGCACCAGTACCTCCGACATTGGACTTCGGATTTAATGAATTAAAGGATGAAAATGCTTATAATCGTGAAAGTGCTAAAAAATTGTTAGCAGATGCAGGTTATAAAGATGTGGATGGAGATGGATTTGTAGAACGTCCTGATGGATCAAAAATTGACTTGAACTTTGTAATTTATACAAGTAGAGAAGAATTAGGAATTTATGCTCAGGCATTTCAGACAGATATGAAGGAAATTGGAATCAAAGTAACATTAAAGCCTGTGAGTTATGAAACAGTTTTGAGTATGAGAGACGATTCAAACTTTGATATGTTAATTTGGAACGTACTTGCTGCAAATACTGGAGATCCTGAAAAATACTTGCATGAAAACTGGTACAGCAAAGCAGAAACAAACAAAACAGGTTATTCAAACCCTGAAGTTGATAAAATGCTTGATGAATTATCAAAAGAATTTGACAAAGCTAAGAGAAAAGATCTTGTTGTAAAAATACAGCAGTTAATAATGAACGATGCGGCGACATTATTCTTTGGATATGAAACTACATTCCTTTACAGCAACAAAGTGGTAACAGGGCTTAAAATGTATCCAATGGATTACTACTGGATAACAAAAGATGTAGCAAAAGCTAATTAAGGAGAATTTATGTTGGAGATAAAAGATTTGACAATTCAGTATGGGGATAAACCTCCAGTAGTTGAAAATTTTTCTCTTTCATTGAAAAAAGGTGAAATAATAACAATAGTTGGAGAAAGCGGTAGTGGAAAATCTACCGTTCTTTCTTCTATTTTGGGACTATTGCCAAATGGAGGAAAAATAATTTCAGGCGATATAATTTATAATGGAGAGTCAATGCTAAATAAAAGCCTTAATCAATGGAGGGAACTGCGAGGGACTGAAATAACAATGATTTCACAGGATTCAGGAGGAACTCTTAATCCAATAAGAAAAATAGGAAAACAGTTTGTCGAATACATTCAGACACATTCCAAAATGTCAGCAAAAGAAGCTGAACAAAAAGCAGAAGATATGTTTTCCAAAGTAAACTTGCCAGATCCTGAAATCATTATGAAAAGCTACCCACACCAATTGTCAGGTGGAATGAAACAGCGTGTAGGAATAGCAATGGCACTAACTTTCCATCCAAAAATTATTTTGGGAGATGAGCCTACAAGTGCGCTAGATGTAATAACGCAGGCTCAAATAGTGAAGGAAATAATGGATTTGAGAAAAAAATTTGACACTTCTATCATAATGGTAACTCATAATCTGGGAGTCGCTGCATATATTTCGGATAAAATAATTGTTATGCAGAATGGAAAAATAGTTGATGCAGGTAATAAAAATGAAGTTATAGAAAATCCAAAAAGTGAATATACTAAAAAATTGCTAGAAGCTGTGCCTGAAATTGGAGGTGAAAGGCTTGTCTAATATTAATGATGTAATTCTTGAAACAAAAAACCTTACAAAAATTTATGAAAAATCAAATGATAAAAAAGTGGTGGCTTGTAACAACGTAAATTTAAAAATTCATAAAGGAAAAACTTTGGGAATTGTTGGAGAATCAGGATCAGGAAAAACAACACTTGTAAATATGCTTATGGACTTGGAAAAGCCGACTTCTGGAGAGGTTTTGTATCACGGAAGGGATATAAGCAAGTTTACAAAACAGGAAGTGTGGGAAAATAGACAAAATATTCAGATAGTCTTTCAAGATCCATGGTCAGCTTTTAATCCAAAAATGAACGTTATGCAAATCCTCACAGAACCATTAATGAACTACGGAAGACTAAAAAGATCGGAAAGAAAGCAAAAAGCTATAGAACTTCTTAAAATGGTTGACTTGCCTGAAGAATTTGTAACAAAGTATCCACAAAATATGAGTGGTGGGCAAAGACAAAGGCTTGGAATCGCAAGAGCAATTTCGCTTGAGCCTGAGATACTTATATGTGACGAGGCAACTTCCGCACTTGATGTTTCCATTCAAAAAAACATAGTGGAACTTCTTGTAAAATTACAAAAAGAAAAAAACATAACAATGATTTTTATATGCCATGACATTGCACTAATAGAGTCTTTTGCACACGAAATCGTAGTAATGTACCACGGAGATGTGGTGGAAGTAATAGAAGGTGGACAAATTTCTGAAAAAGCAAAACATCCATACACAAAGTCGCTATTGAATGCAATTTTTCCTGTGCGTGGAGAAATGGTGGAAGTTAAGTAGGTTTCTGTTATTTATATAACAAAAGTTTTATTTCTTATAATTTTTATGCTATAATTGTTATATATATTTATGTATAGGGGTGATAAAAATGAGTAAAACAACTTATGCATTTAAATTAGACGATGATTTAAAATTTGATTTGGAAAATGTATGCGAAGAATTGGGAATAACACTACCTGTTTTTTTTACAATGGCAGCCAAAAAATTGGTTAGAGAGAGAAAACTGGAAATTGACTTGTCAGAAAAAGATGATTATTTCTACAGTGAAGAAAATATTACAAGACTTCTAAAAGCAAAGGAACAAATTGAAAAAACTGGTGGAACAGTTCACGAGGTGCTGTAATGGTAAAAAGATGGTCTGATGAAGCATGGGAAGATTTTCTTTTTTGGCAGAAGAATGATAAGAAAGTTTTTAAAAAAATATTAGAACTTATAAAAGACATTGATAGAAATGGATATGCTGGTATCGGAAAACCTGAAGGCTTGAAGCATGAACTGTCTGGCTACTGGAGCAGGAGAATTAATGAAGGAAATAGAATTGTTTATAAAATAGAAAATGGTGAAATCTGGTTTTTGCAATGCGGTTCTCATTATAAGAAAAAATAAAAAGGGTGGAAAAATTTTCTACCTTTTTTTGAGTTTGGTTTAAATAAGTTTCATTAAATTATTAAATATTTTTGACAAGTATTTTTTGATTGAGTGTGTCACAGTAACACGACGAAATTTAAAAATATATGAGGAATTTTTTAAGAAGAAATTGGATTTTGAGCAACTTGGATTTATAAAAAAAATATTAAAATATTAGGAGATAGTCAAAATGAAAATAAAATTACGATTACAATCAGAAGACCCTGATGAGTTTGAATTAGATTTAATGGAATGTTTTAGTAGTGTTCCAGTTATTATAGGTGATAAAATGTTTTTAAGAACTTATACTACGGTTTTAGATACATTGGATAGCACATACAATCAATTACCTGAAACTTTAAAAAAAATGTTAGATCAGCATCAAACTAGAAGTTTTTATTTAAAGTCTTCTTTATTAACAATAACAGGATTAACAGCATACAGTATAGATATAGGATTTAATAAATCAAAAGATGCATTTCGTGCAGCGAAAATTTTTGATGCCTTTAATAAAGAAAGAGGTTACACTATGATACTGTGTAATTGCTTTTTTCCATCAGGAAGTATGGTGATATATTTTCAAGCTTTAGGAGATATTTTTTTAGAATTTGACTTAGAGGATGTTTTTTTTCTAAAAGATTCTAAAGATTTTTATAAAATTTCAGATTTAGAATATAAAGAAAGAGACAAGATAAATAATCAAGATTATAATGAAATTACAGCAATTATACGTGGTAAAAAGTAATAAAAAATCTTAAAAAATTAAAAATTATCTTTATTGAAATTTTTTAACTTAATAAATTTGAATAATATAGTAAAACTGCTTTAAAACTAAACTCAAAAGTTATGACTATTTTACTCAAACCCTAAATTTTATATAATTTTTAGTAGTTTAATTTTAAGTAGGTTTGAGTATAGTTGTAAAAGACGGTGATTATTTTATATATTGGCAAAATAAAACATTGGAAAGTTTTAATAAACTTGAAAATCAACACGTTTCTTTTTTATCTTATGTATTAAAACCAAGTTATTTTGGTTTTGAATATATTGATAAATTATAAAAAAAAGGACTATAAGATTTTGGTGCAAATAGTCCTATTGAAATAAATTATTGTTTTATTTTTTGAATTTTAAATATAATAATAAAAATGGTAATTTTGACATATTTATTAATTATAATATTTCTTATTCTTCATTTAATCTAGCAAGAAAATGTTTAAATTGTTCTTCATCGGTGTCTAACTTTTTGAAAAAAATTTCATCAATTTGTTCAATTAATGGAACGGCTTTTTGTAATATTTCTTCTCCTTTTTTGTTTAAAATAACAGCTTTTGCCCTTGTGTCCTTTGAATGTTCTTTTCTTTTTACAAAATCATTTTTTTCTAATAAATTTAATATTTGAGATACTGTCATAACATCTATTCCTGAGAGTTTTGAAATCATAACTTGCGTAATTTCTTCGTTGCTGCCTTGTGATAAATAAGCAAGGGAAGCTAAAACAACAAATTGAGGGTGTGTTAAGTTCATTTTCTTTAGCTCTTTTTTTATCATAGAATGCCATTTATTGTATACCCTCATAAATAACAATCCTGTTGATTTTTCTGAATTATCTTTATATTTTGATGTAAACAAGTATCAATCACCTTATCTTTCCAAGTAATTTTTTAGAATAAATATAGATTGAGGGACATCTGAAAAAACTTGGCTTAAAAATTCTAAATGCTGTTCATCTTCACTGTCCAAAATTACAGTATGTTTTATATTTATGCTTCCATCGTTGTTATCAATTATTTGATGACCAAAAAGAATATCTCCAAATGGAGTTTCTGTTTTATCCCAAAATTCTTCAAAAGGTTTTACAAGAGTAAGTTTATACTCCATAGGGGGCATTCCTTCAAGTTCCATAGTTCCACATGAACCAGTCTTAAATTCACCTTTCAATGTGATATTTTTTAAGTCTTTTTCCCAATCATACCATTTTTCAATATTTGCATAGTATTCCCACGCATCTTCTTTTTTTGCTTTGATTTTTAAAGTAAAACTAAATTCCATTATATTTCCTCCTTATATTATATGTGTACTTATTATAAATTATTTTATAATATTTGTCAACAATATTTTGTATACTCCAATATCATATTAATAAATTATTTAAATTTGAAAAAAATATGCTTTTTTAGGGTTGACAAATATAAGAAAGAGAGTATAATATAGTAAAGAATTATAGGTGTTTTACAAACTTAATAAGGAAATCGGTTAGAATCCGATACAGCCCCCACTACTGTGAAACTGACGAAAGTACACAAAACCACTGAAATATTTTGGATATTTTGGGAAGGGTATGAGTAGGATGAAGTTAGTCAGGAGACTTGCCTAATAATTTTTTATATAAAATTTTCTGGGAAGGGAAGATTTAATATACATCAATGTAAAAATAAATCAACGGTGATTTGTTCCATAAGCGTACTATACGATGATGATATAGTTATTGTTGTGGAAGTTTTGACGTGTATTGGCTTCAGCTTTGGCTGATTTTTTTTTGGAACTTGCCGAAGGATAAATTAAATTTGGAGAAGGAGAGAAAATGAAAAAGAGAACATTATTGTTTTTAGTTTTAACCAGTATGCTGTTAATAGGTGTAAATGGTTATTCAATGCACATTATGGAAGGTTTTTTACCTTTAAATTGGGTTATGGTATGGTTTGCAGTGTGTATTCCGTTTTGGATAATAGGAATAAAGAAGCTTCAATCTGTTTCTAAAGGGAGCGTGCGGGAAAAAATGACGCTTGCATTAGCGGGTGCATTTATATTTGTATTGTCTGCACTAAAAATTCCGTCAGTTACAGGAAGTTCATCACATCCTACAGGAGTAGGACTATCTGCTATATTATACGGACCTTTTGTAACTTCCATTCTTGGAACAATCGTATTAATATTTCAAGCAGGATTGCTTGCACACGGAGGATTTACAACTTTGGGAGCAAACGCTGTTTCAATGGCAATTGCAGGACCAATTGTATCATATTTAGTGTATAAAGGATTTGAGAAAAAGAATAAGGCGTTAGCGGTATTTTTGGCAGCAGCGTTAGGAGATCTTGCGACTTATGTGGTAACATCAATTCAGCTTGCACTTGCATATCCATCTCCACAAGGTGGAGTAGTTGCTTCATTTATCAAATTTGGAGCGGTATTTGCAGTAACTCAGGTTCCTCTTGCAGTTATCGAAGGGCTACTTACAAACGTGGTGATGAATATACTTGAAAAATATAGCGTAAAAGAGGTGGAAGCTTAATGTCGGAAAATAAAAACAAAAGTGTGTTTAAAAAGAATATTATTTTAATAATTGCAATAATTTTAATAGGTGTTATTCCTTTGCTTCTCGTAAAATCTGAATTTGGAGGATCTGATGACAAGGGAGAAGAAGTAATAAAAACTATAAAACCTGATTATGAGCCATGGGCTAAAAATTTAATAGAATTACCAGGAGATGAAACTGAAAGTCTGCTGTTTGCATTACAGGCGGCATTAGGTGCAGGAATTGTAGGGTATGTGTTAGGCTATTTCAAAGGTGAAAGAAAAAATGCTAATAGATAAGGTATCTTACACAAATCCCATAAAAAATATAAATCCCGGAGTAAAGTTTATATTGTCAATGACGACATTAGTATTTTTACTTTATACTGGAAGTAAAATAGTATTTGTTTTTAATTTTATACTGTTTAATTTACTTCTTTTGTTTGTCGTAAAAGTGAAAATAGGTGACTTGTTAAAGCTGAACTTTATTCCGGCTTTATTTATTTTAACAACTGTAATTTCCTTGCTGTTTATAAAAGCGGATATATGGACATTTTTGCTACGTTCATTTTCCTCGATAGCTGTAGTTTATTTCCTTATTTGTTCTACTCCAATTATAGATTTGGACTATATATTTGCAAAGCTGAAATTTCCTAAAATATTTAGGGAAATGTTTTTACTAATTTACAGATATATATTTTTATTATTTGAAAATAAGGAAAAATTACATAATGCACAGGAAGTAAGACTAGGATACAGCAGTTTTAAAAATGGGATGAAATCATTTCCGATGCTAGTAGTTGCTATACTAAAAAAAACATACTACTATAATCTGAATTCTATAAAGGCTGTGGAATCAAGAATGGGAAAGGAGTTTATTTTTTCTCATAGAAAATATAAAAAAATCGGGTTTGAAATAATATTCGTAATAATAATAGTTATAATAAATTTATATTTGGTGGTAAAATACAATGCTTAGACTTGAAAATATAACTTTTTCATATGATGAAGAAACAGAGGCTCTAAAAGATGTAACTTTAAATATTGAAAAAGGGAAAAAAACATTATTTCTTGGGGAAAATGGCTCAGGAAAATCAACATTATTTTTAATAATGAATGGACTTTTGAAAGCACAAAAGGGAAATATTTATTTTGAAGAGAAAAAAATAGAGCATAAAAAGAAAAATCTCGAAGAATTGAGAAAAAAAGTCGGGATAATTTTTCAGGATCCTGAAATACAGATTTTTGCACCTTTAGTATTTCAGGAAGTAGCTTACGGACCTGAAAATCTTGGATATTCTAAAGAGGAAGTAGAAAAAAATGTAAACAGGGCAATGAAAGAAATCAATATAACAGATTTAAAAGATAGACCTTGTCATCATCTGAGCTATGGACAGAAAAAAAGAGTCTCAATAGCTGCAATTACGGCAATGGAGCCAGAACTTCTTATTCTAGATGAGCCAACTGCATGGCTTGATTCTAAAAATACAAAAAGAGTATCAGAAATTCTAGATAATTTTTCCAAAGCAGGAAAAACAATGGTGGTATCAACTCACGATACAGATTTTGCCTATGAATTTGCTGACTATATCTATGTCCTTGAAAAAGGGAGAATTGTACGGCAAGGGAGCAGGGACGAGGTTTTTGAGGATTTTGAATTTTTGAAGAAATTAAATTTGAATATTCCAAATGTACTGAAAATAAAAAGTTATCTCAAGTATAAAAATCTTGATGAAAATGATTATTATAAATTTTTGGAGGAAAAAAACTTGCTATGAAAAAAATACTTATATCGGGAGCAATGAGTGGTGGTGGAAAGACTACAGTAAGCAGCATATTGATGTCAGCTTTTGAAAATGTGGCACCTTTTAAAGTTGGTCCAGACTATATCGACCCTGGCTATCATGAGTTGTTCACGGGAAATAAATCTCGTAATTTAGATGCTTTTATGTTTGATGAAAGTACGTTAAGGCATATATTTGAAACAGGAGCGAAAGGAAGCAATATCGCTATAGTTGAGGGAGTTATGGGACTTTATGATGGAATTGGGCATGAAAAGGATAATTTTAGTACAGCTCATGTATCAAGAATACTTGATATACCAGTAATTCTTGTAGTTAACGCAAAAGGAATCTCCACAAGCATAGCTGCCGAAGTTTTGGGTTTCAAGCTGTTTGATAAAAATGTTAAAATAAAGGGCATTATTTTAAATAATGTTTCTTCTGAAAAACTATACTTGAACTTGAAGGAAGCGGTAGAAAGATTTACGGGGATAGAATGCGTAGGATATTTGCCGAAAAATGAGAAATTATCGGTGGAAAGCAGACATCTGGGATTAAAACAGGCTTTTGAATTGAAAGGTTCAAAAGAGCTTGAGGAAAAGAAACAGCTGTTTAAGGAAATTGCACAAAATTGCTTAGATTTAGAAAAAATTTACGAAATAGCAGAAGAATTTGAAACAAAAAGCAGTATGGACAGTTTTGAGCCAATAAAGGACTTAAAGAATAAATATAAAGGAAAACGTGTTGGAGTTGCTAAAGATGGTGCATTTTCATTTTACTATGAGTCAAATCTGGAACTGATGAGATTTTCAGGATTAGAAATAGTAGAATTTAGCCCTGTAAAAGACGAAAAAATACCAGAAAATCTTGATATGATTTATCTTGGCGGAGGTTATCCTGAACTTTACTGGAAAGAATTGTCTGAAAATGTATCTATGAAGGAAAGTATAAAGCAGGCTTATGAAAATGGAGTAAAAATCTACGGAGAATGTGGCGGATTTATCTACTTAACAAATAAACTGAATTTGCTAGATGGAAATAGTGGAAATTTCTGTGGACTGATAGATGTGGAAATTTCTATGAAAAATAGGCTGAATATCGGAAGATTTGGATATATAAATATAAAAGCCGAAAATGGAATTTGTACAAAAGGACACGAATTTCATTATTCAGAAATTTCTGTAGATAACGAAAAAGAAAAATTTTATAAAATAGAAAAAAATGATGGAAGAAATTGGGTTTGCGGATATAGAAAAAATAGTCTTCTAGCAGGATACCCGCATATTTCGTTTTATTCAAATATAGAGTTTTTTAAATACTTGATAGAAAAGCTGTAACTTTTTCAAGTAAGAGTACGTTGTTCATTGCTTTTGCGTGAAAACAAATTAGAAATATAGATGAAAAAATATTATTAAATAAACAAAAGTAAAAAATAAAGTTATTAACATATTCAAATAAATAAAAATAAAGAAAAGGAGAATAAATTATGTCGTATATTAAAGATCCAAAATCGATTGAGGTAAAGAGTTTTGAGATGATTACAGAAGGGCTGGCTGGGAAAGCAGACCATTTTAGTGAAGAAGAGCAATTAATCGTAAAAAGATTGATTCATACAACTGGAGATTTTGATTATGTGAACATTGTTGAATTTCATAATAATCCAATTGAATCAGCAAAAGAAGCATTAGAAGCTGGAAATTGCAAAATTTATTGTGATACAAACATGATTGTTAATGGATTGAACAAAAATGGTCTGAAAAAATTTGGAGCAGAGGCGTATTGTCTAGTGGCAGATCCGGATGTAGCTAGAGAAGCGAAGGAAAGAGGAATTACACGTTCGATGGTTGGATTGGAAAGAGCATTAAAAGATCCGCAAACAAAAATTTTTGTAATCGGAAATGCTCCAACAGCATTGTTTACATTACTTGAAAAAATGGAAAAAGAAGGGGAAAATGTACCGAAATTGATAGTTGGAGTTCCAGTTGGATTTGTGGGATGTCCTGAATCTAAAGCAGAACTTTCAAAATACAATGTTCCGTTTATACGAACAAATGGAACAAAAGGTGGAAGTACAGTTGCAGTTGGTGTAATGCACGGAATCCTTTATCAAATGTATGAAAGAGATAAATATTTTAATAATTAATAAATGAATTTGTAAATATCTGAAAATCCAAAATTTATTTTATTTTTAGTATTTTGATTTTATTTAATCAAAAACACTGAAAATTTATTAGTTTTGAGCATTTTCAGATATATTTTAGTATAATTGTGGAGAAATAAAAATGGAAAATTATGTATATTTTAACGGTAGAAAACTGCGATATGGCTATACCACAGGAAGTTCGGCAACAGCAGCGACTAAGGCGGCACTGTTACTTTTACTAGGAAAAGCTGAAAAAGTCGAAGAAGTTGAAATAGATGTTCCAGCAGGTAAAAAGATAAAAATTAAGATTAAGTCTTTTGAAAAGACAGAGGATTATGCAACAGCAACTGTCATAAAAGATGGGGGAGATGACCCTGATGCGACACACGGTCTAGAAATCATATCAAAAGTAAGTTTTAGAGAAGATGATAAAATCAATATTTTTGGAGGAAAAGGAGTCGGAAAAGTCACAAAAATCGGACTTCCTGTCGAAGTTGGAAAATCAGCAATAAATCCAACGCCAATGAAAATGCTGACTGGTATTGTGAAGGAACTTCTTCTGCCTGGAAAAGGAGTAGATGTTGAAATTAGTGTGCCTCTGGGTGAAGAAGCTGCCAAAAAAACAATGAATGGGAAATTAGGGATTATTGGTGGAATTTCTATTCTTGGAACAATGGGAATTGTACGTCCGATGTCTGAAGAGTCATGGAAGGCTTCCCTTGCAATAGAGCTGAAGCAAAATTTAACATATTTTAATACAAAAACAGCAATATTTCTTTTTGGAAATCGAGGAAAAATGTTTTTGAAAAAGGAATTTCCAGAAAAATCTGAAGAAGGTGTTGTAATCAGCAATTTTGTGGGATACATGTTTGATAAGGCGTGTGAATTTGAAGTTAAGAAAATTTATTTTATTGGAGAATTGGGAAAATTTGTAAAAGTGGCAGGAGGAATTTTTCATACGCACAGTCGAGTTTCTGATGCAAAAATGGAAATTTTGGCTGCAAACGCATTGTTAGTGGGTGAAAAACTAGAAAATGTCTATAAAATTCTAGAATCGAATACAACTGAAGAGGCTTCTGGATACATTGAAAAAAAAGAAGTTTTTAACTTGCTAGCTGAAAAAGCAAAACAAAAATGTGAGGAACATTGCAGAAAAAATGGATGGGATCTAGAAGTGGAAACATTGATTTTATCAGCTGAGAAACAGGTTATAGGGCATAGTAAGCACTTTTTTGATAATTTTTAAAAAATAGCTTTAAGGATAAAGAAGTTGTTATGGTTATTGCCAATAGGTCAAAAAATCCGGCTATATATTGTGATATATAGTTTAAAAAAAGTTTAATTAAATTTACGAGAAGTAAAAGTTAGTAAAACCTCATTGATAATTTTTAAATTACAGGACTACATTCCTTAAAAAATTAAAAACTTCAAAATTTATGGAATATATTCCTTAAACTTTAACAATTTATAGAAAAACAGGATTATATTCTGTAAAAATTGATTTTTAAATAAAAAAGGGGTATAATTTAAAAGGAAATGAGGTGTTAAAATGATAAGAATAGACAGAAAAGAATATTTAAATTTTTTAGTAAAATCAAAAGACAGACAGATAATAAAGGTCGTATCTGGTGTAAGAAGATGTGGAAAATCCACTCTTTTTGAGATATATAAAGATTTTCTGCTTGAAAATGGAGTTGCAAAAAATCAGATTATATCTATAAATTTTGAAGATATTGATTATGAAGAACTTACAGATTATAAAAAACTTTATGAATATATAAAATCTAAAATGATTGGAGATAAAAAAAATTACATATTTTTAGATGAAATTCAGCATGTGGATAAATTTGAAAAAGTTGTAGACAGCCTTTTTATAAAAGAAAATACAGACCTGTATATAACAGGCTCTAATGCCTATTTTATGTCGAGCGAGTTGGCAACCCTTTTAAGTGGGCGTTATATAGAACTGAAAATGTTGCCTTTATCATTTAAGGAGTATTATCAGGCTAAATTAGAGTATGAAAAACTGGAGCAGAAGGAAAATAGGACATCAAAAACACTTATACAATATTATAATGAATATATAGTAAACAGTTCGTTTCCTTATACTTTACAGTTAGACAGTGATTTGAAAAATATACATGAATATTTAAGTGGGATATACAACTCTGTACTCTTAAAAGATATAGTTGCAAGATTGAAAATTTCAGATGTAATGAGACTTGAAAGTGTTGTGAAGTATATATTTGATAATATCGGTAATTTAACTTCGCTTTCAAAAATAGCGAATACCTTAACTTCAATGGGAAGAAAAACAGATACAAAAACCATTGAAAAATATATTAGAGGACTTACTGACAGTTTACTTGTGCATGAAGTTAGCAGATACAATATAAAAGGGAAAGAATTCCTGTCCACATTATCAAAATATTATGTTGCAGATTTAGGACTCAGACAGATGATTTTAGGCAACAGAAATATAGATATGGGGCATATACTGGAAAATATAATCTATCTCGAACTGCTTAGAAGAAAAGGCAATGTATATGTCGGACAGTTTGATAAAAACGAAATTGACTTTGTTGTTATTAATTCAAATGAAATTAAATATTATCAGGTTGCTTTGACTGTCTTAGATGAAAACACTTTAAAAAGGGAACTGGATGCCTTTAAAAATATTAAGGATAATTATCCGAAGTATCTTATAACTTTAGATGATGTAATGGTAAATACTGACTATGACGGAATAAAGGTTGTAAATGCTCTGGAATGGTTGTTGAGGAATTAGGTAAAACCGTAAAATTAAAGAAAATTTTCTTTGTTTACGATAACTTTAGTCTTGACATTATCTTTTGAAAATCAATCAATGGAAAAAATGGAAGTTTCTAATATTCAAAACAAATTGATTGTTAAGTATGGAAAATTTTCAAAAATTAAATTTAATATATTTTTTTAAGTTTTAATTGAGAGGATGAATTTATTGGAATTAGAAATTATGAAATTAAAAAGTAGTGAAAATTATGATGCTAAGTTAAAAGAAATTGAATTTTATAAAGATTCAAAAATACATCAATGTATGTTACCTTATGTTGGCTTTAAATATGAAGAATATAAAGTATTATTAGTTGCTGAAAGTCATTACCTTGAAAATGAAGAAGATAGAAAAAAAGTAGATAATTTTGAAAAATGGTATGGGGATAAAGGAAATATTTCTTTATCTTGTCCTAAATATATATACAAGAGGAGTAGTAGATGAATGTTTTTCTAGAGGGAATGTTTTTTTTCAAAGAATAAAAAAAGAACTTGAAAAAGCAAATATTGATATAAAACATTTTTGGGAAAGAGTTTCATTCATGAATTTTTTTGTAGTTCCTTCAACAAATGGAAGTAGAGGAATAATAGCTACAAAGGAAATGGAAGAAAAGTCTTTAAATAATTTTGAAGAAGTAATTAAAGTGTTGAAACCGAATTATATATTATTTCTTAGTAAAAAAAGTTATTATATTTTTGAAAAACAGAATTCAGAATCCTTAAAAAAAACTTACACTTTTTGTCACCCTGCTTCAAGATGGTGGTATAGAAAAAGAAAAGATGGGGGAAAATCAAGTAATGAATTCAGAGAAAAAATAGAAATTATTTTCAAAATTTAATAATGTAAAAAAGGAAGAGATAATATAAAATTATTGAAAAAAAGTTTTTGAAACTAAAAAATTTGGAATGAATAAAAATTAGAGGAGAAAAAATGGCTAGTAAATTAGGTAAATTCTATGGAATAGGAGTAGGAGTAGGAGATCCTGAAAATATAACAGTTAAAGCAGCAAAAAGACTGCATGAAGTAGATGTGATAGTACTGCCTGAGGCAAAAAGCGGAGAAGGAAGCACAGCCTTTAATATTGTAAAAGAATATGTAAAGCCAGAAGTAGAGCAGCTATTTTTGGAGTTTCCGATGATAAGGGATGTGGAAGCAAGAAAAGTTTTTCGTAAAAATAATGCGGATGTAATAAGTGCTGAATTGGAAAAAGGTAAAAATGTAGCGTTTTTAACAATAGGAGACCCAATGACTTATAGTACTTATACTTATGTATTGGAACATATTTCAGATGATGTGGAAGTTGAAACTATCGCTGGGATAACTTCGTTTAACAGCATTGCAGCGAGGCTTAATATACCGCTTATGGTTGGAGATGAAGATTTAAAAATAGTGTCTGTTAGTAGAAAAACTGATGTTCATAAAGAAATTGAAAATAACGAAAATCTAGTGTTAATGAAAATTAGCCGAGATTTTGAGAGAATAAAAAAAGCGATTATTGAAACAGGAAATAAAGAAAATATAGTTATTGTTTCAAACTGTGGAAAAGAAAATGAAGAAATTATTACAGATATTGAAAATGTTGAAAGTGTACATTATTTTTCTACATTAATTCTTAAAAAACAGGGAATAGAAGAATGGAAGAGATTTTTAAAAGCGTAAAAAAGTTAAAACCTAAAATAATAATATTTATAGTTTTACAAATTTTATTATTTATGTATTATTTCTGGATTGGAAAATATGATTGGGATTATGGCTTTGATTTGCCATTTCGGTTATTATTTGGTGGAATATTTTTAGCAATAACAGGAATAATTTTTGGATGGATATTTTATTCAATGGGGAAAAGTAAAAATTATGAAAATGATAAAATTTTGAAATTGCCAATATTTTTTATAATTTTGTCAATAATATTATTATTTAGAATAGACATTATTGGGGTTATAAAACTGTGTTTTTACAACGGACTTTTCATTTTAGCAATACTTCAAAGTAAAGTAACAGTAAAAAGTTATTTGTCCAAAGTTTCAAAAATTATATTATGGTTTATTTTAATGTACTTTTTAATTCCTGGTTTTGCAATTTGCTTTGGAATTTTTGTCGAAATAGTAAAAAGTATGTTTGGAATTTATGGAGATATGAGCCAATTTAGTATTTTAATTCCATTTGTTGTTATCAATATTTGTTTTGGATTTTTTATAAAAAAGTATTTTGATAAAGAAGAAATTGAAGTTGTAAGAATACTGACAATAGCAGGTTGTCTAATAATTATGGGAATATTTATTTTTATGGGCTTTAATTGGTATAAAGAAGACTATCACGCAATAATTTATACTTTTCCGTATAAAGTATTGATGTATTTAGAAGAAGCTCAGATTAGTATTGAAAAAGTTGGGATTATAAAGACGTTAGAGTCGAGGTACTTTGTTTATGCTATGATTGTTAATATGGGCTTTTATTTGGGGACTTTAAAAAAAATAAAATAATAATATTATTTATGGCAGAGAAGATTTAGGATTAAATATAAAATTGTATAAAGTAATAAAAAATGTTATTATTTTATTAAGAAAATTCTCTGAAAGGAGACTCGTTATGAAGAGATTGCCAATAGGAATAAGTGATTTTAAGTATTTAATAGAGGAAGATTATTATTATTTTGACAAGACAAATTTTATTGATGAGATTATTAAAGATGGCTCTCAAGTAAAACTTTTTACTAGACCAAGAAGATTTGGGAAAACATTGAATATGTCGATGTTAAAATATTTTTTTGATATTAAGGAAGGTAAAGAAAATAAAAAACTTTTTAACGGATTGTATATAGAAAAGACAGAAAGTTTTAAAAGACAGGGGCAATATCCTGTTATATTTTTATCCTTAAAGGATTTAAAAGCTGAAACTTGGGAAGAAATGCAAGTTGGAATAAAAGAGTTGTTACAAAATATATTTATAGAATATAAAAATTTAGCTAAAGAATTAGATGAATTTGATTTATTGAATTTCAAAAAAATTATTAACAGGGAAATAGAAGTTGAAGGATTAAAATCTTCATTAAAATTTTTAGCAAGAATATTATATGAGAAATATAATAAAAAAGTTGTGGTATTAATAGACGAATACGATGCTCCTCTAGTATCGGCATATATGAACAGATATTATGAAAAGGCTAAAAACTTTTTTAAAACTTTTTACAGCACAGTGATGAAAGACAATGTCTATTTACAAATAGGAGTAATGACAGGGATTATTAGAGTTATAAAAGCTGGTATCTTCTCAGATTTAAATAATATAAGCACTTATACTATATTAAATGATTTTTATTCTGATTGTTATGGATTAACAGAAGAAGAAGTTGAGAAGGCATTAAAAGCTTATAATTTAGAATATGAAATACAAGATGTTAAAGATTGGTATAATGGCTATAAATTTGGTAAAAGTGAAGTATATAATCCTTGGAGCATATTAAATTTCTTACAATCTAAAGAATTAAGAGCCTACTGGGTAGACACTTCAGGAAATGATTTAATAAATAATGTACTTAAAACAACAAATAAATATACCATTAGAGCTTTAGAAAAATTATTTAATGAAAAAGGTTTAAAGCAAAATATATCTTCTACATCAGATTTATCAAGGTTGTTAGGCGAGGACGAATTATGGGAATTACTGCTATTTAGCGGTTATTTAACAGTTAAAGAAAAAATTGGAGATATTCATGAAAGTATTTACACATTAAGATTACCAAATAAAGAAGTGAAGGATCTTTTTAGAAAAACATTTCTAGAAAGATATTTTGGAAGAGGAAGTAAACTAATAGATTTAATGGAGGCTTTGACTGAAAATAGAATAGAAGATTTTGAAGAAAAATTTCAAGAAATTTTGTTGACTTCAGCGAGTTACCATGATACAAAAAATGAAGATTTTTATCACGGATTAATTTTAGGAATGAGCCTTTATTTAGAGAATCAATATCATATAAGTTCAAATAAAGAAAGTGGCTTAGGAAGATACGACTTAGTAATGGAGCCAAAGAATAAAAATGATAAAGCCTATATTTTAGAATTTAAAGTTGCCAAAAGTGAAGAAAGTTTAAATAAAGAAAGCCAAGAAGCAGTAGAACAAATAATTTCTAAAAAGTATGATGTAAACTTGAAAGAAAAAGGAATAAAGGATATTATTTTTGTAGGTATAGCTTTTTATGGAAAATTAGTGAAGGTTGCTAGAAATTGAAAATTATTATAGAAGATGAGCAGGAAAATAGTGAGAAAGCAGAGTATTGTGAGATTTTGAGTATATCTGATAATAAAGGAAGGGCATTTTATGAAAGAGAATGGTATTCAGTCCGAATATACACTAACTTTCTAATCAAATTTTTGCTTCAAAATACACATTATTCCTAATGAGGAAGTTCTTGAAAATGAGGTGGAAAAAGTTTTAGGGGAATATGATGAGAAAAATAAAATTAAAAAGAATAGAGAATAATAATTATGAATAAAAAAGAATTACCGAAGTGTTCTGTTGAAATAACACTTTCTTTAATTTCTAATAAATGGAAAATACTTATAATAAGAGATTTACTTGATGGAACAAAAAGGTTTGGAGAATTGAGAAAATCTATAAATGGAATTTCTAATAAAGTTTTGACATATAATTTGAGAGAAATGGAGGAAGATAATCTTCTTGTAAGAAAGATTTATCCTGAAGTTCCTCCAAAAGTTGAATATTCTCTTACTGAGACAGGTTACAGTTTAAAGCCGATACTGGAAAGTATGGACAAATGGGGCATAAATTACCGAGAAAAAACAAAATATGAATAACTAAGATTGTATCAAATTAATTATGGTTTTTCTATTTTAAAATTTTCATTGGTATAAGTTTTTAAATCAAAAGTCCTGATCTCTTCTACATTAATATAAAAAAGTTCAAAAATAGGATTGTCAGGAGTTTTAAAAAGTTCTTTTATTGCTGGATATTCATTTAAAACTCTTGTTTTAAGATTAATATCATCAGTAAAATGAATATTTCCATTTACAGATATAAAAGATAAATAATCTTTTGAATGAGAGAGAAAAGAAACGTAAGGACATTTTTTTAACTGTTTATAAACGTTTTTATTATTTGTAGTTGCAAGATATACTTTGTCTTTTTCAGAAAATAGGTATTGAAAAATTCTTGTTTTAGGTTTATTATCGTCAAGTGTAGCTAAAACTCCGTAAGAGTTTTCTTTTAATATTTTATTATAATCAATCATTTTAATTTCCTCCAGATATATTTTTTTGAGTTAGCTAACTATATTAATTATAGCTTAAAATAGAAAAATTGTGGAGAAGGTACATTTTTATTACAAGGTAACAAGATGGTAACTTAAAAAGAATAATTTGTTTTGAAAATGGGAAAATCTGGGAAGCGTTTTTTAAGAAAGATAAAAAAATATATTTGAATACAGAAATATCAGTAAGTTTTCAAATAAATGAAATATTATAAAAATAAAAAAATTAAAAAAGAAAGAGGTAATTTATGAAAAAAGTATATTTCATAGGAGCAGGACCGGGAGATCCTGAATTGATTACAGTAAAAGGGCAAAAAATTGTAAAGGAAGCAGATGTAATAATTTATGCGGGGTCATTGGTTCCAAAAGAGGTTATTGATTGCCATAAGGATGGAGCTGAAATTTATAATTCTGCTTCAATGAACTTGGACGAAGTGATGGAAGTTACGATAAAGGCACAGAAAAACGGGAAGCTGGTAGCAAGAGTGCATACTGGAGATCCGAGCATTTATGGTGCAATAAGGGAACAAATGGATATTCTGGATGAATATGGGATTGAATATGAAGTAATTCCAGGAGTGAGTTCATTTGTAGCTGCTGCTGCTGCAATAAAAAAAGAATTTACCCTGCCTGATGTGAGTCAGACAATAATTTGTACAAGACTGGAAGGAAGAACATCTGTTCCTGAAGCAGAAAGTCTTGAAAGCCTTGCTTCACATAAATGTTCGATGGCAATATTCCTATCTGTGCAAATGATAGATGAAGTTGTAAAAAGATTATTAAAACATTACGATAAAACAACACCAATTGCAATTGTTCAAAGAGCAACTTGGGAAGATCAGAAAATTGTTATGGGAACATTAGAAACAATTGCTGAACTTGTGAAAAAGGAAAAAATCACAAAAACGGCACAAATTCTTGTAGGAAACTTTATGGGGAACGAATATTCTAAGTCTAAACTTTATGACAAGGCATTTTCACATGAATTTAGAAAAGGAATTAAGGAATAATGAAAAAACTAATAACAATAATTTTATTTATATTTTCTATGCAAATTTTTGCAGGGCAGTATCAAGTAATAAAGCAAAAAAATGTTACTTTGTCAAAAGAGCAGATTGATTTGGAGAATAAGAAAATTGAAGAAACAGTGAGTAAATATCCTAAGAAAGTATTACAAGAAATGATTTCATATTATTTTTCTGTATCAAATAAAGTAAATAATGAAATGAGCAAAGAAGAAAAAGAGAGTATACAATTGCTATTAAAAGAATTTTCTAGTTTTTTTTCTGAAATATTTAACAATTCAAAATTTAATATAAAAACTGTAAAATATTTATCAAATAGAAAGGTTTCTGTTACTTATGAAGTAGTTATTCTTGATTCGGATAAAATTTTAGATGAAAAAGAAATTAAAAAAAGATTTTTTAAAAAATATGGATATGAAATAAAAGACGCTGAAGATTTTTTTAGTCTTTCAGAAGTAAAAAAATGGATAGATATAATGAATGAAATGTTAAGAGAAGGAATGCGAAATCCTAAGAATTATGTGACAGATAAAGTAACGAATGAATTAAATAAAATCGGGAATGACTGGAAATTTAAGGATGCGGAAAAATTTGAAGAAATGTTAAAAAAAATGAAGTGATAAAATACTATTTATTACCTAGGGATTTAAAAAATATGAAAATTATAAAACTTGAAAATCAGAAAAATGATTCTTTTTTTGAAGCAGAATGTTTTTTGCATATTGGAGAAGCAAAAGAAGATAAAAATTATGTGGCATTTGATTTGAGAAGAGAAGATGATCCGCTGTATAGCTGTTCTTATTATGATTTTGAGAAAGAAAAGGGAGATAAAATATTTCATTGTTTTGATGGGCAGGATTATTCGTGGAAATGTTACGAAAATGAAGTTACGAATGATGAAAAATTGAAAAATGAAATTTTAGGAAATTATGATATTTTGAGAAATAGCACAATTAGATATTTGAAAGAAATAATTCATAAAAATAAGGTTGATTTTTCAAAAAAATTAATTGAACTTCTTGAGAAAATAAAAGCGGGAGAAAAAATAAACAAGAAGGAATTTCGGATAGAACTGAAAAAAGTTGGGCTGTATAAATCAATTTGGAAAGAAAAAATAGAAATTTCTGATGATGTTGTAACACGGGAAATTGGTTTTGAGAAGATAATGGAATTTATTGAAGAAAATAATGTGAATAGGATTGTCTTTGAGAATGGCGAGTTTTTAGAAAATGAAGAAATAGGGAAATTTATTAGAGAATATATAATTGTAGAATTTCGTGATTTTAAGCCAATTAAAGATTTTGATATGATAAAAATGACTTTGGAAGAATGGAATAATCTTAAGAAATGGAAAAAATTGGAAGCAGAAAATAATATTATTGAAATTGAAGAAAAAGATTTTGAAAAAGATGTTTCGATTTACAGGTTAAATGGGAGAAAAATAAATGCAAAAATAGAAGTTACAGATTTTGTGGAAATTAAAAATAATTTTTTTCGTTATTTTAATAAATGGTTTAGCAAGGGAAAAGATAATAATTTGAGAAAAAAGACAGTTATAGAAGGTGTTATACGAGATGGGAGAAAGTTTTATAACTGGATTTTTTTTGATAAAAATAATAAGATTGTAACAAGAGAAGAATATGATGAATTTGGGAAAAGATGTGATTTGAAAAATATGTAAAATAGTAAAAAATAACATGATTAAAGAAACTGACAATAGTTTGATAATCATGTTTTTATTTGTTTCTAGGCATTAAATCTCTCCTTATAAATCATAAATTTCCTGTATTATATCGCATAGATTATTTTTTTATAATTTTTTTTATTTCTAAATAGTAACACTTTATTTTATAACTTTTCTTTTGAAATAATTTTTAATTTTAATATTTCATAAAAATATGTTATACTTTTGTAAAAAAACTAAAAGATAAAAAGAGGAGAATTTATGAAAAAATTATTACTTGTAGTAATGCTGGCAATAATAGGAAATACATTTGCAGCACCAAAGTCACAAAAGACTAAAAGCACCAGAGCCGTAACAACAAGCAGAATATCAGAAAATGATAGAAAGGAGATTGAAAATGTCATTCAAAGGGATATGGCTCCTATTTTCAATAAGCTTTTAAGTATCGGAATTAATGATTATAAAAAGGAAATTGAAAAAGATACCAGCCTGTTTGAAAAAGGCTTTGTCATAAGTGAGTCTTTGAAAAAAGAAATCTTGAAAAAATATTCAGATGAAATAGTAAAATTTATTTTAAAGTCTTTTGATTTAAAAATTAAAATTAATCAAATTAGCTATATTTCAGAGAATAAAGTAAATGTAACTTTGGACTTCACGTCAAGAAATTTGGATAAAGTGCTTGATATAGGAGGAAAAGATGATATACTTTACGAAAGAAGCTTTAAAAGATTAGGATATAAATTTGTGGATGAATTTGAAAAAGTTATGAAAAATAAAGGAAATGAAGATAAAAAACGAAATTTTTATAACGTAGCACTGGAAGAAATAATAAATCTTTTGAATGAAAACTTGAGTGAAATTAAAGAAGAAAATGTATTTTTAAGCAATGTACCTGTAAATTTAATAAAAGTAAATGGAAAATGGGAAATAGAAAATTTGGAGAATTTAAGGAACGCTTTTAATTAATAAATCAATAAAAATGAGGATAACCCATGAAGAAATTATTATTTCCGCTAATGTTAACGGTAACAGGAAATACATTTACAGCACCAAAGCCGCAAAACACTAAAAGTATAAGAAATTCAATAGCAAGCAGAATATTGGAAAGCGAAAAAAAAAAGAGATTGAGGAAGCAGTTCAAAAAGAAACAAAACCTTTTGCAGATTATGTTATAAACTTTGGAATTACGGAAGCAAGAAGAAATATTGGCGAAGAGGCATTTGAACAATTTTTTGAAAAAGATTACATTATAAGTGATATTTTGAAAAAAGAAATTGGAAAGTGGCAAGTTGAAGACTTAGGATATACTAATACTTTTAACTAAAAAGTGTGGTATAATTTAGTGGAAACTAAAAAACAGAATAAGGAGACAAATATGAAAAAAATATTATTTGTAATTATGCTAGCAGCGGCAGGAAATATCCTTGCGTCAAACCGTAGCATATCGGAAACAATCAGAAGGGAAAAGGAAGAGCAAAGAGCAGCAAACTGGGAAAAAAAGGAAATTGAATACACGCTTCAAAGAGATTTACAGGATTTTTTTTACAGCTATGTAAATGCTATGATAGGAGAAAATGAAAAAAAACTTGAAAAACAGGCGTATAATAATCTGTTTAACAGAAATTATATCGTAAGCAATTCACTAAAACGTGAAATTGCAGAAAAATATGTACGTGAATTGGCAAAGGAGGCAATAAAGGAATCAACTTTGAGATTCGAAACAAAACAGATAAATCACATTTCAGAAGATAAAGTAGATGTAGTTTTTGACATAAAAGCAAGAAACTTGACAAGGGCTACGAATGGACTGACAATAAACAACGATATCATCGGAAGAGTTGTAGAGCGTGGAAGATTTGGAAGCGTGGATGAACTGGAAAGAATTATGAAAAGAAGAGGAAATGAGCCTACCAAAAGAAATTTTTACAATGTTGCATTGGAAGAGCTGGTAAGCCGTTTTGCTGAAGAAATAAAAAATATTACAGATGAAGATGTAATTCTAGATAATTTGCCAGCAACACTTCAAAGGGTGAATGGGAAATGGAAAGTTACAAATCCTGTAGTTACAGAAGATGGGATAGAATTAAAATAGAAGGAATATATTCTTGTAAACAGAAGATTGAGAAAGAAAATTAAGAAAAAGACCTCTTAGTATATTTTAGAGGTCTATTTTTATAATAAAATTACTTTTAAAATAAAAATTTAAAGAGTTGAATATTAACAGAATTTAAGCAGTAAAATAAAATAAATTTAGAAATTATATAAAAGTTTGAAAATAAAGTGTTGACAAAATAAAAATTTTTTTGTATAATAGTTCTTGTCTTAGGAAATATTGTTGGGCTGTCGCCAAGCGGTAAGGCACTGGACTTTGACTCCAGCATGCAATGGTTCGAATCCATTCAGCCCAGCCATTTTGAATATAAATTGTGTAATATATAACTACTGATTTTATCAGTAGTTTTTTTTGACAAAAAACAAAAAACTTAGATAATTTTTTTGGTAATCTTAATATAAAATTTTATTGATTTCTACCTGTTGAAAATTCAATAAAAATGTGATATACTCAAATTGTATAGAATAATATATTTTTTTAATATATTAAAATTTTTAGGAGGTATTATTAAAATGGCAATTAAAGTAGCAATTAACGGATTTGGAAGAATCGGAAGATTAGCATTAAGATTAATGGCTGAACAAACAGACAAATTTGAAGTGGTGGCAATTAATGATTTAACAGATGCTAAAATGTTAGCACACTTATTCAAATATGACTCATCTCAAGGAAGATTCAATGGAACTATCGAAGTTAAAGAAGGAGCTTTCGTAGTAAACGGAAAAGAAATCAAAACTTTCGCAAAAGCTAACCCTGAAGAATTACCTTGGGGAGAATTAGGTGTTGACGTAGTATTGGAAGCTACAGGATTCTTTGCTACAAAAGATAAAGCAGAATTACACGTTAAAGCAGGAGCTAAAAAAGTAGTTATTACTGCACCTGGTGGAAACGATGTTAAAACAGTTGTTTACAATGTAAACCACGAAATTTTAGATGGATCTGAAACAGTTATTTCAGGAGCTTCTTGTACAACTAACTGTTTAGCACCAATGGCTAAAGCATTAAACGATAACTTTGGTGTTGTAACTGGTACAATGACAACTATCCACGCTTACACTGGAGACCAAAACACTTTAGATGCACCTCATAGAAAAGGTGACTTAAGAAGAGCAAGAGCTGCAGCTGTAAACATTGTTCCTAACTCAACAGGAGCTGCAAAAGCAATTGGATTAGTAGTACCTGAATTAAACGGAAAATTAGATGGAGCTGCTCAAAGAGTACCTGTTCCAACTGGTTCATTAACTGAATTAGTATCAATCTTAAACAAAAAAGTAACTGTAGAAGAAGTAAATGCAGCTATGAAAGCAGCAGCTAACGAATCATTCGGATATACTGAAGAAGAATTAGTATCTTCTGACATCGTTGGAATTCACTTCGGATCATTATTTGACGCAACACAAACAAAAATTGTTCAAAACGGAGATGCTCAATTAGTTAAAACAGTATCTTGGTATGACAACGAAATGTCTTATACAGCTCAATTAATCAGAACTTTAGGATACTTCGCAAGCAAAATTGCTAAATAATTGATTTAAACAGAAATCTTAAAAATTAATTTTGAAAATCGGCTAGAAATAGTCGGTTTTCTTTTTTTATAATGGATTGTATAATAAAATGTAGCAAATTTAAAATAAAATAAAACTCATAATAATTTCGTGCATTTGTTGCGAATTTTAAGTGAATTGACTGTATATTTTATAAAATATATGTTATACTATATAAAATTATTTCAAAAAAGTTACTATAGATAACAAGGAGATATTTTATGGTTAAAATAGAAGTAGCAAAACCGATAAATTTTAATGAACTTATCACATCTAAGGAAGCCGAAGTTGTAAGTATGAGAATCTTAAATCAGCCAAATAGCTATATTTCTTTATTCTCTTTAGCAAAAGATGAGGAAATAACTGCAGAAGCTATGCTCGGAAATCGTTATTATTACTGCTTTAACGGTAATGGAAAGATTTTTATTGAAAATAATAAGAAAGTAATTTCCAATGGAGACTTTCTTGAAATCACAGCAAATCATAATTACTCTATTGAAGCAAGAGATAATTTGAAGTTGATTGAAATTGGAGAAAAGATAGGAGATGGAAATATGGAAAATAAGACATTAAAAATGCTGGAAAGTGCAAGTGCTTTTAATCTTGCTGAAGTTGTTGATTATCAGGAAGGAAAAATTGTAAGTAAAAATTTGGTAGCAAAACCAAACTTAGTAATGACAATTATGTCTTTTTGGAAAGGTGAGAGCCTTGATCCACATAAAGCACCTGGAGATGCTTTGGTTACTGTGCTTGATGGGGAAGGAAAATATTATGTTGACGGAAAACCATTTGTTGTGAAAAAAGGTGAAAGTGCAGTTCTTCCTGCAAACATACCTCATGCTGTAGAAGCTGAAACAAAAAATTTCAAGATGTTGTTAATACTTGTTAAAGAATAAGAATTTTATCAAAAAAATTATATAAATTAGATAGATGTGTTGACCCCAAAAAGTTGGGCAAATTTAATTCTTATTTTATAAAATTTATGTTATAATAATCTAAAATTATAACTTTGCTGTTAAAATTCAAAAAATTTTAAAATTTGGAGAAAATATGAAAAATAAAGAAAACATGAAGAAATTTTACGATACAATAGCAGAAAAATACGATTTTATCTTTTCACTTTCAGATGTTCAGAAGAATTTTTTTCAAAAATATATTACAGGAAAAAAAGTGCTTGATGTAGGAGCTGCAACAGGTAATTTGTCAAAATTTCTAAAAAATGAAGGATATGATGTAATTTCCATTGATATAAATGAAAAATTAATTGAGCAGGCTAGAGAAAAAAATGTTGATGTAAAAAATTTGGATATGATGAGAGTCGATGAATTGGGAAAATTCGACACAATAATAAATGTTGGAAATACGTTACCGCATTTAAATAGCAAAGATGAGATTTTTTTATTTTTAAAAAAGGCTTATTCACAGCTTGAAAATAATGGGAAACTGATTATTCAGCTAATAAATTTTTATAAATTTTTTGAAAATCAAAAATCTGAATCTAATTTTTTAGGAAATTTACCATTAATTGAAAATGAAAATGTGAAATTTGAGCGTTATTATTACAAAAATTCTGATAATAATGTAATTTTTAAAACTATTTTGGATGATAAGCTTGAAAATGAGGAAATTTTAACAAATGTTAATTATTTTGATTTTATGAAATTTTTTGAACAGTTAGGTATAATCAATGTAAAAGTATTTGGAGGCTTTAATGAGTCTGAGTTTATTTTGGAAAAGTCACAGCCATTAATATTTATGATTACAAAAACTGATTAGGTTTAGTTTGAAATATGTTGTAAATGTATAAATTTTTGTAAGAATTAAGATGAAATTTTAAATAATAAAATAGAGTATGCGTTCTCTTGAATTAACGTAAATAATCAATAAAGGAGAAATTTATGATAATTAATGAATTTAATTATTATAAAGTAAAAAGTAAAAATTATGAAATCTTTTAAAAATTTTATAAAGGTAACTTTAATTGGAGCTCCGCTTCTAAATAAAATTATAGGAATATTTCTTATATCAATGTTGCCTATAATTGAACTTCGTGGAGCAATACCGATTGGAGCAGCTATTGGATTACCTTGGTACTTGAATATGATTGTTTCGATTATTGGAAATATGCTTCCTGTGCCGTTTATTCTTTTATTTGTAGTAAAATTATTTGAATTTATGAAAAAGAAGAATATATTGGTAAACTTTATCGAAAAAATTGAAAAAAGGGCGATGAGCAGAAGTGAAAGTATCGCAAATAAGGAATTTTTGGGACTTATGATTTTTGTAGCTATTCCATTTCCAGGAACAGGTGCTTGGACAGGAGCATTAATTGCGGCATTACTTCAATTTGACAGAAAAAAATCTTTTTTATATATTCTTTTTGGAGTATTAATTGCAGCAGCTCTTGTAACATTGGGAGTATACGGAGTGATAGGATTTTTAAAATAGACCTGTTCGATAACTATATTGAATTTGAAAATACAATGAGATAAATATTGCTCTAAGGGGGGCAAGACATCTTATTAGAAATAAAAAAATATAAAGTTTCCGAACAAGGCTAACA
Organism: Leptotrichia sp. oral taxon 879 str. F0557; assembly: GCF_000469385.1. Lineage (GTDB taxonomy): Bacteria > Fusobacteriota > Fusobacteriia > Fusobacteriales > Leptotrichiaceae > Leptotrichia > Leptotrichia mesophila. The sequence continues at coordinate 169,753 of NZ_KI271291.1, forward strand.
TAATTTTTAAATAATATCTTTTCAAAATCTTAAATATATGCTATACTAAAAAAAGTAAATTTTAAAATAAGGGAATGTTTTGGTTTCGACAGGATAAAAAGATTACTATTGGCAAGTAAGCGGGAGCTTTAAAATCCAACTTAAAAATAATCGGAAACGATAATTACGCATTAGCTGCCTAAGATAGCGGCTCATCTCTTTTGGGAACGCCATTTTTCCATTAGGTGATGTCATTTTTAATGGCTTACTTGGATGTATGATTATGTCATCTAAGGAAAATTTATAATCTCGCCTTTAGACTTTTGTCTGTTTAATATCTAATGGTTAAAGCGTTAAATAGACTAAACTTGTAGAAGATAGTAAGAACTTTTTATTTTGGACACGGGTTCGATTCCCGTCATTTCCACCAAAACAGAAAATAAAAATCGAATTATTAAATAAACTGTAAGCGAGTTGCATAACTCGTTTTTTCTTTTTTGAAAATACTTTATTGAAAAAAACAAAATATTAATATATAATGGATTTATAAAAAGAATTGGAATTGAAAGGAGAGTGTAATTTTAAGTCAAAGTGTTATTTTGAGTATAAAAAATTACAATTTATAAATAAAATGAGAAATTATGATGTAATTGTAGTCGGTGCTGGACACGCAGGAATTGAAGCAGCATTGGCATCAGCTAGATTAGGGTTGAATACAGCAATTTTTACAATAACATTAGATAATATAGGTGTTATGTCCTGTAACCCATCAGTTGGAGGGCCTGCAAAAAGCCATCTGGCTAAGGAAGTTGACGCATTAGGTGGAGAAATTGGAAGAAATATGGATAAAAGCTTTGTACAAATGAGAATTCTGAATACAAAAAAAGGACCGGCAGTTCGTTCGTTAAGGGCTCAGGCAGATAGAAAAATTTACGCAAGGGAAATGAAAAAAACAATAGAAAATCAGCAAAATTTAGATACTGTTCAAGATATTGTCACAGAATTAATTGTTGAAGAAATTGAAATTTTAGAAGGTAATTCTAAAAGAATTGAAAAGGTTATAAAAGGGATAAGAACTAAGACAGGAATGGAGTTTTTTGCAAAGGCAGTTGTACTTGCAACAGGAACATTCTTAAGAGGGCTTTTATACATTGGAGATAAAAGGGTAAAAGGTGGAAGAATGGGAGAGTTATCGGCAGAAGATTTGACAGATTCCCTGAAATCTTTAGGATTTAAAATGGATAGATTCAAGACAGGAACACCACCTAGACTTGATATTAGAACATTAAATTTGGAAAAATTGGAAGAACAGCCGGGAATAACAAATATTCCATTAAAATTTTCAATGAGAACGCCAAATGATGAAGTTTTGGAAAAACCGCAATTATCATGCTATTTGACAAGAACTAATAAAAATACACATAAAATAATAATGGATAATCTGGATAAAGCACCAATGTATAACGGAAGTATAAGCAGTACAGGACCAAGATACTGTCCGTCAATTGAAGATAAAGTTGTAAAATTTAATGATAAAGACAGCCATCATCTGTTTTTGGAGCCAGAAGGATTTGACACGGCGGAAGTCTACATAAGTGGACTTTCCACAAGTTATCCCGCTAGTTTGCAACAAAAGATAGTAAATACAATTGATGGACTTGAAAATGCTCATATAATGCGATACGGGTATGCTGTGGAATATGATATTGTAGACCCTAGCGAACTTGACTACACTCTTGAAACCCGTAAAGTAAAAGGACTTTATTTAGCTGGACAGCTAAATGGGACAAGCGGTTATGAAGAGGCAGCTGCACAGGGAATTATCGCAGGAATCAATGCAGCTTTAAAAATTAAAGGAGAAGAGCCGTTTATTTTGGATAGGGAGAGTTCATACATTGGAACAATGATAGATGATTTAATAAATAAGGAATTGTTTGAGCCATATAGAATGTTTACAGCAAGATCTGAATTTCGACTTATTTTACGTGAAGACAACGCTGATATAAGACTTTCTGAAAAGGCTTATAAAATCGGACTTCTTGATAAAAAATATTATGATATTGTACAGGAAAAGAAAAAAAATGTTAAGATAACAATAGAAAATCTTGAGAATATAAAACTTGGAAGCAGTAACCAAAGACTCATGGAAATTCTTGATAAATATAACGAAAGTCTCAAAAGTGGAACGACTTTAAAGGAAATTTTACGTCGTCCAAAAGTTACATATCAAGATATAAAATATATCGCTGAAATCATTGAAAATGTTCCAAATCTAAATTTTGACGATGAAACTGAATATCAAATTGAAGTTCAGACAAAATATGAGGGCTACATTGCCAAAGCCATCCAAATTATGGAAAAACAGCAAAAACTTGATGATAAAAAAATTCCTAAAAATTTTGACTATGACAGTATGAAGGGAATTACAAGAGAAGCAAAACAAAGATTGAAAGAAAATAGACCATATAATGTAGGACAGGCATCCAGAATGTCTGGAGTAACGCCAGCAGATATTTCTGTGCTGCTAATGTATTTAGATGGAGTTTTAAAATAAATCTAGCTATTTTAAAATAAACTTTTATATATTAATGGAACGTAAGGAGAAAAAGTGGAAAATATAAACGAAGAAGCCAATTTAAGAGAATATTTCTTAAACTTGCTTTCAAAATCAGAAATTAAAGTATTAGACGAAAAAATTACACAAATTCTGAAATTTTTAGAACTTTTATATAATAAAAATCAAATTATGAATTTAACAGCAATTCGTGAGAAAAAAGGAATGCTGGAAAAACATTTTATAGATTCTTTGCTTTTAACAAAAGTTATAAATGATGACGAAAAATTTTTTATAGATGTGGGAACAGGTGCTGGATTTCCTGGGCTTGTACTTGCCATTTATTACCCAGAGAAAAAGTTTTTGTTAGTAGATTCAGTAAGGAAAAAAATAGAATTCATAAATGAAGTAATAAAAGAATTAAATTTACAGAATGTAACCACAAGTTTTGAACGTGCAGAAGGATTAATAAAAGATAGAAGAGAATGTTTTGATGTTGCTCTTTGTCGAGGAGTAGCAAATTTAAGAATAATACTGGAGTATATGATTCCATTCATAAAAGTAAATGGACGATTTTTACCACAAAAATTGAATTTAAACGAAATAGGGGAATCGAAAAATGCTCTAAAGATTTTAAATGCAAAAATAAACAAAACTTTTGAATTTAATCTTCCAGAAAGTATGGATAAAAGGATAATTTTGGAAATTTTAAAACTACAAAAAACAGACAAAAAATACCCAAGAAAAATAGGGATTCCATCCAAGAAGCCGTTATAGATAAAAGAATTAAAAAGTTGTAAAAATAAAGCATTCATTTGTATGGAGCAACAGACTTTTAGGAAATAACTCTATAAAGGCAATAGTTAACAGAGGAATAAAAGTTACAGGATTAGTATAAAATTATAAAAAACGGTGTATTGTCAAGTCAAGTGCAACAGAAAGTAAAAATAATATAAAGTTAAAGTTTTTTTAAGGGCAGAGATTTTTCTGCTCTTTAATTTTTAT
>NZ_KI271292.1 GCF_000469385.1 Leptotrichia sp. oral taxon 879 str. F0557
GCTTCAAACCAGCTTTTGGCAAATATTGCAAAAACTAATCCTAAAAATATGGAAGAACTTTCGCAGTTAAAGGGAATGGGAAAACGGAAAATCAGGGATTATGGAGAAGAAATTTTGCTGATTTTGGAAAATTTTTATGATATGAAGATTTAAAATAAAACAAAGGTAACTAAATGGATAATTTTAATAATAATGAATATACAAATATGATAAAAGACTTGATACACGATACTAAATATATAGAAAGATCTAATAGAGGGAAAATACAAGGATTAAGACAATATGCGGAAATACTTGTGAGAAAGATTTTAAATCTTGGAAGTAGCATACAAATAACATTGGGAGAAATAAGAAATGATTCAAGAAACGAGGCAGTAGTTACTTCCTTGAATTTATTAGAAAATGATTTTAGAAATAAATTAATTAAAACTGTAAATGAAATAAGAATAATTGGAAATAACGGAACACATACTAGTCATACAGAAACATTTTCTAATGAGATTGTAGAAAAAACGGAAGATAGAGTTATGGAATTATATGCTTTGATTTTTATCAAGTATTTTCTGGATATTCGGATAGATATATATACTTCACCCATAATATTACATGTTTTTTCTATTTTACCTCCTATTATTAGATATAAAACATGGAAATATTTATTTAAAAAAAATAAAAATAATATTCAAGTAGCAAATAAATTATGTTTATCAATAATTAAAGCATTTAGTAAAGAAGAAGCATATAAGTGGTTACAAAAAAATATGAGAGTAATAAAATCAATACCCTATCCAACTGCTAAAGAAAAAATTAAATACATAGAAACTGCAGGTATTCAAGTTTCTCCAACACAGTATCAAGTAAGTTTAAATTTTGATAGATATAATAATATGTATGATTTGTTGTATGATAAAATTAAGGATTCTAGAACTTCTATTAATGAATCAGGAAAAATGTATACAAATTTTGAAGAAGCTATAAAATATTATCGTAATTTTAAATCCTCTTATAATATTCAAAAATATACAGAAGAAATTCAAATACTTTACTCTTTAATGGATTTTGTATATCTTGGGAGAAAATCTGATGAAGAAATACAATAATTTTTAAAATATTTCAAAGACAAAAGATTTAGAATGTAGTCTAAAAACTATATAATTAGAAACAAAGTTTAAAGATTGTATTTTTTTGAAAAAATTAATTATAAGCTTTCTAGTTTTATAGTATTTAGCAAGTAATTAAAATTTCTTGTTACTAACATAATTTCTATTTTCTAATGGAATTTAGTATTATTTTTGGAAATTAGTGGTATAATAAAATAAAGTTAGATTTAATAAAAGAAATTGAGAAAATAAAACAAAGAGGGAAAATATTACTGGACAGCTTTTGTTGAGTGTGAAAAAACAGATAAATTTAATAAAAA
>NZ_KI271293.1:0-482 GCF_000469385.1 Leptotrichia sp. oral taxon 879 str. F0557
TGAAAAATCTGATAGAGGACAGGCTCTACAAAACTTGGTCACCTGAACAAATTGTTGGCAGGGAATTAAAGGGGAGGCTGTCATTTAAAACTATCTATAACTGGTTGTACAGTAATTTTCTAGACGTTTCTCTGAATGTCTTGAGAAGAAAGGGAAAGAAAGCGAAAACTAAAGAGACGATATGTGGCAATAAAGATGAAAGATAGAAGTAAAAATTCAATGTTGGAAGCAATAAAACGGTTGATAGCCAGTATTCCTAAAGAAGCATTTAAGACTTTCACATCAGACAGGGGCAAGGAATTTTCATGCTGGGAAGAAGTGGAGAAGATGGGAATAGAATTCTATTTTGCAAATCCTTACTGCTCATGGCAGAGAGGCTGCAATGAAAACAGCAACGGTCTTCTAAGAGAATTTTACACAAAGAAGACCGACATATTAAAAATAGAGGCAGAAGACTTGATAAGAACCTTAATGCTGATAAA
>NZ_KI271293.1:582-7074 GCF_000469385.1 Leptotrichia sp. oral taxon 879 str. F0557
AAAAAAAATTTGGTAAAATGTCGCAATTAATATTACAATTTATGATCCTAATAATTTTAGTAAGGCATCCGTTCTAGTTCCACCTATTTCATCTAAAGCAACGTATATCTTTTCTTTTTCTTCATCAGTTATCTTAAAACTTATATTCTTGTTTCTTTACTTTAAATTTTTACCCCCACTCTTGACAAAGACCTAAAATAAAATAGATTTACCTTATTTAAATATAGTTAACTTGATTTTATTAATTCTTTACTCCATTAATTAAATTGTCTATAGACTTTTTTTAATAAAATCAATAATATTTTACAAATTTATCAATTTTCTTTAATTTCTGACGCTTGAGGATAGATTTCCATAATTTCATTCAAAATCTTATCAATTTCAGCAATCAGATAATCTGTACTCCCTCTATCACCTTTCATGGCAATTCTTACATGAACACAGCCTTCTTTCGCATATGGAGCAACGGTCGGATTTGACATTTCAAAATAATCTTTTAGCCTGTCGTCAATTTTTCCTTCTGGAACTCCCCTTATTTCAAGAGTTTTCATTAGTAAAATATCATTTGAATACTGCTTTAAAAGTGGTAAAACTTGATTATCTACCATCCAAGCCATTTCTCTAGGAGGTCCTGGCAATACTATTATTTTTTTATTATCTTTTTCATAAAAAAATCCTGGTGCAAGCCCAACTTCGTTATCAAGTAATTTTGAATTTTTTAAAATTGAAGCTTCTTTTCTCCCGCCAGAAGCTACTTCTCCAAAACCTCTTTCATTGTATTTTTTTACAATAAAGTCATAGTATTTCTCAATTACTTCTAACTCTTCTCCAAAATAATCAGCTACAACTTCCTTCGTAATATCATCAATTGTAGGTCCAAGACCTCCAGTAGTAATTACTAAATCAACTCTTTTGAAAGCATTTTGAATACACTCCATAAGCCTTCCATAATTATCCCCAACTGTAGTCTGATAATACAAGTCAATCCCAATATTTGTAAGTTTTGCTGAAATATACTGTGCATTTGTATTTACAATATCTCCGACTAATAATTCTGTTCCAACACATATAATTTCTGTCTTCATTTTAATTTTCTCCTAACCGGCAGTTTTCAACTCCACCTCTTTTATTATATCTGCATTCAATTCCTCGTTCTCTTATTTGCCTATCCGCACCTTCAAAATATGAACAACTCACAATTAGTACTGCCGATACAATCAAAACTATAATCTTTTTCATAATTGTTTCCTCCATTATCACAATTCTTTACTTCACAAATTATAATACCAATATAATATTTTTTAATTTCTAATTATTTGTTATCTTTCATATCCGCAATATTGCAGTTTTTTTCTAGAATTAGAAGTGCACACTCATCCTCTTTTGCCTCATACATTTTCTTGAAGCCTCAATATCAGCACAATTCATAATTAGCAGTACGATATAACTAATATTACTATCTTCTTTATAAATATTATCTTCTTTATTACAAATTTCTAAATTATTAATTTATATAACGACAATATTCAAGCCCTCCTCTTTTATTGCATATACATTCTCGTCCTCTTTGCCTCATACGCTCTCTTGAAGCTTCAATATCAGCACAACTCATAATTAACAGTATTGATATAATTAACATTATTATTTTCTTCATAAATATTATCTCCTTTAGTATAATTTTTTGTTTTTGTTTTTAAATAAATAATTATTTATATTACAGTTTTTTATTTTATATAACCACAAACTTGTGCTTCTCCTCTACTATTATATGTACACTCTCTTCCACGTTCTCTTCTAGCTCTTTCAGCACCTTCGAAATACGAACAATTTACAACCAATACCAATACTAATATTATCAACATCAATATTTTTTTCATATAAAAATCATCTCCTTGCACTATGATTGCTATAATTATTAATTTATATAGCCACAATGCTGTAATTCTCCTTTATAATTATATCTGCATCTCATACCTCTTTCTCTCATTCTTTGCTGATGCCCCGCTTCCAGCTCAGCAAGTTCAGAACAGCTTGTCACTGTTAATAATAATACAATTAATGCTATCATTTTTTCATCTTTACCATCTCCTTTATTTTTTCTAGCTTTTAATTTGCATAACGGCAATTTTCAACCCCGCCCCTTTTATTGTATCTGCATTCAAGCCCTCTTTCATTCATTTCTCTGTCCGCATCTCTCATTATCATCAAATCTCTTTCTGTACAATTAAAAATAGTTATCGTTACTAATATAATTAATATCAATATCTTTTTCATATTGTCATCTCCTTTTTATATTTTTCTATGATATTACATACAATTATAGCTATTTAGTTTATAAAACCACAATGTTGTACTTCTCCTTTACCATTATATCTGCATTCCCAGCCTCGCTCTCTCATTTGTCTTTCTCCACCTTCCATATAAGAACAGCTTATTGTGGTCATCATTAAGATAACTAAAATTAATAATTTTTTCATATATATAAGCTCCCTTATTTTTTCTAGCCACTAATTTGCATAACGGCAATCCTCAACCCCACCCCTTTTATTATATCTGCATTCAACTCCTCCCCGTTCCCTTTCAATCCTTTCAGCACTTTCAAAATACGAACAGCTTGTAACTAATGCTAATACCAGTATCATCAACATCAATATTTTTTTCATACATATCAGCTCCATCAACATCTTTTTTAAATTCAACTAACCCCCTTAATGAACGAAATATGTTTTCTATATATTTTTTTAGTTTATATATCCGCAATGCTGTACCTCTCCTTTATAATTGTATCTACATCGTCGCCCTCTTCTTTGGGCTTCACTTCCATCAAGATATGAACAGCTTATAACAGTCATTATTAATATAGCTAAAATTATCAATTTCTTCATCTTTATCTTCTCCTTTATTTTTTCTAGCTGTTAATTTGCATAACGGCAATTTTCAACTCCTCCTCTTTTATTATATCTGCATTCAACTCCTCTTTCTTCTATTCTCTGTTGTCTCCTTGCTTCCATATCTGCAAGTTCGGTACAGCTCATAATTAGTAACGATACTGGTATGACTAAAATTATTAATTTTTTCATATAATATCAACTCCTTTAATATAATTTTCTAAACTATTAATTTATATAACGGCAGTTTTCAAGACCGCCTCTTTTACCATATCTGCATTCAACCCCTCTTTCTCTCTGCTCTTTTTCTGCTTCTTCAAGATAAGAACAGCTTACAACCAATGTCATTATTAATACCACTAACACCATTATTTTTTTCACACATACCATCTCCTTTATTATATTTCTTGATAATATTACACTCATGATTAGTTTATAAAGCCACAATGCTGTAATTCCCCTTTATAATTGTATCTGCATCTCATGCCTCTTTCTCTTATTAATCTTTCTCCACCTTCCATATATGAACAACTCATAACTGTTAACATTAATATAATTAAAATCGCCAATTTTTTCATTTTTGCTATCTCCTTTATCGTCATTTTTATAAAATTTTTGATTGTTTCATTACCTTTTGTATTCACAATATTTATAATTACCTTTATAATCATAAGTACATACTTTCCCACGTTCACTTTCCATTTGTTCCGATATTTTAAAAGCAGTACAATTTGATACTGACATCATTAAAACAACTAAAATCATTATTTTCTTCACACATATCACCTTCTTTAGCACATTTTCTTTGTTTAATTATCAAGTTTTATTAAATAAATAATTTCTATCTTATATAATTACAACCTTGCACTTCTCCCTTATAATTGTACATACATTCCATCCCTCTTTCCCTCATCCTTTGCTGATGTCCTGCTTCCAACTCGGCAAGCTCAGAACAGCTTATCACATTTACTAGCAATATAATCAAAATTATTATTTTTTTCATACAACCTATCTCCTTTATCACTTTTCTATATGATTTACTAAATTACAATTATTAGTTTACATAACCACAAACTTGAACTTCTCCCTTGCCATTATACAGGCATTCCCAACCTCTTCTTCTAGCTTCACTTCCATCAAGATACGAACAACTCGCAACTATCATCATTAATACAACTAAAATTGCTAATTTTTTCATATTATTAACTCCTTTATCATATTTTAAATTTCATCAAATAAAAAATTTATACTCTCTACATATTTTAAAACATTAAATAATTTCTATCTTATATAATAACAGCCCTGTAATTCTCCTTTATAGTTATATCTGCATTCTCGTTCTCTTTCCCTCCTTCTTTGTTGGCTTCTTGCCTCCATTTCAGAAAGTTCAGAACAGCTCATCACATTTACTAGCAATATAATCAAAATTATTATTTTTCTCATACAATCTATCTCCTTTTTTATTATTTTGAAATCAATTAACTTTCTAAAGAATCTTTATTTTCTATTTTTTGAAATGCTAAATTATTTTTATTTTATATAATAGCAACCCTGCAGTTCTCCTTTATAGTTATACCTGCATTCCCGCCCCCTTTCTTTTTCTGCTCTTTCAGCTCCTTCAAAATATGAACAGCTTACAGTAGATATTACCAGTATAATTAAAACTATTAATTTTCTCATGCAATCTATCTCCCTCGTTATATTTTCCTCTAATATTAAATATATATTAGTTTATAAACTCACAATGTTGTACCTCTCCTTTGTAGTTATATCTGCATCGTCGCCCTCTTTCTCTTATTAATCTTTCTCCTCCTTCCATATATGAGCAACTTATAGCAGTTAAGATTAATATAATTAAAATCACCAATTTTTTCATGCTTACCATCTCCTTTATCGTTCTTTTAAACTCAATTAACTTTTTATCTAAAGAATCTGTATTTCCCGTATTTTATAAAAGGCTAAACCATGTCTATTTTATATAGTTGCAACCCTGTATCTCTCCCTTATAGTTATACATACATTCCCAACCTCTTTCCCTTTTTATCTGTTGACTTTTCGCTTCCATTTCGGCAAGTTCAGAACAGCTCATCACACTTGCTAGCAATATAATTAATGTTATTATTTTTTTCATACTAATCATCTCCCTATGCTACGGTTGTTTTAATTATTAATTTATATAACCACAGTGCTGTAATTCTCCTTTATAATTGTATCTACATCGCCGTCCTCTTTCTTTTTCAGCCCTTTCAGCACCTTCAAAATATGAACAATTTACAATCAGCAATAATATTAGTACTATCAATATCATTATTTTCTTCATATAAACCATCTCCCTATACTACAATTATTTTAATTATTAATTTATATAGCCACAATGCTGTACTTCCCCTTTATAGTTATATCTGCATTGCCGTCCTCTTTCCATCCTTCTTTGTTGACTTCTTGCTTCCATTTCAGCAAGTTCAGAGCAGCTCATTACACTTGCTAACAATATAATCAATGCTATTATTTTTTTCATCTTTATCAGCTCCTTTACCTTATTTTTTTAAAAACTGTGTTTTATAAAATGCTAAATCACTTCTATTTTATATAATTGCAACCCTGCAACTCTCCCTTATAATTGTACATACATTCCCGCCCTCTTCTTCGAGCTTCACTTCCATCAAGATATGAACAACTTGCAACTGTCATCATTAATATAAATAAAATCTCTAATTTCTTCATATTATAATCTCCTTTTCTGTATAACTTATAACTATTAATCCATATATCGGCAATTCTCAACTCCGCCTCTTTTATTATATCTGCATTCAGCTCCTCTCTCATTTCTTATTCTTTCTTCTTCGTCATTAAGTTCTGCAAGTTCAGTACATCTTATTGTAGCCATTGCTAACACAATCAAAATTATTACTTTTTTCATGTAATTCGACTCCTTTTTCAGTATTTTGAACCCAATTAACCTTTTATCTAAAGAATCAGTATTTCCTGTATTTTTCAAAATACTAAATTTATCTTTATTTTAGATTACAAATCTGTAATTCCCCTTTATAATTATATAGACATTCAACTCCCCTTTCTCTTATTAATCTTTCTCCTCCCTCTACATATGAACAGCTTATGGCAGTTAACATCAAAATAACTGAAATTACTACTTTTTTCATACTTATCACCTTCTTTATTATGTTTTTAACTCAATTAATCTTTTCTTCTTTAATTTATATAACCACAATGTTGTATCTCACCTCTATAGTTGTATCGGCATCTCCAACCTCTTTCTCTTTTTTCATTTTCAGCTATTTCATTAAGTTCAGAAAAATAAGAACAGCTTACAACTAATGCGGATGTTAATACCATCAACACCATTAATTTTTTCATACTTGCTCAGCTCCTTTTTCATTATTTTAAACTCAATTAATTTTTTATCTAAAAAAATCTGCATTTTTTGTATTTTATAAAATACTAAATCATTTCTATTTCATATAATTACAACCTTGTAATTCTCCCTTATAATTATACATGCATTCCCGTCCCCTTTCTTTTATTCTTTGTTGTCTTCCAGATTCTAATTGGGCAAGTTCAGAACAACTAGTTGCTATTAACAGCA
>NZ_KI271294.1 GCF_000469385.1 Leptotrichia sp. oral taxon 879 str. F0557
TCCCCAGGCGGATTACTTATCGCATTTGCTTCGGCACGGACACTCTTCATGCCCACACCCAGTAATCATCGTTTACAGCTAGGACTACCAGGGTATCTAATCCTGTTTGCTCCCCTAGCTTTCGCACTTCAGCGTCAGTTGCCGTCCAGTGAACTATCTTCATCATCGGCATTCCTGCACATATCTACGAATTTCACCTCTACTCGTGCAGTTCCGTCCACCTCTCCGGTACTCTAGCCCTGTAGTTTCCGGGGCAAGCCTGCGGTTGAGCCGCAGGTTTTCACCCTAGACTTACAGGGCCGCCTAGATGCCCTTTATGCCCAATAATTCCGGATAACGCTTGCGACATACGTATTACCGCGGCTGCTGGCACGTATTTAGCCGTCGCTTCTTCTGCAGGTACCGTCACTTTCTTCTTCCCTGCTGAAAGCACTTTACAATCCGAAAACCTTCTTCGTGCACACAGAATTGCTGGATCAGGGTTGCCCCCATTGTCCAATATTCCCCACTGCTGCCTCCCGTAGGAGTAAGGGCCGTATCTCAGTCCCCTTGTGGCCGTTCACCCTCTCAGGCCGGCTACCTATCATCGCCTTGGTAGGCCATTACCCCACCAACTAGCTAATAGGACGCAAGGCTCTCCTGCAGCGTCTCCTTTCATCAGGCTTGACATGCGTCAGCCTGACAATACCAGGTCTTATCAGTCGTTTCCATCTGTTATCCCTGTCTGCAGGGTAAGTTCCTTACGCGTTACTCACCCGTCCGCCTTGGCTAGTCTGTGCAAGCACAGCTTCGCCAAAGACTTGCATGTGTTAAGCATTCTGTCAGCGTTCATCCTGAGCCAGGATCAAACTCTTCATTCAATATATCATAAATATATTTTATTTCACCTTAGTTTTGACAAGTTCATATCTTACTCTACTAAAATATGTACTCTTGACTTTTGTTTTATCTATTACACATTATTGCTTCTTCTATTCTTATTTTCTATTGTCCTGTGATACCTTTTTCGTATCGACAAGATATATATTACCATAATCGCTCCCTTTTGTCAACTACTTTTTTTGAATTTTT
>NZ_KI271295.1:0-42437 GCF_000469385.1 Leptotrichia sp. oral taxon 879 str. F0557
AAATAGTTTAAAATATTCATGCGTTTGTCGTGTTCCAGTCTTGAAAAATAAGTGAAAAATTGGTATCATATAATATAAAATTAAAAGAATAAATATAGATATTTATGATACAATGTAAAAAAAGGGGATGGGACGAGAATATAGTATGAATAAAAGGGAAATTGGGTTTAAGTATGAGAATGTGGCGAAGGAATATTTGATTTTGCAAGGGCTTACGTTTGTTGAGAGTAATTTTTATACTAGGTTTGGGGAGATTGACTTGATTTTTTTTGAAAAGAAGAGTCAGACGCTGGTGTTTGTGGAGGTCAAATATCGGAAGAATGATTTTTTTGGATCGGCGATTGAGATGGTGACGGAGGAGAAGCAGAATAAGATTCTTGCGAGTTCACAAATTTATCTTTTAAAAAAGGAATGGGATAAAAATGTAAGGTATGATATTGTTGGAGTAAGTCGTGGCTCTAGCAGTATTGAGTGGTTAAAAAATGCGTTTTGAGGTGATTGTATGAGAAATGATGAGAAATGTTGCAAATGTGGAGAAGAAATGTTTGAAATGAAAAAGGTGGCAATTCCTACAAAAAAAGTTGCTGGAACACAGATTGCCATTGATACATTTTATTTGAAAATATGTAAAAATTGCGGATATACAGAGATGTACTCAACTAAAATAGTTCAAAAGGTTGAGGATCCTGTTGAAGGATATTAAATTTTTTAAGGAAATAATATTTAATTTTAAAGGAATTTTATTTAGAAACCAGGATATAATTTCAGGGGTGGAATTAGTTGAGTACGGTATTGTATCGAAAGATACGAAAAATATTCTGAAAAGTTTGAAAAAATTGCGAAAATTAAATAATATTTATTATGTATGGGATTACAATAAGGAGTTTAAGAGGTTAATTTATTCTTATAAATATAACCATAGAAAAATTATGGCAAAGTTGATTGCCGAATTGATAAAGGAAGAATTTTATTATGTCTTGAAACGTGAAAAGATAGATATTGTCGTGAGTGTACCTGTCAGCAGGAAAAGAAAGAATGAAAGAGGGTATAATCAGGTTGATGAGATTTTGAACTGTCTAAAAGTGAATTATGTTCGGATTGAGAGGGTAAAAAATACTAAAAAGATGGCTGAAATTTTGGACGAAGAAGAAAGAAACAGGAATATTGAGGGAGCTTTTAGAATTTCTCAGAATATTGATTTGAGCAATAAAAAAATTTTGATACTTGATGATATTGTAACGACAGGAGCGACACTTCGGGAAATAAAAAATAGCATTTTAAGGCAATTTGATAATAAAGATAAAAAAAATGGAAATAATATAAAAATTACCGTTTTTTGTCTGGCTGCGGCTAGGGAGATTAAGGTAAATAGAGGAGAAATATGAGTTTTAAATTAAAAATGAAAGTTTTATTGTTTTTGGTAAGTTCAGTTGTTTCATTTTCTGCACAAAATGAAAATTTTCAAATGAATATTAAAAATAATGATATAAACAATCGTGAAGATTATTTGATTAGTGCAGTAAAAAGAAAAAATAAGAATAAACAGGAAAATATTGAAAATTCAGAGAATAATGAAACAGGGCAAAATGAGGAAAATTCAACAGAATCATTGAAATATAGCCAAAGAAATGATGGAGTTATCGACTTGAATTCATTAGTCCATAGGGAAGATTCTGAATTCAGGGTACTTAATGGAAATAATGTAAAGATTATGTTAAGAACGAAAAATAACGATGTTTATTCTGCGGAAGTTGTCTACAATGGCGGGAAAAAAATGATGCGTGGAATTGGAAATTATGGTGGTAATGAAATTTTTATGGCTGAAATTCCGAGCAATGTGTCAAGTTATTATTTTGTATTAACTGATGACAAGACTAAATATTATATGGGAAGAAATATCACAAAAAATCCTGTAAATGTAGAGAAATTTGAATATTCACGTTCTACAAAATTAACAACAATTCCAGAATGGGCTAGAGGCTCAGTTGGATATCAGATTTATATTGATTCATTTAGAAATGGCGATGTGGATAATGATGCGATTTTTAATGAATTTGGGACAGATGACTTTTCAGAGCCTACTGGAGAAATTCGTTCAGGAACATCTAAAAAAGACTTAGTACTGGCATATTGGGGTGGAAATGAAAAACCGCAGTTTTCATTGAATGAATGGAACAGTAACTATGAGGAAAAAAATGAATGGGAAGAAAATACGCTAAATGACGTGCAGAACTACACACGTTACTATGGTGGGGATTTACAGGGAATAATTGATAAACTTGACTACATCAAAAATCTTGGTGTGGAATACATAATTTTATCATCGCCATTTTATTCGCTTTCAAACCATAAATATGATACGATTTATTTTAATCATGTGGATCCGTATTTTGGCTACATTGAGCAGACTGGAACATCAAAAGGGCTTGATATAAAGGCAAAAGTTCATAATAACAATGGAGATAAGGAGTTAAACTTGCTTATTTTCAATCCTGAAACGGATAAAAATTTACTTGATGAGGATTTATTGAATGTGAAAAGCTGGATTTGGACAGATTCTGATTTACAATTGGCAAGCCTTGTAAAACAGGCTCACCAGAAAGGTCTGAAAGTAGTTCTGGAAGTGGCTCCTGATACAACATCGAGCAGATTTTTTGCTAGAAATAATAAAGAATTTTCCAACTGGTATTTAAAGGATACTGTACTTGACTTAAAAAATCCGCAAGTTAGAAATTATATTGAAAATGCAATGAAAAAATGGATTTTAGGGCCTGATGAGACTTTTAAGAAAGATGTATATGATGACGGAATTGACGGAATAAGATATGTTTATTACGACAACGAGAATAAAGAATATCTTGCACAAATTACAGAAAATTTGAAAAAATATAAACCTGACTTGCTAATTACAGGAGAGGTTTCAAACAGTATTACAAAAGATGTTGAAGATGGAATTTATGACAGTGGAGCAGACTATAATATTGTCAATAATATTATAAAATATACTGTAAATACTAATCCAAATTACCGAATCAACGGCGTAGAATTTGCAACAAAATTAAATGAAATTTATAACAGATATTCAAGCAATCGTTTTAATATGACACAAGTTTTTATTGGGTCACTTGATACAGATAGAATCTTTAGTGGAATGATAAATCCGAATAGAGTTTATGATAGAAATAATCAATCGGATCAAGGATATTTGAATATTCGTCCTGATTTATATGACGGAACAGCTGTAAGTAAGCTGAAAAGAGTCGTTGCAATGCAAATGATGCTGCCTGCGACACCAGTTATATATTATGGTGATGAAAAAGGAATGTGGGGAGCAGATTCGCCACGAAATAGAAAGCCTATGTTGTGGGGAGATTACGCACCATACGATCCTGAGACAGATAGTATAAGTAAATATAAAGACAGACTTAGAAGTTTTCCTAGTGTTGTGGAAGTAAACGAAGTTCAAAAATGGATTTCGTATCCTGTAAATAGCAATGCAGATATAGAAAATCATTATAAAGCCTTACTAAAAGTCAGAAAAGAACATAAAAATTTATTTAAAAATGGTAAATTAAGAATCCTTGAAGTTTACAGTGATCCCAAAACACGAGGTCGTATTGATTCAGAAATATCAGATTATTTAACTGATCAGAATAGACGGGCAAAATTGTACCAAGGGCGTGATTTTACACCAGCAAGACCAAATACAGACTTTATTTCCTACGAAATTTCAGCTGGAAATGAATCAATGATTATTGTAGTAAATAACGGAGCAGACGAATACCCATTATCATTGCAAGTACCAAAATTATTTGGATTTTACCGAAATCAGCTAAATTTAAAGGAAAATTACGCAATTTCTGATAAAAAAATTCAAATTGACGTAAAACCTTATGAAGTCAAAGTTTTATATAGTAATGCAAAAAATATGTTTGATTCATTTAGACAAAATAAAAATTAAAAATACGGGGGCAAGTCCCCCTTTTTAAAACAGAAATTATAAAATGATAGAAAAAGGAATAGATAAAATGATACAAAATTCTAAAATAGGAACGTTGGAAGTTGTTACTGGAAGCATGTTTTCAGGAAAAAGCGAGGAACTTATAAGAAGGCTTAGAAGGGCTGAGTATGCGAAGCAGAAAATTGTAGCATTTAAACATGCTATTGATAACAGATATGGGGAAGAGGGAGTATTTTCACATGGGAATGACAGTTTTAGGGCTTATCCCGTGAGTGATGTTTCTCAAATGGAAGAAATTATGGAAAAAAATGTTGATGCGGAAGTAATTGGAATTGATGAGGTGCAGTTTTTTGGAGAAAAAATAGTTGAGTTTTGTAAGAAGTATGTGGAATATGGGAAAAGAGTGATTGTCGCAGGGCTTGATATGAGCTTTAGGGCAGAGCCTTACGAGCCAGTGCCAGAACTTATGAGTATTGCCGATCAGGTGGATAAGCTTCACGCAATTTGCATGATTTGTGGAAAGCCTGCTTATGCGAGTCAGCGTCTTATAAATGGGGAGCCTGCTTATTATGACGATCCGCTGGTTATGGTTGGCGCAAATGAAAATTATGAGGCAAGATGCCGAAGGCATCATATTGTAAGGCACAGAACTGATAAAAAAGGAAAAATATATTTTATAGTCGGAACGGAAATTAATGTTGGCAAGAAACTTGTTGAAAAAATGTATGAAGAGCAGCTATTTGAAAATAAAAAAGTAACAACAATAGTTATAAAAGGGCAAATGGAGGAAAATGAAAAAAGTGATTTAATAAATTTACGTGAAAAAATAAATTTGGCATTGATTGAAAACGACTATATCTTTGTTAGAATTACTGGCGGACTTTTGTTAAAGTTGGAAGGAAGCTACAGTATTCTGGACTTTATGTGTGAATTTAGAAAAAATTCAGAAGTTATCATTGTTTCAAAAAATAAAAAAGGTGTACTTAACCAGATTTTATTAACAGTGGATTTATTAAAAAAATCGGACTTGAACTTGAAGGAAATTGTCTATAAAAATGGGAGTAGTCACGCTGGGGAAGAAAAGGAAGAAAATGGTGTTATTGAGAAAATATCGAAAATAACGGAAGTTAAATATAGAGAATTGTAAAAAATAATGAGAAAAAAGGAGAAATATGAGCAGTATTTTAGATGAATTAAATGAAGAGCAGAGAAAAGCTGCGGAAAAAATAGAAGGGCCTGTATTGATACTGGCTGGAGCGGGAAGTGGTAAAACACGTACAGTTACTTATAGAATCGCACACATGGTAAAAGAAATAGGGATTTCACCGCTTAATATTCTGGCACTTACTTTTACGAATAAGGCGGCAAGAGAGATGAAGGAAAGGGCTACGGCACTTATTGGACATGAGGCGAATAATCTTGTAGTTTCTACATTTCACTCGTTTTCGGTAAGATTGCTTAAAACTTATTCTGAAAGAATTGGATATGGGAGAAATTTTAATATTTATGATGTGGATGATCAGAAATCGATTATTACAAAGATAAAAAAGGATATGGGAATTAAGGATAATGATGGTGTTCAGCCGGGAAAACTTGCAAATAGAATTAGTAAATTGAAGGAACAGGGGATAGGAATTAAGGAGCTTGAACGTGAAATTGATATGAGAATTCCTGCGAACAGGCTTTTTGGTGAGATTTATCAAAAGTATGATGAAGTTTTGAAGGCAAATAATGCGATGGATTTTTCAGATTTGCTTTTGAATGCGAGAAAATTGCTGGATGATGCTTTTGTTTTGGAAAGAATACAGGAAAGATATCAGTATATTGTGGTGGATGAGTATCAGGATACTAACGATATTCAGTATGAAATGATTAATCTGATTGCAGCAAAATATCGGAATATTTGTGTTGTAGGAGATGAAGATCAGAGTATTTATGCGTTTCGTGGGGCAAATATTAATAACATTTTGAATTTTGAGAGAGATTACAAGGAAGCATTTACGGTAAAACTGGAAAGAAATTACCGTTCTACAAAAAAAATACTGGATACAGCCAACGAGCTTATTAAAAATAATAAAAGCTCAAAAGGGAAAACACTTTGGACAGATGGTTCTGATGGAGAAAAAATCAAGATTTATAATGCAATGACTGTTTATGATGAAGCGGATTTTATTGTGACAGAGATGAAGAAAAAGAAAAGAGACGGTGCCGATTACAAGGATATGACGATTTTGTACAGGACAAATGCACAATCAAGGGTTTTGGAGGAAAAACTACTGTCTGCAAATATTCCTTACAAAATTTATGGCGGGATGCAGTTCTTTCAACGTAAGGAAATAAAGGATATTTTGGCATATTTAAGCCTTTTAAATAATAAAAATGATAATCATAATTTTTATCGTATAATTAATGTTCCAAAACGTTCTGTTGGAGAAAAGACGCTGGAAAAAATACAGGAAGTTGCAAATGAAAAAAATATTTCGATGCTTGAAGCGCTTCATTATATTGATGAAATTCCTGTAAGAGCAGCTACAAAACTTGCATTAAAGGAATTTTACAATTTAATGCAAGGCATTTACTCAAGCCTTGAAGAAATGTCAATTAAGGAAATATTTGATGAAATTCTTATAAGAACACGTTATATTGACTCAATTGAAGACAATAAGGAAGACAGAGTTAGAAATATTGAGGAATTGTTAAACAGTATTACTGAAATTGAAAGGCAAAATCCAAGCATGTCCTTGAATGAATATCTTGATATGATTTCGTTAAGTTCAGCGACTGATGAAATGGAAGAGGATGAAAATTATGTAAAACTTATGACAATTCACAGCTCGAAAGGACTGGAATTTGATTATGTATTTCTTGCAGGAATGGAAGACGGGCTGTTCCCATCAATTTCTTTTGACGCTCCTGAAGAGGAGCTGGAAGAAGAGCGTAGACTTTGTTATGTGGCGATAACTCGTGCTAAAAAAGAACTGTTTATTTCCTATTCTTCATCAAGAAAAATTTGGGGAAAAGATGACAATTTACGTCGTCCATCAAGATTTATCTACGAAATGAAGCAAGATAACCTAGAGTATGTGGGTGGAAAATACGGAAGTTTAAAAGGGCAATCTTCAGCTCCAAGAAGTTTTACACCGAAAATAGAAAACTTTAATCCATTTTCTAAGGACAAACTAGGAACATTTGGTAAAAAATCAGGCTCTCAAACAACTTCAAATGTGAATTCTAAATATAAAGTTGGAGATGTGGTTAATCACAAGAAATTTGGACGTGGAAAAATAAAAAAAATGGATACAAAAAGCATGATTGTGGAATTTATGGTTGGAGAAAAGAAAATAGCGTTAGTGCTGGCAGATAAAATTTTGGAAAAATAAAAAAATCTTATTACAGTAAAAATCTTTTTGTTTAATTCAAAGAGGTTTTACTGTATTTTTTGTATATTTTCAAAGGGAAAAGAGTTATAATTGAATATACAAATAAAAAAATATAGGGAAGGAGAGTATGATTTTTACGTAACTTGCAATTATCATACAAAATAAAAATGAAAAATTTAATACTATCGACAGATTCTTATAAAATTACTCATCCATTTCAATATCCAGCAAATATGACGTATATGCACGATTATATCGAAAGCCGTGGTGGCTTGTACGGATATGTAAAATTTTTTGGACTGCAATATTATTTAATGGAATATTTAACAAAAAAAATTACAAATGAAATGATAGATGAAGCTAAGGAAATTTGCGAATTGCATGGATTGCCATTTTTTGAAGAGGGATGGAGGTATATTGTAGAAAAACTGGATGGGAAATTGCCACTTAGAATTAGAACCGTTCCAGAAGGCAGTGTTGTAAAAAATCATAATGTGCTGGTTACAGTTGAATCAACTGACAAAAATGTGCCTTGGATTGTGGGCTGGGTGGAAACATTGCTGTTAAAAGTATGGTATCCAATTACAGTTGCAACATTTTCATACAAGGCAAAACAGATTATAAAATACTTTTTAAAGGAAACAAGTGATAATGTGGAGTCAGAATTGAAGTTTAAATTGCATGATTTTGGTTATCGTGGTGTTTCCAGCGAGGAAAGTGCCGGAATTGGAGGAATGGCTCATCTTACAAATTTTTATGGAACAGATACCTTAAATGCACTTGTCTTTGCCCGTAAATATTATAATGAAAAAATAGCCGCTTACAGCGTGCCTGCTTCTGAACATAGCACAATGACTTCATGGACTCAGGAATATGAAAAAGAGGCATACGAAAACATGCTTGATAAATTTCCAAAAGGAATTGTTTCAATCGTTCTTGACAGCTATAATTTTTTTAATGCGGTAGAAAATATTATTGGAAAAGAGCTGCGTGAAAAAATATTGGCAAGAGATGGAATGGTTACAATACGTCCAGATAGCGGAGATGCAATTACAAATATTTTATTTGCACTCGAAAGTCTGGAGAAGAATTTTGGGTATACTGTAAACTCCAAAGGATATAAAGTGATTAACAAAGTCCGTATTTTACAAGGTGATGGAATTAATGAAGATACAATCTGGGATATTTATAAATCTTTAAAGGATAATAAGTATTCTGCTGAGAATGTTACTTTGGGCTGCGGAGGATCTCTTTTGCAAGGAAATGAAAAATCTGGCATTAACAGGGATACTCATAAATTTGCCATGAAATGCAGCTGTATAAAAATTGGAAATGAAGTTAGAGATGTTTACAAAAATCCTGTTACAGATAAAGGAAAAGTCAGTAAAAAAGGACGGCTTGACCTGATAAAAAATAAAAATGGAGAATTTGAAACAGTAAATATTTCAGATTTACCTGAAAATCAATATCATGAAGATTCCGTAATGGAATGTGTTTTTGAAAATGGAAAAATTTTAAAAACATATACTTTTGAAGAAGTAAGAAAAAATGAAAGTTTATTGTATAATCCGAGTTTAATTAGAGAAGTATCAAAATAGAAATGATAAAATTAGATAAAAATAGTTTAAATTAAAACTGTAAAAATCATACAATTTAAATTTTTACAAACGATGGATAAAATTACGAAAGAAGGAAAAAATGAAAAAAATATTATTATTAGGAGCAGCTGCAGTAGTTCTGGCTGCCTGTGGAAATAAGCCAAAAACACAAAATGAAACAGGACAGGCAGGACAGAATACAGAATATACACAATATTTGGATACTTTAAAAGCTGATAATAATTTAAAAATTACAATGGGAAAAGTTCCAATAACAATAGTTGGAAAAGAATTAAAAGTTGGCGATAAAATAAAGGAAGTACCTCTAGTAGTGAATACAAAACTGGAAGAAAAAAATATTTTTGAAGATAAAAATATAAAAGTAGTTTATACAGCGCCATCGCTTGACACAAAAGTTTGTTCATTGCAGACAAAACAGTTAAATGAAGCAGCAAAAACTCATACAAATGTGAAATTTTACTCGGTAACAGTTGATACTCCATTTGCACAGGAAAGATTTTGTACTGCCAATGAAATTAATGGATTAAAAGCAGTTTCTGACTTTAAATATCATCAATTTGGTATTCAAAATGGATTTTTCATAAAGGAAAAAGGTCTTTTAACAAGGGCACTTATGATTCTTGATGAAAATAATACTGTAAAATATATTGAATATGTTTCTGAAGAAGGAAAAGAAGCTGATGTTGAGAAAGCATTGAAATTCTTGGAAAATAATCTGATGAAAAAATAGTATAAAACTAAAAAACATATTAATTTAGAATACTATAAGAAAATATTTTTTGACACACAGAAAAAAATATGCTAACATATAGAAAAGTGAATAATTTGGATGAAGGTATGAGGAGAGATTTTGTCTCATTTATAAATTTTGTAAATGTAGAATAAAACACCGAAGAAGTGACTCTTTCAGGTAAAAGGACTCATAGTGGACGAGCCTCTGGAGAGACTGTCTTAAATGATGGCACCGAAGGAGCAAAGGAATTTTTATTCCCTAAACTCTCAGGTAAAAGAACAGAGAATGATACATATAAAATTATGGATTTTATATTTCTTTTTTAATATAAAAGAAATTTTAAGAGGTTGTTTTGACTTTATTTAAGTAAAAGACAGCCTTTTTCTTTGATTTATAATAAAATTTGTATTAAAACGCTTTAAACTTTTCTATCCATTCTAAAATTCAAAAATAAAAAACGAAGGAGAAGGATTTAGATGTTAGAAATTATTAAAAATTTTAATGAATTTTTTTGGGGAGTTATTTTAATTGTTTTGTTAGTTGGAACGGGAGTATTTTATACATTTCGACTAAAATTTATTCAAGTTAGGGAGTTTAAAAGCGGTTTGAAACAGTTGACGAGCGGATTTGACTTGAGCGGAGAAAAGGCGGATAATAACGGGATGTCGTCGTTTCAAGCTTTAGCAACGGCTATTGCGGCGCAAGTTGGAACAGGAAATCTCGCAGGAGCGGCAACAGCGATTGTATCAGGAGGACCAGGTGCAATATTCTGGATGTGGATAAGTGCATTTTTTGGAATGGCAACTATCTATTCAGAAGCTGTATTAAGTCAGATTTTTAAACAGAAAAAAGATGGAGAAATGACAGGAGGTCCAGCCTATTACATTGAAACATTATTTAATGGAGGAAAGGCAGCCAAATTTTTAGCAGGATTTTTTGCAGTTTCGTGCGTGTTATCGTTAGGATTCATGGGAAATGCGGTTCAGGCAAATTCAGTAGGAGATGCTTTTCATAACGCTTTTCATGTTCCGACTATTATAACAGGTATATTTTTGGCAATTTTATCCGGATTTATATTTTTTGGAGGAGTGAAGAGGATTGCTTCGGTTACTGAGAAAATAGTACCTATTATGGCGGTTTTATACGTTGTTATATGTGTGCTTATTATTGGGCTAAATATTGGAAATGCAGGCTTGGCATTTAAGGCAATTTTTGTAAATGCTTTTTCTACAAAGGCTGTTTTAGGTGGATTTTTAGGAATGGGAATAAAAAAAGCAATAAGATTTGGGGTAGCAAGGGGGCTGTTTTCAAATGAGGCTGGAATGGGTTCAACTCCACATGCTCACGCAATTGCAAAGGTTAAAAATCCTGAAGATCAAGGGCACGTTGCAATTGTTACAGTTTTTATTGACACTTTTGTAATTTTGACATTGTCAGCATTAGTAATTTTGATTGCAGACGGAAAAGCAGATGGAACTGGGATTTCATTGACACAGCACGCATTTCACGCAGTATTGGGGCATTTTGGAGTAATATTTGTTGCTATTGCGTTATTCTTTTTCGCTTTTTCTACTATAATTGGATGGTATTTCTTTGGAGAAGCCAATGTGAAATATCTGTTTGGTAAAAAAGCGCTTAATATTTATAGAATTTTAGTAATGATTTGCATAATTGCCGGCTCACTTCAAAAAGTTGATTTAGTGTGGGAACTTGCGGATATGTTTAACGGACTTATGGTAATTCCAAATTTGATAGCATTGATTGGATTGCGTAATCTGGTAGTAGAAGTTACGAAGAAAGATCCGCTATTAAAAGATTAGATAGTTAATAAAAATACTCAAACTGCAAAAATAAAATCTGTAGTCTGAGTATTTTTTATTGTTTAAATCAGTTCAAATTCTGACTGTGCCTTTTCCATTTCAATGTACATTTTGTAATACCGCCCTTTATTTTTCATAAGCTGCTCATGATTTCCGATTTCTTCGATTATTCCGTCGGACATAACGATAATTTTGTCATAATCTTTTATTGTATTGAGTTTATGGGCGATTGTAATTACAGTTTTATTTTTTGTAAGAATATTGAGCGATTTTCTTATTTCGTATTCATTGTCGGCATCAAGGGAAGCTGTGGCTTCATCGACTAGGATAATTGGAGTGTCTTTTAATAAGGCTCTTGCGATTGAAATTCTCTGTTTTTCTCCGCCAGATAAGGTAGAGCCACCTTCTCCGATTACAGTGTCGTATCCATTTTCACTTTCCATTATAAAATCATGACAATTGGCATTTTTAGCCGCATTTATTACCTCTTCCCTTGTAGCCTTTGGTTTTCCAAGTCTTATATTATTTTCAAAAGTGTCATTTACCAAGTAGACATCTTGAAAAATCATGCTTATATTCGTAAGCAGCTCTTCAGGATATATTTTTTGGATATTTATTCCACCAATGGTAATTTCGCCAGACTGGCAGTCCCAGAATCTTGCAATAAGGCTGGTAACGGTTGTCTTTCCAGAACCTGATGAACCGACTAGGGCAGTTTTTGTCCCCTGTTTTGCTTCAAAAGTGATGTTTTTTAGGACAGGAGTATCTTTTTCATAAGAAAAACTTACATTCTGGAATTTTATATCGTAATTTGGTAAAGTAACTTTTTCAAGTTCATAGGAAATTTCCTTTTCATTATGCACATTTATCAGTTTATCTGTGGCAAGTTTCAAGTATTGGATAAAAGTATATTGTGTAGAAAAGGCTTTTAGCACGTTTGAAAGTGAAAGTCCAATAATTATGTATGAAAAAAATTCTACTTTATTAATGGAAGAAGCCATAAAAAGTTGTGTAGACACAAGCAGAAGCAAGGCAAAGGAAATATCCGTAATAAGCTGAAAAATCATAACATAAGGGGCAAGAGCAATTTCAGTTTTTATACTTTCCCTTTTCAAATCATTAAAGCTGTCCTTTAATCTTTTAAATCGTTTCCCAGTCAGATTATATGCTTTAAAAAGTTCCATTCCAGCAATATATTCCACCATCCGTGAAACAACATTATCCATAGTATGCTTCTTTTTCAATGCTATTTTTGCACCTTTTTTCGTTCCCAGAATGACAAATACTAATCCAGTTAGCGAGATTATTAGTTGCAATATGGCAAGTAGGGGAGAAATTGCAAATATAATTAAAAGAAGATAAATTATCAGTATAGATAACTTTATAATTTCTGATGTGCTATGAGTTATAACCTGCTCAAAATCTTGTAAATCATTTGTCATAATATTAATAATATTCCCAATATTGTGACTGTTAAAGTATCCCAAATTCAAGTTTCTCAGATGATCCCCCATCCTGATTCTCAAATCCTGAATAATTTTAGCCCCCTCACTTTGAATCCCGATATATCCGATACGATTTAATATAAATCTGCAAATAATTGCAAAAATCATAATAAAAGTATAGATTATCAACTTTTCCATCGTAAAATTATTATTCATCAAATCAATAATTGTAAAATAAAACATTGCATAGTTCATCATATAAAATATAGCATCTATTGTTAGAAAAAGCATTGGCTTTTTAAGGTTTTTATATTTATTTCCAGCAAGAGTTTTTATATTTCTAATATCGTTAATCATTGTCTGCACCCCCTAAATTTCCTTATTTTCCATTAAATCATTATCGCTATATAAATTCCACAAATGCCAGTATTCTGACTTGTTTTGCAGAAGCTCCTTGTGAGTACCTTGCTCGGTAATACGTCCTTTATTCATTACAACGATATTATCGGCATTTTTTATTGTGTAAAGCCTGTGAGCAATGATAATGGCAGTTTTCCCTTTTAACAAAGTACGTAAAGCCTCCTGAATTTTGGCTTCGTTTTCAATGTCGGAGTAGGAAGTAACTTCGTCTAGCACAATAATTGGGGCATTTTTTAAAATGGCACGAGCTATTGAAATTCTCTGTTTTTCTCCACCGCTTAATTTAATTCCGCCTTCACCAATCACAGTTTCATATTTTTGAGGCAAAGACATTATAAAATCGTGAATTTGTGCCTTTTTTGCCACATTTTCCACTTCTTCCAGCGAATAGTCCTTTCCCATTCTTATATTCTCAAAAATAGTATCGTGAAGCATAAACGTATCCTGAAAAACAAACGAAACATTGTCAGCCAATCCTGTGTAAGCAAAATCCTTAATATCAGTTTCATCAATTGTTATTTTTCCGCTATTTATATCCCAAAATCTTCCAAGCAGAAGTCCTATCGTTGTTTTTCCTGAGCCAGAAGGCCCTACAAGTGCAGTTGAAGTTCCAGCCTTTATTTCCAAGGAAAAATCATTTATAACATTTTTATTTTTATATGCGAAATTTACATTTTTATATTTTATATAACCTGAAAAATTAGAAGGAAAATTTACACTTCCAGATTTTTGCTCCTGTTCCCCATTGATTTCCATAATTTTCCCTAATCCTTTAGTTAATGCGGAAAGATGGTGTGCCAAGTCAAATAATGACTTTAATGAGCTTAAAAAAATTGTACTCATTAAAATAAATAAAATGTACGCAGATACTGAAATTTGATTATAAAACAGCATAAGTCCGCCAACAGGAATAATGAAAAGCAACCCCGAATCAGTCAGACAGAGAAAAATTGAATAAAACGGAACACTTAATTCTGTAAGCTCAATCCAGTAATCCGCATATTCCTGAGTAATATCCCGATAATCCTTGAAGGATTTAGCAGTAAGGTTAAACGCTTTCATAACGTTCATTGCATTTATGTATTCCATAATAGTAGCGTTTAAGTTTGCAAGAAGAGTATAATAATGTTCTACACGACTCCCATAACTTTGAAACATTTTTCCTTGTGCCATTATGCTCAAAATAATTGGAATAAATAAAACAAGTGTCAATTTCCAGTTAAAGTAAATCATAATCCCCAAAAATATTATCGGAGTTACAAGTGCCGATGACAAATCTGGAATCTGATGTGCAATAAAAAGTTCCAATTTTTCTATATCCTCATTAATAATCTTTTTTAGTTTTCCAGACATATTTTTCTTAAAAAATCCCATATTCAGCTTTGACAAATGCTCAATCAAATCAATTCGAATTTTGTACAAAATCGAAAAAGCTGCAATATGTGAAAAAACACCTGATAAAATTTGCATAATTATTTTTACAATTATAAAAAATATCGCAATAAATACACAGAACTTTATTTTCAAATAATCAATATTTGTTTTAAAAAGTTCTAGAACAATCTGATACACAAGAAGATAAGGCACAGCAGACAATATTGTACCGATTATACTGAATATTGCTGAAAAAATCAGCTTTATCCTATGTTTACCAGATAGACTTAGCAAGTATTTCAATTCTTTCATAATAACTCCTCCATTCATTTGTTTATAAAGGACTTTCTTTTAACAGAATTTTACTTGAAAATCATTTTAGTTGAATTAATAAATTTAGAAATGTCGTGATTTTTGGAATAAAAACGATAGTTTCCTCTTTTTTTCTAATTAAGAGAAAAAACTAAAAAATATAATAAAAATTTTTATTAACAAAGAATTACTAAATTTAAATGAAAACCATAATCTAAAGACTGAAGAAAAAAATTAAAATTTTTCAAAAGTATAGATTCCTAGTCTGTTATTAACAATATAGAAGAACGGAATAAATAATTTTTTCCATCCAGGAAGATGCAATTTCATTTCATCGGTAAAATTAATAAGTCCAGTTTGCTTTAATTTTGGATTTAATTTTACAACTTCACTTCCATCCTTTACTCCCCATTTAAAAGTTGCGTTCATATTTTTTAGTACGTCGTGATGTTTTGTCGCTTTTACTGTTCCTTTGTAAAGCAAGTCAAATTGGGCTTCAAAAGAATCAAAACTGTCAGTCAGCATTTCCAAAAACTCTCTAATTTGTTTTTCCTCAAAATACATGAGAACACCTTCTGAAATGATAAGCAGTTTTTTACCATTTAACTTAATTTCCTTAGTCCAGCTCGAATCAAATGCCGATTTTGGAATGTCAGTAACCCTTTCATTAGGCTCAAAAAATAATTTTCTTTCTTCAATCACTTCAGGCAAGTCAAGGTTATACCATCGTATTTTCCCATTGTCAACTCTTAAAAATCGTGTATCAAGACCGCTTCCTATAGAGACAATCACACAATCTGGATATTTTTCCATAAATTTTCTTACTTGATTATCCATGACTTTTGCACGTGACAGAATTCCATAGTATGAAGCCCACGCTTTTTCAAATTTTGAAAAATCATAATTCAGCTGCGAAAAAATCTCGAAAGATTTTTTGTCATTTAAAATTGGATTTCTGCTTTTAGCATCTTTTGCACGTGCATATAAGGTAACAAGCATAGTTTCAGAAACATTGTCAAGTTTTATTCCCATAACATGTTCCTCCTTATCATAAAAATTTTGATTATCAAAGTATCTAATAGAATTATACCCGCATTTATTCAAAATGCAAGTTTTATTTAAAAAATAAAAATAGCTATTAAACTGTTAAAATCATATAAATTTGGTATTTGAAACCAATAATTATAATCGTAAGCCTATTTATATAAAGGAAAATTGATTGAAAAATAGCCTGAATTATGGTTATTTTATTTTTTCTCCTTTTTACAGGGGTCTCAAAAATAGTTTGTTACATACCTGTTACATAGAGCATTAATTTATTTTTTCCAATTCTTTTCTCATCTTTTCAATATTGGTATGTGTATATCTCTTAGTCATGCTTATATTGGTATGCCCTATTATTCCAGTTATTGCAGTTTCATTATCTGATACATCACTTATCATTGTCGCAAAAGTGTGTCTTGTATCATGTATAGTATGCTCCATTCCAAGCTGTTTCATTATGCCCATAAATTCCTTTGTCCTGAAGTTGTTGTACTCGTAATAGTTTGATTTTCTCCTGTTGGGTATCAGATACTCCGTTTTGTTTTCCATTCTTTTAATTACGAGCGGGAGTATTTTCGGATGTATGGGGATTATTCTGTTCTTACCTGCCTGCGTTTTGCTTCCACCGATAATTATGTTCTGCTCCAGATTTACATTTATTTTTTGAAGTTTTAAAAGCTCATTTATTCTCATGCCGGTATAGATTAATATTAAAATTACGTCAGCATATTCCAGTTCGTTAATATTTTCCCAAAGTAATTCTATCTCTTCATCTGTAAATACTTTTCTTTCTATTTTGGGCTTATGCTTAGGCAGTTTTATAAATTCGCTGTAGTCCTTGACTATTATATCCATTTCCATTGCGTCTTTGAACAGCATTCTAATAAAGGATTTTATATTTTTTAAAGTTCCTGTGGATAAATGGTTTAGACTGCTTATAAAATTCTGAAGTTCTAATGTTCTTATATCTTTCATTCGTTTATTGCATAATGGCTTTAAATAGTTGTACCACACTTTATATGATTTTTGACTTGATTTTTCAACCAAGCATTTTTTGTTTCGCATAAACCTGTCCATTACTTCCTTGAGGGTTATGCCATCCAAACTAATATCATACGGATTTTCATTATAGTCAGCAAGGGCCTTTATTGCTTTAGTCTGAGTTTCATAATAGCCCAGCGTTTTCATTATCTGTCTGCCTTCCATATCAAAACCTGTCGTAATTCTCACTATATACGGCCTTCTTCTTTTTCCACTTAATTTTGATACACTTCCGTATCCGTTTGGGTTTTTCATATTATACCACTTCCCTTTAGTCAATTACTGTGATATAATTCAGTTAGTTGGGTGATTATATCACTTTCAAGGGTAGTGCTTTGGTAGAGCCTACCCCTTTTTTATTTTATATTATGCTGCTTGATAGCAAGTTCATTTTCACGCTCCAAGATATATCAAAATTTGAGTTTTGTAATACGTGAGAAAAAATATTATCGTCCTTAAATTTCCGTACTTCATCAATGCCTCTTATAGATTTTCTTTTTTCCTGTATCGGCTTGAATATTTCAAAATGGTTATACACTTCCACGCCTTCAGGAACGACATTCATAATTTCAATTTTTCGTTCAGCCATACCCATTAAAATTATATTGTCTTTAATTCCCTCTAAAACAGCATTTAATTCAAATTCCGAAAAACTCCCTATGTTATCGAGCGTTTTACATATCTCATTGAATGCCGCAAGCTCCTCTTTCGATGCCGCTGTTTTTTGGCCAGCCCATAAATTGGTAACATACTTCTCTATAACTTCGTTTTTCTTTTCTTCGTATTCATCAGCTAAATTTGAATACTCCTGCTGCTTTTCAAACTTGAAATTTGCCAGTATGTCATCTTTATATATCTCAGCCGCATTTTCAACTTCCCTTAAAATATTCTGTCTTTTATTTTCCAATTGAGTTCCTAGCTCTTTCAATTCTTTTAATAAATCCATTTCTTGATCATCTCCTGCTTTTATATTTTTACCTGGTACCAGGCAGTTTTAAATAAATATCTTGTTAATCCTATCCTAAGGCCCATTTATCATATTATCCCCTTCTCTCCCTCTCAATCTGTTTTCCGCGTATTCTCCCGTAATTAAATACGTTCACTATTATCATTGCATTTTCAAAAAGCACTTTCTCCTTGCCCTTGTCCTTGAATAGTTTTAATAAAATATCTCTGTCATCTCCTGTTGGTATTTTCTGATTCCCAAGTATTAAATCCAAATTATCCTCTGTTATTTTTATCATAGGCTTTCCTCTCCTTATTTTTTGTTATTTACTTTTCTTTGGGGCTGTGCTATAATCTGAGTAACAAAATTAGGTAAATCCCTTATAACATTCTCCAAGTCGGAGGATGTTTTTTTATGCTCTAGTCGCTCCATAAGCTTTCAAGATAGTCATTTTCTTCACATTCCAGATTGAATATCATATAATCCAGTTCTGAAATTTCCTTGTTTATCTTTTCCTTTAAATCTTCCAGTTTTTCAAGATTGCTCCTATAACCTCGCTTACCGCCCTGAACTCGCACGCCGCCATAGGTTACTTTGCTCATGTGCAGCCCCTTAATTTCTCCTTTTTCTATTTTTTGCAAAAGTTTCTTTTTCTTCTCGATCTCCTTCTGCAGACTCTTTATCTTTTTACTATTATCAACAATTTTCCTTTTTCCCACTATCTCGCTCTTATTTAGAGCGTTCGTTACGGCAATGGCCAGTTTTTCAATCTGTTCATCATTCATTAAATATCTCCTAATAGTTATAATCAAAATTAGGTAAAATTATAGATTATTTGAATTCATGTACATCTAAAAAACTTAATATCCATTCGTACATCTTACGTATTTCCTCAATATCATCTCTAAAAATTGCCACGTCTTCCCCTGCTGTCATTTTTATCAAGATATAGGGGCCGTTTGATTTCGTGTCTAGCAATCCTACCTTTACAATATATTTTGTATTTATCAGTGTATTGCTGATCTTCAAGAACATATCTTTTTCCAAGATGTTTCCCGTGATATGCTCCGTTAAAGTCTTTGCCATTAATCCTCTCCTTATTTTAAAATTGTTACAGTTTTCTTATTCATCTGTCTTATTTCACAAGTTTTTATTTCTAATACAGGACACCCTCAAACCTCGATTATCCCAGCGTTTTAATGCTTTTTTGTCTTGTGTCCTGTGTAAATTCTGAAAATCTTTATATATTTATTTATATATTGTATTAAATTATATTATATATATTTTTATATATAATATATTTATTAAGAATAAATATATACAAGACAAAAGACAAATCACATTGAACTTTAGTGTTTATAACACTTTGGGTATGTCTTGTATCTGTCCTATAAAACTAATGAAAAAGGACAATTTTACTCAAATACATAAATTCTTTCTCCGTCTATTCTTTTTTTGTTTTATCTCCAATTTATCCGTTCCAGTATATCCGTGGCGTTACAAAAGTTTTATTTTATAAGCCTTTCCGCTTATTATGGAACGGATGAACGGATAAAATCCCAATTTCTTTATATACAACATAATATTATATATAAATTCATTTCATATACTTTTTTTATCCTACTTATTTATAAATATAAATATATCCGTGTATGTGTTCCAATACTCTCATAAAACCTTTATTTACAACATTTTCAATATGGAACGGATAATTATTTTTATGTGTTCCAATCTGTGTCATCTGTTCCAATGTCGTAGTATTTATATTTTTTTCCTTTATCATCTCTTTTAGATTTTACAGCTGTTCCAGTGAATGCTGTAAATTCACGTGAAAATGTGATTTTATGTTTGGGCTTTCTTCCATTAATACCGCAGTAAATTGTATATTTATTGTATACTTCCTGAGTAGACTTATTAATGTACCAATTACTGTTTTCTTCATCTTCCATTGTTTCGTGATAAAAGGCTTTTATTGTATTATTTTCCATGTCGTACTCAAGCAAACTTTTTTTCATTTTCTCGTCCTCTTCAATGTATCCTCTGTCTATCAAGTCGCCTAAGGCATTTAATGATAAGTAGAGCAGTGCCTCAAGGTTATTTTCATTCATAATCTTGTCAAATATCTTTTCATCCCTTTCAGGACTTCCAACAGAAAAATCATTATCGAACTTTATAAATATTAATCTTCTTAATATTGCTCCTGTTGGGTCATCGATTCCTGGAACTTTATTGGCTGTAAATATTAAAGTTATTGAAAAACTGGTGTCTATGCCCTGCTTTCCTTTTTCTTCCACGTTCATACTCTCTCCTGTTACCAGTTTTTTGAATATGTCTGTTTCAATTATAAATTTTCCTGAAATATCATCACCCAAATTAACAATTTTACCTTTTAACAATATAGTGGAAAATCTATTGCCTAATGCCTTTAAATCCAGTGTACTTCTATTATCCTTACCCAAAAGATTTTCAAGCAATCTGAAAAACACGCTTTTACCGTTGCTCATATTCCCTATAATCATAAAAGCCTTTGCTATTTGGTTTTTATTCGGGTAGAATATCGAACCTATCATTTCATAAATAAGTCTTTTGTCAAATTCCCTGTACTTTACAAAACTTCCTATAATTCTGTCAATCTCTTTGGTATCCGCATTTGGATTATAATTTGTAGGTATTCTATTCGTGCAAACAACACTGGGGTTAAAATCTATAAGTTTTCTGTTTTTTATATCCCATAGTCCATTTTTTAGTGCTTTATACCATTGATTAACCTCTACCGTATCAACCATTGTTTCGATATGATCCATAACTTCTCGTTTCTGTCTTATAGTTAAACCTGGTATCATTTTAGACATTGCTTTTTTTACCGCCAATATATCATTTGTATATATACCATTATCATAAATGTGAAGTTTATTTTCGATTTTAACTATATTATGAGTGATTATTAAATACTCCCCAAAAAGGTGATGCATAAATCTGCCTTTCTCATTAAAAAACATTTCAGCGGTTACTTTGTCCAATGGTATTTTATCATTATATAGCCGCTCGCTATCGTCATCAGGTACAATGCCCTCATCTCTCATTATTGATTCAAATTCTGATTCAGGCAGCGGCGCATAGAACATATACCTATCTATTATAGTGCATATTTTCAGTATTTCATCGGCAGTATAGTGTCTTCCCATTTTGAAAAGGTGATGTTTATGTGCCGATAAAAATGTGTTCCTTGTGTCCATACCTTCCGTTTTGATAACGCCCTCTATCTTCTTAAATCTGTAATTTTTCTTTTCCTGAAAAGGAACATATAAGAATATTGGCAGGTCAGGTATCTCAGCAGTATCATTTATTATTTTCCGCTCCTCTCCTGCAACCGTTAAAAACTCAAGTCCGCCTTTGCTCCCAAGTTTTATATCTATTTCAATACCTATTGGGGTATAAAATTTTGTATCAGACTTCTTATATCCGTAAATATCTTTAAAAAGAAAATGATAGCCCTTATCTGATTCAATCATTGGGCAGTTTATACCTAAATCGGTTAAAATCTCAATAAGCTTTTTCCCTTCTTCCTTTGTGTCCACGTCAATAAGAATTATATTGGAGGCAAGCACTCCCACTATGCTGTTATAGTTTTGGGGCATATTTTTAGCCTGTGCAAATGTCTTTAATTTCTTCTTCTGCCTGTACGGTTCCATTTTCACAAATTTCTTGACGTTTCCGTTCCTGTCTTTTCCTGTATAGGTTCTTATCCTCTTGTCGGGCCTTTTCTTCTCCTGGTTATAGAACTTTTCCATGTCAGCCCATATAAATCCCCTGTAACATTCCTCAAATTTCATCTGTTCACCCCTTTAAACCAATTTTTCTCTTATATCCTTAACACTGCTGATAATATCCATTCCCATATCTAGCAAATGGGCAAATGCTGCTGTTCTGTACTCAAATCCATCTCCATTTGATACAGCATAATACATTGCGTCTAATAGTCCAGTTAATTCCTCGCATTTATTCTGCAGTTTTTCAACCTGTATAATTGTTTCTATCATTATCTCACTTCCCCCTTAATCAGCCTTTTTATTCTGTTAATTATCTTCTTCTGATTCTTTTCCCTTGCCTTGTCGCTGTTCTCATTTACTATTCCTACAGCTTCAAATTTGTGTTTCATTCCTTACCACTCCATTTCCAAATTAATTTTCTGTCGATTAGTCCAAAAATATTTCAGCTACTTCATCATTTGAAAGATTCAGCAATTTTTTAAGTTTTGAGATTTCTGGCTGTGTAAATACCCTTTTACCGTTCAACCTGTCTCTTATACTTCCAGTAGATAATTGCAAATTCTTACCTATCGTCCCATAAGTAAAATTGTACTCTCTTAATCTACCTTTCAGTTTATTCAAATTCATATAATCCCTCGCTTTCTTTTGTTATTAAAAATAAGACTTTTTTGTCTTAATATGGTATAAATAGTTATAAAAATAAGGTTAGGCGGCATTGATATGAATAACGAAAAAATAGGAAACAATATAAAAAAATGGAGAAAATTAAAAAAACTAACTCAACAAGAATTAGGGTTATTAATAGACAAAAATGTTAAAAGTATTCAACGATACGAAACAGGAGTAAATCCTATTCCCATAGATGTATTAAGTAACATCGCTAAAGCCCTTAATATCGGAATTGATAAACTGATATATGAAAATAGTGGTTTTTCTAATAAAATTGAGAATAATAAGTACGATCCTTTTATTAAATTATTATCTTCACTAGGCTATGAAATTGAACAGTTCCCATTGTATATTGGAGAGGACAACTGGGAAGATGTTTTAATACTGAAAAAAGAGAAAAAAGAGTTGCAATTAAATATGGAAGATACAAATGTTTTATTTAGCGATATAGAGAAGTATATAGATTTTTCCGTACACAAAATGGAAAACAGCACGGAATTTAAAGACGAGTCAATAGAAGATAAAATTGAGAATAGTATAGACAAGTACTATACTGATGGATTCATTGAAAAAATAAAGGAGCAAATTGGGTATTATGGAAGTGAGTATATAGAACCTTTAAATACTGCTCAAAGATTAGTATGGGAAAAATGGAAAGAGGAAAATATAGACAAGAAATAATCACTTCAACTGAATACCTATTAAATACAGCCAATAGGGATAATACCACTTCCTTTTGGTTGTTTTTTATATTATAACCATGATATATCCCTTTAATTATTGGGGTATATAGAACTGGGCGGAAAAATCAGCCCAAACCATTTTTGGACTGGGCAAACATATTAAATTATCTATTAAATTGAATTGCCCTAAAACTTCAGGTGAATTAAATTTATTTCCGTTTTATACCAACATTTTCCAATACGTCAACAAATGTCAACAATTTTCCTTATAACTTTTTCCAGCATAAATAAGTGATAACCCTGATACGAAAATTTTTCGTACCGTGAATAATAATTTTTTTTCGTTACCTCGTGAAACACAACCCCATATAATCCAAATACAAGCCCATACAGGCTTTCAATTCAATTCCTTGATATTTTCTTGCTTAACTTATCAAAATACTTCCACAGCTTGTTTTTGAGCTCACAGCATTGTGAAACTTACAGACAATTAATTTACATTTGGGCCTTTTGAAAACTCTCTATAATTCCCCGAATAGCCTGTAAAAATTAAAATGTCAAGTTTTGTCTATTTTTTAATGCTAATAAAAATTAAATCTCAAGTTTTCTCAGGTTTTATATTCGTACTGTCTAAATCCAAATTTAGTATTTTTTAGTAATTTGTATTTTATAGTTCTCGGTTTATTCCTAAGATGTTTACCATACGAGCATAGAGGGGGTATCACGTTCGTTAAATTAAATTTTGATATAAATCTATGGGTAGAGTATAAATCTATCTTAAATCGCTTAATTTTCATTAAAAATTTATTTTTATTTTTAATTTTTACAGGCTATTCGCGTTTTTAGGCAAGTTTTGGCAAGCTATACAGCAGAATCCCAAAAATAGAATTGCCCTGAAACTTCCGGTGAAATAAATTAATGATTTCTCCGAGAATGGAACTTTCCGTTCTCATATCAAAATATCTAATTAGAACTGCCATAGCGTTTGCCAAATAAAATTTTGGTAGTATTCCTTGTCTAACTTAATTTTAAGATCTTAAATCGCTTAATTTACATCCAATATAAAAAGAGCAGCCGTTAAACTGCTCTGAATTTTATATTTTAATGATTATACTATATATTGTGGTCAATCACTTATTTTAACCTCAATATATATTGTATTTTTGTTACATACCTGTTACATACATACTAATTTTAAGGGATTTTTATGTGATATTTTTTCTTTTCTCATACCTTTAACACGAGTAAATATCGTTATTTACCCATTTCACAGTTTTGTGATTGTAAAATAGCCTGAATTATGGTAAAATTAGTTATATTTTTATTGAGGGAAATTGATAAATTTGGAGATTTATAAATGGTTAAAAATAAGGACAGATTTTTTAATTTTGATATTTTAAAATGTATTGCAATTAGTATGGTTTTATTTATTCATATTGTTGCAAGCGAGCTATATAATTATGGTAAAATATCTGGAAACAGATGGATGATGGCAAATATTGCAGATTCATTTAGCAGAATGTGTGTGCCGATATTTGTTATGGTTAGTGGATTTTTTCTGTTGAGAAAAGAGGAGGATGTGAAAATATTTTTTAAAAAAAGATTTGCAAAAATTCTT
This sequence comes from Leptotrichia sp. oral taxon 879 str. F0557, assembly GCF_000469385.1. Classification (GTDB taxonomy): domain Bacteria; phylum Fusobacteriota; class Fusobacteriia; order Fusobacteriales; family Leptotrichiaceae; genus Leptotrichia; species Leptotrichia mesophila. The sequence continues at coordinate 24,836 of NZ_KI271295.1, forward strand.
CCTAAGTTTTTTGTATATTCTGTTATTTTTTTTATATTTACAATAATTTTTAAAGGTGTTAAAGATAATGAATTATTTTCAGTTTTTTTTAGAAAATCAACTTATAAGACTATAATTTTGATTTTTTTCCAGAAAGAAAGTTATAATAATTTTTTTTCAAACTTTTTTCAAGGAAAAATTTACTATCATTTGTGGTATATTTATATGATATTGTCGCTTTATTTGATAACTCCGTTTTTACGAAAAGTTGTAGCAAAAATTGATAGAAAAAGTATTAATTATCTGATTTTTGTGTGGATAATATTTATGATTTTAGTACCATTTCTAAATGTGATTTTTAAGAAAAATATAAAAATATATTCTCCAGCTGGGCAATATGTCGGTTACTTCTTAATTGGCTATTTACTTGCAGAAAAGCCTTTGAATATGAAAAAATGGCAAAAATATACAGGTTTTTTAATAGCAGTGTCACTAACTGTCTTTTTAACATATATATTTACAAAATCAAGTGGAAAATTTTTTGACTATTTTTACGATTATCACTCAGTTAGTGTATTTGTAGCCACAGTTTTTCTTTATGATTATATTGTAAATATTTTTGATGGAGAAAAAGTTTTAGGCAAAGTAAAAGGAATTATAAAGCCTGTATCAGCAAAAACTTATGATATTTATTTAATTCATCCGATTTTTTTATTTTTTTGCGAAAGAATATTAAAGTCCAGAATGAATTATTTTTTATATATAATTATTACGTTTTTAATAGTATTTTTACTATCATTTTTTACAAGTGAAATATTAGATAGAATATATAATTTTTTAGCTGGAATGAATAAATGGAGGGAGAAATATGGCGGAAAAAAAGACTAGAAATAGAAAGCCATTGCCAATAGGGGTGTCTGATTTTAAGGAAATTGTAGAAAATAATTATTATTATATTGATAAAACAAAGCTAATTGAAGATATTTTACATTACAGGGCAAAAGTAAACTTATTCACACGTCCAAGAAGATTTGGAAAAACCCTTAATATGTCAATGATTAAATATTTTTTTGATATAGAAAATAAAGAAGAAAACCGAAAATTATTTGAAGGATTAAGTATTTCTGAAAGTGAACAGATGCAGGAGCAGGGGCAATATCCTGTTATATATATAAGTTTTAGGAACATGGAAGAAGTTAGCTGGGAAAACTGTCTGAGTCAGATAAGAGACTTAATAAGAAATATTTATATAGAATTTAAGTATATAAGAAAAAAATTGGATGAATTTGATTTGATGGATTTTAACAATATTTGTTTTAATAATGAAAATTCAAATTGGAAAGGCTCATTGAAAGCACTGACAAAATATTTGTATGAATATTATGGGAAAAAAGCTGTTGTGCTGATAGATGAATATGATACGCCGATAATTCAGGCTTATCAGGAGGGATATTATAAACAGGCAATTTCTTTTTTTAAGAAGTTTTGTGGAGATGCAATGAAGGATAATGAATATTTACAGTTTGGAATTATGACTGGAATATTGAGAATTGCAAAAGAAGGAATTTTTTCAGGATTAAATAATTTGAAAGTAAATAATATCTTTAGTGAAAAATATTCAGAGTATTATGGACTTACCGAAAATGAAGTTGTTGAGGCTGTGAAATATTATGGGCTGGAATATGAGATGGAAGATGTAAGGGAGTGGTATGACGGTTATCAGTTTGGAGAAACTGAAATTTATAATCCTTGGTCGATTATTAACTTTTTGGATGAAAAAAAATTACGTCCTTATTGGATAGGCGTTTCAGGAAACAAGACAATATATGATTTATTAGGAAAAGCAGATAAAAAAGTAATAGAAGATTTGGAAAAACTTTTTGTGGGGAAAACGGTTTATAAGGCAATAAATGAGTATATGGAATATGTATTTAATGCAAGTGATATATGGGAATTATTTTTGTACAGCGGATATTTGACAACCGATGGTGAGAAAAAGGGTGAACTCTATCCATTAAGGCTTCCAAATAAAGAAATACAGACTTTTTTTAGAAAAATTTTTATAGATAGATTTGTTGGAAATTATACACAGTTTTCAAATATTGTAGAGAATTTAAAAAATGGAAAAATAGAAGAGTTTGTAAAAGGGCTTCAAGACGAGATACTTTCCTCACTTAGTTATTTTGACACGGAAAAAGATGAAAAGTATTACAAAATATTTTTAATTGGAATATTTATAATACTTGCAAATGACTATATTAGACTATCAGAAAGAGAAAGTGGCTATGGAAGGGCAGATTTAGTTTTAGAACCTAAAAACAAAATAAATCCAGCGTATATATTTGAATTTAAAGTTGTAAATAATGAAGATGAACTGGAAAATTATGCAAAAACTGGATTTGAGCAGATAAAAGAAAAAGAGTACGATGTGGAATTAAGAAATAGAGGAATAGACAAAATTGTCTGTGTTGGGCTTGCGTTTTATAGAAAAAAACTTAAAATGAAATATGAAATAATGAAGTAAAATTATAATTAACTATTATTCAGCAAGAATAAGGCAATAGGTGTTAAGTTGCTGAATGTATATTGTAAAAATGGAATTATTAAGTTATGAACATTTAATTTTAAAGAAGAAAAATAAAAAAGGAAGTGTAATTTAGAATGGCAGTAAGCGGGATGAAAAAAAATTATTCCTATTTGTTTGGGATATTGACAATTGTAACGTATTTTATAGGATTATTACTTGTAAATCGTGGACTTGGATTTACAAATGTGGCTGTGATTGTTTGTTCAATGATAATATATTATGTGGCAAATGTATATAATATGACTGGAATCTACAGATTGAGGGATATTATAATTATTGTTGGAATTAATTTTATACTTGTTGTAATTACAGCGTTTTTACGTATTTTTATTGTAAATGAAGCAATAATTCTATTTGGGCTGATTACAATGTTTCAGATTATATATCGTTATATTATAATTGTAGGGCTTTCAGAACGAAAAAGAGTTGTTTTTGTTGGAGAAAATGGATATACAAATGATTTGTTGGAGAGTATAAAGAAAGACCGTCAATATAAATTATCGGACTTTCTAAAAGAAGAAAAAAATTTGAGTTCTTTGACAGAAAAACTGTTAACTTTATGTGAAAATAAAAAAGTTGACATAATCGTTGATTTTACAAGCAATCTTTTATACGATACTAAACTTGTGGATAAGCTTTTACAGTACAAACTTGGTGGAATGCAATATTATAACTATTTAGAATTTTATGAAATGTATGAAAATAAATTGCCAGTTTCAAACTTGAGTCCAAAATGGTTTTTGGAAAATACAGGATTTGAAATTTACTACAACAGTTTTAACTTGAAAGCCAAACGTATTCTCGATATAATTTTTGCACTTTTAATCGGAGTTTGTGTAATTCCAATTATGATTGTTGCTGCAATAATAATAAAACTGGAATCGAAAGGACCGATATTCTTTATACAGGAAAGAATCGGCGAAGGAAACAAGCCATTTAAAATAGTAAAATTTCGTTCAATGACAACTGATGCCGAAAAAGATGGACCAAAATGGGCTACAAAAAATGACAATCGTGTCACAAAATTTGGTAAATTTATGCGTCTTACAAGAATTGACGAATTGCCACAACTGTGGAATGTGCTACGTGGAGAAATGAGCTTTGTTGGACCACGTCCAGAAAGAGAATTTTTTATAAAACAGCTGGAAAAGGAAATTATGTACTACAATTTAAGACATACTGTAAAACCAGGGCTTACTGGCTGGGCACAAGTTATGTATCCGTATGGAGCAAGCATTGAAGACGCTTACAGAAAATTGCAGTATGACTTGTATTATATAAAAAATCACGATATTTTATTTGATGTGAAGATATTGTTAAAGACAGTTACGATTGTGATTTTTGGAAAAGGGAGATAGGATAAAATTAAAAGTTGGAGGAGAAAGATGGTAGAAATGATAGAAATTAAGCAATATAGAAAATTGAAAGATATAACATTAAATTTTGTCAAAGGTATTAATATTATATCAGGAAGTAATGGAACTTGCAAAAGTTCCCTGCTATATATAATTAGTAATTCATTTCAGAAAATAACTAAAAATAACTTAAAAAATAAAGAATCAGTATCAGTTATTTCCAATATAAATAAATTGATGAATCCTAAAATAGAAAGTTTGACAAGAGGAGATGAAAAATATAATGATCCAGCACCTAATGTAAAAGGAGAATTGTACAAGTGTAAATATTTTGATAATGATATGAAATTAGATTTTAGACGACACAATAGTGGAAGAGAAAATAAAGAGAAAAAAAGATTTTCAATAAGACCTAAGTATAAAAAAGGAAATAATGAAAAAATACCTGCTATGCCTGTAATATATCTAGGACTTTTTAGATTATTTTCTTATGGAGAATTTCTGAATGATAAAGAAATAAAAAAAATTACTAAAAAATTACCAAAAAAATATCTTAATATTGTGACAAGAATATATAAGAATTTTACAAATATGGAAGTACTTTTTGATGAAGAAAATAATTATCATGGAATAAATATGGGGGGGATAAAGAAAAGAGGAAATTTTTCAACAACTTATGATGGTATAGATTCGAACACTATTTCTGCTGGGGAAGATAATTTATATATTATCTTAACAGCCTTAGTTTCTTTGAGATATTATTTTGAAAATGAAAATAAAAGTAGTATTTTATTAATTGATGAATTAGATGCGACTTTACATCCATCTTATCAAATAAGATTATATAAATTAATGAAAAAATATTCCAAAAATTATGAAATACAAATATTTTTTACAAGTCATAGCTTGAGTTTAATAGAATATGCGTTAGAAGACAAAGAAGACAAAAAAGATTCTAAAGTTTTTTATTTTTTAGAAAATCCAAATGTGAGACTAATGGAAGATGTATCAATAAACAAAATAGGAATGTGGTTAAAAAATCAATCAAGAATAGAAAATAATAAAAAGATACCAGTTTATACTGAGGATAAAGAAGCAAGGGAGTTTTTAGAATCTTTATTTAAATATTTAAAAAAACATTATACTGTAGGTGATGTATTTAAATATTTTCATTTAGTTGATATAAATTTTTCATCGGAAATCCTAAAAAACTTATTTAAATATAAAGAAGTTAATATATCTCCAATTAATACAGGTTCTATTTGTATACTAGATGGAGATCAACAAGAAGAAAAAGCCTTGAGTTATAATATGACTTTTTTACCATCGGATGGCTTAAAATCACCAGAAAATTTAATTTTTGATTATTCAATAAAATTATATAATGAAGGAAAGGAAGATTTTTGGAATCAAAATGAGGTAGAAAATTCAGGATTTACGACAGATTATTTTAATGAAAATATAAAAAGTAAAATTGAAGAAAATAGAAATAAAATAGAAGAATTAAAAAAACAAAATGAATCAACACATGGTAAGGAAAGAGAATTTAATAAAAAATTGTTTAATGATAAATTGGATTTTTTTAGGTTAGTAATAGAATATTGGATTGAAAATAATGAAAAGGAAGTAGATAAATTTTATGAAAATTTAAAAATCTTATTTAAAAAGGTATCATCATATCACAAAATTGACTCAAATTTATGGAAAGAAAAAGAATAGGAGATGATATAAATGATAAACATTATATCTCCACTAAGATACCCTGGTGGTAAAGCTAAAGTATATAATATTATAATTTCTCTTTTTGAAAAAAATGATATTAGAAATCCTGTATATATAGAGCCTTTTGCTGGAGGAGCAGGTTTAGCATTATTGTTGCTAAAAAAAGAAAAAGTAAAAAAACTGGTACTTAATGATATAGATAAAGGTATTTATTCTTTTTGGTATTGCGTTTTAAATCATACAGAAAAGTTTTGTAATATAATAGAAAATATTGAAATTTCTCTTCTTGAGCGAGAGAATCAAAAAAAAATATATATAAATAAAGAAAATTTGAATTTGTTGGTGGAAGAAAATATTTTAAAATTAGGTGTAGCTACTTTTTATTTAAATAGAGTGAATAGATCTGGGATTTTGAAAGCAGGTGTAATAGGTGGTAATTTGCAAAATGGAAATTATAAAATGGATTGTAGATTTAATAAAAATAAATTGATAAAGCAAATAAAAGAAATAGGTAGATTAAAAGATAAAATAGAGTTTTATAATTTGGATGTTTTAGAATTTCAGAAAAATATAATAAGCAAAATAAAAAGAGAAAAATTTATATTTTTTGATCCGCCATATTATAAAAAAGGCCCTGAATTATATACAAATTTTTATAATCATAAAAATCATTTGGAACTTTATGAAACTATAAGAAAAATAACTAAAAATTGGATTGTTACTTATGATAATTGTGAAGAAATAAAAAAAATTTATAAAAAATTTGATTTTGTAGAATTTGATATAAATTATTCTTTAGAAAATAAAATGAAAGCCAAAGAAATTATGATATTTAGCAAGAATATAAAAAATCATGATATTTTTATTATGAAATAAATCGGAAGAAAAGAGGAAACAAGTGTACTTAAAAGCATTGGAGCTGACAGGGTTTAAATCGTTTGCAAATAGGACTGTTGTGGAGTTTGACAACGGGATTACTTCGATTGTCGGGCCTAACGGGAGTGGAAAGAGTAATATTTTGGATGCGATTTTGTGGGTTTTGGGAGAACAGAGTTATAAAAATATACGGGCAAAAGAGAGTTCGGATATTATTTTTTCTGGCGGGAAGAATAAGAAGCCAAAGTCTATGGCGGAAGTCAGTCTTATTATTGATAACGGAGATAGATATCTGGATGTAGATTTTTCAGAGGTTAAGATTACTCGAAGGATTTTTAAGACGGGGGAAAATGAATATCTTATAAATAATAAGAAATCTAGACTTAAAGATATTCATAATCTTTTTATGGATACTGGAATTGGAAAGCAGGCTTATTCTATAATTGGACAAGGGCGTGTAGAGAGAATTATTGGATCTTCTCCAAAGGAATTAAAGGAAATTATTGAAGAGGCGGCGGGAGTAAAGAGAGCTAAAATTGAAAAGGAAGAGTCTGAGAAAAAGCTGCAGGACTTGAAAAATGAAATTGAAAAAATTGAATATGTAGAAAAAGATTTAAAAAAACGTGTTGATTATTTAAAAAATGAGCAGGAAAAAGCTAGACTTTTTAAAGCATACACAAAAAAAATTGATGTGCAGCGATTTATGATTCTTGAATACAATGTCAATGAAAAAACTTCATTAAAATATGAATATGAGGAGAAAAGTCAGGAAATAAAGGAAGAACTGGAAAAAAATGAAAATAATTTTTCAGAAAAGCAGGTTGAACTTGAAAAGACCAATGAAATAAGAAAAGAATTGTACGAAAATCTGGAAAATCAGAAAAATGAAAACAGCGAAAACTTTAAAAATATGGAAATTCTGAAAGAAGAATATTCAAAACTTGTAAATCAAAACTCTAACTTAGAAACTGAGGCCAATGAAAAAAATAAAAGAAAAAGTATTTTGGAAAAAGATATTACTGAAAAAAAAGAACTCTTGAATAATTCCAGAAATGAGCTTGATTTGATAACAAGGGAGTTGGCTGTGAAGGAAGAAGAAAAGGATAAATGGGAGGCTAAAGTTGGAGAACTCAAGCATAAATGTGATAAAATTACAATTGAATTAAAAGAACGAACGCAAAAGAATTCTAATTTTGAAGTGGATAAGATAAAAGTCGCCGGAGAAAATGAAGATCTTGAAAAAAGAGTTCAAGGGGCAAAAAATGAAAATAAAAGACAAATTGCCGAAAGAAATGATGTAGAAGCTGAGTTTAATAAAATAAATAAGGAAAAACAGACATTTGAAATTCAAAAGTCAGAAAAGGAAAAAGAAAAGCTTGAAAAAGAGCTGAAAATAAAAAAACTTAACGAAAAGATTGATGAACTTAGAAAAGAATATGCTGAAATAAATAAGCAAAAAAATGAAATTAGTTATAAACTTGAAAGTTTTGAAGTTAAGCATAAGGCGATAGCTAGTGCAATTGAAAAAAATGAGACTTTTAACCGAAGTATAAAACATATTTTGAATGAAAAAATTGATGGTGTAATTGGAGCCTTTGTTAACTTGATTGATGTTCCAGCGGGATTTGAGGAAGCAATACAGACTTTGTCTGGTGGAATGTTTCAGGATATTGTAGTAAGAGATAGTGAAATTGGAAAAAAATGTATTGAAATTCTGAAAGACAGAAAACTTGGAAGAGCTTCGTTTTTGCCAATTGAAAATATTCGAATTTCAAGAATGAACGAATTTTTGCCAAAAATTGAACAAGTTTCACAGCAAAAAAGTTTTCAAAATAAAATGGCTCAAGATGAAGTTCAAAATATTATTTTAAATACAAAGGGGAAAAATGGAATTATTGACTTTGCAAGAAATATTGTAAAAGTTGATAAGAAATTTTTGAATGAAGATGTAGAAAAGGTTATTCAGTTTGTATATGGAAATTCAGTTGTTGTGGAAAGTCTGGAAGTTGGGACAGAACTTTTGAAAAAAGGATTTAACAACAGAATTGTTACACTTGAAGGAGATATTATCACTTCTCGTGGGAGAATGACAGGAGGGCATTCATTTAAGGGTAAAGATGAAATTCTCGAGCGAAAAAAGGAATTGAAACATCTGGAAAGTGAAATTGAGAAAAATAAAAAGAGCTTTGAGGAATTTGAGAAAAAATTATCGGAAATAGTTTTAGAAGCTGAAAAAATTGAAGCAGAAAGAACGGAAGCAGAAAAATTATTTGAAAAATTTAAAAATGAATATCAGGAATTTAATGAAAATTATGACGATTTTAGCATAAAATTTAACCGAAAACAGCGAGAAATCAATACTTTGAACTATGAAATTTCTGAAAATGAGAAATTTATTTTGGAAAAAGAAAAAAAAATAAAAGAAAATAAAGAACTAATTCAGAATATTGAAAAATATATTGAAGAAAATAATCTGAAAATGCAAAATCTGAATGAAGAACTTAAAAAATTTGAAAATATTGATGAATTTATTCAGAAATTGAATGAGACGGATAGAGATTACGAAATTTTGAAGGTTCGAACTGATAACAATAAAAATCGTTTTTCAGAAATTGAGTCTGATTACAAGAAACTTTTAAGTGAAAAGGCAGAACTGGATGAATTTGAGAAGAAAAGAGAGATGCTCAGGAATGAACTTTCTGAAAAACTTTCAGATAAGAAGACTGAAATTGAAAAAAATGAAAAAATTAATGAAAATATATTGAATGAAATCAAGGAATTTGAGAAAAAAATACAGGAAATTGAAGTAAAAGAAAGAAAGTTAATTAGTGAAATTAAAGATATCGAAGTAAAAATACTGGAAAATAAAAATAATTATGAAAAAATTGTTGAAAAAATTACACGTAATGAAAGTGAGCTTGAATTTCAAATAGCGGAATTTAAGGAACTTGAAAGCGAAGAAATACTCGAAAATGAGGAATATTTTGAAATTGCTGATGAAGAGGAACTTACAGCAACAAGAAGAAAATTGTCATCAAATGAGAGAAGCCGTACAGATATTGGGGCAGTCAACCTTGCTTCAATAGATGAATTTGAATATGAAAATGGACGATATCAGGATATTGTGGCACAGAAGAAGGATTTGCTGGAAAGCCGTGAAACATTGTTTGGATTTATTCGAGAAATCGAAGAGGAAGTTACAAACAAATTTTTTATAGCTTATGAGCAGATAAACAAGAATTTTCAGTATATGTGTGAAACCATTTTAAACGGAGCAAAAGGAATAATTAAAATGACAGACCCTGAAAACTTGCTTACTACAGGGCTGGAACTGAGTGTAAAATATAAAAACAAGCCAGAGCAGACTCTTCTTCTTCTTTCAGGTGGGGAAAAATCAATGCTTGCAGTGTCATTTATAATGGCAATCTTTATGTTTAAACCAAGTCCATTTACTTTCTTTGATGAAATTGAAGCAGCTCTTGATGAAAAAAATACAAAGAAAATTGTTGAATTATTACATCAGTTTATTGATAAATCGCAATTTATATTAATTACTCATAATAAGGAAACAATGAAAGGATCTCATAGACTTTATGGAGTTACGATGAATAAAGAAATTGGAGAAACTAAGATTGTTTCAGTGGACATATAATTTGATAAACTTTTTTACTGGAAATTTTTTGATATTTTTGATAAAATATAGTTAAAATAAATAAAAAGTATAATTTTTGAAAATTAGAAAGGAGAAATGTGAAAAAGTTTTCACATAGATTGAAAATTATGTTAAAAAAAATATTGGGTTTAATGATGGTACTTGTGTTTTCAGTTATTGGACTTGCTGAGATAGATACATCACAGATTGCAAATGATTATCCATATAAGGAAAGTGCCATAATGGCGACTGTTCTTGGAACGCCTGCAGAGCAACACTATAAGTTTAAAAATCCAAAAGGTCCTAAAGTAAGAAAATTCAAAACAACAAAGACAATTCCTGAGATTCTTAGACAATGGAGTAACTATGAATATGGTGTTTGGACTCAAAAGAAAGAAGCACCACTAATGATTGTAATTTCAGGTACAGGTTCACTTTATAATAGTGGGATGTCACTTTATTTGGCAAATGTATTTTATGATAGAGGCTATAATGTAATCACATTCAGCTCGCCAACGACAATGCCGTATATTGTAAGTCAAAGCAAAAATGCATATGCAGGATATATAAAAGATGAAACTGTCCAAATATATGATTTAATAGAAAAAGCAATTTCAAGAGAGAAAGCTGATGGTATGAAATTAAACGGGAGAGTATATATTGGTGGTTACAGTTTGGGAGGATTTCAGTCTCTTCAAATTCATGAGCTGGATGCCAAAAAGAATAGAAGAATAGGAATAAATAAGTCGCTTATGTTAAATTCACCAGTCAGTATTCTAACTGCAACACAGAATTTAGACGGCTTTTTAGTAAAAAATGGAATTTATGATGCAAGAAGCTTGGAAAAATATTTAGATACAATATTTAGCAGACTTATGTATGATAAGTCAATTCAGATAAAGGACATTGAGTTCTCAAATCTAACAACTTCATTAGGAAAACTGGGACTTGGAGAAAAAGATTTTGAAGTTCTGACAGGACTTCTATTTAGATTCTATTCAGCAAATATGACTTTTGCAGGAGAAGTTTTTAGTGGAAATAACGCGATTGGAAGATTATCTAATAAAAAATCATATAAAAGATTTGATTCAGTTACTCAGGAATTTAGGGAAGGATTGTCTGTCTCATTTGATGAATATGCTAAGGAAATACTATATCCATACTTAAAAAAATATAAAAATCCTAGTCTTGATTTTAATGATTTCATAAATGAATTTGATTTAAGAAGTAGTCAGGATTTTATAAATAAAAATAATAAAAATATTATATTTATAACATCAACAAATGATGTTTTGTATTCAAATGATGATATAAATTATATAAACAATACGTTTTCAAACAAGGTATTAATACCGTTTGGAGGGCATACTGGAGTCTTATGGCATGCCGATGTGGCAAAATTAATGGTAGATAAATTGGAGGAAAAATAAAAAATGGCAGGAAAAAATAAATTTATATTACTAACAGCAATGCTTACTGTTGCAACAATTTCTCAGTCACGAGGTAACGAATTAAAAAATGAGGAAACAGTAATGTTCGCTGAAGAAATTGAAAAGGAAGCAAACGATGATATTTATATTGAATTTGTAGATGGAAAGGTTGCTGAAGCACCCGGAAAAAATATTGACAAAGTTTCACGCACAAATATAGCTATGAAGAAAAATAAGAAGGACACTAATGGATACATTGCCTTTGAACAAGATGGATACGGAGTTCTTGCAACAAATTTGGAAGAACTGAATGAAGATTATATTGTTTCAAGTCAGGTGTTTCAGCTAACAGGAATAAATGATTCGCTAGAACCTTTAAATAGAAGAATGTACGCTTTTAATACACAGCTTGATAGAAAGGTTCTGTATCCAGCTTCACGTGTATATTCGGCAATAGTTCCAAAACCAATAAGAAAAGGAATCTCAAATTTCTATCAGAATTTCAGTGAGATACCTACATTCGTAAATTCACTGTTGCAGTTAAAACCTGGAAAGGCTGCAAATGCGCTTGGAAGATTTGTGGTAAATTCGACAGTAGGAGTACTAGGAGTAGCTGATGTCGCTAAAAATATGGGAATGAAAAAAGATCCTGAAACTATGGGAGATACATTAGGACATTACGGAATGGGGACAGGACCATACTTAGTGTTGCCCATGTTTGGACCAAGCAACCTGAGAGATGCCTTTGGAACTGCCATAGATTCTGTTGGGGAAGGTGCAGTACGTGGTGTTGTTGATAAAAAACTATTTTTTGATACGGGAGTATTTGACAAGAATGTATATGGATTTACAAGACCTGTTGTAACAGGGTTGAATGCACGTTCTATGCTTAGCATGAAGTATGGAGATCTGAATTCGCCGTTTGAATACGACTTAATAAAAGCACTTTATTATAATTATAGAAAAATACAAGTTATAAAATAGACAATATTTAAAAATTAAAAGTTGTGTTATTCGATAGGAATTATTTAATTTTAAATAAAATTAGGAGGAAATTAGAATGAGCTATATAAAAGATGCAGATTTAGAAGTTTATAATGCAATTATGGAAGAGGAAAAAAGGCAAGAGGAAGGAATTGAGTTGATTGCTTCAGAAAATTTTGTTTCAAAGGCAGTAATGGAAGCGGCTGGGTCTGTGTTTACAAATAAATATGCAGAAGGTTACCCTGGAAAGAGATATTACGGTGGATGTGCAAATGCTGATGTTGTAGAAAGTCTTGCTATTGAAAGATTGAAACAAATATTTGGGGCAAAATATGCAAATGTGCAGCCACATTCTGGATCTCAAGCAAATATGGGAGTTTATGTTGGACTACTTGAAGCTGGAGATAAAATTCTAGGAATGAGCCTTAGTGCTGGTGGACATTTGACACATGGTTATAAAATCAATTTTTCAGGAAAAAATTACATTGGATTGGAATATGGTCTAAATCCCGAAACAGAACTGATTGATTATGAAGCAGTCAGAGAAATTGCATTAAGAGAAAAGCCTAAAATGATAGTTGCAGGAGCAAGTGCTTATTCAAGAATAATTGATTTTAAAAAATTTAGAGAAATTGCTGATGAAATTGGTGCGTATTTGATGGTAGATATGGCTCATATCGCTGGACTCGTAGCGGCTGGACTTCATCCAAATCCAATAGAATATGCAGATGTAGTAACTTCTACGACTCATAAGACCCTAAGAGGACCTCGTGGTGGAATAATTTTGACAAATAACGAAGAAATTGCAAAAAAAATTGATAAAACAATATTCCCTGGAATACAAGGAGGACCGCTAGTTCATATAATTGCGGCAAAAGCTGTTGCATTTAAAGAGGCACTTAGCCCAGAATACAAAAAATATCAGGAGCAAGTGGCAAAAAATGCTAAAATTTTGTCAGAAGAATTGGTAAAAGGCGGGCTTAGAATTGTAAGCGGCGGTACTGACAACCATTTAATGCTTGTTGATTTACGTCCAATGGGAGTTACAGGAAAATTAGCCGAAGCAAAATTAGAAGAAGCTGGAATAACTTGTAATAAAAATGCTATTCCAAATGATCCTGAAAAGCCATTTGTTACAAGTGGAATAAGACTAGGAACACCTGCAATTACAGCTCGTGGATTTAAGGAAGAAGAAACAAGACAGGTGGCACAATTTATATTAACAGTATTAGGAAATATAAATGACAATGAAAAAATTGCCCAAGTAAAAGAGCAAGTTTTAAAATTAACTGAAAAATTTCCACTTTATAAAGGTAAATAATTTAAAGATAAAAAATTAGGAGAAAATGTGAGAAATAATAATAGAAAAAACGATGAAATGCGTGAAGTAAAAGTAACTAAAAATTATATTGTCCATCCAGAAGGTTCTGTTTTAATCGAATTTGGAAATACAAAGGTTATTTGTAATGCAACAATTGAAGAAAAAATCCCAAGATGGCTAAAAGGAACGGGCTCAGGATGGATAACTGCCGAATACAGCATGCTTCCAAGAGCAACACATACACGTATCCAAAGAGAATCAATAAAAGGAAAACTATCTGGAAGAACAATGGAAATCCAGCGGTTAATAGGAAGAGCCTTGAGAGCAGCGATAGATTTGGAAAAACTTGGTGAAAGAACTATAATGATAGACTGTGATGTAATTCAGGCAGATGGAGGAACAAGAACAGCTTCAATCACGGGAGCCTATCTTGCTCTAGAATTAGCAGTTGAAAGACTTATAGATGAAGGAAAATTAAAAGAAATTCCAATAAAATCAAAAGTCGCAGCAATAAGTGTTGGAAAAGTTCGAAATGAAATGCTTCTTGACTTAGAATATGAAGAAGACTCGAAAGCTGATGTAGATATGAACATTGTAATGAACGACAAAGGTGAGTTTATTGAATTGCAGGGAACAGGAGAAGAAGCAACTTTTACTCATGCAGAACTGATGAAGTTTATTGAATTGTCTAAAAATGCCTTTGATAAGTTATTTAGTTTATAAATCAAAAAAATTTAAGAAAGGATGGTGAAAGAATAGATGAAGAAAAATGGAATGGAAAAATTATTTGATGAATATATGAAAAGAATACAGGCTGGGGACACAAAGGCTATGAATGAAATTGGGATGATTTTTCAAAATAGCTATGATAATGAAAATGCGAAAAAATGGTTCTTAAAGGCTATTGAGGCAGGAGATTATGAGTTTGCAAATAATTTGGGATATCTTTATGCTAGTCAGCATGATTTTGAGAATGCTGAAAAATATTATTTAATTGCGATTAATAATAAAGATTATGATGCTTTAAATAATTTAGCAATTTTGTATGAGCAGAATGGGAAAAATGAAGAAGCAGAAAAATATTACTTAATAGCTATTGAAAAGAACTGTGAAGGTGCGAAAGAAAATCTTTTGACATTTTATAATTCAACTAAACAGACGGAAAAAGAAAAGGACATTTATTTACAGATGGCTTGGAAAGATGACATCAATGCGATGAATCATCTAGGAATGATTTTTGGTAATGAAGGAAATTATAAGGAATCTGAGAAATGGTTTTTAAAGGCTGCGGCGCTTGGAGATAAGCATGCAAAAAATAATTTAGAAGTATTGAGAAATAACTTGAAAAAATCAAATTAATAAAAATAAAAAAGTCTTACTAAGTGAAAAAGAAAAATTTGACTAATTTGATTATATGTGGTAACATTAAAACAAGATAATTAAATATAAAATAAATAAATTGGAGGAATTTAGAATGGGATTATTTGATTTATTCAAAAAAGGTAATAAAGGTGAAGAAGTTAAACAGGAATTTGATGGGAAAGTAATAGCTCCTATTTCAGGAAACTTATTGCCTTTATCAGAAGTACCTGATGAGGTTTTTGCTAAGAAAATGGTGGGAGACGGAGTTGCCATAGAGCCAAATGCATCAGGCGTAATGTTGGCACCAGCTTCTGGAAGAATAGAAAAAATCTTCGATACTAACCATGCTTTCAGTATTGTAACACCTGCTGGAATTGAAATTTTTGTTCATTTTGGAATGGATACAGTTCAACTGGAAGGAAAAGGATTTGAAAGAATCGCTGAAGAGGGAGCAGTAGTAAAAGTAGGAGATCCGTTAATTAAATATGATTATGATTTCTTAAAAGCAAATGCAAAATCAATTATTACACCAGTAATTATTTCAAATTATGAAAGCTACAGTGCATTAAATCCAGTTGAATCAGGAGCAGCAGTAGCTGGAGAAACAACAGTTTTAAATGTTGAGAAATAGTTTAATTAAAAACAAGCTTTAATAAATAATCTCTATTTAAGTGAACTATATTTACTTTTTTAGAGATTTTTTTGTAATGTTATTTCCCTTTTTTCTAGTCGATACTTTTCACTAGAATAAAGAATATTAATCCTGTTAGTATATTTGAAAATAAATTTTCCTTAAGAATTGAGGAAAGAGCAAGATATTGTGAAATCATAAACAAACTAAATCCAATTATGGAATATATGAATTTGTAAAGCTTTATTAGAAATTTCAACAACTTTCGAGACGTTTGTAAAATGGCATGGAGATTGGAAGAATCAAAACAATTGTTAAAATAGAAATTAAAAAACAAATGATATTGATATTAGAAACAATTCCTTGTACGTTTAGAACAATTGCACCAAATTTTTTTATTTCTTTTTTATAAGAAGAATCTAAGATAAAAAGGCACAGTTTAAATATTTTCTTAGTCTTGAGTTTATAAGCATTAAGATCTTTATTAATTCTTCTGTTTCTATCTTTAATATACCGATCTTCTTTGGATAAAATTTTCTTAGAAGACGTTACTGTTTTTGTTGCATCTTTTCTGCCACGAGCAACAAGGAGCTGAAAAATAGAAATCTATTCCTATTTTCTCTAATTTTTTTAAGAAAATTTTAATGCTCTTTTTGGAATATTGACTGTCAGACGCTCTTTTGCTTCCAACTTTATTGCTACATAAAATCGTGTCTTTAATTCCAAAAATGTTGCAAAACAGGCTTTACTTTCCCCTTTGGATGAAACTACAGAATTCAGTTCCTAATGACTGGAAGTGCTTACTTTAGACGATCTTTCGTCAATTGATTTGCCAATATTGAATTTTCCTCTTGGTTTTTTAGTCTTTCCTTTTTTCCCTTTTCTTCTCAAAATATCTAAAGAAATATTCAAAAGATTCTTATGCAGCCAATTGTAGATATTTTAAAAGATAATTTTCTTTTCAATTCTCTTCTTGCAATTTGTTTTGGTGACCATGTTTTACAAAGTCTAGATTTTATTAAATTTTTTAATTCAGCAGTAATTTTATAGTTTCTGCCTTTTTTACAGACTTTGTTATCAGCATCTTTCTGAGCTTTCTCAGCAGAATATTCGTTTTTAACTCTCTTAATTTTCCAATAAATAGCAGCTTTATTTTTTTCAAGAATCTCAGCAATTCTCGTTATTTTGTAATTTTCTTTTAGCAAAATCTCTAGTTTATTTCTTTCAATTATGGTAAAATGCTTGTGACTCATGATATATTTCCTTTCATTAATGTTTTTGTGATTACTAACATTTTAATATAAAATTATCATGAGTTTTATTTTAAATTTGTTGCGTTTTATTATACAATCTATCATGAAAGGCAAGAGAGTGAGAAAAGTTAAAATTTTATTTTTGATGTTGCTAGGAGTACTCGGGTTAAATTGTTGTTTTGCATTAGCAACTACGGGAGCGATAACTTATTTTGGAAGGACAATGTTGGCATATGGTTATGCTGAAAATCCAAATTTTTGTAATCCGTTTTTAGAAAAGTCTAAAACTCCAGAGTAGATAAAAAAAGGGGAAAATCTTTAGTAGACCTAATCGCCAACCTTGAATAAAAAATAATATTGGAGTATACTAATACTAGTGACGAAAATGATAAATAATATTAAAAGAATAAAAAAAATTAAAGAAGAAAACTATCAGAAAATTTTTGGCAT
>NZ_KI271295.1:42537-43914 GCF_000469385.1 Leptotrichia sp. oral taxon 879 str. F0557
TGATAAATAATGTTGAAAAAATAAAAAAACTTAAGGAAGAGGACTATCAGAAAATTTTTGGTATTCATAAAATGCTGAAACTTTTGAATGAGGCATACAGAATTGGGCACTTAAGAGGCAGACATCCGCGAAAACTGTCCGTTCTTAACAGGCTTGTAATTATGCTTTCATATTATCATAACTATAGAACTATGGAAAACATTGCCTTTGAATACGGCGTTGCAAAAAGCACTATCTGTGAGTGTGTTAAATGGGCTGAGAACATACGGATAAAAAGTGAAGAATTTTCATTGCCTAAAAATAGGGAGCTTGTCAGAGACACTGAGATAGAAGTTGTACTGGTAATGCGAGATTGAGCGTCCTAAAAAAATAGTCGAAATATTATTCGGGAAAAAAGGCACACGATAAAGGTTCAGATAGTGGCAGACGAAAAAGATTTTTTGTGCAATTCATATCGAATAGGTTTAGTATAAGATATCACGTTAGCAGATAGAGACAGATACGATGGCAGAGTCCATTCTCTTTTGTCAAAAAGCAGAAAATTCAAAAACTCTCCAAACCAGCATACGCAGGAAGAAATAGAGCTAGTTATGAAAAAATAAAGAAAATTTGGTTACGAAGGACTGGTAGAAGTTTATGTCAAGACCAGAAATACATACGATTCAATGTGCAGGATAACAAGGAAAATGAAGGGCGATGTCAAGAAAAAATCTAAAAAGCCGCATAAAAGAAAAAAGAAGATTGAACAGGCAAAGTATCCAGGAGAAGGAGTACAGATAGACGTAAAGTATGTTCCAGAAGAATGCATACAGTTTGGCACACGTGACCAGAAGCAGTATCAGATAAAATATATTAAGAAAAAGGGTGTTAAGGATAGCAGATGAGAAAACACCTATCAGATCTCAAAATTTCTTGAGAGCTTGGAAAAAGAGGTGGGATCTGATATAAAGAAACTTCAGACAGACAATGGAAAGGGATTTACAAACTCAGAAAGCGAGAAGAAAACGCTGTTTGAGCTGAAACTGGATGAAAAGGGGATAGAGTATGGGTTCGTCCATATTTACCATGGGAGAATGGGAAAGTGGAAAGAAGCCATAGGCTTGATAGCAAGTACTACGCAGGCAAGAAATTTAAAAGTAAAGAAGAACTGTTAAGGGCAGTAAGGAAATACAATAGTAGATACAACAACATATCAAGAAAAGTATTAGGCTTCAGGAGTTGAAATGAAGTGTTAAAAGAGTACAAGTAAAATCAGTAGGTGAAAAGCTACATTAAGAAAGAAACTTTTTTAATATATTTTTGTAATAAATGTTTGACATCTATACACATTTGTCATGTAGAACTATCACGACAAACGCATGAAAAAAATCTAAAAAA